>OMVW01000040.1 GCA_900314595.1 uncultured Dialister sp. | reverse complement strand
TACTCCGAACAGGGTGAATAAGGCCCTATTTCCTTTAAACGCAATAGAGAAATTTCGATTTGGAAGCACTTTAGCAGCTGTTAAGTTAATGATATTGCCATTAACCCCTATGTCCAGCTTCCCATCCGGATGACCTGAAAGCATTCCATCCATTAACCATTAACCCCTATGTACAGCTTCCCATCCGAATAGCCCGAAAGTTTTCCATCCATTATCCATTAACCCCTATGTACAGCTTTCCATCCGAATGGCCCCGAAAGTTTTCCGCCTATTAACCATTAACCCCTATGTCCAGCTTTTGAAATCGAATGACTCTAAAGTTTTCGAAATAAAAACCACTAACCCCTATTTACACAAATGACCTCAAAGCCACCCGAAATATTTCTAAAAACTAACCACTAATAACTCATAACTCAAAATTTATACTTTTTCACACATTTATACACAAATTCACAGGTCCATTTCATCGATTTCAAAGCAACGGCCGCCCATGGGAGGGAGTGCGTCCAGCGTGGTCATTTCTTTTTCGGTCAGGGAGAAGTCGAAGACGGAGAGATTCTGTCTCATTCTTTCCGGGTGGGAGGATTTGGGGATGGGGAGGATGCCGTGCTGGATTTCCCAGCGGAGGGATATCTGGGCGGCTGTTTTTCCGTGAGCTTCTGCGATGGAGGAAATAGCGGCATCTCCGGCCATGGTCATGCGCCCCAGGGGGGCCCAGGCTTCCACGACGATTCCTCTCGACTGACAGTAGTCTACCGCTTTTTTCTGGAGCCAGCCGGGATGGATTTCCAGCTGGTCCACCATGGGCATGATGCGAGCCGTTTCCGCCAGTTCTTCCAGATGATGGGGAAGAAAATTGGATACGCCGATGGAGCGGATATAGCCGTCCATATATAAATCTTCCAGAGCCCGCCAGGTTTCCTGATTTTCCCGGATCGCCGGTGCGCCGTATTTCTTCGTATTCGCCGGCCAGTGGATGAGGTAAAGGTCGAGATAGGCAAGTCCCAGATCGGAGAGGGTCTTTTGGAAGGCTGCTTTTGTCTTTTCATAGCCCCTGTCCCGGTTCCACACTTTGGAGGTAACAAAGATTTCTTCTCTGGAAATACCGGAGACAGCGATTCCTTTTCCCACTCCTTTTTCATTGCCATAAAAAGCAGCGCCGTCGATGAGGCGGTATCCTGCGGAAAGGGCTTCCTTCACCGCTTTTTCCGTTTCTTCGTCGGACATATTATAAGTTCCATAGCCGATGGGCGGGAGGGCGAGATGATTGGATAAAACAGGCATCATTTCATTTCCTTTCGAATGAATAGTTTTTAGTTTTTAGTGAAATCTAAATTCTAAGCACTAACAACTTTTCATCTATTGTATAATAATAGAAAATCAATGGAAAGGAGAAAAGCCATGGAAGAAGACAAGAGGCCCACGGGCCGCAGGTACCGGAAGATGGACAATATTTCCAACGTCTTTTTCTCCTCGGATCTCAGGAAGCAGATTTTTGGAAATACCGGTTTCCAGTTCTTCCTTTTCCAGAAGCGGTGGAAAGACATCGTAGGCGAAATCCTGGCCTCCGAATCCTGGGTGATCGGCTGGAAAGGAGATACCCTCATCGTTTCCGTCTCCAACTCCGCCTTCCTTCAGCAGCTTTTCATGATGAAAAGGGAAATCCTTGCCCGTCTGCAGAAAGATGAAGTGGGGAAATATTTCAAGGACATCCGCTTCCGCGCAGGTCCCCATAAAAGGGAAAAGGCTCCCTCCACCACGGTGGATGTGGTGAACCGGCAGATTGAAAAAGAAGAAAAAATGTACAGCCTCCCCCTGACGGAAAAAGAGCGGGCCTGGGTAGACAACTGGGTGGAAAAACACGTGTCCAATGAAAAAATCCGCCCCCAGTTTGCAGATATGATGGCGGAAGCCATGAAAATCCGCAAAGGCGAACGGGCCAGCGGCTACCATCCCTGTCCCGTCTGCGGCAGCCTCTGTCCTCCGGAACGGAAAATCTGCATCGCCTGCGAGCGGAAACTGGAAAAACAGAAAAAGAATAAAGTCATCCTCATCCTGAAGGCCAATCCTCACTATACCTATCAGGAAGTCAACAAAATCCTTCCCTGCGACTACTCCATGTACGACGAAGCCAGAGAAATCCTCATCCACCGGGCCAAGGAAAATATCTTCCATAAATACGGAACGGCAGAAGAAAAAAGGAAACTCCTCTCCCTCCTCCTCCATAAACCGATGAAAGAAATCACCACGGAAGAAGCGGAACTGGCCCTCAATAAAATGCCGCAGAAGTGGTGGGAGTAATTTGTGTCATTTGAGAGATTTACGGTTTGTGTCTATTCCGGTATTCGTGGGTTAGCCTCACCACGGCGAGCCCCGGTATGGTCAATATCGAGATTTCGTGATTCGTGATTCGTGGTTCGTGAATGTGTGCCGCTCCCGCGGCACATTTTTTATGGGGACTGTGCACAGGCTTTTTCATTGAGTCAATTGTCAGTTTTATGGTTTGAGGCAGGTTCGGTATTCGGGGTTAGCCTCACTGCGACATGCCCCGGTGGATTCTTTTTCGAGATTTTGGACATATAGCCGAAAGGAAACTATATGGTTGATTGACTTTTGAATCGGGACTGTCGGGATTATCGGGGTGATCGGGGCTGTCGGGAAGGTGTTGCCGCTGAAGCGGCAACAATTTTTTATTGGGTTTTTGCACAGGCGGGTTTGAAATACCCATTCAGGTTCAAAAGGTCAAAGGCCCCCCAGGTTTGGGGGGCTGTCGCCGAAGGCGGCTGAGGGGTCGTACTATTGCTGCCTGTCGGAAATGGATATTTTATTTGTCAGATAAGATGGTTTGAGGCAGATTCGATATTCGGGGTTAGCCTCACTGCGACATGCCCCGGTGGATTCTTTTTCGAGATTTCGGACATATAGCCGAAAGGAAACTATATGGTCGATTGACTTTTGAATCGGGACTGTCGGGAAGGTGTTGTCGCTGAAGCGGCAACAATTTTTTATTGGGTTTTTGCACAGGCGGATGTAAAATACCCGTTCAGGTTCGAAACGTCAAAGGCCCCCCAGGTTTGGGGGGCTGTCGCCGAAGGCGGCTGAGGGGTCGTACTATCGCTGCCTGTCGGAAATGGATATTTTATTTGTCAGATAAGATGGTTTGAGACAGGTTCGGTATTCGGGGTTAGTCTCACTGCGACATGCCCCGGTAGATTTTTTTTCGAGATTTCGGACATATAGCCGAAAGAAAACTATATGATCGATTGACTTTTGAATCGGGACTGTCGGGATTATCGGGGTGATCGGGGCTGTCGGGAAGGTGTTGCCGCTGAAGCGGCAACAATTTTTTATGGGGTTTTTGCACAGGCGGGTTTGAAATACCCGTTCAGGTTCGAAACGTCAAAGGCCCCCCAGGTTTGGGGGGCTGTCGCCGAAGGCGGCTGAGGGGTCGTACTATCGCTGCCTGTCGTATTTGGAGAGTTTCACAAAGTTTGTTTCGTCAGTCAGACCCATATGTGCTTTACAGCGAACCCAAAAGTCGTGGATCATTGGAGATATTCCGACTTGCAGGTGCTTGACATCCCCTCCGACCTCACTTCGTTCGGCCACCTCCCCGCACTTCGGGGAGGTTAACGCCGGGCATAGCTGACGGAAGAGACAGATCAGTAAAGGTGTCTTCCCAGGGAGAACGCTGCGCTTCCATCCGCTTTCCGCGCGGGGCCGGGAATACACGATCACCCTCATGCGGGGATACAGGTACACGTAAGGCCGGGAATACACTTTCAAGTCGCTAGTAAAGAGCCACCGCCTGTCTAAAAATCCTTGCCAGCTCAAGTGCGGGCCATAGGCCCGTGCGCAAAGCGCACTATAAAAAATTGGTTTGCGCAGCGAACCATATCCACCCCGCAATCCGAAATCCGCCTTCCGCAATCCGTTTTTCCACACAAAAAGCCTCCCGGCTCTTATGAACCGGAAGGCTCTTTATTTCTATCTACTAATCCCCCTCCACTTCGATCACTTTTCCTCCTTCTGTCACCAGTTCGGTGCCGGTGACGATGGTCTGGACCTGGTGGTCCATGAGGAAGGAAAGGAGGGCTTTTCTTCTGTTTTTGTCCAGTTCGCTTCCGATGTCGTCTAAAAGGAGGACGGGGTATTCGCCTGTTTCGCGGCGGATGTATTCCATTTCGGAGAGTTTCATGGAGAGGATGGCTGTCCTCTGCTGGCCCTGGGAGCCGTAGGAGGAGATGTCGAGACCGTTCATGAGGAAGGTGCAGTCGTCTCTGTGGGGTCCGATGGAGGTGTGGCAGAATCTTCCGTCTTCTTTGCGCCTTTCAGCAAGCTGGGTGAGGTACCATTCCATGTCGTATCTGGGTGTATCGGTCCCCTGCTGGCAGTACCTGATTTCCAGTTTTTCTTTGTCTCCGGTGAGTACGCTTTCCATGGCCGGTACGGTTTCGTTCATTTTGGAAATGGTTTCCAGCCTTTTCTTCACGATGTAGCAGGCGCCGTTTGCAATCTGCATGTCCCAGAGGTCAAGGTCCGGCTTCTGGCCGGTGGTCTGGGCGTTTTTGAGGGCTGCGTTTCTCTGCTGCACGGCCCGGGTATAGCGGAGGATTTCTTCGTAGTACCGGGGAGAGACCTGGGATATTTCCATATCCAGGAATCTCCGGCGCAGGAGGGGCGGCCCTTTGATGAGCTGCATTTCATCGGGAGTGAAGAGGACGGTGGGAAAGAGGCCCACCAGTTCTTTCCTGCGGATAGGGGTATCGTTCAGGAAGATTTTCTTTCCCTGGTTTCTGGAAAGTCTGATCTTGATTTCCTGGTCCAGGCGGCCGGTTTTATAGGTGAGGAGGATGGTCCCTTCCTCGCAGCCGAGGCGGATCATTTCTCCATCGTTTCCTGTGCGGAAGGATTTCCCCGAGGAGGCATAGTAGATGGCTTCCATGAGGTTCGTCTTTCCACAGCCGTTGGGTCCGGTGAGGAGGGTAAGGGTCTCTGACGGTTCTATGGTTTTGTCCTGAAAGTTCCGGATCTGGATGAGCCGTAGGGATTGGCAGCGCATGTTATTCTCCGGTTATGCGGTAGGTTTCTTCGTCAATGACGAGGGTATCGCCCTGGCGGATTTTTTTCCGTTTTTCGTGCACTTTGACTCCGTTCAGGGTGATTGTATGGGCTTCGAGGAATGCGCCGGTTTCACCGCCGGAGGAAATATGGTCTGTTTTTTTCAGAAACTGGTCGAGCTGGATATAGTCTCCGTAAATTTTAATGATTTTCATTAATTTCTTCCTCTCATGGGGGTCACAATATAGCGGTAGCTCTTGTCTTCTTCCTGTTCCACCAGGAGGGGTCCGTTCTTCAGAAGGTGAAGGATGACGGTTTCTCCGGAGGAATGTTTCAGGATATCTTCGATGTAGTTGCAGTTAAAGGTCAGGGAAATATTATCTCCGGTCAGTTTCACGGGGATGGTGGTATCGCTTCGTCCGATGTCCGGGTCTTCTTCGAAGATTTCCAGTGTGTCGCTGTTGAAATGGAAGTTAATGGTCTGGTAATTCATATCCCTGGAAATTGGGGATACGAAACGGACGGCTTCTTCAAATTCTTTCAGGTTGAGTACTGCTTCCGCATCGAAGCGGGAGGGGATGATTGCATGGAAATTCGGATATTCCCCGTTGATCAGGTTGGCGATGAAATAGGTTTCTCCAAAGGTAAAGGCCACGTGGTTTCTGGACCAGGTGATTTTGATCTGCGCTTTTTCATCATTCACCGGAAGGAGGCGGACTACATCGGACAGGATGCCGGAGGGAACGATGATCCGTCCTTTGGCGGTAGCCGGTTCGTCCAGGGAAATTTCTTTGGCAGCCAGGCGATGGGTATTGGTGGCTGCCATGGTGAAGAGGTTTTCCGTTATTTCAAAAAGGATTCCTGTAAAGAGAGGTTTCTGCTTGTCCGTGGCTGCGGCATAGGCAGTAAGGCCTGCCATTTCCGCAAAGTTCCTGCAGGAAAGGAAGCAGTGGCTGGAATCATCCATTTCCTGTACGTCCGGGAATTCCGCCTGGTCCCTGGTGGGGAAACGGGCTACATAGGCGCCGCTTGTAAAGGTGGCGATATTATTTTCTTTATCCATGGTCATGGTGATATCGCCGTTTGGCATCATGCGGAGGGTGGACTGCAGCTGGCTGGCAGCAATGACCGCTATCCCGTTTTCCTCAATGGAAGCGGGGCAGGTGGTCTTGATGCCTACACTGTAATCATTGGCCTGGATCAGGATTTGGCCCTGCATGGCGGAAATGAAGAATCCGTTATTCGTATTGGAAGTGATTTTTGCCTGTGCTGCCCGCTGGACACGGTCCAGGGCGTTGCAAAGGTCTGTTTTGTTGAAGATGACTCTCATGGCAGCTCCTTTAAAAACTAAGATGATTGAAATATTGTCGTAGCAGTCGTAGTAGAAGGCTGTGAAAATGTGAATAATTCTGTGAAAATAGAGATTTTATCGAAGGCCGCCCTTTGTCAGAAACCGGTGAATAATGATTTCTGCTGTTCACAATTTTCACAGATTTCAGGCAGGTCCTTTTTTTTCACAAGTTATCCACTGAATTATTCCATCATATGTACCCTTTTCTTCACAGGAATCAGCGCTTCTTGAGAAGATTCTCTATGGCCTCCACATCTTCCCTGGTCTGTCTGTCGTTTTCCAGATTTTTTTCGACCCGTTCGCAGGCATAGAGGACGGTGGAATGGTCTTTCCGGTGGAAAGCATCCCGCAGGGCGGGGAAGGAAATATCCAGCTCCTTCCGGCAGATGTACATGGCCATCTGCCTGGGGATGACAATCCGTTTCGGCCGTCCCTTGGCAAGCATGGTTTCTTTCTTTACATTATAATACCGGCAGACCGTATCGATGATGATATCTACCGTCAGTTCCCGGTCGCTGTCCGGGGAAATCTGGTCCTTCAGCGCTTCCCTGGCAAAAGGAAGGTCGATGGGCCGTTCTTTTAAATGGGAATAATTGTAAAGCCTGTTGAAGGAACCTTCCAGTTCACGGACGTTCGTATTGATATGGTTGGCTATATACTTGACCACATCCTCCGGAAGGATGATGTGGAATTTTTCTGCCATTTTGCGCAGGATGATGCAGCACATTTCATAGTCCGGCGGGGAAATAGGGGCTACCAGTCCGCTGGAGAAGCGGCTCCGGAGACGGTCTTCCAGCTTTTCAATATCTGACGGCGTGCGATCGCTGGTCATGATGATATTTTTCTTCTTGCTGAAAAGCTCGTTGAATGTGTTGAATATTTCCATCTTCGTGGAATCCCTGGAACCGAAGAACTGCACATCGTCGATGAGGAGGAAATCAGGATTCCTGTATTTTTCCCGGAACTTCGGCATGGACCGGTTCTGGATGGCGCTGATCAGCTCATTGGTGAAAGTCTCGCTCGTTACGTAGAGGACCTTCATATCCGGCCGTTTTTCCCGTACATAATTGTAAATGGCATGAAGCAGGTGGGTCTTTCCCAGCCCCGAAGGACCGTAGATGAAAAGAGGATTCAGCTTCTGGTCCGGGGAATTCGGGTTCGTCGCCGATTCCGCCACGCTCTTTGCCGCCTGGTAGGCCAGCTCGTTGCAGTTCGTGCTGACAAAAGTATCGAAAGTGAATTCTTTATTCACCCAGTTCGTCTGGGTATAGGAAGGCGTAGATTTTTCCGCCTTCGGCCGGGAATCGGAAGGAGAAGATTCTCCATTGTCCCTTATATTCATGATATCCGGAAGGTCCGCCTCATCGGCGCTTTTCGGCATAAGACTGTCCCAGTCCGGCGGTTCCAGGGGAGCCTCCCCGTTTTCCTCCTCCGGAAGGGGAATCGATTCCTCCTTCTCCGGAGGGAACGAAACGACCGGCGCCTCTTCTTTTTCCTCTATTTCCGTGAAAGGAGCGGGAGCGGGACCGGCAGGCTGCGCATTGATTTCCACAGTCACCGTCTTTCCCGTGATATCCCTGACGATACGCTCCAGCTTCTCCCGGTACATCGTATTGATCCACCGCGCCCGGTAGGGATTGGCCACCTGGAGAATCAGCCGGTCCTCAGATATGGAAAAAGGAAAGACATCATTAAAAAACATCTGGTAGAACTGGTGATCATTCTTATCAATGTACGCCAGCACCTTATCCCATAACTCAAATATATCCATAATAACCCTCAAAAAATTGTTGAAATAAAAGTGAATAACCTGTGAATACCTGTGAATTTCTCACGAAAATATTTCCCCAAAAATCCATGAAAAATTCGATAAATACGAAAACTGCGGCTTTTTGAATAAAGCTGTGGATAAGTTCATCTCTCTGTGAATAACTATATTCTATCATGGATTAGAGCCCTTGTGAATTCACAAGATAGGGGAAGGAAGAAGGATGAAAAATACCATCCTTTGTAGGAACGGAAAATCCAAAAAAGCATGAAAACAGTGGGAAATGGCACAGCGTCTTGAATTTCAGACACTCCGGAAGAAATGTCATTTCCCTGAAAATTTTTGTGGAAATGGCCATCTGATGGTATAGTACAAAAGGTCGATTTTATTTTTAAAATTTTTTTATGAAATAGTGATTAGTGATTGGAAGTTTAAAACGAAAGGCGGACTTTTTTTTAACCATCACTTTTGAATCGGGACTGTCGGGGTGATCGGGGCTGTCGGGAAGGTGGCGGCCTGATGGCCGCAAGTATGGATGGGAAATGTGCACAGGCGGGTTTGAAAATCTCATACAAGCCCAAAACCGCCTGTCCCCATGACCGGGCGGCCCGACCTTTTGGCGTATGTGTGACATCCCGGGGAGGACGCTGCGCTCTCTCCGCTTTCCGCGCGGGGCCGGGAATACACGATCACTCTCGTGCGGGGATGCAGGTACACGTAAGGCCGGGAATACAGGTACAGTCCGCAATTGTCGCGCCACCGCCTGTCTAAAACCCTTGCCGGCACAAGTGCGGGCAACAGCCCGTGCGCGAAGCGCACTACATAAGATTGGTTCGCAAAGCGAACCATATCCTTCCCGACCACCCCGATTGCCCCGACCGTCCCGATCACCCCGATTCAAAAGTCAATCGACCATATAGTTTCCTTTCGGCTATATGTCCGATATCTCGAAAGAGAATCTACCGGGGCATGTCGCAGTGAGGCTAATTCCGAATACCGAATCTGCCTCAAACCATCTTATCTGACAAATAAAATATCCATTTTCGACAGGCAGCGATAGTACGACCCCTCAGCCGCCTTCGGCGACAGCCCCCCAAACCTGGGGGGCCTTCGACGTTACGACCTGAACAGGTATTTTACACCCGCCTGTGCAAATCCCCCATATAAATTTGTCAGCGCATCAGCGCTGACACCTTCCCGCACCCCGAACCCCGCACCCCGAACCCCGAAATCTCGAAAGAGAATCTACCGGGGCATGTCGCAGTGAGGCTAATCCCGAATACCGCATCTGCCTCAAACCGCAAAACGGACAATTGACTCTAAATTAGATTTTACTTATCCTTCACGATATAAATTTTCTATAACTCCATTCACAACGGACCCTCTTTCCTGGTTTTATAATTAAAAACGAGAGGGAATGGTATTTCCAAAAGGAGCATAGTATGGAAGAAATCACTGATGGAAAGATAGATATAGACCGCTACCGGGTGAAGGAAGGAGACAAAGTCAATCTGAAGAAATATTCCACCGGATGCGATGTGAAGATTGACAAGGCAAAGGTCAAATCCCTGTATTTCCCGGAAACCATTGAGAAGATGAAGGACCTGCAGGAAAAGCTGTATGCCCAGAATACCTACGGACTCATCATCGTACTCCAGGCCATGGATGCCGCAGGAAAAGACGGTACGGTGAACCACGTATTTTCCAACCTGGACCCGGGAGGAGTGAAAGTCGTCTCTTTCAAGCAGCCTACCACGGAGGAAAAAGACCACGACTACATGTGGCGCATCAATAAAGCCCTGCCGGGCAGAGGGGATATCGGCATATTCAACCGCTCCCAGTATGAAGATGTCATTGTCACCAGAATCCACGATCTCATCGACAAAGGACAGCTTCCCAAAGACCTCATCGACAAAAATATCTGGGAAGAACGGTACGAGCAGATCAACAACTGGGAGAAATACCTCCACCAGAATGGATTCCGCATGATCAAGATTTTCCTCCATCTGTCAAAAGAGGAACAGCAGAAACGGCTCATGGACAGAATCGTCAACCAGCAGAAAAACTGGAAATTCTCCCTCTCCGATATCAACGAAAGGCAGTACTGGGACCAGTACCAGCAGCTCTATGAAGAAATGATCTCGAGAACCTCCAAAGACATTTCCCCCTGGTACATCGTTCCGGCGGACAACAAATGGTACACCCGCTACGTAGTGGCCAGGATTACATTGAAAGCCCTCAAAGACATCAACCCCCAGTTCCCGAAACTGGCGCCGGAAATCGCCGAACAGCTCGAACGGTTCAAGAAACTCATCTCTGCCGTAGACCTGAAATCCCTGGCGGAAATACAGGAGAGTATATCTGCCAAGAAATAAACGATTGTCCGTTTTTTGCCCTGAGTCAGAAGCGGTATTCGTGAATCAGCCTCACCACGGCGAGCCCCGATACAGGCAGTTTCGAGATTTCGTGGTTCGTGAAGATGGCGGCCTTTCGGCCGCGAGTATATATGGGGAATGTGTACAGGCTTTTTTGAGTCTTTTATCAGATCAGATGGTTTGTGTCATTTTCGGTATTCGGGATTAGCCTCACTGTGACGTGCCCCGTTAGATTCTATTTCGAAAATTCGGGGTGCGGGATGCGGGAAGGTATCGGCGCTGATGCGCCGATGAGTATATATGGGGAATGTGTACAGGCGGATTTGAAAATCCCGTTCAAGTCGAAACGTTTAAGGCTCCCCAGGCTTGGGGAGCTGGCCGCGAAGCGGACTGAGGGGTCGTACTATCGTTACAAGTCGGAAATGAGACTAACTGATGGAACAATCTCAGGCCATCCTGTGCGCGAAGCGCACTATAATAGATTGGTCGGCGGAGACGACCATATCCTTCACTTACCACTTATCACTTTTCACTATTTCCAATCCAGTTGCAAGGTTTCTTTAAAAGGGATACACTGAAGATATATTTCCTATAATAATATTTCATATTTTAAAAAAGGGGAGAGAATTATGGAAGAGAAGGTAGAAGTTGAAGTCGGTAAACCATGTGCGGAAAAGCCGAAGAAGCCGCTGGGAAATACGAAGATTGATATCGATCGCTATCGGGCGAAAGAAGGGGAAAAAATCAATCTGAAGAAATTCCCCACCGCCTGCGACGTAGATGTGGACAAAGAAGCAGTCAAGACAGTGGCTTTCCCGAAAGCCCTTTCCGAACTGTCCATCCTTCAGGCCAAACTGTACGCACAGAGCACCTATGGACTGGTCATCGTACTCCAGGCCATGGACGCTGCCGGAAAAGACGGAACCATCAAGCACGTATTCTCTCACCTGGACCCGAACGGAGTCCATGTGGTCTCCTTCAAACAGCCAAGCAGTGAAGAAAAAGACCACGACTACATGTGGCGTATCAACCGCGCCCTGCCGAGATGCGGCGATATCGGTATCTTCAACCGCTCCCACTATGAAGATGTCATTGTCACCCGTGTCCATGACCTTGTGAAAGAAGGCAAACTTCCAAAGGAACTGATCGACAAAAATATCTGGGACACCCGCTACCGCCAGATCCGGGACTGGGAAAGATACCTGGGCGAAAACGGATTCCCCGTAGTCAAGATTTTCCTCCACGTATCCAAAGACGAACAGCGGGACCGCCTGGCCGAACGAATCCTCAACAAGAAGAAAAACTGGAAATTCTCCATGGCCGATATCAACGAACGCCGCTACTGGGACCGTTATCAGGAACTCTACAGCGAAATGATCACTGCCACCTCCACCGAAGACGCCCCCTGGTACATCGTTCCGGCGGACAACAAATGGTACACCCGCTACGTAGTCTCCCAGATCATCATCAAAACCATCAAAAAGATTGCCCCCAAATTCCCTGAAATGTCCAAAGAAATCAAAGACCAGCTCGATGAATTCAGAAAACTCATCGAAAGCGGAAACGTGGGCATGATCAAGGAAATGCAGGACCTCATGAGCGGGGAAAACAAGGAAGAGAAATAGTCGTTAGTTTTTAGAAATAAAGCCTTCCGGTCTAATTTGAGCCGGGAGGCTTTTTTTGAGTCAATTTTCAGCTATATGGATAGAGCCAGATGCGGTATTCGTGGGTCAGCCTCACCACGGCGAGCCCCGGTATGGTCAGTATCGAGATTTCGTGATTCGTGGTTCGTGAAGGTGTGCCGCTCCCGCGGCACAAGATTATATTGGGGCTGTGCACAGGCGAGTATAAAAGCCCGTACAAGTCGAATTTCACCTGCCCCACTGGTCAGGGGGGCGGCGAGCGCAGCGAGCAGGGGGGTGTATTATCGCACAAGGCACAAATGAGACTGACTGGTGAAAAGTACCCGAAAAATGGGGAAATCGGCAAGCAGGCAGGCTCCCCCTCGGAGTCGGGTAAGTTCATCTGCCGGTACCCGTCGAAATGGATTCTTACCAGAAAAATTAACGAAAATCTAATAAAATAAATTTCCTTTTCTGTACTATATAGACAGAGAAACGAAGAAAGATGTGCACACTCGATCGAACCGGGCGGAAGGGCAAAGCGGGCCGGATTCCAATCTCCCTCATACCGGTATGAAAACAAAATCAAGAAAATCCCCCGATGAAAGACAAAAATCAAGCGTCAGTAACCTCACGACATGACAAACTTGTCGGCCACCTCCGTTCATACGGCAGCTCCGTCCCTGCGTGTCCAGGCCAAAGTCCCTGCAGCCGATTGATCTATACTGGCCAAAGATTACCCCCGTCTATCCAGTCGGGGGATTTTTGTTTATTGGAGACATTTGTTATCTTTGCGGATAGAGTCAGATGCGGTATTCGTGGGTTAGCCTCACCACGGCGAGCCCCGGTATTGTCAGTATCGAGATTTCGTGATTCGTGATTCGTGGTTCGTGAAGGTGTGCCGCTCCCGCGGCACGATTTTTTTATGGGGTTTTTGCACAGGCGAGTGTGAAATACCCGTTCAGGCCGTAACGGTCAAGCCCCCCGAAGTGCGGGGGGCTCCGCGAAGCGGTGGGGGGATGTCAAGCAGGTACAAGACGAAAATGTACTGGAATGGTACTCGAGCAGGGTTCGGTAGACAGCACATATGAGGCTGACTGCCATCATATCCCGGTAAAATAAGAAAATCGACAAGTAGGAAGGCCCCCCGAAGTGCTGTTCTCGAACACCATTTGAAGGAGAGAGGCGCAGCCAGGGGCGCGCAAATGGCAGTGAGAGTCATGCCGTAGCGGGGGGCTCCGCGAAGCGGGCAGAGGGTTGTACAATCGATTCGAAAATGTACGGCAGGCTGAATCAAAAACTGCGTCGCCCATGAATTTGCGCCGCATCATCCCGACATCCCCGGAATGAACCCCGAGACCCCCGACATCCCCGAAACAAAAGTATTTCATCATATAGTTTCTTCAATAAAAATCTTATGATACATCATGGTATAATAAAGACAGGAGTTCCATTTCATAAAGGAGGTCTTACCCATGATGAAAATTACAAACGAAGGACAGATGAGACTGTCATTTGAAGTACCGGGGCGGAAGGAAATTATCCACTCCGATGCGGTGAAAGAAGTGGGAGGCAAAGGCGAATACATGACCCCGGTCGAACTGCTTCTTTCCGCCGTCATTTCCTGCACCCTCACGAACATTATCTACGGAGCCGGAAAGAAAGGCATCTCCATGGACGGCGCCTGGGCCGAAGCGGATAAGGAAATAGCAGAAGCCGGCGGAGTCGGTGTCATCCGTGCCACCTTCCACCTGCCGAAAACCGTTCCTTTGGAAGAAAGAGAATTCCTCCAGACCGTACCGGTAGAACACTGCACCGTAGGCCGTACCATCCGCAAAGAAACGAAGAAAGAATTCACCTTCGTCTATGATGTGTGAGAATAAATAGTGTTAAGTGACAAGTGATCAGTGAAGGTGGGCGCCTTGAAATAGTCAAGGCGCCCATTTTTATATTGACCTTTGAATCGGGGGTATCGGGGGTCTCGGGATTATCGGGGCTATCGGGAAGGTGTCAGCGCTGATGCGGTAAAAGAATTGATGCCGGACGTATAGCCGAAAGGTAACTATATGATCGATTGACTTTTGAATCGGGGTGGTCGGGGTGATCGGGACGGTCGGGGCAATCGGGAAGGTGTCAGCGCTGATGCGGTAAAAGAATTGATGCCGGACGTATAGTCGAAAGGTAACTATATGATCGATTGACTTTTGAATCGGGGTGGTCGGGGTGATCGGGGCGGTCGGGGTAATCGGGAAGGTGTCAGCGCTGATGCGCTGACCAATTTATATGGGGGATTTTACACAGGCGGGTTTGAAATACTCGTTCAGGTCGAAATACACCTGCCCCCCGAGTCCGGGGAGCGGCGAGCGAAGCGGTGAGGGGGAACTGCACTACCCATTCAAGGCACGTATGAGGAAAAAGGAAAACTTGACAGCCGGTCACCACCCTTCCGGGTGCTGGAAGGGTGCCTGAGCGCAGTGAAGACGGGTAAGTTCATCTTTCAGACAAGCCGCTGATGACTGAAAAAACGGATGGAAAAGGAAATCATCTTTCTCATCCCAAATTTCGACATGAATCATAAGATACTCTATCCGTCAGCTGCTTCGAAAGGATGACTCCCAAAGGAGAACGCTGCGCTCCCTCGCTTTCCGCGCACGGCCGGGAATACAGGTACAGGCCGCTCATGTAGAGCCACCGCCTGCGCAGGACCAGTTTCAGCTCATTTGCGGGCCATAGCCCGTGCGCGAAGCGCACTACAAAAAATTGGTTGGCGCCAGCCAACCATATCCTTCCCTTACCCCTTTTCCCCGCTTTTTCGAACATGAGTCATTAAAAACTTCTATATTTCTCAAAGTCCGGTACCTACTTATGTTCTCTATTTCCACCCTCTTTATTATGTTATAATACATATATATTTCCAGAAAAAATTTTACGAGAATGAGGTATATAACTATGAAAAAAATCCTGATTATGATGGCTCTGGCCGCTTCCGTAACGGGCGTGGCTTTCGCTTCTCCCCAGACTTCTTTCAAGGAAGGACAGACGGAAATCAATGTGGGCATGTGGGATGCCGAGGCTAAATCCAATGGCTACAAATCCGACGGAAAGTGGAATTTCCTGGGCGGAGTGACTTATGGAATCAATGACCGCTGGGCTGCGCAGTACCAGTACACCGGTCTCCATTCGGATCATACCGATGGAAATATGAATGAAATCAATGCGCTCTATTCCTTCCATCCCCAGGTGGCAGGCTTTGTAGGCTGGAACCGCATTTATATGAAGAATTTCCCGAAGCGCGTCTTCGGTTCCGATGACCAGACGAATAATATCGCCCAGCTGGGCGTCATTGCCCGCCAGCCCATCAATGATGTGGTGGACGTATACGCCAAAGGCGCCGTAGGCACCGAGCAGACCTCCATGTGGGAAGCAGGGGTGAACCTGGCCCTGGACAAGAATGTGGACCTCAATGCAGGCTACCATTACCTGAATACAAAGGGCGATTCTGAAAATAACGTTTCCTACAAAGGCTTCATTGCCGGCGTTTCCTACCGTTTCGGAGGCAAAGACCACTCCGGTGAAGTTTTCGAAAGAGAAGAAAAAAACCTGGACTATGAAGCACAGGCAGAAGAACCGTCCACCGTTTCCATCATCAGAAATGATGAAGTCAGAGGAAATGCAGCACCCGTCGAAGTTCCGGCAGATACCCCGGTAGCCGCTCCGGAAAATGACTACTACATGAATTCCGTTCATTTCGACAGCGATTCCGCAGTTCTCACCGATTCCCAGAAACTGAACCTGAAAGACTTCATCGCAAAGGCAAAAGAAACAGGCCACACCTTCAAACTCGTAGGCCGCGCAGACCCCACCGGCTCTGCCGAATACAATAAAGACCTCGCTGCCCGCCGCATCGAAAGCGTCAAAGCCTACGCTGTATCCCAGGGCGTAGACGGATCCAAACTCATCCCCATGGTCAAAGGCGATGAAGGAGCTACCGGTCCGGAAAGCAGAAGAGTCGACGTATTTGAACATAAATAATAGTTGTTAGAAATAGAAATAAAGCCTTCCGGTTCATTGGAGCCGGGAGGCTTTTTCTATTGAGACATTTATCAGATTTTCGGATTGAGTCAGATTCGATTTTCGGATGGCGGATTGGGGATTTCGGATTTCGGGAAGGTGGCGGCCTGATGGCCGCCGATTATTTATGGGGAATTTGCGCAGGCGGGTTTGAAATACCCGTACAAGTCGAAATCCACCTGCCCCCCGAGTCCGGGGGGCGGCGAGCGGAGCGAGCAGGGGGTTGTACTGCCGCAGCCGGCACATACGGGACTGACTGATGAAAGGTACTCATGTCATTTGACTCTACCGAAAAGCAGAAAGGCTCCCCGCGTCCGGGGAGCTCCCGAAGGGTGAGGGGGCGTACGATGGTCAGCATGGAAAATGACTGGAAAGGATTCATGCGTTACGTAAAAAATTCCGAGACATTTGTCAGATAAGGTGGTTTGAGGCAGAAGCGGTATTCGGATTTTGGAATTGGGAATTGGGAATTGGGACTTGGGGAAGGTGTGCCGCTGATGCGGCATATTTTTATTGGGATTTTGCACAGGCAGGTGTGAAAAGCCCGTTCAAGTCGAAAATGGGATGAATTTCTTTCATTGAAAACCCGGCTCTTTTTGATTGATTTCCCTGGCCAGCTTCACTTGATTTCAGACACCTTCGAGTGCATCTTAAGGGTGGTCTTTTTTTATAATATTTCAAAATAAAAACGCGGAGACTTCCTGCAGAAAGTCTCCGCGTTTTTTATTTCATGCATCCCGGAAGGAGAGGGCATGCCTTGTCTTTTCGATGGCCCTTGCTGTCTTTTCACTGAGTTCATTTGTATCGGGGTCGATGAGGCGGGGGAAGAGAATAGTAATGAGATGGGCTGCCTGGATGGCCCTGGCAATCTGCATCTTTTCGGACTGGTCATATTTTTCCCAGTCGGGGCCTTTTTCTCCGACAATGGTTTTCAGATCATCGATACCGTCTACGAAATAATCGTGGAGGTCGCTTAGAAGCGATGCCGCTTCCCTGGCGGCGGAAGTGATTTCCTCCTGCTTTTCCACTAGAGCCCGGGCGGCTTTGCGATAGTCCTCCAGTTCTCTGATGAGCTCTGCGATATAAACTTTATCCAGTTCATGGAGTTTCTTTTCATCCACAGTGACTTTCGGAAGCGACAGCACGGCATCCATGATTGCATAGTCCGGGGTGATGGATTTGTAACCCATGGAACTGACAGTGCCCACATCTCCGATGGCATCTGCCACAGCCATCATATCTTCCACCTGGAACCCTTCCTGGATGAAACTTTTAATCCCCGGGAGCCCCTCGCAGTCCTTCAGGTTGAAATTCCGGATGGAAGCGAAAAATTTCGTGAAATCTTCCATATGACCGGAAACAGCGGATACCTTCGCCCGGTTCATTTCCACCAGTTCATAATGCATGCGGCCGCGCAGACGCTGGATCCGTCTCTGTACCCGTCGGAAAGCTTTGGAAAATTCCCATTTCGGGTCTTTGATGTAATCAGGGTCCCGGATTTTTCCATCTTCCATATCCTGCAGCACCTGAAGCAGGTAATTAATCGTCATGGCAGCTCCTCCTTTAATGAACGACAGCAGTAGAAACCGGTCTTTCCCCGGCCGGTATCTGAGTAATAAGTTTGAAATACAATTTCTAATTGTTTTCTTATATTTTAATTATACATCTTTGTTGCGTCTTTTGTCAGATTTTTTGATTGAGTCAGGTTCGATTTTCGTGATTCGTGATTCGTTGTTCGTTGTTCGTGAAGGTGTGCCGCTGATGCGGCACATTTTTTTATGGGGACTCTGCACAGGCTTTTTCATTGAGTCATTTGTCAGATTTTTGGATTGAGTCAGATTCGATATTCGGATTGGGGATTGCGGGAAGGTGTCAGCGCTGTTGCGCTGACAAATTTATATGGGGAATTTTACACAGGCGAGTTTGAAATACTCGTTCAGGTCGAAAAATCCCCTGCCCCCGAGTCCGGGGGGCGGCGAGCGAAGCGGTGAGGGGGTTGTACTACCGCACAAGGCACAAATAGAGCTGACTGACGAAACATACCCGGGAAAAATGAGGAAATCAGCAAGCAGGCAGGCTCCCCCTCGGGGGAGCTCCGCGAAGCGGTGAGGGGGGAAACTGCACGGTCCATTCAAGGTGTATATGAAAAAATCATAATCAAGCTGAAAAATCACCTGCCCCGAGTCCGGGGGGCGGCGAGAGAAGCGGGCAGGGGGTTGTACTACCGCACAAGGCACAAACAGGGCTGACTGACGAAACATACCCGGGAAAAATGAGGAAATCGGCAAGCAGGCAGGCTCCCCCTCGGGGGAGCTCCGCGAAGCGGTGAGGGGGGGAACTGCACGGTCCATTCAAGGTGTATATGAAAAAATCATAATCAAGCTGAAAAATCACCTGCCCCCGAGTCCGGGGGGAAGCGAGCGAAGCGGTGAGGGGGGAACTGCACTACCCATTCAAAGCACGTATGAGGAAAAAGGAAAGCTTGACAGCCGGTCACCACCCTTCCGAGTGCTGGAAGGGTGGCCGCGGAGCGGCCGGGTAGGTTCATCTTTCAGTCAAGCCGCTGATGACTAAAAAAACGGATGGCAAAGGAAATCATCTTTTTCATCCCAAATTTCGACATGCATCATAGCATACTCTATCCGTCAGCTGCTTCGAAAGGATGACTCCCAAAGGAGAACGCTGCGCTCCCTCGCTTTCCGCGCACGGCCGGGAATACACGTGCCCGCTCGTGCGGAGATGCACATTCACGTAAGGCCGGGAATACAGGTACAGGCCGCTCATGTAGAGCCACCGCCTGCGCAGGACCAGTTTCAGCTCATTTGCGGGCCATAGCCCGTGCGCGGAGCGCACTATAAAAAATTGGTTCGCGCAGCGAACCATATCCTTCCCTTTCCCCTTTATTTTCCGCCCCGATTCAAAAGTCCTTGAAACGTACAGTTTCTATTTCATAAATATGCCTGCCCGCTCTTACCCCGCATAGTTACCTATCCTAAATTTTTTCTTAAATCTCATGCCCTCTCTTTACACTTGTGGTATAATGCTCTTAATATATTTAATGTATATATAATAAAAAAGGGGAAGTTCATGAATCTGACTACGCTTCATGCAATCATTATCGCAGCTACGGTGGCGCTGGTCATCGGCATCGGTATTTATCATTCCCGGTCTGTGAAGTCTGCTGCCGGGTACTCCGTAGGCGGAAGGTCTGCGGGGGTGCCGCTGGTGGCAGGGGGCATCGCGGGGACGGTGGTCGGAGGCGGTGCGACAGTAGGCACGGCCCAGCTGGCTTACAGTTTCGGCCTCTCTGCCTGGTGGTTCACCCTGGGAAGCGGGATTGCTTTCATCATCATGGGCATTTTCTATGCGAAGAAGATGCGCGGGACAGGCCTCGAGACGATTCCCCAGTTCCTGGCCCTCCATTACGGGGAAAGGGCGGAGGAACTGGCGTCCATTATTTCCTCTATCGGCATCCTATTCTCGGCGGTCGCTTCCACCCTCCCGGGGATTGAAATCATTGCCAATCTCACCGGTCTTCCTCCGGAAATATCGGCGGTGGTGCTGATCCTTCTCGTCATCGGCTATACGTTCTTCGGAGGCATGAAAAGCGCAGGAATCGGCGGAATTCTCAAAATGGGCATCATCTGGTTCTCCCTCTTCATTGCCGGATTTGAGGCGATTTACCTCCTTCACGGCACACCGGAATGGGCAGCCATCCCGGCCAGCCATTTCAGCCTCTTCGGACGGGGCATCGAACCGTCTCTCGCGAACCTTTTCTCAGTCATCGTAGGCATCATCTGCACTCAGACCTACGTGCAGTGCATTTTCTCCGCATCCACCCCGGTCACTGCATCCTTCGGATGCTTTGCGGCAGCCCTCATCGTCATTCCCGTAGGCCTTCCCAATGTGGTCATCGGTATGTACATGCATGCCTTTGACCCGGAAGTCCTGCCCATCCTCGTGCTCCCGACCTACCTCATCAACCATACTTCCACCTTCATCGGAGGACTTGCTATGGGAGGTATCGTTCTCTCCCTGGTGAGCGGCATCGGGGGCCTCTCCCTGGGCATAGGTACCATGATCGCCAGAGATATCATTACCCCCCTCTTCTCCGTGAAAGACGACCATAAACTTCTGGTCCTCACGAAACTTTCTGTACTGGCCGTGATGATCCTCGCCTGCATTATTTCCATAGCCAACAGGGGAAGCGAAGTCCTCTTCTGGAACTACCTCTCCATGGCCCTCCGGGGAGGCGGGATATTCATCCCCTTCTCCATGGCCGTTTTCTGGCCCGGTCACCTCTCCAAGTACTGGACCGTCGCTTCCATGATTATTTCCACAGCCGCCGCTCTGGCCGCAGCTACCTTTATCAAACTGCCCCTTGACCCTCTCTTTGTGGGACTCATCGTTTCCGTCATCGTCCTCATCCCCGGAATCCGGAAGAAGAAAGTGGAAAATGCGAACGACTGGGGCGAAGAGGAAATCCTGAAATAATGAAAATCGTCATCTTTGATATGGACGGGACCATCCTCGATACCCTGTCCGACCTTACGATAGCCACCAACTATGCCCTTGGGAAATACGGAAAGCGCCACGACTTTTCCGAGCCCCTCGTAGGTCTCTGCTACGGAAGCGGAATCACCGCGGACATGGAAAAATGCCTCGCCCTCTCAAGCGGCTGCCCTGCGGAAGATCTGGAATTCATCGGAAATAAAATTCCCCTCTCCGCTTACGGCTTCACATCCTCCGACGTAAAAAAGCTGGAAGAAATATTTTCCCCCTACTACGCAAAGCACAACCACATCCGCACCGCTCCCTATGCGGGCATCCCCGAAGTCCTATCCGCCTTAAGAAATAAAGGCATCCGGACAGCCGTAGCCTCCAACAAAAACGACTCCGACGTCCAGGCCCTGGCAAAAGCCGTATTTCCAAATGGCTTCGACATAGTCATCGGAAACAGCCCCGCCATCCGCAGGAAACCGGCCCCGGATATGGTCCATTCCATTCTGGAAAAACTCTCCATTGCAAGAGAAGAAGCCCTCTACGTAGGAGACACAGAAACAGACCTCGAAACTGCAGCCAATGCAGGAGTCAAATGCCTCGCCGTCAGCTGGGGCTTCCGCACGGAAGACTTCCTCAAAGAACACGGAGCAGAAACCGTCATCCATACTCCGGAAGAAATACTGTCCTATATTTAATAAAGTGAGCCCTTCGGGACTCACTTTTTGCGTGAGGAAAACAAGGGGGAAAGGGGTAAGGGAAAAGGGAAGGTGGCCGCATCAATAATTTGAAGCGGCCAAATATTATATGGGCCTATGGCCCGCAAATGAGCTCGCCGGGGTTCTACCCAGGCGGTGGCTCTACAAATTCGACTTGAAATTGTATTCCCGGCCTTACGTGAACGAGCACCTCCGCCCGGGCGGGCACGAGCATTCCCGGCCGTGCGCGTAGAGCAGGGGAAGCGCAGCGTTCTCCCCGGGATATCAAAAATCCGGGCGGAAGAATGCCATCGAAATTGACGGAACCCATACAAATCGAAATGTTCAAGCCCTCCCAAGTTTGGGAGGGTGGCTGAGCGAAGCGAAGACGGGTGGGTTGTACTACCGCACAAGGCACATATGAGGCTGACTGATAAAACATACTTGGGATAAATGACACTATCGAAAAGCAGTAGTCCCCCCGAAGTTCTGCTCTCGAACGCGATTTGAAGGACTGAAGGGACGAGCAAATCGCAGTGAGAGTCATGCAGAGGCTGGGGGGCTCCGCGAAACGGTAGGGGGCTGTACTATGGTTCAAGTTGAAAATGAGACAAAAGGCAAGTACATTACGTTCCTCAAGAGCTCCGTGCAGCGGTGAGAGGGCAAGTGAAGGAAAAATCCTGCACTACCCATTCAAATCGCATATGAGAAAAATGGAAAGTATGCTGCAGGGCACCCAAGCTTGGAGGGATGCCCGAAGTGCAGGGAGGTTGTTCTACGCTCTAAGTCGCTGGTGACTGCAAAAACTGATGTAAAAACGAAGCATTTTTTATTTCCTTTTCGACATGAACCTGCAGGACATGCTGATGGGATAGAGGCAATTGCGATGACCGTGGATCGTGCAGGAGGAATCTTCATTATCTATTCAATGCTCATCAAATCTCCTGTTTTAATGCAGATAAGTTTATCAAAGCCATACTCAAGAAAAAGAATTTTTATGCAGTCCCACACAGCATAAATATGAAAAACCGGTCAGAAATCAGGTTTTTATACAGAAATATGTTATTTTCAACAGAGAGAAAAATATATATTTCCTTTACAGAATTGTAACATTTAAAACCGCTAAAACCAGTCGTGCCAAAAAATCGACGTGTCGTGACAAAACTCTCTTCTGCCCCTTTCCGATATTTTATACTGAAACTGTAAAAGCGGCACTGTCGCGCAAGTGTCGGGTTTTGGTCGAAAGAAGCGGTACCGGCGCGGGTACCATTGTAGAAGAGAAAGGAAGTCATCCTATGAACAAAGTGTACAGAGTACTCTGGAGCCGGGTGAAGCACTGCTACGTAGTCACGTCGGAAATAGCCAAAGTACATACGAAAGCCCCCTCCGGGAGCACGGTGAAGAAAGCCGTTCTTTCGTCCCTCCTGGCAGTATCCCTCCTCGCCACCGGCGGAGTATCCTATGCGGATCTGGATACAGCCACAGTAACTGATAAAGGCGGTACAGATCAGAAAGTTATCACTGGAACAGTAACAGATGTGACCAGTATCAATACCGCCATCGATCAGACTAAGACCAACAAGACGGATATTGCAACCAATGCCACAAATATTGCAACCAACAAGACGGATATTGCTACCAACAAAACAGATATAGCAAAAAATGCCACGGATATTGCGACTAATAAGACAGATATTGCATCCAACAAAGCAGCCATCGAAGATCTGAAAGATGCAGATACAGACCTGCAGGGCAAAATTACTGCTGAAGAAACAGCTCGTACCAATGCCGATACGACTCTCCAGACCAATATCGACAATGAAGCAACTGCCCGTGACACAGCAGATAAAGAGCTTCAGGGCAAAATAAATGCTGAGGAAACTGCCCGCACAACTGCCGATAGCACTCTCCAGACCAATATCGATAATGAAAAAGCAGCTCGTGAAGCAGCAGATACGGCTATGGACACCCGCATAACAAATGTCAGGGATTATGCGATTTGGAAAGCCGAAGAAGCAGATAAGAGCCTCCAGGCCAATATTGATGCCGAAGTAACTGCCCGTACTGATGCCGATGCCGCCCTTCAGACTGCTATCGATACTGAAAAGACCAATCGTGAATCAGAAGTTACCAGACTGGACGGACGTGTGGATCGTCTGAAAGAAATGCATTTCGAAGAAGTCACCAATCGCGAGAATGCAGACAAGACCCTTCAGGATAATATCGATGCGGAAGCAGCAACCCGTGAAGCAGCGGATACAGACCTGCAGGACAAAATAACTGCGGAAGAAACTGCACGTACCGAAGCCGATAAGACCCTCCAGGACAATATCGATGCGGAAGCGAAAGCCCGTCAGGAAGCGGATGCCAACCTCCAGGCCGGTGTTGATTCGGCAAATGCAGAAGCTGCCAAACACAGCACTGTGGCAGTTGGCGACAATCTGACCCTCAGTACCGGTACAAATGCAAACGGAGGCACGGAATATACCGTAGGCATGGCAGATGATATTTCCGTCACATCCGTTAATGCCGATACCGTCAAAGGTGGAAAACTGACCGATGGCAAAGGCGCATGGATTGAAAGCGGTGCAGTTCATGGCAATACCATTACCGATGGCAAAGGAGCAACCCTTTCCGGCGGCACTGTCACCGGCAAGACCCTCACCGATGGCACAGCTACTCTGACTGGCGGAAATCTTGATACCGCAGGAAATGTTTCTGCAGGAAATATTACTGCTTCGGAAACTGTAACCGGCAAGACCCTGACTGATGGCACAGCTTCTCTCTCCAGAGGAAATCTGACCGGTGTCAAAGATATCACCTCATCCGGTACTGTAACTGGCAAAGATATTCATTCTACCGGCACTCTCACTGTAGATGGAGCATCTACCCTGACTGGTGACGTAACGACCGGAGGCAATGTAGAAGTTGGCGAAGATCTCACTGTAAAAGGAGAATCGACCTTAGAAGATAAAGTAACCATGAAAGATGACCTTCAGGTCGATGGCGAAGCAGTCTTTGGCACCGGCAATCAGGTCAAGATCAACAAAGGCGATATCGATGCAGATAAAAGTATCACTGCTGGCGGAGATATCACCGCTGACGGACAAGTCAAAGGCTCGAAGATCACTGATGGCACGGCTACCATTGAAAATGGAAATATCAATGCTACCACTCTGACTACTTCCGGTGCAATCGAAGGCAGCAGTGTCAAAGCGAATGGAGAACTTTCCGGTGAAACCCTGAAAGTAACCAATGCAGCTGAAGTAGGCTCTCTGAAATCTAACGAAGCTATTTCTGCTACGGGCGATATCATCAGCACCAATGGAGATATCAAAGGTGGTAATGGCGTATTCTCCGGCGATGCAACCATTGATGGCAAGACTACTACCGGAAGCCTGGAAGTGACCGGCACCTCTACTTTCGATAGCACCTCTACTTTTAAGGAAAAGGCTACCTTTGAAAAAGATGTAGATGTAGGCGGAAATCTCTCTGTCGATGGCCAGTTGAATGTGGACCAACTCCGTATCGAAAAAGATGCCAACAACTATACCGATATTGATGGCGGCAAAGTCACCTCCAAGAATATGCTTTCCGATGATGATGGAAATGTTCATACCAGTGTTTCCAAATTTGATGAAAACGGAAGCAGCATTGCCGTAAACGACGGAACGACTACCACCAAATCCACCCAGACTGCTGATGGCTTCAGCGAATCCCTGAAGGGCAAAGGCTCCACCGATAAATGGGGCTATAGCGGAAGCGTCACCCAGGAAAGTGGCGAAGTCACTGCCAAAGAAGAAATTACCGGCGTAGACGGAAAGACAAAGAATACGGAAACCAAGACTTCCGGTTCCACCACTTCCGAAATTACTGACGGCACCACTTCCACTTCCGTTGTTCAGGATGTAAAAGATATCACCAGTACCGCAGCCGATGGCACAATCACCAATACTGCCAAAGACCTGGTCAACAATGCATCCAACGATATGACCAATACCATTGGCAATGACCTCACGACTACGGTTACCAATAATGAAACTCATTCCGTAGGTAAAAACCTCACCACCACAGTAGGCGGAAATGAAGTTCATGAAGTAGGCGGCACCTATGATGAAACCATCACTGGCACAGCTCACCGTACCTACATGGACAGCCTTATCGAAGCGGTAGAAAAGAACCAGACTACTACGGTTGGCGAGACCAGCACCCTCAATGCGAAGGATATCGTAAACATTGCTTCCAACAGTATCACCGACAAAGTAGGTGACAATGTAAGCACTGTCAAGACCACCACTTCCATTACGGATACTGTAAAAGATGGCTCCAACAGAACGGCAGTAACCCAGACGGCTTCCAAGGACAGCATTTATGTAACCGACGGTACCAGCAATTCCTACAATACCCAGACTGCGGGTCAGATGAACCAGTACATCAATGACGGCAATGGAAATATCAGCAATGCTACCCAGACTGGCTCCAAAGACAGCGTCTATGTCACCGATGGCACTAGCAAATCCTACAACACCCAGACCGCAGGTGAAATTAACGAATATATTACGGACGGTGCAGGAAATAGCAGCGGAGCAGTAAAGAAGGCAACGGAAATCAGCCAGAACGTCACTGACGGAACCAATACCTCCTCCATCAGAGAAACCTCGACAGATATTACTCTGATTGCTAAAGATCTGGTAAACAATGCTACGGAAAACATGACTAACACCGTTGGCAAAGACCTCACCACCACAGTAGGTGGAAATGAGACTCACAAAGTTACCGGCACCCTCACAGAAGAAATCGGCGGTGCAGCTACCCGGACCTACAAAGACAGCCTTACTGAAGCAGTAACCAAAGATCGTACCATGACCGTTGATGGAAATCAGACAGAAACCGTCAAAGGCGCAGTGACCGAAAACTATGGCAGCCAGGCAACGACTGTTAAAGGAGATCAGTCCAATATAGTTGGCGGCAATCAGACCAATACCGTTACCGGCACACTGGTTGAAACCATTACCGGCAAAGTCACCGAAGACTACAAGTCCGACCTCTCCACCAAGGTAGGCGGCAATGAAACCCATGAAGTCACTGGCAGCCAGAAGAATATCGTAGGCGGCAACCTCAATGAAACAGTCACCGGCAATGTAAGAGAAGATTACAAGAAAGATCAGACCACCACTGTAGGCGGAGATCAGAAGACTGTCGTTACTGGCAACCAGACAAATATTGTCAGAAAAAATCTGACTGAAGACGTAACCGGCGATGTCAGTGAAATGTACAGAGGAAACCAGACCACCAGCGTAACCGGCGACCAGAAGACGAAAGTTACTGGTAATCAGGAAAATACCGTAGAAGGCACTCTCACCGAAAATGTAAAAGGTGATGTAAGTGAAACTTACGGAGCAAACCAGACCACCAGCGTGGCAGGCGACCAGAAGACGAAAGTTACCGGCAATCAGGAAAATACCGTAGGCGGCGACCTGACCGAAAACGTAACCGGAGCAGTCAGCGAAACTTATGGCAGCCAGTCCACCAGCGTGAAGGGTGATCAGGAAAACAAAGTTGAAGGCAACCAGAGCAATACTGTAAAAGGCACCCTGACTGAAAATGTAACTGGCGACGTATCTGAAACTTACGGAGCAAACCAGACCACCAGCGTGGCAGGCGACCAGAAGACGAAAGTTACCGGCAGCCAGGAAAATACCGTAGGCGGCGACCTGACCGAAAACGTAACCGGAGCAGTCAGCGAA
>OMVW01000001.1 GCA_900314595.1 uncultured Dialister sp. | reverse complement strand
TACTCCGAACAGGGTGAATAAGGCCCTATTTCCTTTAAACGCAATAGAGAAATTTCGATTTGGAAGCACTTTAGCAGCTGTTAAGTTAATGATATTGTATCTAACTGTTGATCTTCTCGTTTTACAACAAGCGCAGCAGTCGTTCCGATCTGTCCCCTGAGTGTATGGGATACACCAGTTAAACCCAAATCTGAAGCAGATAGCCCATCGACCGAAAGAATAAGATCACCGGATTTCAATCCGGCTTCTTCTGCTGCACTGTCAGGAAATACAGAAAAAATTCGAATATTTAAATCAGTATCAAGTCCAACCAGTACGCCTATACCTGCATATTCTCCACTGGTAGTTCTTGAAAATGAATCAAAGGTGTCACCCGACAAAAGGGTTGTATAAGGATCCCCCAGCCCTTCAAGCATACCTTTTGTAGCACCTTTCCAGAGTTGGGCATCATCAACAGATTTGAAATATTCCGACTTTATTCTATGACAATTTCCTAAAAAGCGAAATAATTCAGCCGGGTGTCCGTTCGTAATAAACACAGCATATCCCACTGGAAATATTACGGCCCCGGAAAGTATAAGCACTGCACCGGCCAACACTGATTTCCAATGCTTTAATACAATGGATTTCATTACAAGTACCCCATAGGATTGGCTGGAGATCCATTTATATCGACTTCAAAATGACAATGAGGTCCGGTCGAATTACCGGTGGACCCCGCGTATGCGATAACAGAACCTTTTGACACGGACTGGCCTTCAGAAACAGCTAAGGATTGATTATGCCCGTACAATGTTGAAACTCCACCACCATGGTCGATAATAACGGCATTTCCATAGCCGGAAATCCATCCGGAGTAAACAACTACTCCACTATCCGCTGCATGGATAGGAGTTCCATAGTCCACGCCAATATCAATTCCCGCATGGAAAATAGTAGTTCCGAAAATTGGATGTGTCCGATAACCAAAAGGTGAAGTAATCGGTCCGCTGCAGGGCCAGCTCATAGCACCAGTACCCTGTACATAACCATCATCGCTGCCTCCGCCGGAAGCCGCCTGACGGGCAGCCTCAGCAGCCGCAAGGCGCTGCTGGATCAAATTCCTGACCTGTTCAGCCTGAGCTGCGAGATCCCGCTCCATTTGTGCTGCAGCCGCTCTGTTGCTCTTTGCGGAATCAAGTATCTTCTGCTGTTCAGCCTTTTTGGCAGCAATTTCCTGCTGAGCTTTTTCCGCTTCAAGAGCCAGGGCATCGAGCTGTCGTTTATCTTCTTCCAGCTGTGCTTTTTTGGCTTCAATGGCAGCTTTCTGCTTCTGTATCTCCAAAATCAGATTATAGTCAGACCGGATAATTCTTTTGAGCAATTCCAGACGATTTGCAAAGTCACTGAAACTGTTTGCCCCAAGAATAACCTCCAGGTAATTCAGTTGTCCGTGCATGTATATAGCACGAACACGACGGTTTAATATATCCTGTCTGGATTTGAGGTAAGCTTCTGCTTTAGCTATATCCCTTTTGGTCTGTTCAATCTGAGCATTAATTTGAGCTTGCTTCTGTTGAATGCCTCTGAGCCTTGCGGTAGCCGCATTTAGTTCCGCCTGAATTCCTTTCAGCCTGACACTGACTTCTTCAATTACCTGTTCCCAGTTAGCCTGTTCGATACGGGATGCATCAATCTGACCCTGAATATCAGATAACTGATCATCAAGATCATCCGCATAAGAAGGTACGTAAATAGAAGCATTGCCAATAACCAGGGAAAAAATCAGAGCTGAAACAATATTCCTTGTTATTTTCATTGGAAATCATACCTTCATATACTTGCGAAGCGAAATCGTACTTCCTAAAATGCCAATGATGATTCCGGCTCCAAGAATGATTGCAGAAAGATAGCCGACAAAAGGCCATATTGAAATCATTGGTATAAATACAAGGCCTGCATCTGTCATTTTCTGTAGAACGATTTTGTACCCTTCCCATAGAATAAGAGAAGCTATACCGGAACCAATAAAACCTATGACCATACCTTCAAAGATAAATGGCCAGCGGATAAACCCATTAGTAGCTCCTACGTATTTCATAATCTGAATTTCACGGCGTCTTGCAAAAACGGTCAATCTGATTGTATTGGAAATAATAAAAAGCTCCGCGCCTGCAAGAAAAACTATAAGAATAATACCGCCAATGCGGATTACTTGTGCCACTTTATAAAGCTGCTCAATAATTTCCTGCCCATATTGTACGGAATCTACTTCATTATATTTAGAAACGATTGCTACCGCATTTTTTAAAGATTCCGGATTGGAAAAAGAAGTTGAATAGGAAGCTGGAAGAGGATTGCCATTGATGGCCTCCAATATTCCCTGCTGATCTCCAAGACCTTTTTTGAATTCCGCCATTGCCTGATCTTTATTAGTAAATTTAATTTCTTTAAGATCAGGAAGTGCCTTGAGCCGCTGCCCTACTCCCATAACCTGGCTGGTAGTTAATCCATCTTTCAGATAAATGGTCATTTCCACCTGGCTTTCAAGATAGGAGGCCATATGATTGACATTCAGCACCGCACAGAGAAACGTCCCCAGAATAAACATGGATAACGTCACAGTCAGAATGGAGGCAACTGCCATAAATTTATTCCTGAAAAGAGAATGAAAAGTCTCCTTCCAAAAATAACCCAAAGAACTAAACATGTAGGTGGTATCCCCCTTTTTCCTGATCTGCAATGATACGGCCATCTTCAATATTAATGACCCGCTTATGCATGGTGTTTACAAGATCCTTGTTATGTGTAACCATAATAATGGTCGTCCCCATATGATTGATTTCATTAAAGAGCTTCATGATTTCATCAGTTGTCACAGGATCCAGGTTGCCGGTTGGTTCATCAGCAATCAAAAGAATAGGCTGATTGACAAGTGCACGGGCTATGGCCACACGCTGCTGTTCGCCGCCTGAAAGGCGGGAAGGAAGTTCTTTTGCCTTATTTCTAAGGCCCACAAGGTCAAGCACTCTGTTAACACGTTCCTTGATTTCACGGCTTTTCGCACCGGTTACCCTGAGGACAAAAGCAATATTATCAAATACAGTTTTTTCCGAGAGAAGGCGGAAATCCTGGAATACGATGCCCAGCGTCCGCCTGTAATAGGGAATCTTACTTCTTTTTAATCGGGTAATATTGATTCCATTGACGATAACAGTTCCGGATTCAGGCACCAGTTCATGAGTCAGTATTTTCACAAAAGTGGACTTGCCGGCCCCACTGGGACCTACTACAAATACAAACTCTCCTTTATCAATATGAGTGGAAATATTTTTCAGGGCCGTATGTTTTGGATCATAATTCAGAGACACCTGATCAAAAGTAATCATTAATTCCTCACTTTCTTGCAAGCAGTGTTTTTGCTTTTTTTACGATATTTTCAGTAGTGAGTCCATATACTTCGAGCAGTTCATCAGCTTTACCGGATTGGCCAAAGGTATCTTCCGTTCCAATCATTGCCATGGGAACAGGGTTATTCAGGCAGAGCACTTCTGCAACTGCACCACCCAGTCCCCCTTTTACCGTATGTTCTTCACAGGTAAGAATTGCGCCGGTTTCTTTGGCAGCTTTATTGATGGCGTCCTTATCAATTGGCTTTATGGAGCTCATATTGATAACCCTTGCAGAAATTCCGTCCGCTTTAAGTAAATCGTGAGCTTTTTGGGCCATGGCCGTCATAATGCCGCAGGCAATAATTGTAAGATTAGTACCAGGGCATACCTCAAAGCTTTTACCCGGTTTAAAAATATAATCTTCCGGCATGATGTCATCACATTTAGCACGGCCCATGCGAATATAAACTGGTCCATAATAAGAAGCCGCCCATTTGACAGCCTCTTTAGTTTCCTTTGCATCAGCCGGAACAATGACAGTCATATTGGGAAGTGCTCTCATCAAGGTAATATCTTCAAGCATTTGATGAGTAGCGCCATCTTCACCAACCGTGAGGCCGGCATGAGTAACAGCAACTTTTACATTCAGCTTAGGGTAACAGATGGAATTTCGAATCTGTTCATAAGCACGACCGGCACCAAAAACAGCAAAGGTAGATGCAAAGGGAATTTTACCTGCCGCAGCCAATCCGGCTGCGACACCCATCATATTAGCTTCAGCAATACCGGTATCAAAAAAACGATTAGGATATTCCTTTGCAAAAACCTGAGTTTTAGTGGAAGCAGAAAGATCAGCATCCAGTACAACAATATCAGGATTCACAGCCCCTAATTCTTTAAGAGCTTCACCATATGCATCACGAGTTGCCTTACCCATTTATTCTTCCTCCACTGCTTTAATAAAACGTTCGCATTCTTCAGCGGTCGGAGCTTTTCCATGCCATCCGACTTTATTTTCAATTTCCGGAACGCCTTTACCCTTAACTGTCTTCATCACAATCATGGTAGGCTTCCCTGAGGTCGCTTTTGCTTCTTCAATCGCATTATGAAGCGCATTAAAATCATGGCCGTCCGTAAGAATAACATGCCATCCAAAAGCCTTGAATTTTTCATCGATGGGAAGAGACGACATGACTTCCGTAATAGGGCCGTCAATCTGGAGACCATTATTATCCACAAAAGCAGTCAGGTGATCCAGTTTATAATGAGCAGCATACATAGCTGCTTCCCAAACCTGACCTTCCTCGAGTTCTCCATCACCAAGAACCGCAAACACTCTCCAGTTTTTATTATCTATTTGGGAAGCAAGTGCCATGCCACAAGCGGCGCTAATTCCCTGTCCAAGAGAACCGGTGGTCATATCTACGCCCGGAGTATGTTTCATATCAGGATGTCCCTGAAGCATATGACCAGCCTGACGGAGACCTTCAAGTTCTTCTTTCGGGAAATATCCTCTTTCAGAAAGGCAAGCATACATAGCAGGAGCCCCGTGTCCTTTGGAAAGGACAAGCCTGTCCCTTTCTTGCCAGTGAGTATCCTCAGGATTTATATTCATTTCCTTAAAATAAAGAAGTGTGAGAAGATCCGCCACTGATAAAGAACCACCAGTATGACCGGAATTTGCTTTAGTAATCATTTTCAAAATATCAATGCGTACTTCTTTCGCCTTTTCCTTGAGTAAAGTGATCTCTTCACTGGTAAGATGACTCATCAGTTTTCCTCCTTGTTTTCGACAAGATTTTTTAAAATATGAACATTCTGCAGAGCCTGCTCCTGAAGCCGTTTCACATTGCCCCAGCCGGAAAAAGATTCCGCATCGGCACACAGTTTACATGTATTATTATACAACTTTATTGCATCCATATGGGAAACAGAACATACCGGTTTTTCTCCAATCAGTGCCAGAAAATTGTCTATTTTGGGATCATAGGAAATTCCAAGGAAAGGTACATGCATCAATGCGGAAAAAATCAGGGCATGCAGCCTCATGCCTACGAGGACATCCATACTGCCTATAATAGACATAAGCTCATTTATAGTATAATCTCCCGGCAATACGTACACATTATTATTGTTTGAGCAGATTTTTATTGCGGCATCCCGATCTTCCGGATACTGCATAGGAATGAAAATAATAGAAATATCTTTATTCAGAGAAAGTTTTTCAATATATTTTTTTAAATCAGCCATCCATTTTTCAGAATGATTCCAGTTACGGATGGCGATACCGATTTTCTTTCCAATACCGGGAACATGGTTTTCATTCAGAATGTCCTGACCGGAAGCTAAATCTGCCGGCTGTAGTGAAAGCACTGCATCAGCAGTGGTATAAATTCTGCTGTGGACTCCCAGCCTTTCAAGAAATCCTTTGGATTCTTTATCCCTTACCGTTATTGCATCTACGTGATTAAGGACGTGTTTCAGAATAATCCGAATCACCCGATATCTTACAGGACCTATTCCCTGAGAATAAAGAAATACCTGCTTTTGAAAAAGAACTCCCAAAGTAATGATTGACAGATAATAAATCATGCTTTTCCAGCTCGTGACATCCTGGAGCAGGCTTCCGCCGCCGCTGATAATCAGGTCGGAGTTGAAAATGGCTGTAATAATCTGGGAAATCGAAAAACGGGGAATCCCATGTACACCAAAAGAATGGGCAGTTTCTTTTGGATTACCGGAAATGACAGTGATATCCGGTTCATCAAAAGTTTTCCTTAAAGCCTGCAGTATGGCAGAAAGCATTGCTTCATCCCCGGCATTATTGAATCCATAATAACCGGAGATGACGATCTTATAATTTGCCATATCGTTCTCCAAAAAATTTGGTAATTCGAACCAGAATCATAACCCCAATCAGAGCAGCAATGACAGAAAGACTTCCGGCGGCCAATCCGTCAAAGCCTCGAATGAGGCTCAACATATAAGGACTCCTCATATGGGCGAAGGTTTCAACCATGGATCCCTGGCCAATTGTTACTGCAACAATAAGAAAATAATGGAAAATCTGAGGCCATTTCCGGTAAAGGGCAGTCATTGAAAGAAGAACTGCAGGGTGCCCGAAAAGAAATTCTTTTTCCCTGGGGCGGGCATACATTACATCTTCAAGAAATCTCCGAAGCGCAATTTCGAAAGCGGGTACAGGAGCACCGTTATTACCACTTCTGCCGATAAACATAAATCCGACCATGGCAAGAATTCCAAGTCCGACAAGAAGCCCCAGCTTAATCTGGATATTACAGAATTTCCTGACAAAACGAACAAAGTCACGATCAGATGCAACAACACTGCCGAAGAATGGGAATTTCTGGATATATACAATAGAAACAAACACAAGAGGAAGGACAAAAGTTGCTTTAACGCCGCGGAAGAACTGTATTTCCAGTAGAAACCTGATATCTCCTAGAAGTCCGCTGATGAAAGCTGCACCGGCCAGAGATAAAATTCCTGCTCCCCAAAGCAGGGCCAGAGATTCAACAAGAAGATGAGCCCAACCGACGTCAGAAAAGGCAGTGTCTTTTCTTTTAAGGCAATAATCGAGGAACAATGTCATAACGATAACCGGTGTGCATACGGCTATTCCCAAAGCCAGGAGCTGAAGCGGAAGGACAGAATTTTTCAGCCAGAATAATCCCAGCGTGCCCAAAATACCCACGATTTCAACAGGAAGCCAGTAATTGCGTAGTATCGGCAGAATGAAAATGAAGGCAAGCACAATAAGAGATACTGCCCCAACCATAACAATGGCTCGCAATATTTTAGTCGGAAAATAAGGAGCAAAAACGGAAGCCTTTCCGACCGTGAACCCATGATTGGCCAGACGGGCTGAAACATCGGCAATGTAAGATGCATTTGTTTCAGAAAGCGTCATTCCATCGACAGGAAATTTATAGGAGGGGAAAAGATTCATCCTGATATTTCTTTCAATATCAGAAATATAAAATCTTGATGCTGCTTCTTTTGGGGTTATTTTAATCAATTCATCCTTGGACATTGCGTAAAGACGAACCGTATTATAATTTGAAAAAGTAGTCATATCCAGATTACCGGACTGACGCTCAAAGCCAAGCTGATTCTGAGCTTCTATGAGAACAACCGGAATTCCCCGGGACTGAAGTCCACGAGTGACATCAGTCACATAATTCTTATATCCAAGTACCTCTTTTCCCTGAAAAATAACAGCACTCACCTTGTCGGATACATCTGCGGCTTTGAAGAAAAGGTCAATATATTCTTTTGTGACATGAGGTTCATTAACTGGCCGCAGAACGATATAGAATCCTTCTTTAGCTGCAGATTTAACGGTTTCCTGATAAATCCCCAGTGGTTTCAGCATAAGCTGGTTATAGACAGCATTGACTTCAAGAGTATCCGTACCATTGACTGACAGAAATCTTACAGCATCCTTTCCCAATACAAGAGGCAGATGTTCTTCTGTTTCCATGAAATAGGAACGTCCCACCCCATTAAATGACGGCTGAATATAAATTTTATTATCCGATAGGCCACCCACATCGGGATTTCGAGATATAAAATCACTTCCCTTATATACCCTGAGATAGTCATGGCCGGCCAGTTTTTCAAGGGTTTCATCATATACAGCTAATGATGTGACTCCACTTTCTCTATAGAGTGCAAAAAGATCATTGACTGACTTTTTTTCTACCGCTGCATTATCAATGATGTTGTAATAATCATACACGTTTTCAACCGAAGAAGCGGCTGACTCTACATGAGTACGCTGCAGGGAAATAATCCCTGCAGCGATAACACCGATACATATTAAAACTGCCAGAATCCTGCAGGCGTTTTTCTGTATGGCCGTCATTTCATTCTCCCTTTTATTTTGCTTTTGCGTTGAATTTATTCATCTTCAGGAATCCTTCAATAAAAGGATCCAGATCACCATCCATAACAGCCTGGATATTCCCCGTCTCTACACCAGTCCGATTATCCTTAACCAGAGTATATGGCTGAAAAACATAAGAGCGGATCTGACTCCCCCATTCAATAGCCTGCTGGTCTCCTTCGAGTGCACTGATTTCCTGCTCGTGCTTCTTCATTTCGAATTCATAAAGTTTAGCACGTAAAAGGCGAAGACACTGCTCCTTATTCTGGAACTGGCTGCGTTCATTCTGACAGGCAGCAACGATGCCTGTAGGTATATGGGTCATACGAACAGCAGAACTCGTTTTATTAATGTGCTGTCCACCTGCACCGCTGGAGCGATAATAATCGACTCTCACATCATCCATATTAAGATCTACCTGCACATCATCATCGATTTCAGGCATTACATCAACAGCTGAAAAAGATGTATGCCGCCTTTTAGCCGCATCAAAAGGAGAAATCCTGACAAGTCGATGTACACCTTTTTCTGATTTCAGAAAGCCATAGGCATACTTTCCCTTCACCATGTATTCTGCGCTTTTTATGCCTGCCTCATCCCCCGGCAGCATATTGAGTTCATCCAGTTCGAACCCTTCTGCTTCAGCCCACTTGATATACATACGAATAAGCATTTCAGTCCAGTCTTGAGCTTCTGTACCACCAGCGCCTGCATGGAATGTGATAATGGCATTGCTGGCATCATATTTCCCGGACAGAAGGAGTTCAATTTCCTTCTTGTCCATGATCTCTTTGACTTCTGCAAGTTCTTTCGCAATTTCCGGTTCCATGGACTGGTCATCTTCTTCGATAGCCAGTTCAAGGATATCCTGGAGACCTTCAGCTCTGGAGAAAAGCTTTGTATATGTTTCATAAGCTTCTTTAGCTTCCGTGGCTTCCTGTGAAACCTGACGAGCTTTGTCGGCATCATCCCAAAAGCTGGGATCACTCATCTGGACATCGTAACTTCTGATTCTTTCCTTCAGCTGAGGTAAGTCAAAGTGAATCCCTTATTTCTTTTTCATGATTCAGCAGTTCTGTTAAAGTTTTTTTCAAATCTTCCAGCATCTGGATTGTCATCTCGCTTTCCATAAAGACATTCAAAATTAAGTTTTATTTCTAATTTTAATAATAACGTCAGTTTTCCGAATCCGTCATATGCTGCGAATTCTCATCTACATAATGCTCAGTTGCCCCTTCAAGATGATTATCTGGTTTAGGAGTCTCCTGTTGCGGAGTTTCCGGGTCTGTGGTAAAGCGGATCTGAATATGGTAGAGATAAAGGATAATTGTCTCCATCATGGCCTGCTGCATTTCTTCGAAAATGTCATAGGCTTCCACTTTATATTCAACAATCGGGTTTCTCTGGCCATAAGAACGAAGACCTATGCCTTCTTTTAACATATCCATATCATCCAGGTGCTCCATCCACTTGGAATCTACCACTTTCAGCATAACTGCCTTTTCCAGTTCACGCATCATTGGGGAACCGATGGATTTTTCTCTGGATTCATAAGTTTCATGAGCCAGTGATTTTAGTTTGTCTTCAAGTTCTTCCCTGCTCATATCCTCCACTTCTTCAAGGCTCAGTTCGCCAGGAGCAAGGAAAAACTTTTCACTGTATTTTAAAAGCCCTTCAAAATCCCATTCTTCAGGATAAAGCTTGGGGTCCGCATAAGCCTGCATGCCTTTATCAATAATGGTATCAACCATACCGAGAACCTGGTCTTTCATGTCCTCGCCTTCAAGAATCCTGCGACGCTGATCATAGACGACTTTTCTCTGCTGGTTCATGACATCATCATACTCAAGGACATATTTACGGATGTCAAAGTTGCGGGCTTCCACACGTTTCTGTGCTTTCTGAATGGCATTGGAAACCATTTTGCTGTTAATCGGTTCATCTTCATCCAGGCCCATTTTTTCCATAAGTTTCTTGATATTATCTCCTCCGAAAATGCGAAGAAGATCATCTTCCAGAGACAGGAAGAACTGGCTGGAACCAGGATCACCCTGACGACCGGCTCGTCCGCGAAGCTGATTATCAATACGACGGCTTTCATGACGTTCAGTACCGATAATGGCCAGACCACCTAAAGCTGCTACTCCATCCCCAAGCTGAATATCCGTACCACGGCCGGCCATGTTGGTTGCAATTGTAACTGCATCTTTCTGGCCAGCCAATGCAACTATAGCTGCTTCTTTTTCGTGATATTTCGCATTTAATACAGAATGGGGAATGCCCGCTTTATTAAGCATACTGGAAAGTTCCTCAGACTGTTCAATGGAAGTTGTACCAATCAACATAGGCTGCCCCGTTGCATGGCGTTGTTGAACTTCCTTTACAACAGCTCTATATTTGCCTCTCTTTGTTTTAAATACAACATCCGGAAGATCCTTTCGCTGAATAGGCTTGTTTGTAGGAACCTGAAGGACAGGGAGACCGTAAATTTTGATGAATTCCTGTTCTTCAGTTTTTGCGGTACCGGTCATCCCGGCCAGTTTATCATACATCCTGAAATAGTTCTGGAAGGTAATAGTGGCAAGCGTCTGACTTTCACGCTGAACTTCCAATCCTTCTTTTGCCTCAATTGCCTGGTGAAGTCCATCAGAATAGCGGCGGCCATACATCAGACGTCCTGTAAATTCATCAACAATGACTACCTCACCGTCTTTGACGACATAATCCTTATCGCGCTGCATCATATTCTGGGCACGGAGAGCCTGAACAAAGAGATGATTCAATTCGAGATTTTCTGCATCATAAAGATTTTCTACGCCAAGAAGCTTTTCCATTTTAGCAACGCCAGCCTCTGTTGGCGCCACGGTTTTCTGTTTTTCATCAATTGTAAAATCAATGTCTTTTTTTAGCTGAGGAACAAGTTTTGCAACAACATAATAATTATCCGTGGACTTTTGACCAGGACCGGAAATAATCAAAGGTGTTCTTGCTTCATCAATCAGTATGGAGTCAACTTCATCAATCAGGCAATAATGAAGAGGTCTCTGTACCATCTGATCCAATGAGGTAACCATATTATCGCGAAGGTAGTCAAACCCGAATTCATTATTAGTACCATAGGTGATATCTGAATTATAAGCAATTTTTCTCTGCTGGAAATCCAGATCATGAATAATCAGCCCGACAGAAAGTCCAAGAAACTTATATACCTGTCCCATCCATTCACTATCACGTTTAGCCAGGTAATCATTAACTGTGATGACATGAACACCTTTACCTTCCAAAGCATTCAAATATACAGGAGCGGTAGCCACAAGGGTTTTACCTTCACCGGTACACATTTCAGCAATGTTACCGCGATGAAGAATAATACCGCCAATGAGCTGCACATCAAAATGACGCATACCAAGCACACGACGGGAAGCTTCACGGATCACCGCAAATGCTTCCGGTAAAATATCGTCCAGCGTTTCCTCTTTGGCCAGACGAGCTTTGAATTCATTTGTCTTATTAGCGAGAGAGGAATCGCTGAGCTGCATCAATCCTTTTTCAAGAGGATTAATCTGCTGTTCAACAATTTTGCGAATTTTTTTGATTTCTTTTTCATTGGAACCGTTAAATAAACGATCAAGAAATTTATCAAACATTGATACAACTCCTTATTTTAACTGTGTAATGTTCTATTAAACCCAATAGAGGATACATATAGTTTATTTTAACAAAATGGAAACATATAGTCAAAAAAGGAGCAGTAAAAACTGCTCCTTTTCGTGAATTTCTTATATAAACTCTATTTATTCGTGTCAATCAGACCATATTTTCCATCATTACGGCGATAAACTACGGCCATAGACTCAGTTTCAGAATTAAAGAACATGAAGAAATTATGACCCAACAGATTCATCTGCAGAATTGCTTCCTCTGGAGACATCGGGCTGATATTAAAATGCTTAGTCTTTACAATTTCAAACTCTGAATCACTAACCGGGGCCGCAGGTTCTTTTTCTGCAATGAACTGCTTGCTCAGAGTATTCTTTTCCTTAAACCGTCTGGCGAGACGAGTCTTATACTTGTGAATCTGACGCTCTACCTTGTCAAAAACCAGATCGATTGATTTATACATATCGTCGGACTTTTCTACGCCGCGAAGAATAACACCTTCTACAAATACGGTAACTTCACAAGTCTTGGTCAGATTTGAAATGCGGAGTAAAACATTAATCTTGATTGGTTTGTCAAAGTATCTCTGGATCTTGCCAGTATGTTTTTCAACATAAGAATGAAGGGCATCAGTAATTTCCAGATTTTTTCCTCTAACTGTTAATTCCATAATGAAATCCCCCTTTCTTGAACGAACTTCCATGCTCGTCCTTCTATTTATATTATACTATATTTCGTATAATAATCAATTACTGGAGGTATTTAAATTAGACTGCATTAAAAAAGAAACTCCATAAAAAGAAATAGATAAAAAAAGTGATAATTAAATTTCAAAATGAAAGATCAAGTAAAATTTGCCCCAAAATGCAAAAAGAGCAAAGCTGCCATGCAGCCCTGCTCTTTCCGGGGTTCAGAGACTTACGCTATATTAAAGCTTCAGTAAGTGATCAGCCTTCTACTTTTACGTTTGCAGCCTGGGGTCCTCTGTTACCTTCAATGATATCAAAGTCAACCTTCTGGCCTTCATTCAGTGTCTTGAAACCATCAGCCTGGATAGCGGAAAAATGAACAAATACGTCTCCGCCTTCTTCTCTTTCAATAAAGCCATAGCCTTTTTCAGCACTGAACCACTTAACTGTACCCTTCATGGAAATTCCTCCTAAAATAATTACTACTATGCTCTAAATTTGGGCATAGATTTACAATACCATAATTCTATAGTTACGTCAACCGAAAACAAGAAAATACCATCGTTCTCATAAATCAGCAAACGATGGTATAGATAATATATACGAAGATGGTAAATATAAATTATCAGAGGACCTGGGACAGGAACAGCTTTGTTCTTTCCTCCCGGGTGTGATTAAAGACTTCTTCAGGAGTCCCTTCTTCAACGATAACACCACCATCTATAAAAAGGACCCTATCTCCTACTTCCCTGGCAAAACCCATTTCATGAGTAACCACGACCATGGTCATACCCTCTTCAGCTACCTCCTTCATGACATCAAGTACTTCATGCACCATTTCCGGATCAAGGGCTGAAGTAGGTTCATCAAAAAGAAGGGCTTTTGGCTTCATGGCAAGAGCTCGTGCAATGGCAACACGCTGCTGCTGTCCGCCGGAAAGCTGACCCGGCTTGTAATCTGCCTTGTCTTCCAGTCCCACTTTCTTGAGAAGAAGCATACCGCGGTCATAAGCTTCCTTTTTGCTGATTTTACGCACTTTCATGGGTGCAAGCATAATATTCTGGATAACCGTCATGTGTGGGAAAAGATTAAAACGCTGGAAAACCATCCCCACTTCCGTACGTACTTCATTAATGTTTTTTTCACCATTAACAGGCATGTCGTCAAAAAGGACGGCTCCGCTGGTTGGCTGTTCCAAACCGTTGATGCAGCGAAGGAGTGTACTTTTACCGGAACCGGATGGCCCGATTATAACAACCACTTCTTTTTCCTTCACTTTAACACTAATATCTTTGAGTACGGTAAGATCACCAAATTTTTTTCCGACGTGATTGATTTCAATCAGATACTTGTTGTCTGCCATAATTATCTCTTTTCTAACCATGCAACTAACCGGGAAATAGCAAGTGTCATAATCAGGTAAAGAACCGCTACGGTTGTCCAGATTTCAAATGACCCATAGGTCTGGGCAATAATAAGCTGGCCTCTCCTTGTTAACTCTTCAAAACCAATTACAGATACAAGGGATGAATCCTTTAACATAGCAATAAACTCATTTCCAAGAGGAGGAAGAATATTACGTACCGCCTGTGGCAGTATGACGTAATACATAGTCTGCCACCAGGTAAGCCCAAGGGAGCGGCCGGCTTCCATCTGGCCCGCATCAATAGCCTGAATGCCCGCTCTGAATATTTCAGAAACATAAGCACCGCTGTTGATACCACAAGCTGCAACGGCTGCCGCAAAAGGTTCAACACGATGTCCCGTCACAATAGGAAGCGCAAAATAAATGAGGAAAATCTGAACCAGTAATGGTGTCCCGCGAATACAGTCGGCATACACAGTAGCAAGAATTCGTAAAGCTTTCATCTGGGAAATACGGGCAATCCCGACGAAAAGCCCGATCAGGAAACCAACTGCGACGCTGACCGCGGTAATTTCTATGGTAACTCCTGCGCCTACCAGCAGCATAGGCAGGGCATGCTGAATCAGTTCAAAGTTCATAAGACCCTTCTCCTTACATAATTATGCATAATTGCAACATTTCTTGTATAAATTTTACTCACTGCATTAAAGTCAGTCAATAGATAAATGACTTAAAAATAAATAAAAGTAAAGAAGCCTCTTTTCATCCTTTGAAACTTCATTGCTCCAAAAAATGTAAAAAGAGGCTATGTCAAATTCTTAATTTAAATTATATACGAAAGAATGAAATTATTCCAGAGATCTATTTGTAGCAGACTGACAAATTTAACAATATTTAAGGCCATCCCGAAGCCGGGTCAATGTTTTCTTCAATCCAAACAGGACGATCATATCATAAAGTCCGGGACCATGAGTAACACCAGTCAATGCGATTCTTACCGGTTCAAAAGCGGCCTTGCCTTTGATTCCAGTTTCCTTCATAAGACCGGAGAAACATTTCTTCACGGAAGCTTCATCGAAAGATTCAAGTTTCTCAAGAGCATCAGCAAATCTCTCAATGATTTCCCTGCTCGTCGGCTGCTTCATAATATCCAGCGTTTCCAAATCAGTAATGACAGGGAGGTCCTCGAAGAAAAGCTTTACATTTTCAGGAGCCTGGGCGCCATAATAAAGATGGTCTCTTACATACCATACCACTTTGGTCAGCCAATCTTTGTTTTCTTTCGTAAGAGGAAGACTTACATACCCGGCATCAGCAATAAACGGAAGAGTAAGTTCAAAAAGTTCTTCCGGAGATAATTTCTTCATATACTGGAAGTTAATCCAGTTTAATTTTTCGATATCAAATACGGCATCGTTCGAGGAAACACGCTTCATAGAGAACTGCCTGATCAATTCTTCGCGGGTAAAAATTTCCTGTTCCCCTTTAGGTGCCCAGCCAAGAAGAGCCAGATAATTAACTACCGCGTCAGGAAGATATCCCATGTTTTTATATTCTGTTACGGATGTTGCGCCATGGCGCTTACTCATTTTTTTATGGTCAGAGCCAAGAATAAGAGAAATATGGCCGAATTCAGGGACAGGATATCCGAGGGCTTCATAGATGGCAAGCTGACGAGGGGTGTTGGAAAGATGTTCCTCTGCACGAATAACATGAGTCACTCCCATCAGGGAGTCATCAATAACGACGGCGAAATTGTAAACCGGAATGCCGTCAGATTTAACAATAATGAAATCACCTACACGGGCTGCCTGAAATTCCACATGTCCGCGAACCATATCATCGAATGCAAAAACACCATCTTTTCGTACTTTTAGGCGGATAACAGGTTTTCGGCCTTCAGCTTTATACTGAGCAATCTGTTCTTCAGTCAAAGAGCGACAATGATTATCATAAACGGGTGTCTCCCCTGCAGCAAGCTGCTTCTGGCGGCTTGCTTCGAGCTCCTCTTCAGAGCAATAGCAATAATAGGCCTTTCCTTCATCAAGCAGACGCTGAACTTCCTTTTTATAGATCTCCAGTCTTTCAGTCTGACGATAAGGACCATTTTCTCCACCTACATCGATGCCTTCATCCCAGTCAAGGCCAAGCCATTTCATGGATTCCTTGATGTTTTCTTCGGATTCTCTGCTGGAGCGTTTTAAATCTGTATCTTCAATTCTGACAAGGAATGTACCTTGGGAATGACGAGCAACAAGCCAATTAAACAGTGCAGAACGGGCGCCTCCGATATGAAAAGGTCCTGTTGGACTTGGTGCAAAACGAACTTTTAATTTCTTTTCCATTGAATTAACTCCTTCTGAATAATATGACTGAAGCTAAAGCAGCTATTCCTTCTGCTCTGCCAACAGCTCCAAGCTTTTCGTTTGTTGTAGCCTTGATGCCAACAGCATCCGGTATTATATCTAATATATCAGCGATTCTTTTTTTCATTGCCGGTATATGCTTGGCCAGTTTAGGTCTCTCAGCAATAACAGTACTGTCAATATTTCCGACAGCAAAACCTTTCTGCTCTATAATTTGTCTTACTTTTTCCAAAAGTACAGCACTATCCGCCCCTTCAAAACGGATATCCGTATCAGGGAAATAATGACCAATATCAGGAAGTCCCGCCGCCCCGAGAAGAGCATCCATAACGGCATGAAGCAGCACATCTGCATCAGAATGTCCCAACAGGCCATTTTTGTCAGAAATACGAATTCCTCCAAGAACAAGAGGTCTGTCATCGCTGAATTGATGAATATCATATCCCTGTCCAATTCGTATGTGACAAAAATTCTTTTGTAAAATGTGATTGAACCGTTCTAAATCATCAGGGGTAGTTACTTTGAAAAAAATTTCCTTTCCCCGAATCATATGGACCGGAACGCCAAACTGCTCAAGAATTGAGGCATCATCTGTTATTTTTAAATCTTTTTTCAGGCCGGCAGCCGCCTTTCTGAAAATCGCAGTCATCGCCCCCTGGGGAGTCTGTGCCCTGAAAAGGATACTGCGATCCGGAGTATTAATCACATAATTACCATCTGTCTTTTTTATGGTATCCACACAGGGCAGAGTCACTACAACAGCCGGATTTTCAGGTGTAATAGACTCGAATGCCTTATCTATAGTTTCCCCGTCAACGAGAGGTCTAGCCCCATCATGGATAAGAACCTTGTCAGAATGATCAGAGACCCTGACCAGCCCATTCATGACTGAATCAAATCTTTCCCGTCCGCCTGGAGCATAGATGACAGGCACCGTGTGAGGAAGAGATTTCACAATCTCTTCAAAATCAGAAAATTCGTCCTCTTTTATAACAAGGATCAATTCCGATAAAAGCCGACTGCGAAATACATTCTTTAAAGTGTAGTAAATAACCGGATGTCCCTCACAGGATAAAAGGAGTTTATTACAGGAAGCTCCCATACGGACGCCGCTGCCTGCGGCTACAAGTATCATACTGTTAATCATTGGTTTCCAATTTAGCAAAAATCATTTTACCTGCAGAGGTTTGAAGAACAGAAGTAATAATGACGGGAACTTCACGCCCGATGCATTGATTACCATTTTCCACAACTATCATAGTACCATCCTCAAGATATGCAACTCCCTGGCCTTCTTCTTTACCCTGTTTTACGAGCTGTACAAATAGCTGCTCCCCGGGAATTACGGCAGGTTTAACAGCTATGGCCAGCTCATTGATGTTCAATACACTGACCCCCTGAAGCTCCGCTACCTTATTAAGGTTATAGTCATTTGTTACGATTTTATAACCTTTTTCCCTTGCAAGCTTGACAAGTTTGGAATCCACTTCAGTCATATCTTCAAAGTCATCAGTAATGATTTGAAAATCCCTGCTGTTTTTCTTCATGTGATTTAAAATATCCAGCCCCCGGCGGCCACGGTTTCTTTTCAGGACATCTGCGCTGTCAGCTATTTTCTGCAATTCTTCCAGAACAAAGACAGGAACATAAATTGGTCCCTCCAAAAAACCTGAACGGTAAATATCGGCAATCCGGCCATCGATTATAATGTTCGTATCAAGCAGTTTGCCTTCTTTCTTATCCTTTCCTTTTTTCTTTTCCGGTTCAGAATGAAGATGAAACCACCCGGCCATTTCCTTTTTCTTGGAAACTGCCAGATGCATTCCAAGATAGCCGAGTATGATGCTAAGGGCTACAGAAACATAAGGACCGATATAAGGTACGCTGATAAATGCAATTCCTACCAGATTGGCTATAATAAGCCCAAGAAAAAGTCCGAGAGTTCCGGCTACCAGATCCTGAATGGACATGGAAGAGAGGGACTTTTCCACTCTCGAAGTAAATGCAAATAAGCAGCTGATCAGATATGGAGAAATAAACCAACCAACGACAGCTCCCAGTATGCCGCCAACCAGCATTGCCCCCAAAGCCATAAAGGTAACGCCCAATATGGTTTCCGTTAAAACTGAATTGGGAAGCAGTGCGGCCAGGACCGTTTCACCCTGCCTGGACAAAACGATACCGAGAACAGTAAAGAGCAATATGAATATTCCTCTTAATATTTTTTCCGGCATCTTAAAATCCCTCTTACCTTAGAGAATGATAAATATCAGATGGCTTTATAAAATAGATTACATCTGTTTTTAATACAATATCTTGCACGTGTTATTTTATTATACCAAATTGGGGAAAAAATTTATACTATCAAATATAAAAAATCTATAACAGACGAAAGAATAAATCAGGCAACAGAGTAACAGCATATGAATTTATTTCTAGAATAAGAGATCTATTACATCCTGAATCTTTCTTACAAACCGGATGGAATCGATATCAGGGCCATTTTTGCTATTGTTGCAGAAATCTTGAATTTCCTTTTTATTGGCTTCCGGGAGAATAAAATAATTAAAGCCCATTTTGACAGCTTCTTTAAGCCGTGGTCCCAGTTTGGAAACAGCCATGATTTCCCCGGTAAGTCCTATTTCCCCAAGAGCCATCATATCCCGGGAGACAGGAATATCTTTTTTTACTGATAAAAGAGAAACAGCCATGGCCAGATCAGCCGCAGTCTCGCGAATCTTGAAGCCCCCGGCTACATTAAGATAAACATCATCGTTTGAAAAACGGACATGGTTTCTTTTTTCCAGAACAGCCAAAAGGATGATCATCCTGTTATAATCACAACCGGCTGCAATACGGCGAGGAATAGCAAGTACCGAGTGAACAGAAAGAGCCTGTATCTCCACAAGGACCGGACGCAGTCCCTCCATACATGCTGTCACAGTAGAACCCGGAGTAGAATTGGTACGGTTTCTTAAAAGATATCCTGAAGGATCCTCAATCCCTCTAAGCCCGTTTCCTTCCATAATGAAAAGTCCGGATTCGGCAGTTGAACCAAAACGATTTTTAACAGTTCTTAGTACGCGGAACTGGTAACTTCTATCCCCTTCAAGATAGAAAACAACATCAACCATATGCTCAAGAATTCTCGGACCTGCCAAATTACCTTCCTTTGTTACATGACCGATAATCATGACTGAAACATTCAACTTTTTAGCAAACCGGACCAGTGCGGAGGTACAATCGCGAATTTGAGCCGGACTTCCCATAGGCGATTCCACTCGGGATAAATACATGGTCTGAATGGAATCTATTACAAGCATAGATGGTTTTATCCTTTCGGCCTCTTTCAGTATACTTTCAATATTGCTGCCGGCATAGATAAAGCAGTTGTCATCATTTACCTGCAGTCTTTCTGCCCTCAATTTGACCTGGATTTCTGATTCTTCACCACTGCAATAAAGAACCGTACGGCCAAGAGCTGCCATGGCATGACAAATCTGCAGGATTAAAGTGGACTTACCTATTCCCGGTTCCCCACCCCAGAGAATAACAGAACCGGGAACAATACCGCCTCCAAGAGGCCTGTCGATTTCCGCCATATGTAGAAGAATTCTGTCATTTCCGTTAAAACGTATGGAAGAAAGTTTCTGCGGCCTGGATGGAGTAAGATAATCCTCATTGATACCGATACTTTTAGGTGCTGGAGACTCTACTTTTTCCTCCAGTGTATTCCATTCACCACATTGAGGGCAGCGTCCCATCCATTTTAAAGTTTCCGCGCCGCAATTGGAGCATACATATTTCGTTCGAATTTTATTAGCGCCCATGGTTTTCTCCTCAAAAAAGGACACAGGAATATTCTTTCCTGTGTCCATTATACTACTTATTTAAATAGAATTTTATGCTGCTTTAAATGCCAGTTTGTTTTCAGTATCCACGGTGACATGAAGTATCTTTTTGTCTTTCAATCCTTCTTCAAGAATCAATTCGGAAATAGGATCCTCCATTTTCTTCTGTATAGTCCTCTTCAGTGGACGGGCACCATATTCCATATCTGTCCCTTCCTTGATCAGGAGGCGTTTCGCTTCATCAGAAACGTCAAGAGAAATATGGAAATGTTCAAGCTTGATTTCAACTTTCTTCAGCATAAGATCCACAATTCTGTTCAGATCTTCACCACTTAATGGGCGGAATACGATTATTTCATCAATCCTGTTAATAAATTCCGGGCGGAAAACACGCTTAACCTCTCCCATAATCACGGTCCTGATATCATCAAAGCTTTCTTTCCTGTCTTCTTTATCATCCGAGGAGAATCCAAGTTTTTTGATTTTTCCTTTCAGGAAATTAGAACCCAAGTTACTCGTCATGATGATTACGCAGTTGGTAAAATCCACGGTTCTTCCCTGACCATCGGTAAGCCGGCCATCATCAAGGACCTGGAGCAGAATATTAAAGAAATCCATATGTGCTTTTTCGACTTCATCGAAAAGAATTACACTATAAGGATTACGACGTACAGCATCAGTCAGCTGACCGCCTTCTTCATAGCCGACATATCCGGGAGGAGCGCCAACAAGTCTGGAGACTTCGTGCTTTTCCATATATTCAGACATATCGAAGCGGATCATATTCTTCTCGCTGCCGAACATGCACTCGGCCAGCGCCCTTGCAAGTTCAGTTTTCCCTACACCGGTTGAGCCCAGGAAAAGGAAAGACCCGATAGGACGTTTGGGATCCTTCATTCCTGCCCTTGCACGCCGAATAGCTGTCGCCACCGCATGCACAGCCTCATCCTGTCCAACCACTCTTTTATGGAGCTCATCCTCCAGATGAAGCAGTCTTTCTGAATCACTCTTTTTAAGATTTGAAACCGGTACTCCGGTCCATTTAGAAACTACTTCAGCTATATCTTCACCGGTTACCACCAGATGATCATGATCGCCGCCTTTCCAGGTTTTTTTAAGTCCATCAATTTCTGCCTGAAGAGCTTTGGCCTTGTCCCTGAAAGCAGCTGCTTTTTCAAAATCCTGAGAGGATACGGCGGCCTCTTTTTCCTTGTTTATCGATTTCAATTCATCCTCTTTACTCTTCAAGCCTTCCGGAATGGAAGAGGCTTCCATACGGACCTTGGCAGCTGCTTCATCGATTACGTCGATTGCCTTATCGGGCTGGAAGCGGTCCGTAATATAACGACCTGAAAGTTCTACCGCCGTTTGCAGGGCTTCATCTGTTATTTTAGCTTTATGAAAAGCTTCATAGCGATCACGAAGGCCTTTAAGAATTTCCAATGTATCGGAAGAAGTCGGTTCACCCACTTTTACCGGTTGGAAGCGACGCTCCAAAGCCGCATCCTTTTCTATATATTTCTTATATTCTTTCAGGGTCGTGGCGCCTATACAGCGAAGCTCACCCCTGGCAAGAGCCGGTTTCATAATATTGGCGGCATCCATAGAACCTTCACTAGACCCTGCTCCAACAAGAGTATGAAGTTCATCAACAAAGAGAATCCAGTCAGAGTGCTTCTTTACCTCTTCTATGACTTTTTTAAGTCTTTCCTCAAATTCTCCCCTATACTTGGTACCGGCAACTACAGATGACATATTAAGTGAAATGATATGGCAGTTCATAAGGATTTCAGGGACATCATTGTTTACGATTCTCTGCGCAAGTCCTTCCGCAATAGCTGTCTTGCCTACTCCTGGTTCACCAATAAGTACCGGATTATTTTTGTTCCGGCGAGAAAGTATCTGAATGACGCGATTGATTTCATCTTTTCTCCCAATAACCGGATCTATTTTCCCCTGTTTGGCCCTTTCATTCAGATCTATGGCAAAATCACCGAGTTCACCAAGATTGGCGGATTCCGTATCGCTTCTCTCGTTCATAAATTTTTTAAAAGCACTCTCAAGCTTTTCTTCCGTCACATCAAAGTTTTCAAGAATCCGTACGGCAAGACCGCTTCCTTCATGAAGAATGGCCAGAAGAAGATGTTCAGTCCCTACATAAGAATTTCCAAGAGAGTTAGCTTCTTCCACAGCCATCTCCAGAACCCTTTTTGTACGTGGGGCTACATATATTTCACCATCGCCGAATCCTCTCCTGCCTCCTGTATACTGTGCAAGCAGGGATTCAATATCATTTACAGTAATTCCAAGTTCATGGAGTATTTTTCCGCCAGCCGTATCTTTTTCATGAGCAATACCGAGCAGAAGATGTTCTGTACCCACATAATCACTGCCAAGTTTTGACGCCTCAGCAGCTGCAAATTTCCAGGCATTTTTAACTCCATCAGTAAATCTGTCTTCCATAATATCCCTCCTTATCAAAGGGTAAAATTTTTCCTTTTAAAATTTAATTTTTAATGATATAGATTGTGAAAAAATTTATTTTTTCAGTTTATTAATTTCATCTCGTACTTTTGCAGCCTCTTCATACTTCTCTTCTGCCACAAGCTGTTCCAGTCTCTTTTGAAGTATAAGCAGCTGATCAGATGAGTTCCCATTCTTTCCAACCCCATTGCTCAGTGGTTCCTTTCCGGTTTTACCGACCTCCACACTAGAAGGGGATGTCAGATGACGCATCAAATTCTCATAGCTTCCGGGTTTTGCAAAAAGTCTGCGGTCTCCCTGTTTTAAACCTGTTCTCAAAGTATCAGGAGCGTACATATTCTCAACGGCCGTAAGAGGACTGTCAAAAAAAGGCCTCATGAATCCACCATCAAACAGGGAATCAAATTTATCATAAAAAAAATCATGATCGAAAAAATTGAGAGGTGCCGTTCCAGCATTTTCTTTTTCAGCGCATTCACGGCAAAGATATTGATCAGTCTTATGTCCATTAATAATTTCGGTTATATGGACAACAGCTTCTCTTCCATGACACCGTTCGCAAAGCATAGCTTATTCTCCTTTCAAGGCCCATTCCATACGGCGTATCATTGTTTTAGCCGCTTCCCTCCGATGGCTTTCGGGGCAATATTCAAGCATGGTATGAGTCATCGTACAAATCAACCTGTATTCCTGGCCGGTTATAATATCATAATCAACCAGCATCCGGAAATAACCATCAAGTCCTTTTTCAATAGATTCAATTCCATTAGGATTATTCTTTACAGTAGAAGAACCCCTTTCAGATTTTGTATGATTCGTCATATCAAAATCCGGCATATGGATAGTACCGGAATGATTCATCGGCCGCATACTGATTTTAATATATCCGCCGCTTCCTCTTCTGGATTCCACAACAAAACGGTCATCTGATGAAAATCTGGTATTGATAACGTAGGTGACCTGGGAAGGAGCACATTCTAATAGATCCGCCACATCTTTTCTTTTTAGCAGCAATTCATCATTGGCCTGTTTATTCAACAGTTCCAGAATAAACTTTTCAATTTTATCGGATAGCATTGTATTGTTCATTTTAACTTCACCACTTTCTCAAATTTCAATTATAGTATATCGTTTTAAAGTCAAATAGTCAATAGATTAAATAAAATATTTTTACTTTTTGCCCTTTTTCAGTAAAGGAAGACTACTCAATTTTCGGACAATTTCCGATTTTAAAAAAAGAAAATGCAGATTTCTCCTATAAAAAAGAAAAATCTGCATTAATATTTTGACCTTTCAATTCAGTTACTGCTCATCCGGAATATCGACATGAAGGACAGAAAGTGCCGCATGCACCGCAGAAATCGAAAATCCCCTTATCAGAAGAAAAGAAACAGCCTTCCTGTAATCAGTCCGCAAGCCTGGGATAATTTTTACCTTTGTAAGAAGGAGTCTTGCCGCATCCTCTTTTTCCTCTTCTTCTGAAATATGGGCAGGAGCAGTAAGCCCCTGTTCCTTCATTTTGCGCTGTATGTAAGAATCCCCATAACAATGCCGTGAGCGGAGCGATCTGAATACGTCTTCCGCAAGACTTTCATCATCAACATAGCCATAATATTTCAATTTTTCTATAGCTTTTCCTGTTTCAGATTCCTCATATCCCCGTTCTTTAAGTTTACGTCTTAATTCTTTCTCACTTTGTCCCCTGTATTTCAGGAGATGTAAAGCTGCCTCATAGGCAGTCCGGTCATTCTTCTTCATCCTGTTCCGATAATACGCCATCTTCAAAATGATCTGGTTCTACAACGAGGGTATCCCTGATAATTTTGTCAATTTCGGCAGCAACATCAGGATGTTCCTTCAAATAAGTTTTGGCAGATTCCCGTCCCTGACTGATGCGGGTGCCTTTGTAAGAATACCATGCACCGCTCTTCTGAATGATATCCATATTAACTGCAATATCCAGAAGAGTACCTTCAGTTGAAATACCTTCCCCGTACATAATATCGAATTCAGCAACCTTAAATGGCGGAGCTACTTTATTTTTGACTACTTTGGCCCTGGTCCTGTTGCCAATGACTTCGGTTCCATTCTTAATGGCCTCTGCTCTCCTGATTTCAATACGCATGGAAGCATAGAATTTAAGAGCCCGACCACCAGTTGTTGTTTCCGGATTGCCAAACATAACTCCTACTTTTTCACGAATCTGGTTAATAAAGATGACAATTGTCCTGGATTTACTAATAATACCGGTCAGTTTTCTCAAAGCTTTGCTCATAAGGCGAGCCTGGAGACCAACAGATTGATCGCTGATATCCCCTTCAATTTCCTGTTTTGGAACAAGTGCTGCCACAGAGTCAATAACAACGATATCTACCGCTCCACTGCGCACAAGAGATTCGCAAATACTAAGAGCCTGCTCACCGCTATCCGGCTGGGAAATAAGCAGGTCTTTTGTATCAACTCCCAAATGATGGGCATAAACCGGATCAAGAGCATGTTCCGCATCAATAAACGCGGCGACTCCACCAAGTTTTTGAGCTTCTGCAATCGCATGAAGGGCCAGTGTGGTTTTCCCCGATGATTCGGGTCCATAAATTTCAATTACACGACCTCTGGGATATCCCCCTACACCTACCGCGATATCAAGGGCCAGAGAACCGGTTGGAACGACATCAATATCAAGTTTGCCGTTCATATCTCCAAGACGCATAATTGAACCGGCCCCAAATTCTCTGGTAATCTGATGCATTGCATTTTCCAGTGCTTTTCTTTTTTCCGGACTGATTTCCATCTGTTTCTCCATCTTAAGCCTCCCGGTTATTTCATTATCATCTGTAAATATTTAAAAATATAATAAAGGGCTTTATCCGCCGCTCCATAACGAACGCTCTGTCTGGACCCCATAAAATGTTCTTCATATACAAAGGTACCCAAAGGACCTGCTATTCCAATATATACAAGTCCCGGCGATTCTCCACGCTCCCCCTTGCCCGGTCCGGCATATCCGGTGGTGGAGACAGCTATATCACTGCCATATAGTTTTCTACTCCCTTCAGCCATTTCCAAAGCAGTTTGAGTGCTGACTGCCGTAAAACGGTCAAGAGTGGCCTTTTTTACTGAAAGTACCTGTTCTTTAGCCTCATTCCAATAAGTTACTGCACTTCCTTTGAAATAGGAAGAGCTCCCGGGCATATCTGTAAGTAATTTCCCAATCAGACCACCAGTGCAGGATTCAGCAGCGCTCACTGTCACAGAGTGATTCAAAAGGAGAGCATGCAATTCTGAAAGTAATCCTGTTTCAGGCTGAAATCCGCTGACCGGAATTCTTTCCTTTATAATTTCCGCCATATTTTCAGCCATCTGAAGGGCATTCAGCTCGTCTTTTCCCCTGGCAGTAATACGCACAGCTATATAACCGGGCCTTGCAAGCAAAGCGATAGTTGGATTAGTTTGAACTTTCAGAATGTCACCTATTTTTGTTTCAATTTCCGCCTCTGACATATGTTCAACAGAAAGTATGACGGACTGAATAGAACCCTGAGAGCCAAATTTTATATTCAGCCATGGGATGACATGCCTCTCCATCATGATCTGCATTTCAAAGGGCGGGCCGGGAAGGTGAATGATATATTTACCATCGGATTCCACCGCGCAGCCACTGGCAGAACCAGCGTCATTCGGAAAAAGACTGGATCCCAAAGCAAACCAGGCCTGCCTGTCAAGGGCAGGGATAAAATCATGGTTCAAGGAAAAATAATATTCCTTCAGTCTTTTCGATTCCTCTGGAAATCGAACATACGGAAGTTTTAATGCCTCCGCACCGGCTTTTTTTGTCATATCGCTCAATGTGGATCCCAATCCACCGGTCGTAATAATGATATCCGCCCGCTTCAAGGCAATACGAAAAGTTTCCTTCAACCTTTCAGGATTATCCCCAACTACCGTCATATAAGCGACGGTAAAGCCATAGCGGTTTAAACAGGAAGCCAGCCAGCGAGCATTTTTATTGGAAATTTCACCTAAAAGCAATTCTGTGCCGGTAGTGATTATTTCAACAATCATAAAGGATGCCTCCTGATTTTCCAAGAAATCCGGGATCATATTCTTTCAGCAATTAAATCATAAGCATATCCATCAACGATCCGCACTTTCAAAAAGTCTCCGGGCTTTACATTTCCAGGATTGTCTATATATACATTGCCATCAACTTCAGGTGCCTGGAAAGATGTACGCCCTTTAGCCTGTACATGACCCTCTCCATCATCCACCAGCTCTTCTACCAGGGCTTCCGTCTCCAAGCCTGTAAGGTTTTCATTATTTTCTTCAGAAATAGCGGCCTGAACAGCCATCAGTTCATGATAACGGTTTTCCTTAACTTCTTCAGGAATCTGGTCATTCATCCTTGCAGCCGGAGTCCCTTCCTGTGGCGAGAATTTAAAAGCCCCCATATCATCAAAGCGAACCTCTTTTATGAACTCACAGAGTTGTGCAAAATCCTCATCCGTCTCTCCGGGGAATCCTACCATGAGCGTTGTACGGATCGTCATTCGGGGCGTAGAGCCGCGGATTTTCTTCAGCAGTTTTCTAATACTTTCAGAGGAATCTCTCCGATGCATACGTCGGAGTACGGTATCGCTAATATGCTGCAGTGGTATATCCACATATTTGCAGATTTTATCCTCTGTGAGAATAATATGTAAAAGCTCATCATCAAAATAGGTAGGATAAAGATAGAACAAACGAATCCACTTTACCCCTTCAATTTTAACAAGTTCCCTCAAAAGACCGGCCAGATTTGTTCCATTCTTTAAATCACGGCCATAACAGCTCAAGTCCTGGGCAATCAGGTTAAACTCCTTTGTTCCAGATGCAGCCAGTCGCCTGACTTCATGCACAATAGAAGGAATGGGCCTGCTGTGCATAGGACCGCGAACATAAGGAATATAGCAGAAGGTACATCCATTACTGCAGCCTTCAGCAATTTTGACATAGGCGCTGTAAGATGGAGTAAGCGTATTGCGAGGAATCAATTCTTCATTTACGGCAGGCTTCGTATCAAAGCTATAAACCTTTTCGTTTTTATCGTACGATTCATTGACAGCCTCGAGAATATGCTGCCAGGAATCAGTCCCGATAAAAACGTCAATTTCTGGAATTTCCTTTCCCAAATCTCTCTGATACTGCTGCGTCAGGCAGCCTGCAGCCACAAGTTTCTCACATTTCCCCGTTTTTTTATATTCAGCAGCCTGGAGTATAGTTTGAATAGACTCTTCTTTTGCAGGATCAATGAAGGTACATGTATTAATAATAATTACCTGAGCTTCACTCAGATCTTCTGTCATTTCATAACCTGCCTGTTCCATTATGCCCAGCATCATTTCTGTATCCACCAGGTTCTTGGAACATCCAAGACTGATAAATCCTATTTTTTTCTTGATCAACTTTCATTACCTCCAAAGCGAATCTTTTCTCCCCATTGATTCAGCAGGTCTTTTTTCCCCTCATCATAATATTTCTTTTCCAGATTCCAAAAATTTAAAGCGGTCCCTTTTGCATCTGCGTTCATCGCAAGGTCATTTACATAGATATAGTAAAAATTATTATTTATCATCAGATTTTTATAAAGAGGTGAATCAAGAAGCCAGTTAAGCAGCAGTTGTCCCCTGTCAGGATGTTCGGCATCCCTGCAAATCCCTGCTCCATAAAGATACCAGGGACTGCCATCTTCAGGAAATACGATTTCCAATGGCATGTTTTCTTTCTGGGTCCGTACGGCCTCATTATAGCCGGATATACCAATATCACATTTACCCATAGCCGCCATCCTGGAAGGAGTGGAAAGATACTTTCCGTACTGGATGATATGCGTTTGAGCCTCCGTCAGATACCACATGGTTTCTTCGATTCCAAAATGCTCCGCCATACACATCAGTAAATCCTCAGCCATAGAGGCAGCAATAAAATCTGTAACTGAAAGTCTTACGGATTTTCTGGTGAGGACTTCCTGCCAGGTATACTTAAAGGCTGGATGCTTCATAGAATAATCACTGTTAACCGCGAATATGACAGGATCAACCCACATGCCGGTCCAATAACCCTCTTCATCTTTGAAAAGATTCAAGGCCGTATCTGTCCTGGCAGATGCAAAAACCTGAAGCCTATTATGCTCTTTCAGCTTGTTCAGCGAATCCTGACTGGATATATATATATCGCATGGGGACGTATCCGGGATCGATTTTCCACTAATCATTTGATTTGTCGAAAGATAAACGATATTAAGCTTAATGCCTGATTCTTCAAAAAAGGCAGGACTTAAAATTTCAAGAACCCCCGCAGGTATATCCGTATAGACAGTAACATAATCAGAAGGATTAAGACGTTCAGCCTTGATTGCCGCCTGTTTGTGGGCAAAATGGAGAATTCCCCAAAAAGCAGATGCTGCCATGATGAGAAAAAGAACAACTGAAGCCATTCTTTTCATTTAATCACCTCTGAAAAAATTATATCATATTATCAATTTATATCAGAATTCCAGACAACAGGAAATATGGGGCGTTTCAATCCATAATTATAACTCTATTCAAGCTTCAGAATCCGATATATTATCGTTGCCGCCTTTTTTATTCCTGTCAGAAAGAAGTGCCAATGCCTGTTCCTTAGCCATTAATATTTCCCTTGGCTTAGCACCATTGGCCGGACCGACGATACCCATTTTTTCCATTATATCCATAAATCTCCCCGCTTTTGTATAACCGATACGGAAACGACGCTGCAAGGCAGAGACAGAAGCTCTCTTTGTATCAAGCACCCATTCAACAACTTCATCCGGGAGCTCTTCACTTTCTTCTTCGGTAGCTTCAGAAGCATTATCTTTTTCCGGGACTGACAAATCAATAGGATCATACCTGACTGGAATCTGTTCCTGCTTTAGACATTCATTTTTTACAAACTCCACAACAGATTCTACTTCCTCATCAGAAATAAATGCTCCTTGGACACGGACCGTCAATGCTCCCCCTTCTTTAAATAGCATATCCCCCTTGCCTAAAAGAGATTCAGCACCGTTTTCATCAAGGATAATGCGCGAGTTCAGTGATGATTCCACCATAAAGGCAATACGGCTTGGAATGTTGGATTTGATAACACCGGTAATCACATTGGCTGACGGTCTTTGTGTAGCAAGGATTAAATGAATGCCGGCCGCTCTTGCCTTCTGTGTCAGGCGTTGAATCAGGACTTCCACATCTTTTGCCGCTACATTCATCAGATCTGCAAATTCATCAACAATGATGAGGATATAGGGCAGTTTCTTATCGGGATAAAGTTTATTATATCCTTCTATATTTCTGACTCTTGCACCGGCAAGGAGCTGATAACGGGATTCCATTTCTTTCACAGCCCAGTTTAATGCTCCTTCCGCCTTTTTCATATTAGTAATTACTTCGGTCCTTAAATGAGGAATCCCATTATAAACACTGAGTTCAACAACCTTCGGGTCAATCAGCATCAGTTTTACCTCATCGGGCCGGCTGTGGTAAATGATACTGGTGATAATCGAATTAATACATACCGATTTACCGGAACCTGTAGAACCGGCAATCAGCAGATGTGGCATTTTTGAAAGATCTGTAACAACAGGTTTGCCCGCTATATCCTTACCAAGCGCAACAAGAATATGTCCTTTTCCATGCCTGAACTCATCAGAATCAAGAACATCTCTAAGCGGTACAGCAGAAGACTTGCTGTTTGGAATTTCAATTCCAACAGCAGATTTTCCTGGAATAGGCGCTTCAATACGTATATGGGTTGCAGCAAGAGCCATAGCCAGTTCATTTTGCAGATTTTCAATCTGCTTCACCCTTACTCCGACTTCCGGACGCAGTTCAAAGCGGGTAACCGTCGGCCCGACACTGGCATGCAAAACCTTTGCCTTTACGCCATAACTGTTTAATGTAAATTCGATCAAGGCCCCCTTCTGATCAATATCCTGGGGTCCTGTACTTTTCCCAGGTCCTGCATGGAGCAGGGACAAAGGAGGAAATTGATATTCCGGTACTGGAGAATCAGAATCTGATGCTTTTTCCTCTAACGGTTCTGATTCTTTATCTTTCCCTTCAGCTTCTCGTTCAAAGGCTGTCGGCTGATTTTCATCCTTAACATCGGAAATAAGCATCGGGATTTCGTCAATTTCTTCCGTCTCTTCCAGAGAATCAGGATCTTCTCTCTCCCCTTCTACAGGTGAATCAGTTTCATTATTCTCTTGAATGCTATTGTCTAAATCCACCGGAATACCTGAATCGGCTTCATGGCGTTCAATATCAGGTGTTTCAATGACCGACTCATCTGTTCCTACAGTATCATGAAGCAGTTCATCTACAGAGGGCTCTGCTTTTTTCTTGTAAATGAATTCTGTAGGTTTATCATTTAATGTTTCAAGCCTTGCTGCCGATCGGGCTTCTTCCAGGGCCTTTCTTTTGTCCTTCAGTTTTTGTGCGACTCCACCAATTTTATTTCCGGTTCTCTGCCCTATATTCCTGGCTTTTGTTCCCGCTTTTTTTGCTCCTTCAGACAAGGACCAATGAGTCAAAAGGAGAATATCTATAATAAGCAATACTATAAGAATCAGTGTAGTACCGATATTACCAAGGATTACATGAAATAAAGCGCTGATACCTGCACCGATAATTCCGCCGTATTTCAGTATCCGTTCAATATTAAATTCCTGACCTGTGGGAACATAATAATGATGCACAAATGTAAGCAGCAGCACTATCAGAAACCCAACTAAAAAATTCCTTCTATTAATTTCAGGGCCTTTGGAAAATATTGCATAACGGGCCCCAAAGTACATCAAAAATGCAGCAAATGGCCAGGCTGCAATACCAAATAGAAAATGGATACCCTGATTGGTCAAATCTCCCAATAATCCAGTTCCCATGCCCCAAAGGCTTAAAGCTGCAAAAACCCCAAGGAACAATATAATCACACCGGATATTTCGTAACTGCTGCTTGAATGCTTTTTAGTTTTACTGACAGAACGTGTTCTTCTTTTCATACGTCCGGAAATTCACTCCTCTTTACTTTTTAATTGATTCCATCTTTTGACCAGCCCCTCCTCCATACCATTGGATCCCGGCCGGTAATAAATTTTACCCTTCAGTTCATCCGGAAGATATTGCTGATCAACCCATCCGCCAAAATCATGGGGATACAGATACCCTTTTCCATATCCCAGATTACGGGCTCCGTTATAATGAGTATCACGAAGCCGGTCGGGTATAGTCCAGTCATTTCGAGATCGTTCTTCCTCAGCAGCTGAATCAATTCCTTTAATGACACTGTTACTTTTAGGGGCAAGGCAAATATATATCACAGCCTCAGCCAGCGGAATGCGGGCCTCAGGAAAACCAATCAGCTCTGCAGCCCGGGCAGCAGAGACAGCTACCGACAGGGCACCGGGATCTGCAAGTCCTACATCCTCTGCCGCACTGATTACGATACGTCGGGATATGAACGAAGGTTTTTCTCCGCCATCAATCATTCGTGCCAGATAGTGCAATGCAGCATCTGGATCGCTTCCACGCATACTCTTGATAAATGCTGATACAACATCATAATGATAATCTCTGCTCTTATCATATACGATTATATGTTCCCCTGCAACCTCTTTTACTTCTTTTTCTGTAAGAGTCCCATTTGCCGGTAAAAGAGTCGATGCCTGCTCAAGCAGATTCAAGGCCACACGAATATCTCCTGAAGCATAAGAACAAATTAAACGCAGAACAGAATCATCCGCTTTGTAAGAAAATGATCCGAGTCCTTTTGTAAAATCTGTCAATGCCCGCCGGAGAATAGTAATTTCTGCCTTTTCTGAAAGTGCATTCAATCGAATGAGCCGCACTCTGGATAGCAGAGGTCTGTTAATTTCAAAATAAGGATTTTCTGTAGTTGCCCCTATGAGGGTAATTGTTCCGTCCTCCACATAAGGCAGCAGAAGATCCTGCTGTCCTTTGTTAAAACGATGAATTTCATCAATAAAAATGATCGTTCTTCTCTGATAATATTGAAAATCCTGTTTCGCCTGTTCAATAACATCCCGTAACTCTCTGGACCCGCTGTATGTTGCATTCAGACGGATAAAACTACTTCGCGTCGTTCTGGCAATAACCGATGCAATCGTAGTTTTCCCACATCCGGGCGGGCCAAATAAAAGAATAGATGGAATCATATCCCGCTCAATCATATGGTACAAAAAAGAATCGGGACCAACCGCCCTGTCCTGTCCTATAATCTCGTTCAGTGATTCCGGTCTCATACGTTCTGCCAATGGCGCATAAGAGGATAATGATTCATTTTTATAGTCAAAAAGGGAGTCCATAGTTTTCCTCATTCCGGCAGCAGCCGGGAGCCAAACTGATAATGTGCATTTTCAAACATGGCACGTTAACGATTTATTCTTATTATCCCATGGAAATGAAAAAATTTCAAAACCCTTGAAGTAATTAGCCGGATATTTGTTCACAACTAAAAAATGCCGCCAAAAGTCTTGGCGACATTTTTATTTTCCTAGCCCCACCATGTCGTTAATTGCCGTATTTTGAGTCTGCATAATTGCAGGTGGGTGTTCTCATGAATAAATTATTGTTAGTCCACAGTAAGAGGCATTAACTCATAAATTCAGCTTGAACTCCCGTTATAAAGGTGTTGGTTCAAAATATAAAGCTGCACGTGCACAGCAGGGTTTCTTTAAGGATAGTGTAGCAAAAAGTGTAAAGATTTACAAGTCTATGACCAGGGTTTTACGCTTTTTCAAAAAGGTCCTTTTCCTTCTTTATATCAACTTTAATATGAAGTTCTTTCAACTGCTTTTCAACAACAGTAGATGGAGCCTGGGTCAATGGATCAATAGCGCTCTGGGTCTTCGGGAATGCAATAACGTCACGGATGGAATCCAGATGAAGCATAAGCATAACCAGACGGTCAAGGCCGAGCGCAATACCGGCATGCGGCGGAGCACCATATTTAAATGCGTCCAATAGGAAGCCAAATTTAATCTGCGCTTCTTCCTGGGAAATCCCGATAGCCTGGAACACCTTTTCCTGCAGGTCTTCCTGATAAATACGAAGACTGCCGCCACCGGCTTCAACACCATTCAGGACCATATCATAAGCTTTTGCGTAAACCTTGGAAGGATCCGTCAAGAGGTACTGCACATCTTCATCACGGGGAGCGGTAAATGGATGATGTTCTGCCACATATCTGTGTTCTTCCTCGCTGTATTCAAACATCGGGAAATCTGTTACCCAGCGGAAGCAGAATTCATTTGGATCAATAAGGTTCATTCTGCGAGCCATTTCAAGACGTAGTTCACCAAGTGCCTGTGCAACAACCTTTGGCTTGTCGGCGATAATAAGTACAAGATCGCCTTTTTCGGCCTCGCAGGCTTTTCCAATTTCACGGATTTTTTCTTCGCCCAGGAATTTGGTAATCTGGCATTTCAGGGTACCATCCTCATTGAAACCAATCCAGGCAAGGCCCTTGGCACCGTAATGACCCACATAATCCACAAGTCCATCCAATTCACGGCGAGGAATACCGGCATCACCTTTTACATTAATTGCTTTGACTACTCCGCCTTTATCAAGAACAGAACGGAAAACTTTAAATCCAGTATCGCGAAGAAGATCGGATACATCATAGAAATGCATATCAAAACGCAGATCCGGTTTGTCAGAACCGTAAAGATTCATGGCATCATCCCACTTGATTCTCTTAAACGGAATCTGGATATCCACATGAAGAACATTTTTGAATACCCTCTGCATCATATGTTCCATCAGATCAAGAATAAAATCCTGGTCTTCAAAAGAAAGTTCCATATCCAGCTGGGTGAATTCGGGCTGACGGTCCGCACGAAGGTCCTCATCACGGAAGCAGCGGGCCACCTGGAAATATCTTTCCAAACCGGACACCATGAGAAGCTGTTTAAAAAGCTGTGGAGACTGTGGCAGGGCATAGAATTTCCCCGGATTCACACGACTTGGAACCAGGTAGTCTCTGGCGCCTTCCGGGGTACTCTTTGTCAGCATCGGGGTCTCGATTTCAAGGAAGTCATGTTCATCCAGGAAAGTCCTCATCTCATGAACAATTTTATGCCTCATAATGAGGTGGTTCTGCATTTCCGGACGTCTCAGATCAATATAACGATATTTCAGGCGGACATTTTCATCTACATCAATACCGTCTTCCACATAAAATGGCGGTGTCTTTGCTTTATTTAAAACGCGAAGTTCAGATACGACAACTTCCACCTTGCCTGTAACCATTTTGGGATTGATTGTATCTTCGCTTCTCTCTCTTACTTTGCCCTTAACGGCAAGAACATATTCACTTCTTACACCTTCAGCTTTATGAAATGCGTCCTCACCATACTGTGGGCTTAAAACGAGCTGTACGATACCACTGCGATCACGAAGATCAACAAAAATCAGACCACCATGGTCACGTCGGGTATTCACCCAGCCTGCAAGAGTCAGTTCTTTGCCGCAATCTTTTTCAGTTACTTTTCCGCATCCGCAGGATCTATGCATGCCTGCCATTGTTTCCATAATTAGAGCACCTCTTTAAAAATAATTTATACAAATAAGAATTATAGCTGACTGGAGTTATTTTCTTCTTTGTCAATGTAATCCGCCACTTCAGCAAACGGTATTTCCTGCTGGATTCCTGTTTCCATTGTTTTAACAACTGCCCGGCCTTTTTCCAGCTCATTGCTGCCGATAATGACAGTGTAAACAGCTTTCATACGGCCCGCCTGTTTCATCTGGCCTTTAAGACTGCGGTTTTGTAAATCCATATCTGTAATAATATGTCTAAAACGAAGATCTTCCTGAATTTTAAATCCTTCAGCCACCGCTTCTTCGCCAAGAGCAGCAATATAAACCTTTTTGGTTTCAGCCGGGGTGGGAATCAGATTTTGCATTTCAAGAGCAAGCAGCAACCGTTCCAATCCAATCGCAAAACCTATGCCAGGAGTCGAAGGGCCACCAATTTCCTCAACAAGACCGTCATACCTTCCACCGCCACAGACAGCACTTTGGGCACCAAGCGGTGGATACTGAATCTCAAAAGCTGTGTTTGTGTAATAATCAAGACCGCGAACCAGACGCGGGTCCACAGTATAGGAAATACCGAGGGCATCAAGATAATGTTTAACGGCCTCAAATTTCCCGTGACATTCATCACAAAGGAAATCGGTAATTTCCGGGGCCCCTACCGATGATCTTTTGCACCCCTCTTCTTTGCAATCAAGAATTCTGAGGGGATTCTTATATAGTCTTTCCCGGCAATCATCACAGAGCTGGTCTTTCTTAGCTTCAAAGAATTCTATCAGTTTCTGCCGATAGACCGGGCGGCAGTTTCTGTCACCGATGGAGTTCAGATGCAAATCAAGATCTTTTAATCCAAGTCTGTGAAAAATTTCACAGGCCATAGCTATGACTTCGGCATCTGCCAAAGGGGAGGATGCTCCAAGGACTTCAAGACCAAACTGGTGAAATTCCCGGTATCTTCCGGCCTGGGGACGATCATAACGGAACATAGATCCAATATAAAACATCTTATGTACCTGCTGGTCCCCATACATTTTATGTTCCAGATATGCCCTCACCGCAGATGCGGTATTTTCCGGTCTCAGAGTAACAGAACGATCACCCCGATCCTTAAATGTATACATTTCTTTAGTTACAACATCAGTTGTATCCCCTATTCCGCGCTGGAAAAGCTCCGTTGCTTCAATGATAGGGGTCCGGATTTCTTTGTATCCGTAGCGGGAGCAAACATCACGAATGACACCTTCCATATAATCCCACTTATAAACTTCTTCCGGAAGGATATCGTGTGTCCCTTTTAATGCCTGCATAAAGACACCTCTTTTTCTGAATCAGATTTATTATCATGCAATCAACTATCAATCATGATTCTTATTTAGAAAATACACTGATAAAGTAAATTGTACCATTCCTTACAGTGTATTGGCAAATAAAGATTATAAAAAGCCAATTAAACCTTGCAGAAACAGCTTAAATCATTCCTGATTTTTCTTTTTTTCACAATCCCTGCAGTATCCATAGAATTTAAGCTGGTAATCTACAATCTCAAATCCGTTATCTTTCCTGATCTTATCTTTGACTTCACTCAGAAAATCATAGGAAAACTCAGTTACCCTGCCGCAGCCAAGACAAATGAGATGATAATGGGAATGAGATAAATTGTGATCATTGATCTCATACCGGCTTCGCCCATCACCAAAATCAAGCTTTTTTAGAAGGTCAAGGGCGGTAAATAGCTCAAGGGCCCGATATACTGTTGCGAGTCCGATATCCGGATAAGTCTTCCTTACAACAGTGAACACATCTTCGGCACTCATATGGTTCTCCTGGCTGTCCAGAAAAGCCTGAAGGATGACTTGACGCTGGGTGGTGAATTTGTATTTATGGTCCCTGATTTTCTTTTTTAAATTACTCATAATCGCTGCTTTTTTCATAGGTTTATTCAATTTATGCAGTACCTCAGTTTTTATAACGATCATAAAACCACATATGCCTCAGCAAAATCTGCAGAACGGCCACAAGCGGAACGGCAATCATCATGCCTACAACCCCCAGAACATGGCCGCAAATCAGTACTGCTGCAATTATGGAAACCGGATGAACCTTTATAATAGTCCCCATAAGCTTGGGCATTACAAGGTGTCCATCAAGCTGCTGCACTATAATATAAAAAACAATTACTTTAATCATAACAGTCGATCCCTGAAGCAGACCAAGGAGGACTGGCGGCAGTGCACCTATAATCGGACCAATCAGGGGAATCATTTCCACGATACCGGCAAGCAGACCGATAACGAGAGGATATGGTATGTTTAAAGCCCACATGCCAACAAAAACAACCAAAGCCATCAGAGTAGAAAGGATAAGTTGTCCCCTGATATATGCGTTAAGGACAAAATGAATTTCCTTGAAGAGTTGATCAAGGTGATGATGGAATCGTTCAGGAAAAATATGAATAAATCCATTAATAAAGCTGCTTCCGCTTTTCATCATATAGAACGTAATAAAGGGAACAACAATCAGTTCAATTACAGTACTTGCGAAAGAGAAAATGGCAGAAATACTAAACTGTGCGAGTTTTAATGTATACTCCCCGATATCTTGCACGATTTTAGCAAGGAAGGACTTCGCTTCCGGCGGAAGCACATTCAGCTGATACTGCTTTTCCAATTCAGGAATTATCTGCTGAACCGCGGCCATCATTTCCGGAACCCCTTTAACGAATTCCTGGAATTCAGAAACAAAGGGTACAAAAATATGAATAATAATCATATAAATAACCGCGACAAAAAGTGCAAAAGAAATGATAATGGCCAAATCATAAGGAAACCACTTCAGCCGGTATTTCTGGGACAGGGCATATACTTTTCCGGCAACCGGATTCAGCAATATGGTTATAACCAGTGAAACGATAAAAGGCAGCAGAACAGAAGGAGCGGCTATAACCAGCAATACCAGAGCCAGGGTAATTGCCACACGCAGCCAGAATTCAACACCTTTTCTCATCGGAAACCTCCATTAAGAAAGGGATTCGTCCGGTCTTCTGCCCCAATAGATGTCTGTCCGCCATGACCGGAGAGAACAATCGTGGATGCAGGAAGAGCCAAAAGATTTCTCTTTATATTCCCAATGAGCATTTTCAAATTACCGCCCGGAAAGTCTGTCCTGCCTATAGAGCCCTGAAAAAGAGAATCTCCAGTAAAAACAATGCCTTCTGATTTTTCATAATAAGAAACCCCGCCCGGGGTATGACCTGCTGAATCAATCACGTGGAATATAAATCCACAGGTCTTGATCTCATCCCCGTGTTTAACCCAGATATCCGCGTCTTCCACTTTGATTCGCGGGGAAAACGCTTCAGAAAGATTGCGTTCCGGATCACGAAGAAGAGGTTGATCTCTTTTATCCATATACATCAGAGCATCCGGGAATTCGTGCCGGAGCATATTCATTCCTGCCATATGGTCTACATGAGCATGAGTTAAAAGAATAGTTTTGAGGTTGATTTCTTTATCATGTATAACCCTGATATACTGTTCGGGCGTAAAAGAAGGATCAACGACAAGGCCTTCCATGGTTTCTTCATTATAAACAATATATGTATTAGTCATAAATGGACCAAGTACCATGTACATAATTTTCATTACATCCACCTTACTTCCCATTCCCGATATAAACGAACGGTTAGAAAATCTTATCACTGTCGATCAGAATCGTGACGGGGCCATCATTTTCAAGAGCCACTTTCATATACGTCTGAAATTCCCCGGTACCAACGTTAATCCCTGCATTCCTGAAATAATCGACTGCTTCCTGGTATAATTGGCGGGCTTTCTCCGGCAGTTCCGCTTCCGTAAAGCTGGGTCTTCTCCCTCTCCTGACATCCCCATAAAGAGTAAACTGAGAAACAATGGAAATCTCTCCACCGACATCAAGAATTGACTGATTCAGTTTCCCATTTTCATCTTCAAAAATCCGCAGATGCAGAATTTTATCAGCAATGTAAATAACGTCCTTTGAGGTATCCCCTTTTTTGACTCCCAGAAGGACAGAAAGGCCTTTTCCGATAGAAGAAACCGGGGTACCTTCGGAAGATACCCGGCACCAGTTACAACGCTGAATGACAGCCCTCATTTTATTCTCCTTTTACTGAATGCATGCGGCGTACGGAATGAACGCCCTTGATTCTTCTGATTTTAGTCATAATATAATCGAGCTGCTGCAAATCCTTGATCTGGATTCCTAAATGCATCACAGCCATACCGTTATTTTCAACTTTAACGGTGGCAGCAGAAACTGATAACTTCATTTCAGTCAAAGCAGCCAAAATATCTGCCATGAGTCCTGTCCTGTCATAACTGATGACCTCGATGGTAACAAGGAACATTGTATTTGTCTGTGCTTCCCAGGCCACATCAATCATTCGGTCTTTATCAGGGAAATTAATAGCATTGGGACAATCAGCCCTGTGAACGGAAACTCCACGTCCTCTTGTTACAAAACCTACAATTTCATCACCGGGAACCGGATTGCAGCATTTGGAAAGATGAACTTCCAGTCCCTCTTCTCCTTTCACAAGTATACCGCTGTTGGAATGGGTTTTTACCCTCCTCATCTTCAGATTTTCAAGAGCTTTTGCTGTTTTTTGCGGCATGGGCTGCTGCTCATTGAGTTCCCTTTTATAGAGCTCAGTCAGTTTCAGCATAACACTCTTGACTGCAATTCCGCCAAAACCGACAGAAGCATATAAATCATCTACAGTTATGTTGTTAAACGCTTTAGCCACCTGAGCAAGACGATCTTTAGCAGTCAATTTCTTCCACTCATATCCCAGGCGATCCGTTTCCTGAATCAGAAGTTCCTGACCCCTTGCGATATTTTCTGTTCGGTTTTCCTTCTTGAACCAGCTTCTGATTTTTGCCTTACTGTCAGCTGCCCCAACCATATTAATCCAGTCGTAACTGGGTTTCCCCGTTTTGGATGTAATAATGGATACGATATCCCCATTCTTTAGTTTCGTATCCAGGGGAACAATTTTATTATTGACTTTTGCTCCCACGCACCGGTTACCTACTTCCGTATGAATACGGTAGGCAAAATCGATAGGTATGGAGCCCTTGGGCAGGTTAATGACATCCCCTTTAGGAGTAAAAACAAAGACTTCATCAGAGAATACATCCAGCTTCAGAGCATTCATAAATTCTTTAGGATTGCTGGTGTCCTGCCACTCCAGAATCCTTCTCAGCCAGCTTATTTTTGCGTCAAAATCCTTAGAACCTGCCTGCTTTCCTTCCTTGTAACGCCAGTGGGCTGCAACACCATATTCGGAAATATGGTGCATTTCCCAGGTTCGGATCTGTATTTCAACAGGCTGTCCCCTCGTGCCAATAACCGTGGTATGAAGAGACTGATACATATTTGGTTTTGGAACGGCAATATAATCTTTAAAACGATTGGGCAGAGGCTTCCAAAGGGAATGAGCAATACCCAGAACTGCATAACACTGAGGAATCGTATCCACTATGACACGAACAGCGTATAAATCATAAATCTGGGATAAGTCCTTATTATCCCTTTTCATCTTTTTATAAATACTATAAAAGTGTTTAGGGCGTCCCGTAATCGTCGCCTTGATTCCAGCTTCCTGAATATGATCATGGAGAACACGCATGGTATCATTAACAATTTCTTCACGGGCCTTCCGTTTCTGCTTCATCTGCCGGACGAGGTCATAGTATTCTTCCGGATATAGATAATGGAAACACAGGTCTTCCAGTTCCCATTTGATATTATAAATACCGAGTCTGTGGGCAAGCGGGGCATATATTTCCAGTGTTTCCTTGGCGATCCTTTCCTGTTTTTCCCTGCGGAATACCCCCAGGGTACGCATGTTATGAAGGCGGTCAGCCAGTTTGATAACGACTACGCGGATATCCTTCGCCATAGCAAGGAACATTTTCCTGAAATTTTCCAGCTGCTGGTCCTCTTTATCTTTATAGTGAAACTGGGATAGTTTAGTGACTCCGTCGACAAGGAATGCCACTTCATCACCAAACATCATCTTAATATCTTCCAGTGTATACTCAGTATCTTCTACAACATCATGAAGAAGGGCCGCAATAATACCCTGGGCATCCATTTCCAGTTCGGCCAGTATATAGGCCACTGAAAGTGGATGAATAATGTAAGGCTCTCCCGTTGCACGAACCTGTTCAGCATGGGCTTTGGCAGCCAGCTCATAGGCTTCTTCAATAGCATCAAGACTTTTCGGATCTTTAATATAGGTTTTTATTTTTTCAAAAAGTTTCTTGTATTCTTCTTCCTTTTCACCGATCCAGCTCTTTTTTTCTTTCTGCTTCTTTACATATTCCTCCTGATGGATAAGGAATTCAGCCAGAGTTGAAGCTGATGCATCTGTATGAATGGTTTCTTCATTAAGATTTCTGTTAAAAACAGTATTTGGATTTACGGCCTGTGAAGTTTCCTGCTCAGCCGTTTTATTTTCAGGCATTTTATTATTGTTTAAATCTGAATTATCACTCATAGCAATCACCTCACTGGCTCATATGCTTTCTATAAACGGAAGATGATAGTAAATCCAACCTCTTATGTACAATTCTTCGCTGGTAGAATTCTTCCCCATTCCTGCTGTAACGGGAAATAATCTCCAATTCCTCGAAAACGGCGAGTGCCATTTTCAGGTAAATCGGATCGAAATCAAATTTCCCAATAAGCTGGTAATGGACTTCTTTAACCGGTTTGGGCATATTTCTCAAAATAGAATCGAGTTTCCTGTAGACATTGACCAGGTAGTTCCTATCAAGAATATGAACCTTCTCCTGCTTTATATCTTTGCAGATAAGCTGAACATGCCTGCCGTACCAATCGTGAATTTCAGGTTCGTAAACAAGATCTATCACATCTCCTGCCTGACAGGGACTTTCAGCACCGGTCCCCCAGCAAATGACATCAATTAAATCATTGTTTCTGGAAAGCTGGCATTTAAAATGCCTACCCTCCTGCCCTATATGACGTGATGTCTCTACAAAAGCGCCCTTAGTGGAAAATAAAGGTTTGGGATTATCGCATCCACAAGGTTCCAGCAGGTCCAGAGACTGAATAAAATCCAATGAAAGTTCATCAAGGGAAAGGGTATCTTCTACATTCAGGACAGGGATAAAATCTTCTGGTCGAAGTATCCCGGCAGCTAAATGATTCATACGCTTTCTGAATAAAGGAATATTCTCCTTTTTTATCGAAAAGCCGGCAGCCATTTTATGTCCACCAAACTGGAGCAGAAGATCAGAATTGGCAGCCAGCGCCTCATATATATTGAATGCAGGAATACTTCTGCAGGAGCCCTTACCAATCCCATTTCTGACTGTAATTACAAAGACAGGGCGGTGAAAATTTTCCAGGATCCTCGATGCAACGATTCCTATCACCCCGGGATGCCAGTCATCGCCATCTATAACAAGAGTCGGATCCTTTTCAATCTGAAGCTCTCCAATCCTTTCCCGGGCTTCTTCATAAATCTTTTTCTCAATCTGCTGTCTGGTCATGTTAATTTCGCAAAGCCTGTTTGCCAGTTTTTCCGCTTCAGATGAAGATTCGGTTGTCAATAATTGTACACCGGTTTCCGCATGATCTATCCTGCCAGCAGCATTCAATCTTGGAGCAAGGCCAAAGGAAATCTGATCCGCCCTTTTTATTTCTACCGTATCTTCATGTATAATACCGGATGCATATAGAAGGGCTGACAATCCTTTTATGGGCGTATGAACAAAACGTTTCATTCCTTCCCTGACAAGAATGCGATTTTCTCCAGTCAGGGATACTACGTCTGCAATAGTTCCAAGTGCTACAAGTTCCAAATCATTATAATAATCAATTTGATCCAGCCGTAAATGAAGTCCACGGCATAAGGTATAAGCCACGCCACAGCCAGCCAATTCTTTAAACGGATACGAGCAGTCCGCCTGGTGGGGATTTAGAACGGCAATACAATCCGGAATTACTTCCGGAGGAGTATGATGGTCAGTCACTATGATATCAAGTGTCTCAGGAGCTTCGGCAATCAATTGTGCCGAACTTATACCACAATCCACGGTAATAAGTAGACTATAACCTTCACATGCCAGTTTATCCAAAGCTTTCTTATTCAGTCCATAACCTTCTACTTCTCTTTGCGGTATATAATATCCTACTTTTGCATGAAGTGAGTAAAGGCAGCGGTACATAATAGAGGTGGCGGTAATACCGTCGACATCATAATCGCCATAAATAACTATTTTTTCCTGATGCCCGATCGCTTCTATAATGCGATTCACCGCTTGATCCATTCCTCTCATTAGGAATGGATCAAAAAGATTATCAAGGTCATCATAAAGGAAATGAGAAAGGGTTTCCTCATCAACAATATTACGCCGCATCAGAATACGGGCAAGCCCGTCAGGTATATGATGCGCTTTAAAAAATAGTGGAATAGAAACTCTGCTTTCAGTATCTGCTGTTAAATTCCATTTATATTTCATCTTTTCTGTTTCCATATCAGGCAAGTCCTTTATCGTCATATTTTCTGTTTTATTTTATCACCTTTTATTCTCAATAGCTATGCAATATTATCATTAACTCCTATAGAATAATATACTCAACGTCCCAATTATTGCACCTTCCCTGAAGTTCAATAAAACGTTCTATATCTGCCCCGGCTGTATAAATGGTGTAACAATTAATCAATTATCTTTTATATAGAGATCTTTTAAAATTTCATATATATTTATTGTCATTTTTAAAAATAAAAACCTCCAAGTATATCTGAATTGATAAATCAACCTAAAATTGCTTTATCCGATTCAGTATTACCGGAGGTTTAACCTGTTTATTTTAATTCAATCTGATGAAGCTAAACACTGAATTATCTGGCCAAATCTGTTAGAAATTAGACCCAGGCCTTCTTCATAATGTTCTTGTATTCACTATTTAAATGATCTACAACCACATCAAGTACTACACGAACAATCTCAGGATCGAAGCTTTCGTTGGTGCTTGGCAGGCAGGCATCCAGAAAAACGGAGCCATCATCCGCTGCCACATATTTAAATACTTTATAACTTCTGTTAAGGGCGTTCAGATATTCAAGAAATTCATTCTTATTGCTTTCCTTGACAAGTCCGCTTCCCACCTGAACGCGGATAATCGTGTAGATTGTGCTGTCCGTAATAATTCCCATAGGAATCCTCTGGCCTTCTACCTGAATTTGAGATTGGAACACAACTGTATCAGCTTCATCATGAACCGGATTTTTTACAAAGTAATCCAGTTTATTAGCTTTGGTATACTGTTCAAATTTCTGTGCTTTAAGATTTACTCTTTTTTCTTCTGCCATATTTGTCACCTTTCTGAATAACTCAAAATAACTATTATTATTTTAACCTGCTTTGACTTTAATTTCCACTATATTTATGTTAACCTTATAAAAAGATAAATTCTGTTACTTCCCATAAAGGATAATAAAATTGAATGATATAGATTATATGAAACTGGCTGTAATTGAAGCAAAAATCGCAGCAAGAGAAAATGAAATTCCTATTGGTGCCGTTCTTGTGTGGAATGATGTAATTATAGCTTCTGATCACAATCGTAAAGAGCAGAATAATGATCCCACCGCTCATGCAGAAATACTCGTACTTAGAAAAGCTGCAGAGTTCCTGGGTTCGTGGCGTTTGACGAGGGCAGTCCTTTATGTTACCATAGAGCCATGCCCAATGTGCGCCGGTGCACTGCTGAATGCCAGAATAAGTCGTTTGGTTTACGGAGCAGGCAATGAACAATACGGTGCCATTCAATCCAGGTTCCATATTCACAAAACTGATATTCTGAACCATCATATAGATGTATCCACAGGTATTCTGGAACAGCAATGTCGGAATATACTGGATAATTTCTTTATTGAAAAGCGGGCATGAAGAGCGAATCAGGAGCAGTATCGAAGCGGTCATAACGAGGCGGACTCGAAATCCGTTAGCCCTCAGGGGCCCGTGGGTTCGAATCCCACCTGCTCCGCCAAAAACACAGCACCTGTTCGGGTGCTTTTTTATTTTATTCAAAAACCTTCAGGCTGAGTTTACAGGAGGTATTTAATTGATAAATCATAAAAAAGTTCTTGCTTTAGCGTTAACAGCCATCTTATCCGGACTGTATTCAAATATAGAAGCAAAAACAATCCTGCTGGTACCTCAGGATGACCGCCCTGTCAGTTTTGATTACACTGTATCCACTGCGGAAAAAGCCGGATATACCATTTTAACACCCCCGAGGGCGTTTTTATCCGGTAAAAATTATCGGGGGTATCCTGACCAGATCTGGAATTGGCTCATTCGCAATATGGACCAGGCTGATGCTGCCATTATTTCTACTGATTCCCTTATCTACGGTGGTCTTGTAGACTCCCGGAAACATAATGAAGCTCTTTCAATATTAATGGCAAGAGAAAATAAAATAAGGCAGCTTCACGCCCGATTCCCTAAAGTCCCAATTTACGGCTTCGGTACCATCATGCGTACCCCCTATGCTTCCAAAAGCGGAGTAGAGCCTTACTACTACAGTAAATATGGAAACGATATCTACCGGCTTTCCGGTCTACAGGACAAGATGGATAGCGGCAATATTACCACGGATGAAGCAGGAGAACTCCTATCCCTCAAATTGTCGATACCGTCCGAGTATCTACAGGACTGGTTTAAACGTCGGACCAAAAACAATACTATTAATCGTATGCTTATCAAAGATACACGGGATGGAGTTTTTACCTATTTCTGTGAAGGTCATGACGATAACAGTAAAAATTCACAATCCTCCCTTGAATACAGATATCTTTCTATCGATGCAAATAAACTTCCGAAAACGAAATACGGTTCCTTCCCCGGGGCTGACCAGCTGGCATTACTTTTAATTGCCCGATACCACAATGATGAAAAAAAACTAAAGCCAACTTTCTCCGTTATCTATCCTCTGGGACGCGCAGAAGATACTGTACCAAGCTATGAAAGCCAGCCTATAGGAAAAACAATCAGGGAGCACATCACCGCCGCAGGGGGAACCATGGCAGGCAAAAATATTCCTGACATTGTACTGGCAGTCAACACGCCAATCAGTTCTACCGGTGAGTCCGGGCAATTCAATAATTTTGGAATGCTGAAACAGAGTACCACCGATTTTGTAAGCGAAATCAAAAATATTACAGAGAGGGACGTCCCTGTATCTATCGTGGATGTATATTTCGCTAATGGCTCAGACAATACACTTATGAACCTTCTGAGCAAGGATGATCTTCTGTATAAAGTCACTGCATACAATGGCTGGAATACTGCTTCCAATACAATTGGCTATGCTATTGCACAAGCAATTCTTGCACCTGAAATGTCAAAAGAAAATCATAAAAATATGCTTACAGAACAATATATCGATAATTGGGCTTATCAGGCAAATGTTCGCAAAAATATAGCCAGAATCACAGAAAAAGAAACGGACAACATGGTTCCTACCCCTGAAATTAAAGAAGAAATGGTCGCAGAAATACAGGAATTTGCAGCGAAAAAAATAGGTCTTAATCCTGCCACTATATCCGCTGAATTCCCGTGGAACCGCCTCTTTGAAATCAATGCACTTGTATCTCCTTCTCCAAGATATCCCGTTTATCAGACACGGGCCATCAAGCAGAAAATCGCAGAAGAAAAAGCGGCACGCGAAGCTCTGGAAGCAGCAAAAAAAGCAAAAGCAGCCGCCAGGAAAAATAATTCCCCATCTAAAAACGAGGCAGATAATACATCCTCCGGGGAATCAGCAGATATCTCAACAATTTTTGTTAATAAGTAACAGGTTTTAAAAACCTCTGAAATCCTTTGCTGTCTCAAAAAGCATCGAAGCGGCTGCTTCGATGCTTTTTGATTTTCACAAATATATGCTTAAATGCATTTACAGAGATTTAACTTTGTTCTTCATTTCAAGGGCAGATTCAAAAGCACTTGTGGATGATGTACTGCCGGATATCATAAGGGCTATATCAGCAATATGTTCCTGTTCATTAAGCAATACTGCCCTGGTGGCAGTTCTGCCATTGGTAACAGACTTGACGATTTTATAATGCCTGTCTGCAGCACAGGCAGTCTGCGGCAGATGGGTAATGCAAAGAACCTGAATGTCATGGGATAAAAGGGCAATTTTCTTTGCCACCTGAAGTCCCACCCTGCCGCTGATTCCAACGTCAATCTCATCAAATATAAGAGTCTGCTGGCAGAGAAGTTTTGAAATGACGATTTCAATTGCCAAAGCTATCCTGGAAATTTCGCCTCCTGAAGCCGTATCTCTCATACTCCTCAATGGCTCACCGGTATTTGCAGAAAAATAAAATTCCATTTCCTTTGCACCATTAGGCGAAGGTGAATCTGGAGGAATCAGATGAAGATCCATCCGGGCATTTTCCATACCCATATCTTTTAGAAAATGGATAATTTTATAAAGAATCACTTGTGCTGCATCTTTTCTGACTTTGTTCAGTATATTGGATTTATTCATGGCCTCGACTGTAAGCTGGCCATACTTTTGGACCAGTGAGTCATTATCAAAAATCAGTTCTTTTAAAGAATCATATTCATCCTGTGCTTTCTTCTCATAAGCCAGCACATCAGAAAGTTCAGGGCCATACTTCCTTTTAAGTTCCTGTATAATCTCATTTCTATCCTGAAGGAGATTCAGTTCTTCTTCTGAGAAATCAGACTCTGCAACATATGACTCCAAGCTGCTTACCGCATCTTCAAGAGAATAGGAAGCGGAATGTATGGATTCCAGACTACTGTTCAAAGTACTATCGAAACGAACAACACCAGATATTTCCCTTTCCGCTCTGGCTATAAGATCCTGGAGCCCTCCTTCTTCCATAATCATATTCAGCGCATTATGCACTGAACGTATTATCTTCTCATGATTCTGCAATACAGAAAGCTTTTTACTGACTTCCTCATCTTCTCCTTTATATAGATTGGCCGAAGAAATCTGATTCAGTTCCCATTCCAGAACGTCAAGTCTTCTTTCTCTCTCCTGTTTCTTCTGATCATAACCTTCTAATGTATCTTTTAAGTTCTTCCATTCCTCATATACATTGCGATAATCATTATATGCTCTGACAACTTCTGGGGTTGCTGAATCAACCATTCTTTCGCAAAATGGTATGGACAGGAGTTCCATATTATCATTCTGCTCATGCAGTCGAATTAAAAGCTTACCAATACGCTGAAGCTGTTTTACAGTGCAGAAACTGCCGTTTATTGTACAAACACCACGACCTGAACGATTTAGTTTTCTTGAAATTATCACCTGTCCATCTTCAGAATCAATGCCTTCCTCTTTCAAATTGTCTGTCAAGGAAGGATCCACTTCAAAAATACCTTCTACTTTAAAAAAGTCTGAACCCGTTCTAATTAGATCCGTTTTCGCCCGACGTCCGGTTAATACGGCAAGCGCATCAATAAGAATAGACTTTCCGGCACCGGTTTCACCGGTAAATACGGTAACTCCCCTGCCAAAATCTATAACCGTATCTTCTATAATTGCAAAATTCACAATATGAAGGCTCTGCAGCATAATAGCACCTGCCTCAAGTTTTCAGCATACCCTGAATATGATTTAAAAGTACCGGTACATCCTCAGGTTTTTTTAATATGACAAGAACCGTGTCATCCCCAGCCAGAGTACCAATGATTTCCTCATTTTTTGAATGGTCTATTGCAAAAGCGACCGATGAAGCAGAGCCGGGAATAGTATGAAGAACGACAAGGTTCATTGCCGAATCTATTTTAACAACCGCTTCCTGAAACAAAATAGCCGTATGACTCTTGGACATAACGCTCTCCTTTTCACTGGACAATGCATAGCGGTAATGACCATCCTTGTAGGGCGTTTTCACAAGCATAAGATCTTTTATGTCTCTGGAAACAGTGGCCTGTGTAACGATAATCCCCTCTTTTTTTAGAGCTTCTGCAAGATCTTCCTGAGTTTCAATAATCTGATTTTGTACAATTTCTTTTATTTTCATAATTCTATATCTTTTCATCAGAATTCTCCTTCCCTGCATTCAAGGATCCGTAATAAAATCAAGCTGATTCTTTTTAATTGACAGACTTTCAAAATGATTGGATCAAGTTGTATATTTATTAAATTTTATAGCATTTTTCGTATAAGGTCAAATTTTATTGCATAAAAATAAGTACAATCTTTATACTGATTACTAATACCAGAAATAGTCAATAGATAATCAAAGTACAAGCATTTTAAATATGATATATTTTAAAGTAATGACTGCATAAAACATGCAATATCTGATATAATTTAAAAAACAGATTTTTTAAGAGGTATTCGGAATGGATAATTATATAGGAAAACATTTACTGATTGACTGTTATAATTGTAGAGCTGATGAAATAAGTTCTTCGGAAAACATACTTCACGTGCTGGAAGATTCCACAGAAAAGATTGGTATGACGATTAATGATACTTTTTATCATGAAGAAACAGAAGAAATTATTGCGGCAGCCTACGGAGTCAAATCCCATGTCTGTATTCATGCATATCCACTAATTGGGTTCGCTGCTGTTGATATTTATAGTTTCAGTACCGATTTAATTCCATCCCGTACTATGTCAGTATTACGGGCAACACTGCATCCGGAAAAAATAAGAGCAACTTCTGTTAAAAGAGGCAATATCAACCCGGATATGAAACCATCGATAAAATCCAGATCGACGGCCCTTCATAAATTTAAAAATACCGGGCAGCAGATGAAAAATGCCGGCCAGAAAGTTGCCAACTTCATGCGCCATAAGACCGATAAGCGGGACACCCTCGGACCAGAGTGAATTAATCCTTTTTATGAAAAAAGACTCTCTATTTCCATTCAACATGGAAATAGAGAGTCTTTTATTTCATGAATATGCACATACCATTATAAAGGATAATGGAATCAGGAGCGAAGAACGATATCTGCCTTACCGAGTTCTTTCACAATATGTTCAATCCACTTATCCACTTCCCCATCAATGAGGGTTCGGTCTTCAGCGCGGAAAGTCAGGTTGAAGGCCATGCTCTTATAACCCTCTTTAACCTGTTCGCCCTGATAAAGATCGAAGAGACGAAGCACTTCAAGGTGTTTACCGGCAGAATGACGAATGATTTCCATAACGTCATTGTTGGAATACCTTGATGGAACAAGCAGAGACAAATCCCGTTCAGAGGCCGGGAATTTCGGAATCTTTCTGTAATCAATGGTCTCATCGATAAACTTCATCAGATGTGGAAGGAATATTACAAATCCGTAAACATCTTTTTTGATTCCCCATTTATCGAGAACAGCCGGATGCATTTCACCAAAGGACATCAGGACCTGACCATCTTTTACAAAGTCCGCAGAAATTCCGGGATGGAATACCGGATAAGAAGAACGGCGGATTTCATAATTTGTCACATTTAATGTTTTGAGTACATTTTCCATGATAGCTTTAATATCATAAAAATCATACTTTCTTTGTACGTTAGGATAGCCTGCTTCTTCCGGTGAACCACAGAGAAGGCCGGAGAACAGTTCATATTCATAGGGTAGTTCAGTCAGTGGCAATGCTTTAGGCTGGTAAACATGTCCGGCTTCGAAAAAAGCTGCTTCTTCGTTTTTCTGAGACAGGTTATAAACCAGTGTATGCATGAGGCCCGGAAGCAGAGTAGTGCGCATATCGGGATATTCATCGGAAATCGGGTTCATAATCGGAATCGCATTATAGACCTTATGATCCACAGGGAAATTCAGTTTTTCCAGGTCTTTTTTATCCATAAAGCTGTAATTTACGACTTCAGACAATCCATTAGCAAGGAGGCAGTCAGTGATACGGAAAATCGCATCCTGTTCTTCCGTCATTTTTCCTTTGGCAATAGCGCTCCAAGGAGTAGTAATCGGGATATTCTTATACCCGTAAACGCGTGCAACTTCCTCAGCCAAATCCGGCATACCTTCCATATCAAGGCGGAAATCCGGAACAGTGACAGTCAGATTCCCATGATCATTTTCAACCTTAAAATAAAGATTAGTCAGAATGCTGACAACCTTCTCTTCAGGAATCTGTTCACCAATATAACCATTAATTTTATCAATGGTTGTCCTGATTACTTGAGGAGCAGCCTTAACCGGATATTCATCAACCATTCCGGACGCAGTGGTGCAGGCTCCCTGATCTTCCAAAAGCTGACAGATACGGTTAATAGCCATTTCGGATCTGGCCGGATTAATGCCCTTTTCATAACGGCCGGAGGCTTCTGAACGAAGGCCCAGACGGCGGGAGGTTCTTCTAATAGATGCAGAATCAAAAACCGCAGCTTCCAGGAAAACATTCTTTGTATCTGCCGTTACTTCTGAATCAAGTCCACCCATGACCCCTGCTACGCAGGCTGCTTTGTCTTCACCATCCGCAATAACAAGGTCCGATGGATTCAGGTTTCTGGTCTGCCCATCCAAAGTAACAATACTTTCTCCTTCATGAGCATGGCGACATGTCAGGGAATGACCTGCCACTTTGTCATAATCATAAGTATGAAGAGGCTGACCGATTTCGAGCATCACATAGTTAGCAGCATCGACTACATTATTAATTGGTCTGATTCCGTTGCTGCGGAGACGGTTTTCAATCCATTCCGGAGAACGACAGATTTTTACATTTTCCAGAAGTCTGCCGCAGAACCGTTTGCAGAAAGCGGGATCTTCGATATGGACGGAAGCCCTACCCTCAATTGGTGCGCCCTCTTCTTTCACTTTAATTTCCGGAAGGCTGACCTTGCGTTCAAAAATTGCACCGACTTCAAGAGCCATACCGATCATGCTGAAGCAATCCGCCCTGTTGGCAGTCAATTCCATTTCATAAACAATATCATCCAAATCATAAAGATTATGAATATCAATTCCTACGGGCGTATCTTCCGGGAGAATCAGAATGCCTTCTTTATTAAGGGCTGGGAAAAGATTGGAATCCATCCCCAGTTCACCCAGTGAACACATCATACCGTTTGATTTCACACCACGGAGTTTACCTGCTTTGATTTTAATATCGCCATAACGAAGCCCTCCAGGGACCTTCGCATCATGAGCTGCAGGCACATGAGCTCCGTTCAAGGCTGCCGGAACAATTTGTCCAACAGCGACATTTCCGGCACTGGTAACAATCTGAACTGGCTCTGCCTGTCCTACGTCAAGCTGGCAGATCTGAAGATGATCTGCATCGGGATGCTTTTCAACAGATAAAATTTTCCCTGTGACAACACCTTTAATTCCGCTGCCAGGATGAATTACATGCTCTACAGGAATCCCATCGACAGTTAGGGTTTCTGCCATATCGTCCGGATCCAGACCTTTAATATCAACCAGGGTACCAAGCCATTTTAAAGAAACGTTCATCTATTTAATCTCCCTTCCATTAGAACTGCTTCAGGAATCTGACATCATTTTCGTAGAAGTTTCTGAGGTCATCAATTCCATAAAGCAGCATGGCAATTCTTTCAATGCCCATACCGAATGCAAAACCACTGACCTTTTCCGGATCATAACCGTTCAGCTTTAATACCATGGGATGAACCATGCCGCAGCCAAGGATTTCAAGCCAGTCCGGATCTCCATCATCTTCGCCAGTCCTGGCAGCAAAAGAAATATCAACTTCGGCTGACGGTTCCGTAAATGGGAAATAGCTGGCTCTGAAGCGAATCTTTGTGTCAGAACCAAAAAGATCTTTCAGGAAAATTTCAAGTGTCCCTTTCAGGTCTGCAAAGCTGATTCCTTTATCCACGACAAGTCCTTCAACCTGATGGAATACCGGTGAATGGGTAGCATCATTATCCCAGCGGAATACTTTACCGGGTGCAATCATGCGGATTGGAGAATTTGGTTCATGTTTTCTCAGCGTCCTTGCCTGAACAGGGGATGTATGAGTACGAAGAAGAATATCCGGAGTAATATAGAAAGAATCCTGCATGTCTCTGGCGGGATGGTCTTTTGGCAGGTTCAAACATTCAAAGTTATAATAATCCTGTTCAATTTCCGGTCCTTCCTCAACGGAATAGCCCATACGAACGAAGGATTTCATAATTTCACGCAGAGCCTTATCCAGGGGATGGATATGTCCCACTTTCTGGTGACGGGCAGGAAGAGTAATATCCACTGTTTCCCGCTCAATTTTCCGCTGCAGTCTCTTTGCTTTCAATTCTTCCATCTTTTCGGCAATAGCAGCTTCTACATTTTCTCTGACCTGGTTGGCAAGGGCACCGATCACCGGGCGCTGTTCGGCGGATACATCCTTCATACCCCTGAGGATGGCTGTAAGTTTTCCCTTTTTGCCGAGGAAAAATACTTTAGTATCCTGCAGAGCCTTTTCATCCATGGATGCGGCAATTTTATTTCTGGCATCTTCCTGCAGTTCATTCAAATCTGCAGTCATAAATGTTACGATTTTATTTCTCACCTGGTCTGCGATAGAATCAAGGGACACTTTGTCCTCTTTATTCAATTTTTTCATGTCGTTAAGAAAAGCAGTCATCCCGTTTTTCAGGGAATCCAGGGTTTCTTTCTTTTTCGTTTCGTCATTGCAGACTTCAAGTAATTCCTGAGCCTTCGCTTTCAGCTCATCAAGCTTGTTATCCATTACTATACCTCCTGAAAATATAAGTGAAGACTGTTAAAAGCCGATGCAAAATCAGTTTCCACAATTTAGAACAAATAAAAAACTTCGCCCCTGAAGGGGCGAAGTCATTCGCGGTACCACCCTGATTTTGTACTCGAAAGCTTTAACGCAGCCTTACGTCCAGCCTACTCCATTCAACTGGCAGCTCCAAAGTGAATCAAGTCCCGATCCTTCTTCCGGTGTCCCACTATCACCGGATCCCTGAGAGAATTTTCCAGAACTCTTTCTTTTTCATCGCCTCAAGTTATAAAACTATTTTAACATCACTATTTAAAAAGTCAAACAGAAAATGAAAAAAATTGATTAATACATAGCCGCATTCGCGATGACCAGACGCTGAACCTGGTTAGTGCCTTCATAAATCTGCATGATCTTGGCATCACGCATATATTTTTCATTTGGATTTTCGCGGGAATAACCGTTACCACCCATAACCTGTACAGCCGTAGTAGTAACTTCCATAGCGGTATCTGATGCAAAGCATTTTGACATTGCTGAGAAAAGTCCGGCCTGCTTACTGCCTTTCATCTGCATCCAGCAGGCTTTATGTACCAGTGCCCTTGCCGCTTCTGTCTTAGTCACCATATCAGCAATCATCTGCTGAACCATTTCAAAAGAGGCTATCTTCTGCCCAAATTGTTTTCTCTGATGGGCATAATGAATTGAACTTTCCAGAGCAGCCTGGGCAATACCAACGGAAATAGCCCCTACTACAGGTCTTGATTTCTCCAGAGTTTCCATGGCAAGACGGAAACCCATCCCTTCTCTGCCGATTCTGGCAGAAGCAGGGATAAAGCAGTTATCAAAAATAATTTCCGAAGTAGCAGACGCCCGAATCCCCATCTTATCTTCTTCTTTCCCGATAGAAAGGCCTGGCGTATTTCTGTCAACAAGGAATACCGTAAGTCCGCGAATACCTCCAGCTTCTCTGGTATTTGCAAACAGGGTGATTTTATCTGCAATCGGAGCATTGGTGATAAAGCACTTCGTACCATTCAGTACATAACCACCATCCACCTTGCGGGCTCGACATGAAACCGCACCGGCATCAGAACCGGCTCCCGGTTCTGTCAAGGCAAAGCAGGACATGCCCCCCTGATTCAGGCAGTCAAAATAGTTCTTTTTCTGTTCATCGCTGCCGGCAATCAGTATTGGGAATGAAGCCAGAGAGTTTGCGGCACAGACGGTAGCTACACCGGCACACCCTTTTGCCAGTTCTTCAGCAATCAGAGCGATGGTCAGAAGATCAAGTCCTGCCCCACCATATTCCTTTGGTACAGAAAGCTGTGTCATACCAGACTGTTTCAGGATATGAAGCAGTTCATCATCCATTTTACCGCTTTTATCGATATCCAGAGCCCTCGGTGCAATTTCATTCTGAGCAATCATTTTTGCAAGAGAAACAAGTTCCTGCTGTTCATCGTTAATCGAAAAATCCATTTCTCCCCCTTATTTGGAAATAGTACCGATGCTTCCTGCAGGCAGCATCTTCCATCTTGACCAATATGAAATCAAAATCTCTCAATAAAGATTATATCAAGAAACAGGATGATTAACCACTGCCAGTAGTCAATCAGAGTATAAAAGAAAATTCTGAAGCTATTCATAATGAAGAGCATCAATCGGATTCAGTCTTGCTGCTTTCTGGGCTGGATACAGGCCAAAGACAAGACCAATCAGAACGGAAAATATAAACGAACCGAAAATAGGAGTTACTGCAAGAACTGTGGATAAGGTTGTTACCATTGGAATAACTTTGGAAGCACCTATTCCAAGCAATACACCAATCAGACCACCTGCCACGCTTACTGTAACAGACTCAATCAGGAACTGTACGATTATCATGGTATAAGTGGCTCCCAGGGCTTTCCGGATGCCAATTTCCCTCGTTCTCTCAGTCACCGAGACAAGCATAATATTCATAATGCCAATTCCGCCAACAAGGAGAGAAATAGCCGCAATACTTCCCAAAAAGAAAGTCAATGTCTGTGTAGTAGACTTCATTGTAGCCATCAGATCCTGGGAATTAGAGATGGAAAAGTCATCTTCCTTGCCCGTCCGAATACGATGCCTGGTTCTCAGAAGGCTTGTTACATCCGATTCTATCTGGCTTAAATCATCAGCATTATCAGAGGTAATGACTATATTATTCACATAAGTAATATGAAGCATGCGTTCCTGAACTGTAGTAAACGGAATCAAAACGCGATCATCCTGATCCATAAAGGAATATCCTTTTTCCTCCAGAAGACCAATCACAGTAAAAGGATCACCGTTAATACGGATTTTCTGACCTAACGGAGATTCATCGCCAAATAAGCCGGAAGCTACAGTCTTGCCAATAATACATATTCTTGCACGAGAACTGTATTCCTTATCAGTCCAAAAACGTCCCTCCTGTACAGAAAGGCTTGATATTTTGGCATAATCTTCAGTACAGCCATAAATTCTGGTAGTCCAATTTTTATTGCCGCTGACAAGAAGATAACTGCTATTAACCAAAGGAGCAGCATAGGATATATTGGGGAGATTTTTAATTGCTAAATAATCTTTATAAGTCAGTGTCTGCATAGAACCTGCAGCAGGACGAACGCCCGGTTTATGGCCTGTCCCTGGAGTAATAGTTATCGTATTGGAGCCCAGACTTGAAATATCGCTTGTAATCTTATCCTGGACGCCATACCCGATAGACATCAGCGCAATGACGGCTGCCACGCCAATAATAATCCCCAGCATCGTCAAAAGTGACCGCATTTTATTGCTGACAATGGATCCCCAGGCCATAAGTATACTTTCAAAATAAATATTGGTCATGGCAGCGGCCCCCTGATATCTTTACTGATGTGACCATCAGATAAAATAACATGCCTCGTCGCATAACGGGCTACGTCCATTTCATGGGTAACCAGTATAATGGTTTTACCATCCTCATAAAGTCTTGAAAAAATTTCCATTACTTCTCTGGTCGATTTACTATCAAGATTGCCTGTCGGTTCATCAGCCATAATAATAGCAGGATTGTTAATCAAAGCCCTGGCAATAGCAACACGCTGACGCTGACCGCCGGACATTTCTGCCGGCATATGATGGATACGGTCACCAAGGCCAACCGATTCAAGCATGGCTGTGGCACGTTCCTTTCTCCGGTCTTTATATTGATTTCCATAAATCATAGGCAGAATCACATTATCGAGCGCAGAAAGCCTTGGAAGCAAATTGAAGCTCTGGAATACAAATCCTATTTTACGGTTTCTGGTATATGCAAGTTCACTGTCATTCAGATTGGCTACTTCTTTACCGTCCAGCATATATGAACCTTTAGTAGGACGATCAAGGCAGCCAAGTATGTTCATCAATGTGGACTTACCGGCACCGGAAGATCCCATGATGGAAACGAATTCGCCTTTTTCGATATCCAAGTCGATATGTGTCAATACCGGCACCTCTTCAGTACCGATATAATAGCTTTTCCCTATACCGCGCAGGCGTATAACGGTAGAGAGTTTATCCTGATATGACATCATTAGAACCTCGGCCCCGGTCTGTTCCTTTTATTGGTCGGAGTGGATTTTTCCTGTGAAACGGTGCCGCTTACAACAATTTCGTCTCCTTCTTTCAGGCCATTAAGAATTTCTATTTCTTTATCCGTTGAAATACCGGTAGTCACATAAGATTTATTCAATTGCCCATTACTATTAACATATACATAAGAGCCTTCCGTATCACTGCGAATTGCCGTAACCGGTACGACGAGAGTATCACCACTTTCTCTACCATGAATAGTAGCCCTGGCAGTCATAGATGGATAAAGCCCATCCAGTTCATCTTTATTAATTTCCACATAAACCGTGTAATAAACTACAGAATTGGAAGAAGAACTGGAGGAGGAACTGGACGAATACTGTTTTTTGGAAATGTCTGTTACTACGCCATGGAAAGTTTTATTTGGATATGCATCAACAGTAAACTCTACGCCCTGCCCATTTTTCACTTCACCAATATCTGTTTCATCCACAAGAAGCTCAATCCGCATGGCGGAAAGATCTGCCACACGAACGATGACCATCTGGCTGGAAAGGCCCTGGGATACGGTCTCCCCTTCTTTCATGGGTTCTCCAATAACCATACCATCCATCGGAGAAGTAATAATGGTATCATTAACATCTGCCTGAGCTTTGTCATAAGCGGCCTGGGCATTTTTGAAATCAAGACGGGCATTATCCATTTCCTGGTAAGAAATAGCCCCCTGCTCATACAGTCTATTTAATCTGTTATAATAGGATTCCTTGTTTTCAAGGGTATTCTGAGTCTGTTTCATTGTAGACGTAAGGGCTTTGGATTCAATCATAGCCAGAACCTGGCCCTTTTTTACAGTTTCATTCTGCTTCACATACACTTTTTCCAGTGTACCGGAAGCAGTCGCTGAAAGTTCAACACTGTTATCAGGCTCAATAGTTCCCGTAGCGTCAACAGTAAGAACAATATTATCCCTGCCAACTGATCCCAGGGTATAGTTCTGCTTCTGTTCTTTATGATTTCTACTGTACCAGTACCATCCCCCCGCGCAGGCTAAAATGATAACAATAATGAGGATGATCCATAATTTTTTATTCCTCATAACGTCCTCCCTATGAAAATATATAAAATCAATTTTTGTCTCTGTTGTATTATTATATCATGACGAGAAAAAAATGGACCATACGTAAATAAGACGGAATCGAAAGGGTTCTTCTTCATGAAATCAGGCCAAGTAAAAAGTCCTCCCTCAGGAGGACTTTTTACTTGGCCATAAATTATAAATCTTTATAAAGGGGATATTTAACACAAAGAGCATGTATTCTTTCAGCACAGGCAGCTTTGACAGTTGCATCTTCCGGTGCCTTCAGAACGGTAGCAATAATATCGGCAATTTCTTTGAAATCTTCTTCTTTAAGGCCGCGGGTGGTAAGTGCCGGAGAACCCAGTCTGATACCACTGGTTACAAATGGGCTCAACGTTTCAAACGGAATGGTATTTCTGTTGGCCGTAATTCCGATTTCATCGAGCACATTCTGTGCGACTTTACCGGTAATACCGATGGATTTCATATCAGCCAGAAGGACATGGGTATCTGTGCCGCCGGATACAACACGAATGCCATCTTTCTGCAGTTCATCGGAAAGAACCTTCTCATTTTTCTTAATTTGTTTTGCATATTCCTTGAAATCATCGCTCAGATCTTCGCCAAAAGCTACTGCCTTTGCCGCAATAACATGCATCAGCGGTCCGCCCTGCATTCCGGGGAATACAGCTTTATCAATGGCCTTTGCATATTTTTCTTTACACATGATAATACCGCCGCGTGGTCCGCGGAGTGTCTTATGGGTGGTAGTAGTCACGATATCTGCCCACGGTACAGGGCTTGGGTATTCCCCGCCTGCCACGAGACCGGCAAAATGAGCCATATCTACCATGAAAAGAGCTCCTACTTCATGAGCAATAGATGCAATTTTCTCAAAATCAATAATTCTGGAATATGCACTTGTACCGCCGATAATCAGTTTAGGATGAACTTCTTTTGCTGTTTTCTCCATAGCATCATAATCAAGAAGCTCATCTTCTTTCCTAACGCCATAAGGAATGACTTTAAAGTAATTACCGGAAATATTAACAGGACTTCCATGAGAGAGATGACCACCATCGGTCAGGTTCATGCCCATCATGACATCGCCCGGCTTCAGCAATCCATAATAAACTGCAAAGTTTGCCTGGGAGCCGGAATGAGGCTGTACATTGACATGATCTGCTCCAAAGAGTTCTTTAGCCCTGTCAATTGCAAGCTGTTCGACTTTATCAACATATTCGCAGCCGCCATAATATCTCTTCCCCGGATATCCTTCTGCATACTTATTTGTAAGAACGCTTCCCTGGGCCTCCATGACTGCATAGCTGACAATATTTTCTGAAGCAATCATTTCCAGCTTGTTTCTCTGGCGGTTTAATTCTTCCTGGATTGCCTCATACACAGCTTTGTCATCTTTTAAATGATTCATAAATCTGGCTCCCTTCCCTTGATAAATTCATCCATACATAGTTGGTATACCTTCTGAAAATTTATGATTATTGGAATTTCTCTCCAACTAATCGCCATTTTTATTTTATCACGAATTCGGCGACGTTACATCCATCAGAGACAGTAATAAAAATGGAGTCGGCAAAAAAGCGATGAACCCTTTCTGCCTGACTCCACCTTGAGTCAAATATTAAGTTGAAAGAAATTTAAATCTGGTCTTCCCGCCTATAATGAGCTCTTTCCCCGCCAATCAGAGGGGGCCGGGTACGGGCACCGGTAACAATGGCTTCACCAATCCTGTTATTTTTAAGATGAATTGGTACAGCCACCCGCTTGAGATGCATACCAATCATGGTAAGACCTATATCAAGCCCGCCATCAGCCTTTATTTCTTCCACCACCACAGGATCCTTGAAATGATAATAGGCATTTGTTGCAAAAGCTCCTCCGCCGTGAAGCCATGGAACGACAGTTGCTTCTTCATAACCCCGCTCTTCCGCATCCTTTTTTTCCATAACAAGGGCACGATTCAAATGTTCACAACATTGAAAAGCCAGCTGTAGATGTTTCTCGCCTGCAAGTTTCATCAGTGTCGTAACCACAGCGGTTCCTACTTCATAGGAACTGTCTTTACCTATATGACCACCACGGATTTCACTCGACGAACCGCCAACAACGATCAGGCTTCCTTCTCGAAACCCGGATATTTCACAAAGTTCATTAAAAGCGTCAGTTGCTTCTTTTTTTAAATCTTCATACATGACTTTCTGCCTTCTCTATTTCGGCAATCTTCCCGATTCTCCTGGCATGACGACCACCTTCAAAAGGAGTCTTCAAAAATTCATCAAGAATGAACTCTGCCAGACCGGGCCCCACTACACGTGCCCCCATTGTTATGACGTTTGCATCATTATGAGCTCTGGTAAAATGAGCCGAGAAAGTATCAGAACACAGGGCCGCACGAATTCCTTTCATTTTATTGGCAGTAATGCACATGCCAATGCCTGTACCACAGATCAATACGGCATAAGTCACTTCGCCATTCTGCACAAGCTTGCAGGCTTTATAGGCAAAGTCAGGATAGTCACAAGAAGTCTCTGAATCGGTACCACAATCGATATACTCAACTTGAATATCACCCAAATGCTTTTTCAAGGATTCCTTCAAAAAATAACCGCCATGATCACTGGAAATTGCAATTTTCATATAAGTCACCTCTCCTGGAAAAGCTTACATCAACTAGAAACAGTATACATCAGAAAGTAAAAAGGTGTAAAGTTAAAAATCGGAAAGATGCAATACAGCTTTTGAATTTCAATCCTTTTTTTCTACAACGATATGGTAACCGGAAGCTTTAGTCAGTCGATTCATAATGGCGAGCCCCAGCCCTTTATAATCGGTACCTTCCCCAATGATCTGATCCACCGGATGTTCATTAAAATACAGAAGACCGTTAAAAAGATTATGAGCCAAACTTTCCTTATCAGACCTATCTCCCCAAATGAATACATCATATCCGGCAGGAATCTCTTCGGCTGTTTCCCGGCTAACAAAGAAGCCATATTTTTTATCGTTAAGCCGTGTAAATGATAAAATCTCCCGGGTCACCTTGACTTGATTTCCAGTATATACAGTTAGTGGTGCCACCGGCGCATAATGCCGATATTTCATGCCGGGAGCCTTAGGACGACTGTCCGCATTCAGGATTGCCTGGTCCACTACAGCAGGGGCAAAAGCAGACAGCATTTCCAATGTAATTCCGCCCGGACGATAAATAACGATCTGATTATTTTCAATGCCGATAATTGTAGATTCAACCCCGATACGGCAAGGACCATCGTCGATAATGGCTTTAATTTTTCCATTCATATATTGCAATACAGCCTCCGCTGTCGTAGGGCTTGGCTTTCCGGATATATTGGCGCTTGGTCCTGCCAAAGGAACTCCGGCAGCCTTTATTAAAGCACGGGTAGCTTTATTTTCAGGACATCTTATGGCAATCGTATCTAGGCCGCCAGAAGTAGCAGAAGGAATAATATCCCTTTTTGGAAAAACAATGGTCAGCGGGCCTGGCCAAAATGTTTCCATTAACTTTTTTTCAAGTGGCGTAATTTCTTTAACATAATTCTTTACTTCCTCTATAGAAGAAACATGTACAATCAACGGATTATCTGAAGGCCGACCTTTAGCAGAATAAATCTTTTCAGCTGCGTCTGAATCCAGTGCATTTCCACCCAGGCCATACACTGTTTCAGTAGGGAAAGCGACTAAACCTCCTTCCCTGATAATTTTACCCAGCTCAAAAACCTTTTCCCGGTAATAAAATTCATCGGTTTTGACAAGTTCTGTAATCATAATTCTTACTTCTTTCTACAATACACTGCCCGGGCAATGCCCCCATAGTCCATGATTATTTCAAAAGAATCAAATTGATCGGAGGATTTAAGGAGCTCTAAAACAGCACCGGATTGGTTAATACCAAACTCAGCAGCAAGAAATCCTCCGGGCTTTAGGTATGTGGCAGAATCCGCTGCCAGTCTTCTATAAAAGTCTAAACCATCGGGACCGCCGTCGAGTGCAAGATGAGGTTCATGCAAAACTTCTGCCTCAAGTCCGTGGATCTCTGCCGATGGAATATAGGGTGGGTTTGTAAGGATCCCATCGAAAACCTCATCCTTACCCAAGGCAGTTAGAAAATCGCCCTTTCTCCATTCTACTCTATCATCCAGTTTAAGATTCCTGCTGTTTTTTCTGGCAACTTCAAGAGCCTCTTCGGATATATCAATTCCTAAACCTGTATCTTCCCTGCAAAAATAAAGGAAACTTAAAAGAATTGCACCACTTCCGGTTCCAAGATCCAGAACTTTTAACCCCGGCTTATTACGATGGTATTGAATGACTTTCTCCAACCAGGTTTCCGTATCAGGACGGGGAATTAAGACATGTTCATTAACATTGAGTGTCACTCCCATAAATTCCTTTTCTCCTATGATAGCAGCCGTGGAAAAACCATTAATCCTTTTCTTGATATATTCACGGTACTGAGCCAGCTCTGATGGATTAACAATCAAGTCAAAATCAGTATATAAATATATTCTGGATTTGTGCAGGACATGAGACAGAAGCAGCTCAGCATCCAGCCTTGGCGTTTCGATATCATGGTTCCTGAAAAACTGTGTAGTCCAATTTATCAGCTTTTTTATAGTCCAAACGGTATTACCGGCCATTCTCTTCTCCCTCTTTCATTCGTCTGGCCAGATCATCCTCCATAAGCCTGTCAAGGATTGCATCCATATTTCCATTCATAAAATCATCCAGTTGATAAATACTCATATTGATACGATGGTCAGTAACTCTTCCTTGTGGATAATTATAGGTTCGGATTCGTTCTGACCGATCTCCTGAGCCGACCTGATTTTTTCTGTCCGCCGCCTCTTTGCTCTTTGATTCCCTTGAAGCTTTATCATACAGGCGGGATTTCAGGATTTGCAAAGCCTTTTCCTTATTTTGCCTCTGGCTTCTTTCATTTTGACAGGTCACAACGATTCCAGTAGGAAGATGGGTAATACGGATGGCAGAAGATGTTTTGTTGATATGCTGACCACCGGCACCGGAAGAACGATAAACATCAATCCTCAAGTCTTCCCTTTTTACATCGATATCCACATCTGCAGCCTCAGGAAGGACCGCTACGGTAACCGCAGATGTATGTACCCGTCCCTGGCTTTCAGTTTCAGGAATCCGCTGGACTCTGTGTACACCGCTTTCAAATTTCAATATAGAATAGGCATTTTTACCTTCAATAGTACAGATAACTTCCTTAAATCCGCCCAGGTCTGTTTCATTGGCATCAGCGATTTCCAGCTTCCACCCTTTTCTCTCAGCAAATTTAATATACATTTTTAGAAGATCGGCGGCAAAAAGGGCCGCCTCTTCCCCACCGGTACCTGCACGAATTTCAAGAATTACATTTTTCCCATCATTGGGATCCCGTGGGATAAGCATCTTGTGTATCTCGAAATCAAGTTCTTCCCTTCTTTTTTCACTTTCCTTTAATTCCTCTTTTGCCAGTTCATGAAGCTCATTCTGATCCTTATCATTCAATATTTCTAAAGCATCCCGGCAGCTTTTAACAGCATCTTTATATTCTCTGTATTTGGCAACAATTTCACCCAGTTCTGCATGTTCTCTGGAAAGAGCACGCCATTTATTCTGATCAGCAATAACAGATGGATCACTTAACTGGTCTTCCAGTGTAATATAACGTGCTTCCATTCCATCAAGTTTGCTTGTCTGCATAGGATAACACTCCTCATAATGATTATATGAAAAAACAAAGGCACTACTATTAGTAGTATAACATGGAAAGTAAGACAGGATGCACTAAAAAAACAGGGCTTGCGCCCTGCTTCTCAGTCGGATGTTTTTCCGTAACGTTTGTTGAACTTTTCGATACGGCCGCGAGCCTTCCCGAAACGCTGCTGTCCTGTATAGAATGGATGGGATTTGCTGCTGATATCAATATTAATCAGCGGATATTCATTACCATCTTCCCATTTTACAGTCTGATTGGAAGTAGCTGTAGAACGGGTCAGGAAAGAGTAGTCAGCACCGATATCGCGGAAAACGACTGGATGATAATCCGGATGGATACCCTTCTTCACTTCTTGCACCTCATTTCAAATAAATAGAGAATTCTTTGCTATTATAACAAACCTGTTCATGTATTGCAACAAATAAAAGTATATTTTTCAAATATTTTTCAATGTCTCCATCAAATAAAATTCAGTTTAAAAATTGATCAATATCAGCAAAAAACAGGTCTTTCCGTCGATAACCAATAATCCGTCCCAGCTCTTTTTCACCATCAAACAGAATAAATACCGGAACACCCTCAAGGTTAAACCGAGAAACAAGTTCTTCCTGCTCATCTATGTCTATACGACAGAGACGGATTTTTCCACCGAATTTTTCTTCTACACCAGCAAAAACAGGTTCCATCAGCCTGCAGGGACGGCACCATCCCGCCGCAAATTCAAGCAGGACCAGTCCCTTTTTTTCCAGAAACTCTTCATCCATATCCGTTTCTGAGTGAATATCTCTGATCATTTTTTCTCCATTCATTGCAGCAAAATGGAATACGTTCCCCGGTCAAAGAGAGAATCCCCCTTCAGAGATACATCATGACCGACAATGTCGGAAACAATTGACTTTAACGTCTCTGAATTCAGGAAATCTGCCACATCTTTATTACAGCGGATCTCTATATCATCCTTAAAAGGTCCTTCCTTCCTGCGGCTTTCCAAATCTTTTATAATCCGGTCAGCAGCGGCCCGGACTGAAAGTACCTTTCCGCTTCCCCGACAATGTGGACAAGTATCAAAAAAATTCTCCCATAAACGATGGGACGTTCTTTTTCTGGTCATTTCCACAAGACCCAGAGAAGTCATTCCGCATACCACTGTCTTGATCCGGTCCTTACTGACTTCACTCTGAAGTATGTGAATCAACTCTTCTTTTTCAGTCTGATTCTTCATATCGATAAAATCAATAATAATAATTCCGCCAATTCCACGGAGACGGATCTGTCTGGCAATTTCAAAAGCAGCGGATTTATTTATAAGGAATGCCAGCTGTTCATGGGGAATATTCTTCCCTTTAAAGGAGCCGGAATTTACATCTATGACTGTCAATGCCTCAGTATAATCGATGATCAGGGAACCGCCTGATTTTAATGATACTACGCGTTGAAATAGTTCATCAATCTGTTCTTCAACATGAAATTTCTTTAACAGGGATTCATTATCATCATAGCGTTTTATTTTATCAGCCAGTTTTAATGATTCGTCTTGCGCCATGGAAGAGAGTCGTTCCCATGTTTTTTGATCATCAACAAGAAGAACATCCACATCCTCGGAAAAATAATCGCGGATAGTCCTGACTGCAAGATCTCCGTCTCTGTATAAAAGACAGGGACCTTTTTCCAGATTAAACCTTTTCGTCACAATTTCAGCCATGTGCCGAAGGGAAGAAAGATCTCTTTTGAAAACATTTTCTGTTATATTTTCTGCTGCTGTCCGGACGATCAGGCCAAATCCGGCAGGGCGTATTTCCCCGGCATATTCTTTCAGGTGTTTGCGTACTTCCTCATTTCTGATTTTTTTAGAAATCCCGATATAATCAGAGCCCCAGAGTGCTACAGCATACTTACCGGCAAAACTGACCATTTCCGTAACAAGCGGTCCTTTTGTCTCAGTACTGTCCTTTTCGACCTGTACGAGTATGGATGCACCTTCGGTATGGGCCTGTTCAGGTAAGGTATCTCTAGTTCGCAGGAATGCATTTCGTCCAATGCCTATATCTACAAACATACCATTTAATGAGGGAACGACATTCTTTATTATTCCTTTATAAACCCGGCCGACGATATCTTTCTCTTCAGACGGTTCCACCACCAGATCGTTGAGAACTCCATTTTCCAGACAGGCTAGAATAGATAAATCTGTACGCATGCTAAGCAGAAGCTGTTTCATGACTTTCCTTTCAATAATCCATCGAAAACCCCGGGGTCTTCAAGAGTCATCCTTCTCCCCTTCAATCTGCGATATGTACCGGTACGAGAACAGATAAACTCACCTGGAATCCAGGGCATGTGGAAAGATTCGGCCAGCATTTTCCATATATCCTTTGGCTGCACAGTACCAGTTGTGCTCCGAATTAGAGAAAAAGTCAAAAGGGCCCGCCGATTCCGGAAAGAACATTTCATGGGTTCAAGAATCATAGGTTTTACATCCATTTCTCGAATTTTCTTTGGAGTAATTCTTTTATACAGAAATGAAGGAAGCCGATTGAATCTTTCTAGTGATTCCAATGCGTTTCCAACCATTGATTCATCAAATCCCTCACTTACAGGGCCTTCCATTTCATAGGCATCTTCATTAAATACGGCTACAAACTTAGGCCAGTTATCATTAGCTTCAACTATACTGTGAATTTCAATTCCCCGAGGCAGCTGTAATAACAATTTTTCCTTAATCGTTTCGATGGGCATATCGCCTTCGATTCTCATAGCCAGATAGAGAGGATCTGCCGTAACCCCTACCCCCAGTGCCGAATCAAGAGAGAGTTTCATATGAGGATTGAATCCCTCTGAAAATGCCACAGGAATTCCTGCCCGCAGGACGGCCCGCTCCAGAGTTCTTAAATAATCAAGATGGCCGAGAAAACGAAGCTCCTCACCTTTCGTGATAGACAAAAACAGTCTTCTCATGTATGTTCTCCTCTTTATGGTCAACCAGTTTCACAGACAGATCAGGACAAACGGCACATCCGTTACAGGGCAGATGACGGCAGTCCCCGGTCAGGATGCCCCGCTGTGCCAGGCGCCATTCCTTCCGCAGGTAATCTTTCGTTACTCCACTGTCGATGTGATCCCAAGGTTCCGCTTCATACTCATCTCTCTTACGGGCAGCATATTCATCAGGATCGACTCCGCATTCCCTGAAGCTATCCATCCATGCATCATAGTTGAAAAACTCCGTCCAGCTGTCGTATTTACACCCTTTTTCCCAGGCTTTCAGAATAACTTTGCCCAATTTCCTGTCACCACGGGCAAGAGCTGCTTCCAGATACCCTGTTTTTGCATCGTGATAAGCAAGTTTAATATGTTTATTATTAAAAAGGCTCTTCAAATACTGCTGTTTTCTTTCAATTTCTTCCACAGAACACTGTGGCATCCATTGAAATGGTGTAAACGGTTTAGGCACAAAGCTTGCCACACTGACAGTTATACGACAATCGTAGCGTCCCCTTATTTCATGATAAAGATCATGAATGCGATATGCAAGATCGGCAATTCCTTTTAAATCTTCATCGGTTTCTGTCGGAAGACCCATCATGAAATAAAGTTTTACTCTGCTCCAGCCATTGCGGAATGCATTCGAACAGGCACCCATAATATCATCTTCAGTAACACCTTTATTGATGACATTGCGAAGCCGTTGTGTCCCGGCTTCAGGAGCAAGAGTAAGTCCGCTTTTCCTGACCTGCTGGATTTTTTTTGCAATATCTATGGAAAAAGAATCTACCCGCAAAGATGGCAGGCTGACCGAAACACGCCGGTTTTTGAAAGTATCCAGCAAATGATCTACCAGTTCCGGAAGACATGAATAATCTGCCGAAGATAATGACATCAGTGAAATTTCATTATATCCGGTATTCCGGATTAATTTATCTGCTATTTCCTGCAGCTTTTTCTCACTTTTTTCCCTGACCGGTCTGTAAATCATTCCGGCCTGACAAAAACGGCAGCCGCGGCTGCAGCCGCGGAACATTTCCAGAACCGCCCGGTCGTGAACTATTTCAATATGGGGAAGAATCGGTTTATCATCTATGTGGACATTTTCAAAGTCCTTAATAACCCTTTTCTTTACAGGAAACTGGACATCACTTTCAATCGGCTGGGCAGCTCGGAAAATACCATCATCATAGTAGGAAATTTTATACAAATGAGGTGCGTAACAACCGGGGATAGAAGCTATTTTTCTGATGACCGCTTTTCTCCCTCCCGGTTTTCCATTTTCTTTCCAGCTTTTTATAATATCTGCCATTTCACCAATAGCTTCTTCTGATTCCCCAATGAAAAATACATCAAAGAAATCTGCTACCGGTTCCGCATTATAGACGCATGGACCTCCGGATACAACGATAGGATCTTCCTCCTTCCGGTCTTTAGCAAGCAGAGGAATGCCGGCAAGATCAAGCATATTCAAAATATTCGTATAGCACATCTCAAAAGGCATGGTAAATCCAAGGACGTCAAAGTTTTTCACCGGGCATTTCGATTCTAACGTATAGAGAGGGATGTGTTTTTCCCTCATCAGCTTTTCCATATCTACCCAGGGGGCATAAACCCGCTCAGCCAAAGTATCCTCTCTGGCATTAAGGACGCTATAAATGATTTTCAATCCCAAATGACTCATAGCGACTTCATAAACATCTGGAAAAGCCAAAGCCACTTTTACATCGATCTGGTCATGATCTTTTACTACGCTGTTCCATTCACCGCCAATATAGCGTGCCGGTTTTTGAATATGCATTAGCCATACGGGATCAATTTTAACTGGATTCATGATTACTCCTAATCAAACATCAACTTCTTACGTCTCAAGTAAATATTCATCAAAAGACCAACGCAAAGAAGATTCATTAAAAGAGCACTTCCCCCATAACTCATGAAAGGAAGAGGGATACCGGTTACCGGCATAATGCCCAGGGTCATACCGATATTGATAAAAATCTGAAAGAGCCACATCGAAAAAATTCCACAAGCTAAAAGACTTCCGAAAGCATCTCCTGAAGAGCGGGAAATCATCAGGGCCCTGTAAAGCAGTAGAAAATAAAGAAAGAGTACAAAAACAGCTCCTATAAAGCCAAGCTCTTCACCAATAACAGAAAAAATAAAATCCGTATGATTTTCAGGAAGAAAATTGAGCTGACTCTGAGTTCCCTCGAACAGCCCCTGCCCCAGAAACCCGCCGCTGCCAATCGAGATCTTCGATTGGATAACGTGATATCCGGATCCATAAGGATCAACACTTGGATTGAAAAGCACAAGAATACGCATTTTCTGATAACTGTGAAGGACAAAGAACCAGATCAGTGGAAATACCACGACCAGGGCAATGAGGGCATGACGTACCAGCTTCATATTAAGGCCGCAAATATAAAGCATGCCAAATGTTATAGCAGCAAAGACAAGACTTGTTCCAAGATCTGGCTGAATAAAAATCAATAAAGTTGGGATAAACATCATAGCCGCTACAGGAATCAGGCTTTTCCAGGTTCGGTAACCAACTTTATTCATGTTTCCGGACAAAAGTTTTGCCAGGCATATAATCATTATCAGTTTAGCGAATTCAGACGGTTGAAGCGTGAATGGTCCAATCTGAATCCATCTTTGGGCACCCAGAGCACTGGCGCCCGCAAATTTAACAACCAGAAGCATAACCAGATTAATAACAAAAAGTGCCGGAACGAATCTAAGCAGTTTCCTATAATCAAAATAAAGTGAAACGCCGGCAATGACAATGCCTCCAGCCAGAAATATTCCCTGTTTCATCAAGAAATCATATTGTCCGGTATGTCCTATATTGGCATGAGTTGCACTGGATATAATAAGAAGAGATATGATTCCCAGGCCTAATACAGTCAAAAGCAATGTGCTGTCTATACGGCGCCAGTAGCGAATCAGATTCATTGATATCATCTCCTCCGGTGTCTGTAAGCTTTACTTCCGGAATTCCAGGTGAGTCCATAATGAGATTTACCTGAAAGCAAACCACATGAAATATTACTATTTTCCTGATCTCCAAGGCGTATAAAACTCTGCCAGCGGTTCAGCGGGAATTCTTTATTTTCCAGAATTCCCCGGATTACATATGACAAAGCCTTTGAAAAAGCACAATCTTCATCAAGATCTTTTAAATTCCCGAAATGTGACAGCTTATCCACGACCTCTGAATATGGAAGCACACCGCCAAATAAATCCGGATCTACAGTATTTAACATATCCTCCAAATCAATCTGTCTGTCATTGACATAGGAAAACTGATTGAGAATGTAGTATAAAGGAACCCCCGGTTTCGCCATAGCAGAAAGACGGTCAGCACTTCGCCTGGAAGCCCAGGATGGAGCAACGACTACAATAATCCGGTCAGAAAGAGAAAATGCCATCTCTATTCCCTTTTCCAGCCCTGCAGGACAATCTATTAAAATAAAATCATAGGAATTCTGAATATCCTCAATTACAGTATCAATAGCCGGAGGGAAAACCTCATTCCAGGAATCTTCCTGGGATGCAGGTAAAAAATCAAGATTGTCAGCGACCCGAATAGCAGCATCCTCCAGGAAACATTTCCCTTTTGCAACATCATAAATATTATACAGGCATTCATTTTCGACGCCTAGAACAAGATCCATATTTCTGAGACCCATATCTCCGTCGATCATAATCACTTTTTTTCCACAACGAGACAAAAGGATACCAATGGATGAAGTAATTAAGGTTTTGCCTACACCGCCTTTACCTGAAGCAATGGAAAAAATCGCAGCCATTATTCTTTACCCCCATTTACATCCTTTCTCGTTTCCTTATTTCCAGCCGGGGCAAAGTCGCCCAAATGGAAATAGGCATTCATAATCTGTTTGACAACCGGAGCAGCGGACTCAGAGCCAAATCCACTGTGTTCAAACATGCAAAGGACTACAATTTCCGGTTTATCAAAAGGCGCATAAGCTACAAACCAGCCATTATCAAGACCGTTCGTTTCCGCAGTACCGGATTTACCGGCAATCGGTACAGGATAATCTGAAAACAGCAGGCCGCCTGTTCCATCTTTTGTCATAACCATCCGGAGAGCTTTATGAATATCATCCAGTGTTGACTTTGAAACAGGGATTGTACCTATTTGCTCGGGAGAATAAATTTTTAACGGAGTGCCATCCAGTTTATCTATGCGATTAACCAGATAAGGTTTGTAACGAAAACCTCCATTAGCAATAGAAGCATAAACCATTGCCATCTGAATAGGAGTAGTCAGATTAAAACTCTGGCCAATAGCGGCATCCATGGTTTCCCCCAAATACCAGTCCTGATGAAAGACTTTCAATTTATACTGTTCACTGGCAACGTTGCCATCCGCTTCACCGGATAAATCAATGCCGGTCGCCTTTCCAAGGCCGAATTCTCCTGCCATTGTTGAAATCTTATCTATACCAAGTCGGCGTCCCATTTCATAGAAATAGACATTATCCGATTTTTGAATGGCATCATAGAAATTAATCCAGCCAAAAGCTTCTCCTTCTGAATTTCTTTTATCTACAAGCCAATGTTTGCCACTATCAAAAATTCTTTCAGATGGAGTAGTCACTTTTGATTCAAGTGCAGCAGCACCGGTAACGACCTTAAAGAGGGAGCCCGGTGGATACATAGCAGAAATCGTACGATTCTGCATTGGATGATTTTTATTTCCTATAATTTGATTCCAATCCGCCGAAGATATACCTTTACTGAATTTATTCGGATCATAGCTCGGCCAGCTAACCATAGCCAATACAGCCCCGGTATTAGGATCAATTGCAACTGCAGAAGCCCCGGTGGTAAAAATACCAGAAGCTGCCAGGTTCCTTGCCTGTCTGTCAATAGCATCCTCAGCAGCCTGCTGCAGATGGGCATCCAGAGTCAGACGGATATTATTCCCCGATACTGCAGACTGACCATCCACATAACGTACCGGCTGTCCTGAAGCATTTACCTCGACTGTTCTGGAACCATTTTTCCCTTCAAGAAACAGATTATACTGTCTTTCCAAACCGGAGCGGCCAATAAGAGTAGCCGTTTTATATGGATTTCCATCAGCATCCCGATCCTCAGGTCCAGCCTCGCCAACATAGCCAAGAATCTGTGCACCTGCAGCACCCATAGGATAAACCCTCAATGGGTTCACCTCAATTTCAATTCCGGGAAATTCGTCCTTCTTTTCCTCAATCAGTGTAGCTACATCAACACCTACGTCATTTGCCAGATAAATTGCCCCAAAACCCAGCTTGTTATCTTCGATCTTTTTCTTTAAATCCTCTTTGGGTTTATTAAGCATGGCCGAAAGACGGGTCAGTTCATCATCATCAAGGCTGTTCTTTTTCCTGTCCACGGGCATAATAATGCTGTAGGCGGGCCTGGATCCAGCCAGTATAACACCATTACGGTCATACATGACACCTCTCGATGCCTGCTGTGGCAAATGTCTGATCCTATTCCCATCTGCCTCATTTTTATAATAACTGCCCTCTATAACCTGCATCCAGAATAAGCGGATACCAAGTATGAAGAGAAGAATAATTGCCGCATAAATCATCCTGACATATCTGGATTCTTCCTTATCCTTTACCAGATTTTCAAGAATAGATGGAACGTGGCGTTTTACCAAAGACTCTCATCCTCCTCCTTGAAAATGCGCATCAAATTATGAAAAAGCAACGCGCAGCATCCATTCATCATTGCTACTGAAATAACACTATAAAAGTAAAAATTAAAAAAGAAAGAATGAATTCCAGAAAACTGCATAAGCAAGCCGGAAAGAATAAAATAAATAATGGTTGCAATAATCACAGCCATTACGGAAACATACCAGTGGCGATTATATCTTTTCCTGCCATAAGTAATTAAAAAGAAAGTAATTGCCAGATAAGGAAGCAAATGAAGTCCAAACATATTGCCAATCACAACATCCTGCAGGAAACCTGTAGAAAAAGCAAGAATCAGGGCACTTTTCCTGTCAAGCATTATAGCTGCCAGAGTTACGATAACAAGACAAATGTCTGGCTGAAATATACCATTAAACAAAAAAGGTAATAAAGAACCCTGAAGAAGAAAAGCAGAAAATATCAATATTACCAGATTATATCCAGCCATTATTTATCACCTGCCTGCTGCTTGTTCGGGTTCATTGGAGGCTCCCTCTTTGGGGGTTTGACAGTGATACTTTCAGGACTGACTTTCTGAATATGATCCATAATAACAAATACCTCTTCAAGGTGAGAAAAATCAGCCGCAGGCTTGATTTCAGCCGACTGGGTCCCATCAGAGCCCTCATTATTAACTTTTTCTACCGTACCAATGACAATTCCTTTGGGATAAACTCCACCATATCCGGAAGTAACAATAGTATCCCCTTTAATGACATCAGCTTCTCTGGGCAGGGACATAATAGCTAAATAACCAGGATTTCCGCTATTTCCGGTCACCATAGAAACCACACGGGATGCGGGTCTCTGAACAATCCCGCCTACAGTGGTACGGGGGTCCAGAAGAAGCTGTACTCTGGAAGAATTAATGTACACCTCACTGACAAATCCTATAAGACCGCCGGGAACTATAACCGGCATATATTTTCTGAGACCGCTGTCACTTCCTCTATCTATAAGGATCGTATGAGTCCACCCACCATAATCCCTGCCTATTACAGAAGCCCCGGAAAGATGATAACTGGTATAGCCGCGTTTAAACTTGAGAAGTTCCCGAAGTCGTATATTTTCTGCCAGTATTTCACTATACTTATTTTGTTCTGTCTTAAGACTCTCATTCTCCCTGCGAAGATGTTCCAGTTCTTTCCAGTTAGAAATTACATTTTTGAATATATCCATACCATTTTCGCCTGCCCATGCTGCACGGCTGACTCCATACTCAAAAGGAGCTACCCCTGTAGCCAGCGGTTGTGAAACAAAAGGAATATACTCTCTGTGTCTCCAGAACCATCCGCAAACGGCTATAAAAGCAAACAATAATATAACACTTATAATTTTCTTTCTGTCAAAAAATATCAAGGTTATGTTCCCCCATAATATTTCTCACCATTTTCTATCAGCATAGAATGATAACGTTCTATAAGGCAGGCATCATAACAGCCTTTTGCAATAACATTTTCCGGTTCAGAGGGTACCTTGACAGGAATCCCCAATTCATAAGAAAGCCATTCAGAGATTCCATCAAATCTGGCACTTCCTCCGGATAAAAGCAATCCCTGTTTTAATAAATCATCTGCCATTTCCGGAGTAGCACCATGCAGCAATTGTTTAATCAGGCTAACCAATGGCTGCATAGATCGCTGCATAACAGAAGTCATTTCATCCACAGAAATTTCAACAACAATTTCCACTCCATCGCTTAATCTGCGGCCGCGTACAGTAAATACGCGGTTCTCTTTTTTCCGCGCAAGGGATAAAATTTCACATTTAAGCTTTTCTGCCTGTTCAATCCCGATAAATATATTATAATTATCCTGAATATACTGGCAAATTCCGATATCTATACTATGGCCGCCAAATGAAGTCCCAAGCTGACGTACAATACCACCGCAGCTGTAAATCCCGGCATCAGAAACATTCCTGCCAAGTACAAGAGATACCGTAATTGAAGGAATATTCAGATTTATACCAGCCCCAATTGCAGCAGCTGCTGGAGACGGAATCAGGAAAACAGTCTGCGCCCCTGCATGAACCAGTGCATCAACAAGAGCATGTCTGGCAACAGAACTTATTTCTGATGAAATTGCGACCATAACAACAGGACGGCTTACAGACCTGTGTAAAGCCTTGTTGATAAAAAAGTGAAGCATAGACTTGGTCAGATTATAATCTGAAATTACACCATTCCTAACAGGGGATACCAAAGAACTACTCTCCGGAGCACTATGAAAACGGATCAATGCGTCAGTACCAAACCCCTGAACCTGTCGCGAAGTGTTGTTAATCAAAGCCAATGAAGCTTCAGAAAGAATTATCTGATTATTCTTATATATACGTACCTGGGAAGAACCTATATCAAGTCCCAGATAGTTTGACATTCCTGAAAACATGATTCATACCGCCTTTTCAAAGGATTCGTTTTATTATACCATGATAATGTTTCTGAAAACAGCTAAATCGAATAAGATTTAAAATGTACAAATACAGCAAATTCTCCATGCTGAAGGAGGCCCTCCCCATAAAAATGAATAATTGGCTAAAATATTTTTACATATTAAAACTTATTGTAGCCGGAAAATGGCTTCCTGCCATATTGCAAATTAATTATTAATCCGCATAGCTTATAAATTAATTTAATCGTAAAAAATGTTAGTAATTCTTAAAAAAATAATTGACTTTCAGATAATGTTGTACTAGAATCAAGTTATGCAAGTACAGGCAAGAAGATGGTAAAGCAGAAAAAGATTTAAGAAAACCATCATTTATGTAACTGTACACACCTGATTTTCAGGAAATTTTCAAAGGAGTGATTTTTCATGAAAAGAAGTATTAAAAGTGTTTTAACCGCATCTATGGCAGCTCTCTGCGTACTGGGAATGGGCATGACAGCCAACGCTTATGAACTGAACCCGGAAGTAAAGGACGTAACCCCGGCTCTTCGTGAAGCATCCACTGTAGGCGTATGGACTGCTGAAAACCCGGCCATGAAAGAAGCACCGGATAAAGATGCTATTCTGGTTATGACCTTTGGTACCACCTTCACTGATACTCGTACTAAGACGATTGATGCAGTAGAAGCAGCAATTCAGAAAGCTCATCCTGATGTTCCGGTATTTGAAGCATATACCTCCCACATCATTATTGACCGCGTAAAAGCTAACGAAGGTATCACCAAGATGACCCCGGAAGAAGCTTTTGCTAAACTGCAGGCTGAAGGTTACACCCGTGTAGCTGTCGTATCTCTCGATGTCATCCCGGGCATGGAATACAGCTATGATTCTGTAGTAACCAAGATGCAGGTTCCGCATTTCAAGAAGATTTCCCTTGCTACCCCGCTGATGTACTTCCAGGGTACCGAAGGTGAACCGGATCAGGTTGTTGATTTCCTGAAAGCTCTGTCCTCCCAGTTCCCGAAGATGGGCAAACATGATGCTACCCTGATTATGGCTCATGGCACTCCGCATCCGGGCAACGCTTACTACTCTGTAATTCAGGACCGCATTCAGGAACTCGGCATGGATGGCGTATTTGTTTACTCCGTTGAAGGCCGTCCGAATCTGGAAGACGTTATCCCGAAGCTGAAAGCTGGCGGCTACAAGAATGTAACCCTTATGCCGATCATGATGGTTGCAGGCGACCATGCTAACAACGATATGGCTGGTGACGAACCGGATTCTCATAAGAGCATCCTGACCAAAGAAGGCTTCAATGTAAAGACCTACATCCATGGCCTTGGCGAAAACGCTAACATCCGCGGTCTCTATGTTGATCGTGCAACCGAAGCTCTTGATGCACTCCAGAAATAATTTATGATATGATATGTAAGAGATGATTTATCTCTTCATTAAGAAAGATTTCCCCTCCGTCATCTCGGCGAAGGGGTTTCTTTCATACATATATTAATTTATGAAATAAAGGAGCAAATCATGAAAAAATTATTAGCTCTTCTGGCAGCCGGTGCTTTGTGTCTATCCCTGTCTGCCTGTGGATCCTCTCAAAATGCATCGAGCGGCAATGGACTGGTTTATACCTATAAGGATCAGAAGATTGAAGTAAAAGCTGCTCCGAAACGTATAGTTACCCTCTCCGCCCCATTGCTGAATATGGCTTATTCCGTAGGCGGAACTTCAGTTGCCAGACCTGAGGCAAACAGCCCGATTCCTGAAGAAGCAAAAGCCCTTCCTACCCTTGGCCATGTCCAGAATATCAATATGGAAACACTCGTCGGTATGAAACCGGATCTCGTACTTGGTGAAAAAAACCAGAATTCCAAACTTGAGTCTCTTCTGAAAAGCAACCATGTTCCCTATATACTTATTCAGTACGAAGGAATCGACGATAATGTTCCTCTTTTAAGATTTATGGGACAGATTTACAATAAGCAGGAAAAAGCTGATAATGTTATCAAGACTTATGAAAGTCGTATTAAAGAAGTTGAAGATAAAGCTGCAAAACAGAAACCTGCCAAAGTTGCCGTGCTCAGGGCCACCGGCAAGGCTGTAACTGCTGAAACCCCTCATTCCATCTGTGCGTCCATGGTTGAAATACTCAAAATGGATAATGTAATTACCAAGCATAAAGATATGCGTCTTGACAGCAAAACGGTCCCCTACTCTCTCGAACAAATCACAGCAGATGACCCAGACATTATCTTTATCGTAACCATGGGCAAGAAGAACGAAATCAATAAGATGCTTGATGAATCCATGCGCAGCAATCCTGCCTGGGCCCATATCAAGGCAGTTCAGAATAATAAAGTTTACTTCCTTGAACAGGAACTGTTCCTCATGAATCCCGGAGTGAAAACACCGGATGCCATGGAAAAGCTCTATTCCCTGGCTTATGAAAAATAACTCTCTGCAGAATTAACTAAAAAAGCTATGAAACCAATTCCAATTGATTTCATAGCTTTTTTCATTTCAATTATAACTAACTATCTCAATTCCGGGGTTTATCAAGAAGGCCGTTAATGGCAATGCTCGGACGCCCACGACGCATTTCTATATCCGCATCTACATTGAATACTTCAGCAATAGCTTCATGTGTCATAACTTCCATAGGCGGTCCATGACGCTGGATAATCCCGTTTTCCACTACAAGCACATCAGTAGAATAGCGAATAGCCTGGTTAATCTCATGAAGGACCATGACAACCGTCAGGTTTTCATCTTTATTCAATTTGGATACAAGTTCCATAACCTCCAGCTGATGGCAGATATCCAGATACGTTGTAGGTTCATCCAGGATCAGGATTTTCGGCTCCTGGGCAAGAGCCATTGCAATCCATACCCTCTGTCTTTCACCACCGGAAAGGCTGGCAGCCAGACGATCTTTCAGATGACTTGTATTTGTTTTTTCCATAACTTCAGCTACCACCTGACGGTCTCTGGTTGAAACGCCGGTCCACCAGTGCTGATATGGATATCGGCCGCATGATACAAGTTCTTCAGATGTCATATCCTTTGGAACATCATGGAACTGCGGAAGAAATGCAACAACTCTTGATAACTCATTCGTGGAATAAGCAGAAAGCGGTTTACCTGCAATTTCTACGGATCCTTTCTGCGGTTTAAGATTTCCTGTAACCGCTTTAAGAAGTGTGGATTTACCGCAGCCATTCCGTCCAAGGAATGTGCAAATACTGCCTTTTTTTATCACTCCGCTTGCGCCACGCAAAACATGATGATTGCCAAAAGAAACATGAATATCTGAAATATTGATAGCTATATCGTCCATTATGCACTCCTCCTTAACAGGAACAGGAAGAACGGGGCTCCCAGAAATGCCATAATGATACCGGCAGGTATCTCAATAGGAGAGAACAATACGCGTCCAAGGGTATCACAAAAAACAAGGACACCTGCTCCAAGAATAGCCGAGCCCGGCACTACATATTTATAGTCGGTACCAATAATAAGTCTTACGATATGTGGAACAACTAGACCCACGAAGCCAATGAGTCCTGCAATACTTACTGCTCCGGCAGCAAGAAGGGCAGCTACCGCGGTCATTGAAAAGCGAACCTTTTCTACCGGAACACCAAGGCCTCTGGCCGTTTCATCGCCAAGACTTAAAATTGTAAGAGCTTTACATCCAGCTAAAGCAAGGACCAATCCCAATATCGTATAAGGGAATAACGCTTCAACCTGTGGCCAACTTCTGGCAGAAAGACCGCCGACCATCCAAAGCAGTGCTCCCTGTACTTTATCAGAATAAAATACCAGAAGAGCAGAAATACCGCTCCCAAGGAATGCGCTGACAGCAACGCCGGCCAATATGATACGACTTGGACGAATACCATTTTTCCAGGCAAGTGCATATACTGCAGCAGCAGATAGCATGGCACCTACAAAGGCAACCGGAGTCAGAAGAAGGGAAGCTTCCGGCATAAAAATAAGCATCATGACACCGGCCAGACCAGCACCACTCGATACGCCTACAATACCCGGATCAGCCAGCGGATTCTTCATCACTGCCTGCAGAATTGCACCAGAAACAGCAAGATTGGCACCTACCAGGGCACCAACAATATTTCTGGGGAAGCGGATATTCCAAATGACCATTTCATCCGTAGATTCCACATTTCCTGCAAGTGTATGAAGAATCGTAGAAAATGAAATATCGGCTGAACCAAACAGCAGACTGTAAACCATGGCGAAAACAGTGAATACTGCAAAGATAAAGATAATAAAAACCTTCAATCCCTTGCTTTTTCCTGTTTCCTTGCGCTTCTCATTCATCACCATCACTCCTTAGAAGCAACATATAATGTGATTTAAATTAAAAAAAGCTTATTTGACTTTTGACTCATTCGCATTTCTTTAATTAAATGACATCAATACTATCAGCTTTAATTAATTATATCATTTTTCAACATTAATACAATAAGAGATGAAAATAAATTATAAAAACGCCCATCATAATAACAATTATGAAGGGCGTTGAAATTAACAGCAAATAAAAACTCAAAAATTATAACTTATTTCTTCCCCTGAACGTAAAGCATATTGTCTCTCTTAACAAGGTTATACATCAGAGCGTTGACGCAGGATGCAACGATGGAACTTCCACCTTTTGTGCCACGAACAGTAATAAACGGACATGGGGCTCTTCTGACAAGCTGTTCCTTGGAATCAGCAGCCCCTACAAAGCCAACAGGAATACCAATAATCAGTGCCGGCTTAATTCCATCCTCTTCCACCAGACGGATAGCTTCATATAAAGCGGTAGGAGCATTTCCGACAGCAATAATGGAACCATTGAGATCAGTACCAAAAGAATTCATGGCAGCCATAGAACGGGCAATATTCTTTTCTTTAGCGATGCGGGCAATATCCGGATCAGCAACTCGGCAGAAGACATCGCCGCCAAGAGCTGCCAGAGCCCGTTTATTAATGCCTGCCTTAACCATATTCACATCACAGTAAATATTGCAGCCTCCGGCCAAAGCTTTAATGCCAGCTTCTACTGCCCCTTTGCTGGTCTGAATCAGATGTCCATAATCCACATCCCCGGATGCATGAATCATTCTGGAATAAACGGTCACTTCTTCCGGGGTCAAGTCGATATCGCTGATAAATGGATCAATGAGATCCATGCTCTTTTCTTCAATTGCTCTTGGGTTCTTTATAAAATCCATAATGTTCCTCCATATAGTTTAAAACAGCTTCGACCGTATCAAAAATCGGAACTCCAACAATTTTTGCTTTTGGTTTGTCAATAACAATCACTGAAATTCCAGCATCCATGGCAGCCTTAAGTTTTGTATCGCTGCCACCAACAAGGCCCCCATTTTTGGTTACCATGACATCGGCGTGATAATCATGAATCATTGCAAGATTCATTTCATAAGAAAATGGTCCCTGCAAAGCCAGAATATTTTTTGCTTTCATTCCAAGGTCTTCGCACATCTTAATCACATTGGATAAAGGAAGAACTCTTGCCCAAATCTTTTTTCCCTGAAGTGATTCGGCATGAACAAAGGTAGAAAGTGTTTTCGAACCGGTAGTCAAGAGGATGCTTTCACCTAGTTTACCTGCCAGATCTGCCGCTTCAAATTCATCTTTCGCATGATAAAGTTTATCATAATCAGGCAGCGGATATTCTGCCCTTTCGTAGCGGACATAATCTATACCTGTTTCATTACATGCCGCAGAGGCAGTTTCTGAAACAATTGCCGCATAAGGATGACTGGCATCAAGAATCAGGGAAATTCCTTTTTCGCGGATGACCCGGATCATATCTTCTTTTTTAAAGCGGCCCACTTCTATATCCAGCCCCTCATGCTGAGCAAGGACTTTGCCATACTGGCTGACAACGGTCATAAGTATTTCCCTTCGCTCAGCTTTAGGTTTGCTCATTTCCCGATCTGCCAGTTCCGCCCCTATTTCTCTACCATCCTGAGTGCCTGAAATAATCCAGATCAAACCCGGTACCCCCTTGGCGTAATCATTTTTCCGTCAGCCACATATGTGTTGCTGTTCCCTATAATAACAGTAGACTGCATATCCACCTGCGCTTCAGGAAGTTTCTCGAGGTTAGTTATTGTCCAGTTCATTCCAGGACGACCAGCCTTCCTGACAATACCTACAGGAGTTTCAGGCTTTCGGAACTGAAGAACAATATCCCTGATCTGATCAAGATATGTCGCACGGCCACGGCTCTTTGGATTATAGATGGCGATAACGAAATCCCCCTCTGCTGCCAGGCGGGCTCTTTTCTTAATCAGATCCCACGGAGTCATTAGATCAGAAAGACTGATAACCGCATAATCATGCATGAGAGCAGCACCAAGAGCAGCAGCAGAAGTATTCGCAGCCGTCAGCCCGGGAATGATTTCACATTCCGGTCTCTTTTCAGCCGGCACCTTCTGAAGAAGTTCAAGTACCAGACCAGCCATCCCGTATACGCCGGGATCTCCCGAGGAAATAACAGCAACCTTATGCCCTTCTACAGCAAGATCCACTGCTTTCTGACAACGGTCCACTTCCTGCCGCATACCATTACCTACAACTTCTTTTCCCTGAATCATATCGCGAACCAGTGCGATATAAGTATTGTATCCGACAATAATATCAGAATCCTTCATGGCTTCCACAGCCTTGAAGGTCATTTCCTCCTTATGTCCCGGTCCAATTCCAATGACCCGGATAATCCCTTTGCTATCGCAACCGTTGCACTGGCAAATTTTGTCTTCGGCAGAACCGTTTTCCCTTTCTTCGATTCCATTAGCGCTGCAGATTGACATACGTTACCTACTCCTATCGTTTTTTCTACAAATTGTGAAATATCAAGATGATAATCTTCCGTTATCCTTTTAAGTTCCTCTGCCTTATAAAAGTGTATAGGAAGATTCTTATGAAATGCAAAATCAAGAAGACCTTTTTCATCAGCTTTTAAATCAACACTTGCAAGAGATGCCACCTGGTATTCATAAATACCACACCGCATCAGAGCCTGCTCGTAAGCATCCCGAATCAGGTTTTCGGGCGTCCCCCTTTTGCAGCCAATTCCAATAAACAGGTTTTTAGGCCTTAGAAAAACACAGGGTTTACTCTGCTGATAAGTATAATCAGATATAATAATACAGCCATCAAATTCCATATCACTTATTTTTTCAAGTGGAATGGCCTCTATTCCTTTTTCTTTTAATCGAAATGAAATAGAATTGGCACCATTAACCTTCTCATCAAGAAACCAGATAACATTTCTGCCCTCTGCAATCAGGCTGTTAATCGGTTTCAAGGCAGGAAGCGGGTAAACCCTCATCATGAGCTCCCGGGCAATATCATCAGGAGCCCGGAATTCATGTACATCTGTTGCAGTTGTTATAACCGGATCCGCCCCAATTGCAGAGGCAACTTCCCTCGCCCAGGCATTTGCTCCACCCAGATGACCGGACAATAGTGAAATACAATGTTTTCCGCATTCATCCATGACAAGAACAGCCGGATCACGGGCTTTACTTACTATCAAAGGAGCAACAGCCCGTACCGCAATGCCTGATGCCATAATAAAAAGCAGCCCATCATAATCTGAAAATATCTCAGCTGTCAATTTCAGAGTACGCCGGAAATATTCCGCGGGATTTCCACTTTCTGCGCCGATTCTCTCATACAGGGTTATATCCCCTGTAATACCGGATTTTACGCGGCTGCCAAGAAGTGCTCCCGTTCTGGAAACTGAAATTATAGCACATTTCATTATTCATCAGTCCCTTTACGGAACATGGTTGTAAACTTGCTGTCGTAAAGCTTTGACAGGTCATATTCAGTATCAAGCACTTTTCCAACAACAATCATAGCCTGGCGCACCACGCTTGCCTTATGGAGAATATCGGCAATCGTATCAATAGTACCGCGGAAAATCCTCTGGTCCGGCCAAGTAGCGCGGGCAACAATAGCTACCGGAGTATCTCCGGGGTATCCTCCCTCTTTCAGCGTATCCATTACTTTTTCAATAGCATGTACAGAAAGGAAAATACACATAGTGGCCTGGTGAGATGCCAGGAGAGACAGCTTTTCCTTCACCGGAACCGGTGTCCGTCCTTCCATTCTTGTAATAATGACGGTCTGAGAAATACCGGGTAGTGTATATTCCTGTTTGAGAGCTGCTGCCGTAGCAAGGAAAGAGCTGACCCCTGGCACAACCTCAAAATCGGTTTCAGAAATCCCGGCTGCGCGAAGTCCATCCATCTGTTCCTGGATAGCTCCATAAATAGCAGGATCTCCCGTATGTACGCGGGCAACCACTTTTCCTGCCTTTAATGCTTCAATCTCAACAGCCAGCACTTCATCCAGATTCATAGTGGCACTGTTATAAATTTCAGCATTTTCCCTGGCAAATTTCAGGATATCAGGATTCACCAGAGACCCAGCATAAATGACTACATCCGCCTCACTGATCAGTCTTTTTCCTTTGAGAGTGATCAATTCCGGATCCCCTGGACCTGCACCTATAAAGTAAAGCTTTCCCATCACAATTCCTCCTCAACTTTTTCTGCTGTAAATATAAAAACAGGACTTAGTGGGTTATACAAATGATAATGCCCCAGCTTTTTAAGCCTGTTAATCTGCATCTGAAAACCCTCAAGCCGGAAAGCCCGGCCATCAAATTCCCTGACGATTTCACCTGTCGTCTCAGCTGTAACGGCAGTAAGAATAATGCGTCCTCCCTTTTTCAGAAGCGCTTCGCATCGATCCAGAATTTCATGCATATTCCCGCTGGATCCACCAATAATAATGACATCCAATGGAGGGAGCTCATCCATGGCCTCCGGTGCCGTGCCGGTAATGGTATGAATATTTTCACAACCAAATTTATTTGCATTCTCACGAATAAGCTGAATTCCATCGGGATTTCTCTCAATTGAATATACATTTCCATTAAAGGCAGCCAGTGCAGCCTCAATAGAAATAGACCCTGTACCTGCACCGATGTCAGCAACCGTATCTTCCGGACGGATTTTCGCCTTGACCATGACCATGGCCCGGATTTCGGCTTTTGTCATCGGTACCTTTCCCCGAATAAACTCCTCATCATTAATACCGAAATTGTACATCTTAGCCTATCACCACCATTACTGATTCACCAAAGCCATCCAGCTCGGTCATCTCTGCCAGAGTGGATTCAGAAACATGCTGATTCTCATAGGAAATATGTTCACAAGCTGCGGCCCTTGTATTTTCGGGCCATCCCTGTTTTATAAGATAACCGGCAATAAATGCAGGATTATGTTCATGATCCGTAAGAAATGCCAGTTTCTTGCCCTTTTGATAGTCGGTATCCTGTTCTTCAGGAATACGACCATGAAACGAAAGCCATAAAGCTCCCTGCCAGGGCTCACCTATAAGGCAGAACGCAGCCTGTACCGAAGATATTCCAGGAATAACTTCTACAGGACAGGAATTGAATTTTTTCTTCAACCAGGGAAGAAGGCTGTAAAAGCCGGGATCCCCGCTGACCATGACAACCACATCGTCACTGGCAATCGCTTTTTCAAGCCATTTAGCAAGAAGAGAAAGTTTCCCTGTAACAGGATAAGTTTCCTGACCTTCGTGTGCAAAGTCCGATAGAGCTCGATGACCGCCTACAAGGTAATGAGACTGATCAATCGCCTTTAATGCCCTGGGAAGGATAAAATCCCTGCTTCCCGGCCCTATACCGGCCACAATTATTTTATGATCCATTTATTTTCTTCCAGAATCTCCTTTGCATGACTGCTCATAGCCTGGATAGATCCATCCATGCCTGCAAAAATAATACCAACTTTAGATTTGCCAAAAATATATCGTTCTGAACGCACCTGAGCCCGCTCAGCCATCTGGGAATAAATCATATCCAGATTCTCACGATGAATAATGATAGCAGCACCATCGGTTGTATTGCAGTCCATGATTTCTTTGACCACTGACGAAGATGCCCCATTCATGGCAGCATAAGCCGCCATAGTTTCCATACGGCCATCACTGTTCCTGTTATAAGTATGAAAACTGCCGGAGGCCACTTTGACAAGTTTTCCCATATGACCAACAAGGAGCATTCTATCAAAACCGCGGGCAATACACTGTTCCATCATGAATCCAATAAAGTTACTGGTTTCGATAATGGCCCCCTCCGGTATCCCCATGATTTTCGCCGCATTTTCCCCAATACGTCCGGGACAAAGAACTGCAGTCCGATATCCTGATGCCCAGACCACCGGGACCTGAGGTGCCAGCGAACGTTTATAGGCATCTTCACTCATTGGCTTTACAATACCGGTAGTACCCAGAACCGAAATACCACCCTTTACTCCTATGGCAGGATTTAATGTCTGTTTTGCAAGTTCTTCACCTTTAGGTATGCTGACGGTAACGGTAAGGCCCTTATCTCTGCCAATCAGCTCTTCATAAACATAACGAAGCATGATTTGGGGCCCAGGATTAATAGCCGGCTTCCCGACAGGAACCTGAAGCCCCGGGCGTGTAACTATACCGACTCCTTTACCCGCTTTTAATTCCATTCCCGGTTTATCGGAAAGTTCAACCGTAACAATGATGGGCGTACCATTCGTACAATCCAGATCGTCCCCAGCATCTTTCAGGCATGTGGCAGTCCCCTTTTTCCCTTCTGCGGCAGCAGATTCCACTGGAATGACAAGTTCCTGCCGCTGAGGAGAAAGTACAGTCACCTGATGCGGGAACTCCCCCCTTATTGCTAAAATGGCTGCCTTCATTGCACCAGCTGCAGTTGCCCCGGTCGTATGTCCTTCCCGGAGAACTTTTCCAATCATTTCTTCTGGTTTCATGGACATCCTTTTATCTGTAATTAACAAACTGAAGCTCTACACTTAAATCCTGCTGTTTCAGGAACGCAATACAAGCTTGTAAATCATCTTTATCTTTCCCGCTAACCCTAACCTCATCCCCGTTAATCTTTGCTGAAACCTTGATTTTTGATGCTTTCACGCGCTTAACAATATCCTTGGCCATTTCAGAAGAAATACCGTTCTGCAGTTCAAGTACCTGACGCACAGTGCCCCCCGCAGCCGCCTCTTTTTTCAGCTCCTTTATGTTTTTTAAGGAAATACCACGCTTTACCAGTTTCGTATTCAAAATATCCCGGACCAGACGAAGTTTGAAATCATCATCCCCTATCAGGGTTATTTTTCCATCTTCAAGAACAACGGAACTCTTGCTTCCCTTGAAATCGTACCGGGTTCCTATTTCTCTGGATGCCTGATTCACTGCATTTGCAGCCTCCTGAAGATTGGTACGGCATACTACATCGAAAGAATAATCTTTTGCCATAGTTTCCTCCTGCTACAGTCATCAAAATATAATTAGCTATTTCCCTAATTATTACACCTTATCATTTTACCATATACTGATAAAAATAGCCGCCTTTAAATAAAAGTTGAAAAAATAAATTTTCTATTTTAGAAAGTATAGAACCTATTTGCATTCAGCCGCTTACAATTAATTACGTAGACTTATTGTCTTATCACATAAAAAATACGGTGGAAATATGAATTTTGTTCAAGTATAATAAATATGATTAAATGTGTATTGTAAAAAATATACATATATAATAAATAAGTTTCTATGAAAGGAAGGTATGACTATGCCGCTTGTTGGAACTACTGAAATGTTTAAGAAGGCCTATGAAGGTCATTATGCCATTGGCGCTTTCAACGTCAATAATATGGAAATTATACAGGGAATCATGGAAGCTGCCAAGGCTGAGGAATCCCCTGTCATTCTTCAGGCATCCGAAGGAGCAAGAAAATACGCCGGTCAGGAATATATTGTAGGCCTCGTTAAAATTGCCATCCAGGATTATCCTGAAATCCCTACCTGCCTGCATCTGGATCATGGTTCATCTTTTGAAATCTGCAAAGCGTGCATCGATGGTGGATTTACTTCCGTTATGTATGACGGCTCAAAGCATCCTTTTGAAGAAAACGTAAAGGTTACCAGGCAGATTGTAGAATATGCTCATGATAAGGGTGTAGTTGTAGAGGCAGAACTTGGCCGTCTTGCAGGTGTAGAAGATATGGTTAGCGTTGATGCAAAGGACGCCATTTTCACAGATCCGGAAGAAGCGGCAGAATTTGTTGAAAAAACCGGTTGTGATTCTCTGGCCATCGCCATTGGCACAAGTCATGGCGCTTATAAATACAAAGGCGACCCCTATCTTGATTATGAAAGACTGGAAAAGGTAGGCAAACTGCTCCCCGGATATCCAATCGTACTCCATGGCGCCTCTACCGTTATTCCTGAATTTGTTGAAAAGTGCAATGAATTCGGTGGGAAAATCGAAGGCTCGAAAGGTGTACCTGAAGATATGCTGAGAAAAGCAGCAACCATGGCCGTATGCAAAATCAATATCGATACAGATATACGTCTAGCTATGACGAGCGCCATTCGTGAAGCGCTTTACAAAGATCCTTCCAATTTTGATCCCCGCAATTATTTGAAACCGGCAAGAGAAGCCGTCAAACAGATGGTCATGCACAAAATTGAAGCCGTAGTAGGCTCTGCTCATACCATTTAATTTTAAAGATAAGCCAAAAATCAGCTGCCTGGAAGATTTTATTTTCCGGGCAGCTGATTTTAATATTTCATGAAACGAATCATTCGCTCCTGCTCCGGGCACTAAAAGACCGGCCCCCTATGGGAGCCGGTCTTAATTTCATTAAGCATTCTTTGCAGCTTCGCAAATTTTGGTGAAGCCTGCCGGATCGCTGATAGCGAGTTCGGAAAGCATCTTGCGGTTAACTTCAATGCCTGCTTTAGCCAGACCTGCAATCAGTCTGCTGTAGGTCAGTCCATTCTGACGAGCAGCTGCATTGATGCGGACAATCCAGAGCTTACGGAATTCTCTCTTCTTGGATCTGCGATCTCTTCTTGCATAGTAGAGAGCCTTCATAACCAGTTCATTTGCCTTTCTGAACTGGGTATGACGAGCACCCCTGTAACCCTTAGCGAGTTTCAGAATCTTCTTATGTCTTGCATGAGCGGTAACGCCTGTTTTTACTCTAGCCATTCTTAAAAATCCTCCTTATTAGCCGTTTGGCAGCAGTCTTGCTACGCGTTTGTAATCAGATTTGGAAACCAGTGCTGCTTTTCTGAAGTTTCTCTTTCTCTTTGGGGACTTCTTTTCAAGAATATGGCTCTTGAAGGCTTTATTTCTTTTGAACTGACCAGAACCTGTTTCGGTAAAACGCTTTGCCGCAGCGCGACGGGTTTTCATTTTCGGCATGACAATCTCTCCTTTTTTATGCTTTTGGCGCAATGACCATGGTCATATTGCGTCCTTCTAATTTCGGTGGTTTTTCGCGAACAATGGAGTCACCGAGCTCTTTTGCAAAACGATCGAGAACTTCCTGTCCCAGTTCAGGGTGGGTCATTTCTCTGCCCCGGAACATGATGGTCACTTTCACTTTGTTGCCATCACCCAGAAAACGCTGGGCATTTTTCAGCTTGACAAAGAAGTCGTGGTCTTCAATATTCGGACGAAGCTTGACTTCCTTAATCTGAAATACCTTCTGTTTCTTCTTGGCTTCCTTATCACGTTTCTGCTGTTCGTATCTGTACTTGCCATAATTCATGATACGGCATACCGGCGGACGACCATTGGGTGCCACCTCGACGAGATCAAGTCCTTTTTCTTCCGCAATTCGAATCGCTTCGTGAAGAGTCATGATCCCCAGTTGTTCATTTGTATCGCTGACGACACGCACTTCTCTGGCACGAATCTGTTCATTGATACTGAGTTCCTTACCTATTCTTTTCACCTCCGAAAAAGAAACTATTGCAAGTAAAAAGCGGACAGCATACGCCGTCCGCTCCAAGTCCATACGTAAACCTTAGTAGCTTTCGCCTTGTAAGGTGAGAAGCGGATGACTTCTGCTTGCAATGAATCACAAGAAATATATTACATCAATGATATTAATTTGTCAAGTCATTTCTTAATACTCTATGAGCCATCCCAAGAGTTACTTCATTGAAATGAAGAACTCCTACTCCAACGAATATAGCTACGCAGAGATGTTCATTCCAACGGGCGATACCGATCTTGCCTCCCACATTCATTCCAATGGCCATGAGCTTAATCTGTTCAATTGCGGATTCCATAGCGCCCAGCACTGAGCCATCTCCTACATGGGTATCAGAAATAACATGCTGTCTCTGGGCAGCCACGATGGCTGATTCAAAGATTTTGGGCAGAATATCGGTAAACTTTCCCCCAAAGTTTACAGCCACAGCACGGATTCCCTGCGCTGCAAGCTGACTGCGCAGCTCATTTTCATCCGCCCTGGTTTCTGACAGTGCCATACGAACAGCAGCCCTGGCTACATCGGCACTCTGAAATTCCCTCTGCATATTAATATTCCCTGCTCTTGATTTCACGAATAAGGTTAGCCACAAACATCGGCAGCGGCATGGAACCCATATCACCATCTTTGCGGCTTCTGATAGCTACGGTCCGACTCTTGACTTCCTTATCACCAACAATAATCATATAAGGAACCTTTTCCATCTGAGCCTTGCGGATCTTATAACCCAGGGTTTCATTTGCATCTTCCACTTCAACGCGGATATTGGATTCAGACATAGCCGACGCAACTGCTTTTGCATAATCCAGATGTTTTTCGGTAACTGGAATAACTTTGACCTGTACCGGGGAAATCCATACCGGGAATGCACCGCCAAAGTGTTCAATCAGGATGCCGATAAACCTTTCCAGAGAACCATAGCCTGCCCGGTGAAGCATAACAGCACGATGTTTTTCACCATCCTCGCCGATATAGTTGACATCAAACCGTTCCGGCAGCTGCATATCCATCTGGATGGTGCCACACTGCCATGTACGACCAAGGGAATCCTGAACATGGAAGTCCAGTTTCGGGCCATAGAATGCGCCATCACCTTCATTAATCTGGTAAGGTACGCCGGTTTTTTCAATAGCTTCACGGAGAGCGTTGGTGGAAATTTCCCATAATTCATCGCTGCCCATGGAATTTTCAGGACGTGTGGAGAGTTCTACATGATAATCAAGGCCGAATACGCCGTACATTTTCTGGTACATGGACATACATTTGATGACTTCATCCTTCATCTGATCCTGAGTCATAAAAATGTGGGCATCATCCTGGGTGAAGCAGCGTACACGGAAAAGTCCATGAAGGGCACCCTTCAGTTCATGGCGATGAACGAGACCAAATTCGCCGACCCTCATCGGAAGATCACGATAGGAACGATGCTGTGTCTTGAAATAAAGGATTCCGCCGGGGCAGTTCATCGGCTTAATAGCATAATCTTCATCATCGATCTTGGTAAAATACATATTTTCTTTGTAATGATCCCAGTGACCGGACTGTACCCAGAGTTTCTTGGAAAGGATGACCGGTGTCATGATTTCCACATAACCGAATTCCTTGAACAGTTCTCTTTCATAATCCATGAGCTGGTTTCTAAGAATCATTCCCTTTGGATGGAAGAACGGGAATCCCGGACCTTCTTCATGGAAGGAGAAGAGATCCAGCTGTTTGCCAAGTTTTCTGTGATCCCTCTTTTCAGCTTCGCTTCTGACAAAGAGGAAATGTTCGAGATCTTCTTTCTTGAAGAAAGCGGTAGCATAGATACGCTGGAGCATCTGGTTGTTTGAATCACCACGCCAATAAGCGCCTGCTACAGACATCAGTTTGAAAACTTTAACTTTTCCAGTCGATCTCATATGAGGACCGGCGCAGAGATCGGTAAAGTCGCCCTGTTCGTAAAGGGAAATCTGTGCGTCTTCCGGAAGATCGTTAATAAGCATGACTTTATAGTCCTGGCCCTTTTCCTGGAAGAATTTTAAAGCTTCTGCACGGCTGACTACTTTCTTAGTCAGAGGAATATTGGCTTTAGCAATTTTAGCCATTTCCTGCTCGATAGCAGCAAAATCATCCTGGCTGAAAACATGGTCAGATTCCAGGTCATAATAGAATCCATCATCAATAGCCGGACCGATAGCAAATTTTGTTCTGGGGAACAAGTGCTGGATAGCCTGAGCCATAACATGGGAAGCAGTGTGTCTTAATGTAAAAAGTCCCTGCTTATCTTCTTTGGTAAAGAATTCAACGAAGCTGCCATCGCTAATTGGATCACGCAAATCTGTAAGCTTGCCGTTTACCTCAGCTACCAGAGCATCTCTGCCAAGGCTGTTGGAAATTTCCTTAGCAGCCTCAAAAAGGGGTACAGCTTTCTCAAACTGCTTTTCCTTACCATCTTTCAATTTGATTGTAATCATAAGAATCTTCCTTTCTAAATACTGTTTTCTCCAACTGCTGGGACCAGTCTAAGGAGAAATCAATCGAATAAAAAAACTTCCGTCCCACTAAGGGACGAAAGTTCAATTCCGCGGTTCCACCCAAATTAAAGCATACGCTTTACTCATCAGCTGCTAACGTAAGCTGCCCGGAAAGATTTCTATCTTCCTGCTCTGAAGTGGTAACATTACCAATGAACTTCCTGCTCGCACCAAACGCAGGCTCTCTGATAAGACAACCGGAAATGTCATGTCTTCCTCATTGCATTTACAGAATAACTATATCGCCATTAAATCATTTTGTCAAGTAATCCTCAAGGAAATCGCAAAAACTTCGAGATAACCATTATTGGGTTTTATCTGCATACTAAACACTTAAAATGAAAACCGGTCTCTAAAATTATGATTCAGTTTCTCCAACACGTAATTCATCAGTTCCTGATGGATTTCCTAAGGAGCTGCAATGCATCAAAAAGCTCAGGAAATGGTAAATCCCTGTCAGACTCCGGAACCCAGCGGAAGAAACGGTCACCCATTCGGAGCTCACAGCGAGTCAGTCTTTTTATAGGACCATATTTCTCCCTTTCATAGGGATCCGTATTCATTTCCAGTGATTTCGTATTTGTGACAAAATGCTTCTGTTTCAAAGTGTAGACAAAAGCGGCATCGACAATAAATTTCTTGACCGCATCTTCGTTCAATTTTCCTTCAGTCTTCACGGGAACGCCCCTGCGCCAGTCCGTTCTTTCCCAGGTTCTTTCCGCCAGTTTGAAAACATAATCAAACTGACCTCCCCCTTCTACCTTGTAACTATCGGTAATGGAAAAGCGGACAGATAAATTCCGAATAATTTTTTCTGCCTCTTCCAGCGTCAATGTTTTGTCTTCGCGGTTATGGAAACAGTTTTCTACTCCTGCTTCACCGGCCAGCCTGTCAAAATTATATTCAGACATATTTACTCCTTTTGTCATCTGGAATCTCATTTCCTTCCATTATACTACAAGGCTTTAATACCGGTGACACCCAGATAAATAAAAACAGGCTGAACCCGATTCAGCCTGTTTTTATTTATCTGACGCTTTTCACTTTCATATGTCTTTCAAGTACGCGGAGACACATGGATACGAAGAAAGTCATAATGAAGTAATAAAGTGCTACGATAACGAGCGGAGGAAATGGTTGGAAACTGATACCCTGAATAGTGGTGGCCGTATACATCAGGTCGGCCATACCGATGACAGAAACCTGAGAGGATTCCTTGATCAGAGTAACGAATTCATTACCAATTACCGGTAAAATATTTCTGATTGCCTGGGGAATAATGATACGAACCATGGATTCCCATTTTGAAAACCCCAGGGACATGGCCCCCTCCAGCTGTCCCTTAGGAATCGATTGGATACCGGAACGTACAATTTCGCATTCATAAGCACCGGAATTGATAATCAGAGCAAGAACACCGGCAGAAAGCCTTTCAAAATCGACACCCATGATTTGAAAACTGGGAAAATGGATTCCCAGAAATGGAAGACCGAAGAATACCAGTGAAATCTGGACAAGCACCGGAGTCCCTCTAATGACTTCCACATAAACTGCAGCAATTGCCTGAAGTATTTTAATACCTGATATTTTCATAAATGCCAGGACAATTCCTAAAAGAAGACCGAAGAAGCAGGAAAGTACAGAAATAATAATCGTAATCTTAACTCCTGCCATAAATATAGCATTATATTTGACCGCAGTATCTATAACCATGTCCATAAAAGAATCATCTCCCTAAATATCAGCATGAAGCAGTCTTTTCAGAAACAACTGCGTCCTTTCTTCTTTTGGATGAGTAAATATATCACCAGGATTTCCTTCTTCCACAATATAGCCTTTATCCATAAAAACTACATGGTTGGATACACTGTGAGCAAACTGCATTTCATGAGTAACGACGGCCATCGTCATGCCTGCAAGAGCGACTTCCTTCATAACAGTCAATACATCTCCTACCAGTTCGGGATCAAGGGCCGAAGTCGGCTCATCAAAAAGAAGCATTTTCGGTTTCATGGCCAGTGCACGGGCTATAGCCACACGCTGCTGCTGTCCCCCCGAAAGCTCCCCCGGATAATAATCAGCCCTGTCTGCCAGCCCTACACGATTAAGCAATTCCATTGCTTCTTCCCTGGCCTGCGGACGAGAAAGTTTTTTTATGTGGATTGGAGCATACATAACGTTTTCAAGAGCCGTAAACATAGGGAAAAGATTGAAGGACTGAAAAACCATGCCTACATCCCTTCGGAGCATTTTGACATCCGTCTTTTCATTGACTTTCTTTCCTTCAAACCAGAGCTCTCCACCTGTTGGCTTTTCAAGCAGATTCAGGCAGCGAAGCAATGTACTTTTCCCGGAACCTGAAGGACCAATAATGGTGCATACTTCACCATTTTCTATCTGCATGCTTATATCCTTCAGGACTTCTACCTTTCCGAAAGATTTCTGTAAATGTTTAATTTCGTAAATAATCTTTTTTTCATCTGCCAATTCATCTCACACCCTTCTATTTATTCAAAATATTAGCATAAATATACAGTTTAGTCAATGAATTACCGTATAACCTGCATAAATCCATCAGAAAAAACCGCACAATTATATGCGGTTTTTCCACACGACTATTAACATGACTATTAAAGTGAAAATTCTTTTTCCCAAACTGTTTTATAAGTATGGAAAAGTTTCACCGCTTCCTCTTCATTATTTCCCTTTAGAGAGTAATAAAATTTGATTTTGGGCTCTGTACCACTGGGCCGGACCGCCATCCATCCACCGGAATGCAGCTTGTATTTCATTACATTTTCTTTAGGAAGATTATCAATCCCTTTTTCAAAATCCAGAGTTTCTGCTATATCAGGAATCAACTTTTCTGCATTAAGCTTTCTCAGAGATTTCATAATAGACTGAATTTTCTCTTGTCCAGTTTTTCCTTTCAGAGTATAAGAAACACTCCTGTCATAGTAATAACCAAACTGTTTGTAGAGTTCTCCAAGCACATCAACCAGTGTTTTGCCCTGTTTCTTGAAATAAGCAGCCATTTCACAAATCAGCATTGCGGATACAACTGCATCTTTATCCTGGGCATGGGTACCTACGAGGTAACCGTAACTTTCTTCATATCCCATAACAAAATCATGATTTATATCATCTGCCCACTGACTGATTTTTTCTCCGATATATTTAAATCCGGTCAGAGTTTCTACCACCTGAACGTTGAAACTTCTGGCAATGTCTGCACCAAGCTCCCCTGTAACTACAGTTTTCACCAGAGTGGAAGTGGGTGTAAGTTGGTCTTTTCTGGTAGAAAGTATAAAATAAACAAGCAGGGCACCCATCTGATTTCCAGTAATCAGGACATATTTATCTCCGCTCCTGACGGCAGCCCCTATACGATCACTATCAGGATCAGTTCCTATAACGATATCGGCATTAACCTTCCCGGCCAGTTTTATACCCATGGCCAGTGCATCTTCATTTTCCGGATTTGGAGCCGCAACCGTCGGAAATGTCCCATCCGGTTTTTCTTGTTCCGGGACAATGTGAACATCAACAAATCCAGCCTTCGCAAGAATATAGCGGACCGGCTTGTTCCCACTTCCGTGAAGAGGAGTATAAACGATAGAAAGATCCGACGGATTTCCTTTATAGTAAGATTCCTTAAAAATTGTATCAATAAAGCACTGTACTGTCAGATGCCCAAGAAGGGTTAGCAGTTTTTCATTGCCCCGGTCATCAATTGATGATAAATCTGTAATTCGTTCTACATACCTGGTCAGTATATCGGCCTTATCCGGGACCAATTGGCCGCCATCCGCCCCATAAACTTTATAACCGTTATATTCGGCAGGATTATGGCTGGCTGTTATAACGATACCTCCAAGAGCATGAAAATGCCTGATGGAAAAGGAAAGTACCGGAATTGGTTCAAGTTCATTAAAAAGTTTCACCGGAATACCGGAAGCAGTCAATACATCAGCAGCTTCCCTGGCAAATTCATCAGAATGTAATCGAGAATCATAGGCAATAACTACGCCTCTATCCAGATCAGACGGATAAAGAGCTTTCAAATAATCAGAAAACCCTTTGGAGGCTTTTGCTACAGTGTATCGGTTCATACGGTTACTACCAGCCCCCATAATGCCCCGAAGCCCGGCAGTGCCAAACTCCAGGTCCTTATAGAAACGATCTTCAATTTCTTTCTCATCGGAAAGCGAAGAAAGTTCTTTCTTTGTATGATTATCAGCCCAGGTCATCCAGTCATGATATTTTTCCAGATAATTCATGTTGCACCTCTCATTAATTAAGAAATATATAGTTATTATATCATTTTTATGTTAGTGTTTGGGCTGATAAATAAAAACAGGATTCGATAGAGAATCCTGTTTTATAGTTTCCTTCAATTTTCCGCTTCGCCGGCATTGGAATTCTTTTTCTTTTTCTGAGCTTCATAAAGCTCGAAATATTTCCCTTTCTTAAGCATCAACTGATCGTGGTTACCGGCTTCGATCAGATGACCATGATCCAATACGTAAATGCAATCTGCATTTCTAACCGTAGACAACCTGTGCGCTATGATAATGGTAGTTCTGTCTTTGGCCAATTTGTCCAAAGTGTTTTGTACGACTTTCTCCGTTTGTGTATCCAGAGCGGAAGTCGCTTCATCAAAAATAACAACCGGTGGATTCTTAAGGAACACACGAGCTATGGCAATTCTCTGTTTCTGCCCTCCGGAAAGTTTGACACCTCTTTCTCCTACCTTTGTCTGATAACCATGCGGCAGAGCACCGATAAAATCATCCGCTGCTGCCAGTTTTGCAGCACGCCGGATTTCCTCTTCCGATGCTCCTTCCCTGCCATAAGCTATATTTTCAGCAATAGTATCGCCAAAAAGGAATACATCCTGCTGCACAATTCCTATTTTCCGACGAAGATCCTGCTGATTAAACTGTGTCAAATCATGACTGTCCAGCGTAATGGACCCTTCACTGGGTTCATAGAAACGAAGCAGGAGACTTACCAGTGTGCTCTTCCCCGCCCCGGTCTCACCGACAAAGGCTACCGTTTTACCGGCAGGAATATCAAAATCAAGATGGTGGAGAATAAGATTTCCCGGATCATAACCGAAAGACAGGTCATGGAAACCGATGTCCCCTTTCACAGTATCAAGCAAAAGAGGTTTCACCGGATCTTTAATGGAAGGTTCCGTATGCATGATTTCTTCAAAACGATGGAAGCCGGCCATCCCGCGCTGATATACTTCTGCCAGAATAGTGAGGCGGAATACAGGCCGCATAAAGATGTTCACATAAAGGAGGAATGCCACGAAGTCGGAAAGCATAAGTTCCTCATTCGTAATCATCCAGCCACCCGCCAGAATAACAACTACGTTGATGAAATTCGTAAAGAAATTAATGCTTCCGGAAAAATAACCTACCAGTTTGTAAGAATGGAATTTCGTATTCCTTAAATCCCTGCTCTTCTCCTCAAAACGGGCCAATTCAAAATCTTCTTCCGCAAAGGCTTTTACAAGACGGATACCGGACAGACTTTCCTCAGCCCTTGCGGCCACTTCACCGGCCACAGCCCTGTTCTTTCGAAAAGCACCTTTCATTTTTTTATTAATGGAAACTGTATGGAATGCTTTTGCAACAAGTAGAGCGCCAATCAACAGAGCCAGTTGCCAGTTCATTAAAATCATCACAACCAGCGTACCAGCCATAATGACCCCGCACAGGAGCACATCATTAGGACCTCTGAATGACAATTCACTTATTTCCGTAATATCACTGGTAATACGAGATAAAAGCTGTCCTGTCTTTTCATTATCAAAATAATGGAATGACAAACTTTCAATGTGCCGGAAAAGATCACGCCGCATGTCATGTTCAATAGACGCGCTCATGACATGTCCGTAATACTGAACATAATACTGGACAAGGAAATTGATAATATAAAGCACCAGAAGAGCGGCAGAACCCATCAGAAGCCTGTGCATATCTTTCACCGGCAGCACTTCGTTAATCAAATTTCTGACTACAATAGGAAAAATCAGATCCAGACCGGCCATTACAAAAGTACCGATAATGACACCAATCAATATGGTCATGTATGGTTTGTAATACCGCATAAAACGTTTAATCATCAAAAGCACTTCCCATTCAAATCATAGTTTACTGCTTTCAAATCTATCCCATAAATGAAGACGATATGCCCCAAGAAGGCTCCCTTCCGGCGTTACAGCCGGAACTTCGATCCCAGCCACCCATCGTCCGTCATCCGATATGGCAATACTCTGAAGCGGCCCTTGAGTATGATAAAAATTAAGTTCTGATCCGTCCTTAAGATTAATAATTTCTGCCCCATGCGCCTTGTAATTATGGTTTCGTACATTTCTGCCTATAGCCAGTGCCGCTATACCCGAAGCCGGAGCTATCTCCTCGATTTCCGCTTTCGCGGTATATTTAAATTTATAATTTCCATCCCTATCAAAGAGGAAAAGACTGTTACTGGAAGGATGAATGACTGGAGCAGGCGTCTGCCAGTTATCCCGGCTAAAGGTGTTGATAGTCCCAAAGAGGATTCCTTCATTTGAAAACAAAGCATCTCTTCCAGCTGCAAAAAACCAGGTCCCATTCACTTCTTTTGCTTTCGCCATAGTTCTTGTCCAAAGCAGATGCCCATCAGCATCGAACAGCATACCTCTGCCATCGCTGACAATGGTGACAAGGTATTTACCATCAGGAGAATAAGATGGTCCATTCCTCATAGTAACCGATAAAAAACGTTCAGCTTTAGGTATTCCCTCCTCATGGATCAGGCTGCCATCCTTATAATCTAAAACATATATATTTTTATTATACTCCAAATTCTCAATTTTAGATTTATCATAATTAGCTGTTCCAAATGCATATCGCCCTGCATGGTCGGATATATCTCCCCAGTTTACCCAGGCATCCATATTCTTGTTTTCAGGAAATTTCCAACGAATCTTTCCTTTTTTATCAAATGAAAGAATACGACTGATATAAGACCGCTGGCCATTTGGATTTACGGTAAATCGATAAGCCGCTGCATATATATTCCCATTCCGATCAATTGATATGTGAATAACCTGCGGATCTGCCCGAATATCAGGCTCACCGCCGATTACATCATAACTTCTATATTTCCAGAGTACATCACCTGATTTTACACTGATAGCATAAAGATAGCCATCCGGACTCTTCTCACCGGCATATACGGTTTTTTGATCAGGGCTCATAACAATAGAACGTATGAGACCACTGCCAACGGAGTGGTTCCAAAGTTCACTGCCATCTTTAGAAATATGGCGCAACTCCCCATTTGCCGTACCCACAAGCCAGCTTCCATCCGTTTTAACATAGAGAATCTGACCACCGTCAAATCCCATACGATCATAATTCCGTCCTGCCATATCGCCCAGACTGACAACAATTCCGGAATCTTTATCCTGCGTTGTGAATATCATCCAGGGTGTCTTACTGCCGGTAAGCCAGAACAGAATCCCCCAGGTCGCCCCCATCATGATGAATATAATCCAAGTCTTCAAAGTTTTCATAGATATAGCTTCGCCAAGTCATAAATGAATCGAAATGCCCCTATATAAATGCCCTTTTGGGATAAACCGTACAATAGCTTGCCAGTACCTGCAAAAAATGTAAATAAAAGCAGAATAAGACAGGCATATTTTTCCTTCCATCGCCAAAGTTCCCCTTTCTGCTCTTTAGCCAGAAATAGTCCCCTGCTTGTTACAGAAAGAGAAAGTGTCTGCGATCTTCTCAGGCACCTTGCCAGCAGTGGTTTAAGCATATAGGGTACATGACGCAAAATCTGGTGCCTTCCCTGTAAAGAACCGCTCCGAAGCTGCAGAGTCGTCATGACTTCCCCCGCTTCTGCTGCTAAAATTGGGAAAAAACGGATAGCCGTGACAAGCATAAAAGATGCCTGTGGCGACAAATGCCATTCACGGAGAGCTTTCAAAAGGTTTCTGGGATCACTTGTCCAGCAGACCAGGAGCCCCAGGGAAATCATGGAAACAGTACGCATTCCCTGAATAGCTCCGTAAATGATTCCCTCTTTATAAATGTAGAGTCCTTTGGTCAATGCACCTAGAAGCGGAAAATCCGGAGATATCAGCATAAAGAGAGGTGTCCTGGGATTTTGGGCAAAGAACAGAGCCTGACTGGAAATCGAACCCCATAGGCCCATTAACAGGAAGATACAAAGAACCTTCCAGCGATGAACCGGCGTCCTTCCAAGAAAGTGAAATATCAGGGTCAGTGTAAACAGGATAAACAAAGTTCTCGCATTATCCACAACAACCATCAGGATGGCATAGAGGAAAAGAACCGACAATTTTGTCCTGCCATCCAGCGTGGAAATAAAAGAATCACCGTTGCCGCCCTCCCAGGTCTGTCTGAAGGACATGATTCATCACCTCCTCAATGGTAATACAGGGTTCTATACCAATTTTTTCAGATACTTCAATCATCGGAGGAAGCGCAAGGCCGCTTTTCTCCATCAATTCCCGGTTTGAGAAAATGTCATGCGGGCGCCCTTGTGCAATGAAATTTCCTTCCTTCATGACAAATACTTCATCCGCCAGTTCTGAAGCCAGTTCGATATCGTGGGTACAGATAAATATGGTCCTTCCGACCGATGAGGCATATAAAAGCATCTCCTTTATTTCGTGGAGACTTTTCTGATCCTGTCCCGTGGTCGGTTCGTCCAGAAGAAGCAGTTCATTATCTTTTCTAGCCAGCATTGCGCCTAATACCACACGGAGTCGCTGCCCCTTGGAAAGTGCAAGAGGAAAATCTTTTCTGTACTGACTGACATGAAGCCGTTCCAGAAGGCCTTCAAGTTCATCTTCAGAAAGATTCCTGTTATTCCATGTCAGCTCTTCTTCTACCGTATCCGCCAGAAGCATCAGATCTGCCTCCTGCCTCATAAGCCCCACGTGACTTCTCTCCTGCTCTGCCGGTCTTCCGCGGAAAAGAATCTGCCCGGATGTTGGATGTTCAAGTCCTGCCAGAACATCAAGAAGTGTTGATTTACCGGCACCATTAAATCCCATGAGCACATTGATTGTTCCCTGATGAATTGTCAGGTCAAGACCGTGCAGGGTTTCCCTGTCACTTCCGGGATAAGTATAATGGATATTTCTTCCCTCTAAAATAACAGGAGCAGAGGGCCTCAAAATATTTTCTTGCACATGGGCAATCAGAGGCAATCGGGCCACTTTAATCATTGCATTCAGTTTTACAGGATCAGAGGTTGCAGGCTTTAGACCAAGTTTTCTACAGAGCTTGACTGTCTGTGGTTCCCGAAGGCCATAAGATTCTGTATCTTCAATCCTGTTCCAGGCTTCTTCAACAGGCCCATCATAGATGAAGCGCCCTTCATGCATGACACAAAGCCTTGGAAACCAGCGGGCCAGTTCATTTACCCTGTGTTCCACCATCAGGATAGTCATATGATCTTTCCGGTTCAGTTCAAGAAGGAGTCTGATAAAATCCTGAACCCCCTTGGGATTCATCTGGCTGACCGGTTCATCCAGAATAAGCAGCTTCGGATGAGTCACAAGAATAGACGCCAGAGCAAGGCGCTGCCTTTGGCCGCCTGATAGAGCATGGATGCTTTTTTTCTCCATTCCCCCAAGGCCAACTTTTTCCAATGCATATCCGACTTCAGATTTTATTTTTTCCTTGCTTTCTCCCCTGTTTTCAAGAGCAAATCCAACTTCATCCTCAATGGTCATGGCAAAAAGCTGATCATCCGGTGTCTGGTAGACAGTCCCCGCCGTCAGTCCGATATCTTCAGCGCTGAGACTTCCCACATCCTGACCGTTAAGATAAATGCGTCCTTCAGTCTCTACCCCGTCAAGGAGGCCGGTAACAGCTTTAATCAGGGTGGATTTACCGCACCCTGAAAGACCGGCAATCAGTACCATCTCTCCTTCAGCTGCAGAAAAGCTGATATGAGACAGCGTGGGATCCTTTCTGGTTTCGTAGCGGCAGGAAAAATCCTGAATATCAACTATCATGATCCCATCACCTGCTTCAAGCGGTTTCCCATTTTAAATCCCAGTAAGCTTCCAATCGTACTATAAACAAGACCGTTGATGATCATGTATAAAGCAACGAACCAGTCCGCATAGTACATACGGTAAAAAAGCATAAGCTGCTGCATATTGATAAAAGTAATGCCGGCATCACACAGGCCAATCATCAAAGAAATAAACAGCCCAAACCTAAAGGAAATTTCCGACTTTCTATAAAATCCGGCAATTTGCAGAACTCCCTCTATGACAACAACAGATATGGCACATAGAAGAATACCTACCGGCGTTACCCGACCAAAAAGGATTGCAGAAAGGAGCCAGCGAATGATGTAGAACAATCCTGCCACCCCCGGTTTGCGAAACAGTACCAGAAGGGAAATCAAAAGCAGGTATTGAAGAATCCCGCTCAGAAGCCCCGTCACAAGACCGGAAAAAGGCCCTAGAATCACGTGCAGGAAGTCACCTATTAAAGTAACTGGCACAACCACACTTCCAAAAGCCATGGCTGCAAAAAGAGCAACTGCTATATCGCCGCGGGCTCCAATGCGGATAATGACCATTCTAATTTTTTTGAAGGAAAGAATGACAATCAGAAGGCACAGTAAAGCAAATCCCAGCGAAATAATTCCTACATTCCTGCTTTTTATGACGGTCAGCGGTATTTCCGTAACCTTATCCATATCACCGTCACTCAATGTGATTTTCAGCCCATAATCTCCTTCATTAATCGAAAAAGGATCTGCATAAAGGGGAATCACCACCGTCTGCATTTTATTCCCGTTCAGATAAAACTGGGATTCCGTAGCATTGCTTTCGGTATCCGCAAATGACTGGTTTTCTTCGCCGGAAGCAGAAATAAGACCTGTGCGTGCCTGACCGGTCCCCCGGTCCACAAGTTCGGCACAGAAATGAACACTGACCTGGTCTTTTTGTGGATTCCTCATGTCAAGAAGAATATATGATACCGGTTTGGAAATCAGGGCAGTCCAGTCGGCAGCGGAACCGCCTGTCAGCCTGGTTTTCATATTTTCCAGTGTTACATCCGGAACTACAATAGTCCCGTCAGTCTTACGGGAGTCAACATTACCCGATTCATCCACCGGAAGTGCTGTTCCCTGAATGTACCAGGATTCCCTGGCGGCCGGGGCAGATGACATCCCTTTCACCGGATTGCCGATATCAAACCGGGTTTCTGCAGCTGCCTCGAAATCCGTTCCCTCCAGATGGGCTGCAATCGTACCGGCAGAAATGTCAGAGGATGATTCTACAGGAACCGCTTCAAAATCCTGACCATAATTCGCCGGCAAAAGTCTGTCCAGAATAATCCGACGACCTTTATTTTCCAAAGCCCAGCCGTTTCCACTTCGTGCAGAAAGACCTTCAGGCAGATCAATAATAGTATGCGCAGGAATTTTCACAGGATTATTAAAATTTTCTATGGAAATATAAAGAAGCTGGGTACTTCCGGGATAAACTTCTGCTTTTTCGTCAGGAGTCAGGCTGTAAGGGTACTGAAGATCGAGTCGTATAGATTCCTCCGCCGCTCCCGTTACTGGACAGAAATATAAAATTATGGCTGCCAGAAGCAGAATTATTTTTTTAGTCATAAGTACCTCAGTACAGAATAAGCATCAGTTTCGGGATTTCCAATAAGATAGCCGCAAGGTAAACCGGATTAAAAGACAGCAAACTCCCGGTACAAAAATGCACCGGGGTTGCTGTATCAAAATAGACAGATTTCAGGAATGCCTGTGATGTATAAATAATATTATACCATTCCATGCAAAATGCCTGTCAGTAAAAATAAAGTTAAAGACCGCTGCCATCCGTCTGAAATTACATATTTGCCGCAGTTCTCCAGATATGAAGCAGCTGATCTTCCGTAATCTTGTCAACCTGGAAATAAGAAGCACCCATGGCTTTCGCCAGTTTCTTCGCCAATCCCAGCTTGATAAAACCAGATTCCGTATCAATTACTGCAACAGGAATATTCCGGCGGCCAATCCGTTTTGCTTCCTCCAGCGCATCGGTAACCGGATTGGTTCCCTTGTTTAGCGGACTGGTAGCACGACCATCGGTAATCAGGATCATGACGGGATCCTGATTAGCATCCTGCCGATAAAGCATATCAAGCACATCTTCCGCTTTCAAAAGTCCTTTTGCAAGAGGTGTCTTGCCGCCAGTCGGCATTGTCGCCAGTTTTTTCTGTGCAAAATCCACGGAACGGGTAACAGGAAGAAGGACTTCCGCCTGCTTTTTTCTGAAAGCCACCATTCCAACACGGTCACGTTTCTGATAAGCGTCAAGAAGAATTTTGAAAATAACCCCTTTAACCGTTTTCATCCGTTCCCTGGCTCCCATGGAACCACTGGCATCCACAACAAAGAGGAAAATATTTCCTGTCCGTTTCTCACGGACTTTGCTTCTGAGGTCTTCTTTACGAATCACTACGGCACAGCCATTGGAAGGTCTGGCCTTCTGGTAGGGGGCCGCAGCACGAAGGGTAGCATCGAAGGCGATATCCGAAGTCTTGGCTTTCGGCATTTCCGCCCTGACATAACGGCCCTGCATGAGATCTGTCATGGTCAGGCTGCGTTTTCCGCTTCCTTTCTTTGGCTTCCTGTCCTTGGAAGGTTCAATCCACATAGGCGGGAGCTGTACGCGAAGATCAGCATCATCGATTCTTTCACGGCTCTGCCCCCGTGGATTGGAAAGTTGAGAGTTTTCCAGATTCTGCTGATCATTACCATCCTCAGCATCCTCCGTATCGGTCTGTGGAGGCTGAGCTTCCGGCGGATGGCTGAATTCATTTTCCGGTGCCGGCTGATTCTGCTGCTCTTCACGGGAATTATTTTCTTCCTCCGGAGGCTGATTCTGGGGCTGCTCTGTTTCCTGCGGCTGACTCTGCTGAGATTCCTCAGCCTTTCTCATACGGTGAGGAAGAACAAATTCAGCTGCCTTTTCGAGGTCTTTAGGAAGCACATATTTCCTGCCTTGAAGCGCAGCTTCTGATTTGGCAGCTTCAATCAGGTAAATATCTGCTCTGTGACCTGCCACATGGGCTTTCAGCGTATAAACTGCAGCAAGCTGAATCATGGCCGGTGACACTTCTACGTTCTTCAAAGCCTCTCTGGCATCAGCAAGCTGTTTGCGCAGTTTCTCGGTTTCAGATTCCCATTTTTTCTGATATGCGATTCCATCTCTTTCAAATTCAAGAACCCTTCTGATAATTTCCAGTCTGGTATCATCATCCAGGTCTTCATCAGTAGATGCGAAAAGGCCAAACCGGTCGAGAGAAGAGGCAGAAAGAGTACCACTTTCCGGATTCATTACGGCGAGAACCGTAAACTGAGTATCTCTCTGCTCTGAAAGGCCATCTCTTTCCAGACGATAACCACCGGCTTCACGAATATTTAAAACAGCTGAAAGAAGATCGTCCCTCAAAAGATTCACATCATCAATATTGATAACTCCCTGATCCGCCTCGTCGATAAGCCCGGGAAGGAGCTTTTTATGACCGCTGCGGATTGCTTCTTCTGTGTCGATGGAACCAAAGAGCCTGTCTTCTGTGATACTGATCGGAATTTCCACCCAGGGCGTATGAATCAGTTCTCGGGCACTCCTGACCAATGTAGACTTACCTGTCCCTTTCTCACCCGATAGCAGAAGGCCGCCTGCATAAGGATTAATCAAGGCAAGCAATATGGCTTCTTTGGCTTTTTCCATGCCGCAGATAGCAGCAAAAGGAAATACATTACGCTTCATCGTCAATGACCTTGTCCACGTCAGACCAGTCAAGGGTCTGTTCCTCAAATGGACGACGTCTCATACGATGCGGCAGTGCAAGTCTGGATGCTTCCCGGATATCTTCTTTTGTTACTTCCGTATGACCGGCAACTGCAGCAATGGTTTCTGCTGTCTTAATCAAAGTGATATCTGCACGGTGACCATCGACACCAAGAGTAATGGAAATCTTGGCAGCCAGAAGGAGGATATCATTGGATACGGTAACCTGTGGCAGGAGCTTCATGGCTCTTTCAATCCTGCGCACTTCTTTCGCCTGTTCTTCTTTCCAATGTTCCAGGAATGGTTCCGGATCTGCTTCATAAGCCAGTCTTCTCTTGATGATTTCAGCCCGTTTTTCAGGATCCTGTTCACCTACTACCTTTACAGAAAGTGCAAAACGGTCAAGGAGTTGAGGACGGATATCCCCTTCTTCAGGGTTCATGGTTCCTACAAGAGAGAAACGGGCCGGATGAGAATAAGAAATACCCTCACGTTCTACAGTGTTGATGCCCATGGCTGCAGAGTCCAGGAGAACATCGACAACATGGTCGTCAAGCAGGTTGATTTCATCCACATAAAGAATGTTTCTGTTTGCGTCTGCCAGAATACCCGTTTCAAAAGATCTCTTCCCTTCACGGATAGCTGCTTCGATATCAAGTGTACCTACTACACGGTCTTCGGTAGCACTTACAGGAAGTTCTACTACTTTCATCGGAAGCATTTCAACTGGCGGTTCTTCATGGTCGTATTTTTCATGACACTCATCGCACCAGTTTGCCCTGTCATCAGGATCACAGTGGAAACGGCAGCCTTTTATGCATTTTCTTGGTGGAAGAAGATCCGCCAGTGCACGAACGGCAGTGGACTTTGCGGTTCCTTTTTCGCCCTGAATGAGGACGCCTCCCAGACGCGGATTAACCACATTTAAAACCAGCGCTTTTTTCATTGTGTCCTGCCCTATAATGGCAGTAAATGGGAATGTTCCCTGTCTTTTCATAAATCCTCCTTCTGCTTTTCCAGATATTTCCTGATAAAGAATTTTTTCATGGCGCACTCAGCCTCGGAAAGCCGAACGTTTCCATCCCTATCAAGCCAGCGGGAAAAACAACCGCCCCCACAAAGGGGAAAATATTTACAACTGCGGCACTCTTTCATTGCCGTTTTTATAAATGCGCCTACTTCCCTCACTTTTTCAGGATCCCTACCGGAATCGACAGTCCCAAGCAGGTATTTTTCCCTTCCCATAAGGGAAGAGCAGGCGTAAATATAACCATGTACATCGATAAAGGCAGCCTCGCCATTCATAGCGTAACACTGGGGAAAATCATATTTCCCGGTATGGGCAAGCCGGTAAACCCGGTCTTCCTGAGTAAAATGGATATGCCTGCCGGTCACCTGTTCAAGCATATGCATTCTTTTATACACAGCTTCCAGGGCTTTTGTCATATCCTCCGGTGAAGGTTCATGAAGCGCACTTCCTCTCCCCTGTTCACGAAGGATATCAAACCCCACCTGATGGACATTACCATAGAAATGAGCCATATCTGCAATTCCGGGAAGTTCTTTGACCATATCGTCAGTAACGACGCAGGTCACCCCGGTCCCAATTCCCTGCTGTGCCAGATTTCTAAAGCCGAAAGCAGCTGCCTTGGAAGAAGAACTGCCATCTTTCATAATCCTTGTCCTGTCCATGACAGATGGTCTCCCATCACAGGATATGCCAATCCCCACATTGTGATCAAAGAGAAACCGTCCGATATCTTTTGTCAGAAGAGAACCGTTCGTCTGCACCTGCATCTGCGCATCGAAATGGTGCGTTTCCACAAGGCTTACAAGTTTCCTGATTAATGGAAAACGTAATAGCGGTTCACCCCCGGAAAACTGGAGGAGAAAACGCTCTCCCGATTCGCCTGCCATCAGGACTGCCCTGCAGGCGATATCATCATCCATATCCACCTGATCTACTTCCGATGCATAACAATATCGACAGGCGAAATTACAGCGGCCGGTCAGCGTAAGCACAAGCATCCGGATAGGCGGCAGATTATTCGTCGTCATCTCCATCATCTTCCAGTTCACCTTCTACAGAAAGATAAAGCTGCTGGAGTTCATCCTTCATCTCATCATTTGCATTCCACATTTTTCTCTGATCAGCCTCGAGAAGTATTTCTGCAATATTCTGAAGTGCCCATGGATTGACTTTTTTCATCCACTGCTGCATCTTGGGATCCAGTGCATATTTTTTTGCATATTGGTCGTACATCCAGTCATCCATGACACCACTGGTAGCATCCCACTGGAAACTGATAGACAGACGATTTGCCAGATCCGTTGCACCCTTATATCCATGTTTCATAAGGCCTTCAATATATTTCGGGTTCATGGATTCAGTACGGAATACCCGCTTCATTTCCTCCTGCACAGTCTTTACGCCCACAGCGGAACGATTGGTGCTGTCGCCTACATAAGATTGTGGCGTCTTGCCGCCCAGGCTCTTGACTGCAGCAATCATGCCGCCATGAAAAGCGTTATAGTCATCAGAACTCAAAATATTACTTTCATGGTTTTCTTCATTCTTAACAGTGAGATCAAGTGAAGCCAAACGTTTCTTGAACAATTCCGGTTTGAAAGTACCCCTGTTTCCGCCGCCAAATACATGGCCGCCCCAGCGTACATAGATGCTTGCCAGATCATTTTCATTCTGCCAGTTTTTGGAATCAAGGACTGTATTGACTCCCGCTCCATAGGTTCCTGGAGCATCGCCGAAAATACGGAATGCCGCATTGCGCCAGGCATCATCTGCATCGACACCTTCATCAGTCATCATTTTGGTGTCTTCTTTAATGTGTTTTCTAACAAAATTGTCCTCATCCGATTCATCCTGAGATGCAGCGAGCAGAACAGCATCATCCATGAGTTCTGCCAACTGTGGCAGAGTATCGCGGAAAAGGCCACTGATTCTGCCGGTCACATCAATTCTCGGACGTTTCAATTCTTTCAGAGGAATAATTTCAAGACCGTTAATACGGAGGCTGCCTTTCTGCCATACCGGCCGCACCCCCAGCATGTAAAGGAATTCAGCGATATCCTGGCCGGAAGAGCGCATATTGGGCCCGGACCATAGAACCATACCGATATTTTCCGGATATTTACCCTGATCTGCAATGAACTTTTCAATCATGCGGTCCCCAAGTTTGACGCCCAGCTGCCAGCCGGCAGGAGAAGGCATCGTTCTCGGGTCTACACCATAGAAATTTCGTCCCGATGGCAGCAGATTGACACCACCTGCATTTGGGGAACCGGATGGCCCCGGTTCCACATAGCGGCCGTCCAGCGCATCCAGTGTATGATCAAGTTCCTGAGTAGTCTTTGCAATACGAGGATAAATTTCAGTAATTACGAAATCAAGAAGTTGTTTCAGCTTCACTCTCCAGGATTCGGTACCCTCAGTTTCAGGAAGGTTCATGGCTTCGGCAGCTGCCGAGTCATTGAATCCTGCTTTATTCAAAGTCTCAATGACCTTTCTCGTTTCTTTACGGATACGAGACATAAGTTCACTGTAGGTGCAGTTCTGCGCTTCATCGATTTCTGAAGCATGGGTCTGAATCGTATCAAGAGTAGTGTCGTACTTCTCGGCCCAGAGATCATAAATGGATGGAATCTTTTCATTGGAAAGGCGGAGAAGCTGCAGAATACCATCAATCAGAAGATCCCCTTCCAGTGGCTGTCCAAGAATATGCAGGCCCACATGCACTTCACTGTCTTTTAATTCTTCTATATAGTTGTGCAAATCAGATACATAATCATCGAAGGATTCATCTTCGCCCCGGGGCACATCATTTTCAAGTTTTGCCTTCTGAACCAGTTCGAGCAGGGGCTTTTCCATATCGGAAACATCATTTCCCGTTTCTTTGAGATGAGCATACTCATCCATCGTTTTTTCCAGTTCACTGATTTCATCATAGGCCCCGGCATCGGAAACCGGTGCAGGCATATAGCCAATCAGGCATCCGGCAGCACGTCTTTTTGCAATCATGCCCTCGCCGGTAATTGTCATATGGTACGGATAAATATTGGGAAGGTCGCCAAGAGCGATATCAGGATAACTTTCCTCATCAAGGCCTACGCTCTTGCCCGGCAGCCATTCCAGATTGCCATGGGTCCCCATATGGATGACAGCATCTGCCTTCCATACGTTACGAAGCCAGTAATAGAAAGCCAGGTACTGATGAGTTGGTGCGATATAAGGATCATGATAGGCTTTGGAAGGATCCATGCCATACTGACGGGACGGCTGTACCGTCAGGAAAAGATTGCCATCCATGGTCCCGGGAACAAGAATATTTCCCTTCTCAGAAATCATAACCTCGCCCGGTGCCTTGCCCCATTCATCTTCCATCCGTTTCTGAGCATCGCCCCCCAGAGTATGGAAGAAATCAATATATTCTTTTGCCGAAAGTTTCTGGCACTCTTCTGCCTGCTCTTCGGTCATCATGGAAATATCATTGGTAGCATGGGAAGTCATGAGCTCAATAAATTTATCCGTGCTCTCGGGGATAAAATCAATCGTATAGCCCTCCTCCTTCATCCGGTTCATAAGTCGGATTGTACTTTCCATAGTATCAAGACCGGAAGCGCTGCCGATATTGGAATTCTTTGCAGGATAGTTATGGAAAATAATGGCAATCTTTTTATCCTTATTCTGCAATCGGTGCAGAGAGGCCCATTTACCTGCCTTGCTGACCATGCGGCCGATTCGTTCGAGAATCGGTACAAATTCCACAGTGCCGTCTTCTTTGCGGACTCTTCCTGCAATCGGGACACCGTGAATAAAGCCATCCAGTTCCGGCATGGCAGCCGCAATGGATGTTTCAATGGAATTCAAACCTTCCTTATTGTCACGCCACTCCTTTTCCGAAACCAGGAGCGTATAAGCATCAAGGAGAGGAACACCGAGTTCTTTAAATTTATCCAGACTTGCTTTGCCTGTACCGGTCAGCGAAAACTTCATGGTGCTTACGAGAGCATCAATGACAGGTTTTCCATCTTTCATAAAATAATTGTCCAGCACCTCCATCAGGGTAGGCATCCCGGCAGAGGTATCCGGGCTGGCATTGGCAAAGGCAGGAATAACATGGTATCCCTGTTTTTCAGCTTCATCGATGAAAGCATTCTGGTATGCAAGGTCACCCCAGATCCATTCTTCACGATAAAACAGGAGACCAATAACCGGCTTATTTCCCGTGCAATATCTTTCCAGGAATCCATCGCGGTCCGTAGTGAAAAGATTCTCATCACCCCTGTCATAAATTCCGGACCAGGCAAAGGGCTCCGGTTTTTCAGGTTTTTCTATGGATGGGTCAAAGAGAGAATTGGCATAAAGCCAGAGATTTTTGAAATTTTCCATACCGCCATAGAGGCAGTACTCACGGAAACATTTCATCATCTCATCAGTTATGGATTCACTGTGTTCCGCAGTTCCCTCGTCCACTGCATCAACAAAGTATGGAATACCATGCTGATCCAGATATCTCTTGCAATCCTGCCAGAAAGAAGACTTCAGGGCATTCTTCATCAAATGCACCATGACAAGAGAGGACCCCTTCATTTTCCTTTCCCAGGAAAAATTCCAGTCGCTGGTTTTTTCCAGAAAAACGGGAATACAGAGATCAGAAATGCGCCCATCCTCCTGGAGCAGGTCACAGGCCTTCCTGATAGCTGCATATCGCCTGTCATGATTTGTCATGTATACAATTTTAATATCCATAAATGCCTCTTTTCTTACTTATAACAAATCCTCTTCATGAATCCGTATCTTTCTCAGTTATCTAATTGGTAATTAAATGCGAAGGATTAAATGAACAGGATAACAAATTGAAAACGCCTTATATTTTTAATTAATACATCTATTATATTATACTATTTTCATTGAAATTTTAAAGCTGGCTATAAACAAATACCAATAAAAAGATTTTATAAAAATTTGAAAATATGTAGGCGTCACCTTTCATTAGTTCAATTTTGAATTTTTAGATCTTATCCTGACCACAGTATAGATGGTCCTTAATTTTCATAGAACAGACCGGTTTCAATAGTTCCTTCTCCGTATAACCCGGGCTTTTAATATGAAAAAGGTGTATGCCATAATTCAATAAACTATTTTTGAAGGATAATCCTCTTCAGTCTGAATTATACGAAATAAAGAGCAGGAATCTCAAATCATTCGAGATTCCTGCTCTTTAACTGATTACGATAAAAATATTTTCTTAGAGAACGAGCCTGTCATGAGCCATGGCAAAGGCAGAAAGAGTTTTTGCATCATAAATCTGTCCTTTTCTCACCATATCCCATACTTTCTTTAAAGGAATACGGATTACATCCAAAAATTCTCCCTCATCAAGATGCTGCTTTTTATGAACAAGCTCCGTAGCCAGGTATAGATGAATCGTTTCATTGCAAAAGCCAGGAGTAGTATACACATACCCAAGCTTCTCCAGTCTGCCCGTATAACCAGTTTCTTCTTCCAGTTCCCTCAGAGCACATTCATCAGGCGTTTCTTCCGGATCCATTTTCCCAGCCGGTATTTCCAACAATGCTTCCTCTACAGGATAACGATACTGTTTGACAAAAAGAACCTCTCCATCATCCGTTACCGGAATGATGGCCGCAGCGCCGCAGTGAAGAATGACTTCCCGTACTGTTTTCCGGCCGGCCAGTTCTACCTGATCCTTAAAAACATGGATAATCTGGCCATCGTAAATTTCATTTCTTTGAAGAAGTTTTTCTTTTTCAATGCTCATACATATGCCCCTTTTAAAAACAGCGGAGACTCTGTCCCCGCTATTTTTTACCATAAAAGAACTTCAGCTGCCCGTACTGCCCACACCACCGGTGCGGACACCTTCCGCACAATCTTCATCAGCTTTGAGATAACAGGTAAAGATCGCCTGCGCCACCCTTTCGCCTTTGGAAATATGAAATACAGAAGAACCAGTATTATAGACGGCTACCATAATATGTCCTTCATTGTCCGGATTATTGTAATAATCGGCATCAATAATGCCAGTACTGTTAATCAGAACCAGTCCATGTTTGATAGCCATGCTGGAACGGATATGAACGGCCAGATATTCGCCTTCCGCCATATAGGCTTTAAGACCTGTCGGAAGAAGGGTAACTCTTCCCGGCAGAACATCTGCATCAGCGGCAATTTCCAGATCATAACCTGCACTGCCTGCAGTTTTTCTCACTGGAATGTGGATGCCTTTCCCTTCCCAGGAACTTACAACTTCAAATCCTCTTGTTCTCATTTGTTTTTCTTTTCCAGAAGAAGAGCTTTGCGGGAAAGGTTGATGCGGCCTTTATCATCGATTTCAGTCACCTTAACCATGATTTCATCACCTTCATGAACGATGTCTTCCGGCTTTTCCACGCGCTGGAGAGCGAGCTGGGATACATGAACAAGGCCTTCCTTGCCAGGGAGAATTTCAACAAAAGCGCCAAATTTCATAAGGCGTGTAACTTTACCAAGGTAGGTTTCCCCTGCCTGTACTTCATGGGTAAGGCCTTCCACGATTTTCTTTGCCTTGAGTGCTGCAGCCTCATCAGTGCAGGAAATATAAACATGACCGTCTTCTTCCACATCCAGTTTCGCACCGGTTTCGGTCTGAATCTTGTTGATAGTCTTTCCGCCGGCACCAATAACTTCACGAATCTTTTCAACAGGAATCGTGATGGCGATAATTTTGGGAGCATAGGGAGAAAGATGTTCTGCCGGTTTTTCAATGCATTCCGCAATCTTGCCAAGAATGTGAAGTCTTCCTTCATGAGCCTGTTTCAGTGCAGCCAGAAGAATGTCGCGGGAAAGGCCGTGAACTTTGATATCCATCTGAATGGCCGTAACACCTTTGGCAGTCCCGGCTACCTTGAAGTCCATATCGCCCAGTGCATCTTCCATACCCTGAATATCAGAAAGAATGCTGAACTTCCCACCATTTTCGATAAGCCCCATAGCAATACCTGCTACCGGAGCCTTAATCGGAACACCTGCATTCATGAGGGACATCGTGCTGCCGCAGACAGAAGCCTGGGAAGAAGAACCATTGGATTCAAGAATTTCAGAAACTACCCGGATAGCATACGGGAATTCTTCCACCGTCGGAATAACCGGGCGGAGTGCTCTTTCAGCCAGAGCGCCATGACCGATTTCTCGACGACCCGGTCCACGGGAACCTTTTGTTTCCCCTACGCAGTAAGATGGGAAATTGTACTGATGAATATATCTCTTTTCCGTTTCAGGAGTCAGGTCATCAATAATCTGAGTTTCAGACATGGGAGCCAGGGTAGTTACAGAAAGAGCCTGAGTCTCACCGCGGGTAAAGAGAGCGCTGCCATGCACGCGGGGAAGAATACCTACTTCGCAGGTAATCGGACGGATTTCGGTAAGTTTTCTTCCATCCGGACGAATTCCTTCATTGGAGATACTGTCTCTTACGATCTGTTTTGTCAGATGATCCAGGCATTCTGCCACATCTGCACCATGATCCGGGAAAATCTCGGCAAAGTGCTCCATGGCTGCTTTCTTTACTGTTTCGATATTTCCATCTCTTCTGAGTTTCTGCGCATCAAAAATCACCTTTTTCAAATCTTCAGTGGCATATTCTTTGACAGCTGTTTCGATTTCCTTCGGGATTTCCGGGAATACAAGAGTACGCTTTGGCTTGCCCACTTCCGCAATAATCTTCTTTTCAAAGCGGCAGATTTCCTTGATAGCTTCATGACCAAACATGATGGCATCGAGAACTTCTTCCTCCGGTGCTTCATTAGCTCCGCCTTCAACCATCATAATAGCTTCTTCAGAACCGGCAACAGTGACATTCATGGAAGATTCAGCGAGCTGTTCCTGAGTCGGATTTACTACGAATTCACCATTGACACGACCGATGCGGACGCCGGCAATCGGACCGTCCCAGGGAATATCAGAAATAGCAATAGAAAGAGAAGCCCCCAGCATACCGCAAAGTTCAGGAGCATTATCATAATCAACAGAAAGAACGGTTGCTACAACATGAATATCGTTACGACATCTTTTATCAAAAAGAGGACGGATCGGACGATCAATCAGACGGGCATTCAGGATGGCAGAATTTCCAGGACGTCCTTCACGACGCAGGAAACCGCCAGGCATTTTACCCACAGCATACATCTTTTCTTCATAATCAACGGTAAGCGGGAAAAAGTCAGAACCTTCCCGCGGTTCCTTGCTGGCAGTAGTCGCCACAAGAACTACTGTATCCCCATACCTGACAAGTACAGCACCATTAGCCTGTTTGGCCATTTTACCGGTTTCAATAATCAGCGGACGACCGACAAGATCCATTTGAAATGTTTTAAACATTTCTATTCCTCCTGTAATAAATAAATTCCTTTTTCACGTATTTTTATATTATATATTATTTCCACCATGAATCACAAGAGCTATTTGGGATATAAAAACAGCTATGGAAATCATTTGTTTCCATAGCTGTCGTTAAAGAACTTATTTCAGACGGAGACCGAGTTTTTCGCCCAGTGCTCTGTAACGTTCAATATCCTTGCGGCGGAGATAATCAAGCATATTTCTGCGCTGGCCAACCATTTTCAGCAGTCCGCGGCGGGAATGATGGTCTTTCTTGTGGGATTTCAGATGTTCAGTGAGGAGAGCAATTCTCTTGGAAAGGATTGCAATCTGAACTTCCGGAGATCCGGTGTCGCCTTCATGAACAGCAAACTGATCAATAACTTCTTTTTTTACTTCCGGTGTTAACATAATAAGCCTCCTGTAAAAGATTAAATTGCTGTATCAGGGTCTTCGCCGGAGATGCGATGGACTGAGATACAGTTCACACGAATGTTATTATACAGTTCTCCCGGCTATTTGGCAAGGATGAAATGAAAATTTTGTTACATTCAAAAAATCCTGTTCTCCGCATATGGCAGGAAACAGGATTTTTCTATCAACCGAGAAGTACACGATCGCTCATGGCTCCGGAGTTTTCTTCGAATTTCCTGAGGAGGTCATCAATGGTGAGCTGCTTCTTTTCTTCCGGCGTATAGTCAGCAATAATAGTACCGCTATTCATCATAATCAGGCGATTGCCATATTTCAGGGCATCCTTCATGTTATGAGTAATCATAAGGGTGGTCAGATGCTGCTCATGAACGATGGTATCCGTAATTTCAAGCACTTTAGATGCAGTCTTTGGATCCAATGCCGCAGTCGGTTCATCCAAAAGGAGAATATCAGGCTTTTTAAGGGTTGCCATAAGAAGGGTTAGCGCCTGTCTCTGGCCGCCGGAAAGAAGTCCAATTCTTGTCCCAAGACGGTCTTCCAGACCGAGTCCAAGTCTTGCTACCATATCATGGAAACGTTCATGGTCTCCGGCAGAAAAAGCCCAGCGAAGTCGGCGGCTCTGACCTCTGCGGGAAGCTATAATCAAATTTTCTTCCACCTGCATACCGGCAGCTGTCCCTTTCAGGGGATCCTGAAAAACGCGTCCAATATATTTGGCCCGCTGGAATTCTTTTACCTTTGTTACATCATGGCCATTGATTTCAATAGTTCCGGAATCCAAAGGAAATACACCGGCTACGGAATTCAGAAGTGTACTTTTACCTGCGCCATTACTTCCGATGACCGTACAGAAATCGCCTTCTTCCAAATTAAGAGATACATTGCTGAGAGCCTTTTTCTCATTCGTCGTGCCTTTGAAGAAGGTTTTACTGATGTTATTGATTTTAAGCATAGCCTTAGCCTTCCTTCCCCAGATTGACTTTCCCCTTGATCATTGGTGCTGCCAGGCAGAGCATGACAAGAATTGCGGTAAATAACTTCAGATCGTTTGGCGGCATACCGAGATAGAGAACAACAGCAATGACAAGGCGGTAAATAATAGAACCAACGACAACAGCAGCCAGGGATGCAGAAAAGCTGTCGGCCCCAAGAACTACTTCGCCAATAATAACGGAGGCAAGGCCGATTACGATAGTACCGATCCCCATGCCTACATCAGCAAACCCGTTATTCTGAGCTACTACCGCGCCGCAGAGACCAATCAATGCATTGGAAATAAAAAGTCCCATGATAATCATGGTATCCGTATTTACACCCTGGGCACGAACCATTTGTGGATTAAAACCGGTAGCACGAACGCACATGCCAAGTTCCGTACCAAAAAACCAGTAAATAAAAGCGATAATGACAGCCATAATAACGGTCGGAACAATAAATGCCGCTATTGACTGGCTTACATGAAGTGCCTGCGCCGTCACGGTAAAAATCGTATCGATTCGAAGCAGGGAAATATTGGCTTTTCCCATCACATGAAGGTTAATGGAATACAGGGCGATCATGGAAAGAATCCCTGCCAGGATTGCCGGTATCTTCAGCTTGGTATAAAGTACACCGGTTACCGCTCCTGCAATAAGACCACCTGCCGCACCGGCAATGATACCAATCCAGGGGGAATAACCACCGGCAATCAGAGTTGCCGCAATAGCACCGCCCAATGGGAAACTACCTTCACAGGTCATGTCCGGTACATCAAGTACGCGGAAAGAAAGAAATACACCGATTGCCAGTATGGACCACATAATCCCCTGCGCAACCGTAGAAATTGCCAAGTCTACCATTTAAATTCCTCTCTTCAAAAATAATACTGAAATCATCAGGGTCTTGCGGGCTGTCCGTCATAAAGATAGAGCTTTCTTGCCCTCTGCCATAAATCTCCGGGGAGCCCGATATTCAGTTTATTTGCCTGTTTCATATTGATCACTATATCCGGATCTATTTGTTTTACGATAGGAATCTCTTCAGGAATGATGTTTCCTTTAAGCAGACGGGCTGCTATTTTCCCGCCGCTGAAACCCATACGGTAATAACCGGGAGATACGGAAAGAACAGCGCCGCGGCGCACCATTTCAGACTGTTCACCAATAATTGGGATATAAGCTTCTGTCATCATTTTCACGATTTCATCAAAGTGGGTAAGCAGGTCCGGATCTTCCGGAACATACACGGCATCTACATGGCCTACCAGTTTATGAATCTGTGGGGATGCCAGCTTTGATGGATCATAGGAAATTTCATACAGATGAATTCCCTTCCGTTCCGCTACAGCGCGAAGAATATTGAGCTGGAGCACCACAACATCATCAGACGGATTGTACAGAATGCCAAGATTCTTAATCGGGAAACATCTGGCTGCCGTCCTGATCTGTGTCAAAACAGGCGGATTATCGGTAATGCCTGTCATATTTCCTGCATTTTCAAAGGCTTCATCCTTTTTGAAATTCATGACGCCTACACCCACTACCGGAATGGATCTGGTTACTTTGGCAGCAGCTTTGGCAGAATCGGTACCGATAGCGATGATGAGATCCTTTTTATCACGGACAAATTTCTTTACGCCTGCTTCCAGCTTCTTTTCGTTGCCTCCGGCTCTCACGATATCGATTCTGGCATGTTCGCCTTTTCGATACCCTTCTACAGAAAGGGCCGCAAGAACCCCATCAGTCATCTTGTCCTGCTCAGCCAAATCGGCAGACTGGAGAATACCGATAGAGTAAACATCTTTCGCTGCTATCGGAAGTACTTCTTCGAAAGCCGGTTCCGCATTTTCAGACTGATATACAAGTACAGCAATGGCAATATTACAAACCGCAAAAACGAGCATTAAACACCACAGCTGTTTCAGTTTAGAGACCACGACGGGATTCCTTCCTTCATTGCAAAGCAAGATCAACTGATATAGAAAGAGTAACTTCCGGATGGAAAGGAAGTTACTCTTCTCTTAAACCATAACTTCAAATATATTCAAATCATTTCAGCCCTGTCAAGGACGGACTGCGGAATCTTGATCCCCAAAGTTTCCACTTCACCTTTATTGATATAGAGCTTCGATTTACCTGCTCCTTCTACAGGGAAATCTTTAATCGTTTTATTTCCCTTCAGAACTTCAACAGCCATTTCACCGGCTCTGTAACCGATATCATAGAAGCTGATGGATTCTGATGCCAGGACTCCATTCTTTACATGGCCTACTTCTGCACCATAAACAGGAATCTTTTCCTTGTTTGCTACGGACATGAGCGTCGGAATGGAAGAAGCGATGATATTATCCGTTGGCACGAAAATAGCATCGACTTTCCCACCCAGGAACCCTTCAGCAACCTGTTGTACATCATTAACAGAATTAACGGTCAATTCGATGACTTCCATGCCAAGAGGCTCACATTGAGCTCTCAACCGTTTTGCCTGGATGACGGAATTGATTTCGCTGGAATTATAAATAATACCGATTTTCTTGGCATTTGGCTGGATTTCCTTAATCAGTGCCACCTGCTTGTCAAGCGGGCCACGATCCTGGGTGCCTGTTACATTACCATCAGGCGCTTTTTCAGACTTCATAAGCTTTGCAGTCTCAAAATCCGCGATAGCCGTGCAGATAATCGGAATCTTGTCAGTGGCATTGGCCATGGACTGTGCTGCCGGTGTGGAAATAGCGCAAATGAGGTTATAATTACCGGATACGAAACGGTTCGCAATGGACTGAAGATTGGACTGATCCCCCTGGGCATTTTGCTGATCGAAATCTACTTTATCCTTCATATCCGACTTATTTACAGCATCAACAAAGCCTTTATTGGAATCGTCCAATGCCGGATGCTGAACAATCTGTACCACGCCAATTTTCAACTTGTTTCCGCCTGTAGGCGCTTTCGAGCCGCCACAGCCTGCAAAAATACCCGCAGCTAAAAGGCCGCATAAACCAACGGCCAGGACTTTCTTCCATTTACTTCCTACCATTCTACTGTTCCTCCTTTTAAAACGCACAAAAGAGCCCCGATATCCAACCTACGGAAAGCTCTACGGATATCGCCATTGACTTTTTTGCACTGTGAACTTGCGATAATTATAGCATATCTAAATCATTTGTACCACCGGATAAGGCAGGTATCTTTATTTTTCATGATTCCAATCTATAAGTTTATGATATACAGGTATTCTTTCTGTCAAATGAATTGATTGAATCAATTGTCTTTATCTGTAATTCTGCAATAAAAAAACGTCTCCCTAAGGGAAACGTTTCTTCAATTAACCTTCAACAGTCTTGCTGACAATCTGCTTACCTTTATAGTAACCGCATACTGGGCATACATGATGAGGTTTTTTCAGTGCATGGCACTGCGGGCATTCAACGAGACCCGGAACGGTCAGCTTCCAATTTGCACGTCTCTTGTCACGACGAGATCTAGAACTTTTTGTCCTCGGAACCGGCATTTTTAGCACCTCCTTACCTATCGGCCTTCATGCCGTGATGGCATCACTGTTCATACACAGTGCTTTTAGCCGGAGCTAAAATTATCAACTTCATTATTATACGTGGACAATGACCTTTTGTCAAGAAAAATATGCTTTCTTTCCAGATGATACTTTTAATTCGGATAAAGCAGTCATGGTTTAATTTCTGCTGCAGGTGCTGCAGCAGATTCCAGCCCATTGATAACCATCTGCTTTTCGTCCTTGCGCATATGAAGAAAACGATATAGATTTTCAGCCGTCTTCTTGTTCATTCCGGGGACTTGTGCCAGTTCTTCTACAGAAGCCTTGCGCATTTCATCCATAGACCGGAAGGCATGCCAGAGAGCATTTCTTCTTGTGGGGCCAATGCCATCCACATGATCCAGAATGGATTCCGTATTTCTTTTGTTCGTCCACTTCCGATGATAGGAAATAACGAATCGGTGAGCCTCATCACGGATAAATTGAAGAAGCTGCAGGGCAGGTTCATGATGATCCAGGACAACAGGTTCTTCTGAGCCCTCCATATAGATTTCTTCAATCCGCTTTGCAAGGCCTATAACAGGCGCATCACAACCGGCCTCACGAATGACCGGCAGAGCCGCATGGAGCTGCCCAAGCCCGCCATCAAGGACAATGAGATCCGGAGCAGGCCAGTCCTTTTCTTTCCCATAACGACGGCTCATAACTTCAGCCATAGATTTAAAATCATCCGCATGTCCCTGAGTTGTCTGAAGTTTGAACTTTCTGTATTCTTTTTTCGCAGGACGTCCATGCTCAAAAACAACCATGGAGCCTGTAGTTTCTGCCCCCTGATTATGGGAAATATCAAAGCATTCCATCCGCTCAGGAAGCCTGGGCAGCCCCAGAAGTTCCTTCAATTTACGTACCGCCCCCTGTTCACGGGCATCCTGATATTCCCACTGCAGTTTCTTATCAGATAAATATTTTCCCGCATTGGCCATGGCCATGTCCTTCAGACGCCGCTTGAATCCCCTCTGGGGCACCAGGATTTTCACATCCGTACCTTTAAGATGAGTAAGCCAGGAGGAAACCAGTTCCTGATCTGAAACCGTCAGGGGCAGGATAATTTCCCGGGGAATGGAATTCGGATTTCCACCATAGAAATCACGAACAAAAGCTGTCATGATTTCTTCATCTGTTTCATCCGCACTTTCCGGTATACTGAAATTTTCCTTTCCCACCATACGCCCATAACGGATATAAAATACTTCCAGTCCCGCATGGCTGCCGTCTCTGGCCAGCCCCACCACATCAAAGTCCCCCTCATTGGCTACAATATTCTGTCTCTGCTGTACCGATTCGATAGCGCGAATCTGATCCCGATATTTCGCAGCTTCTTCATAAGCCATGTTTTCCGAGGCTTTTGCCATTTTCTGCTTCAATTCCTGAACCAGTCCCGTACTTTTTCCTTCAAACAGATCGCAGATTGTATCCACGTATTTTTTATAATCTTCTTTTAAGCAGAGCTCAAAGCAGGGACCGCAGCATAGATGCAGATGATACTGCAGGCAGGGCCGTGATACTTTCATAGAACGGCAATTGCGGATGGGATAATACTTCCTGAGGAGGCTCAGTGTCGCCCGCAGACTCCCCACATCGGTGAATGGGCCAAAATATTCAGCTCCGTCATCATGGCGTATATTTCTTGTTACAAAAATCCGGGGCCATTCATCACGGGTCGTGATTTTGACGTAGGGATAGGACTTATCATCCCTGAGGGAAATGTTGTACCTTGGATGGATCTCCTTGATCAGGTTGCATTCCAGAATCAGTGCTTCCATTTCGGTAGCAGTCATGGTAATGTCCAGATCTTCCGCATGGCGGATCATGGCAGCCACTTTGGGAGAACGGTTTTTATCTTCCCGAACATAGGAACGGACCCGGTTTTTCAGGTTCTTAGCTTTTCCCACATATATGATGCGGCCATCCTTATCCTTCCATCTGTAAACCCCCGGTGAGTCAGGAAGTGCCTCTACTTTGGCCCTGATTTTATCATTCACGTTAATCATCGTTATGATTCCTCATGATTTCTCTGGTTCGTTCAATGACCGGCAGCAGGTATTGCCCGGTATAAGAACGTTTGACTCTGCAGATTTCTTCCGGCGTACCGGCTGCTACAATTTCACCGCCTTTATCTCCGCCTTCGGGTCCCAGATCGATAATGTAATCTGCTACCTTGACTACATCCAGATTATGCTCGATTACAACGACCGTATTTCCTTGATCCACCAGTTTCTGTAAAACAATTAGAAGTTTCCTGATATCTTCGCTATGAAGACCGGTAGTAGGTTCATCGAGAATATAAAGAGTATCTCCCGTTCCCCGACGCATGAGTTCAGTCGCCAGTTTTACACGCTGGGCCTCCCCGCCGGACATCGTAGTCGCCGGCTGCCCAAGATGAATATAACCCAGTCCCACTTCTTCCAGCGTTTCCAGTTTGCGAAGGATCTTGGGATGATTTTCAAAAAAGGGAATAGCCTCGTCCACGGTCATATTGAGCACATCAGAAATATTTTTCCCTTTATAACGGACTTCCAGAGTTTCTCTGTTATACCGGGCCCCATGACATACCTCGCAGGGCACATAGACATCAGACAGGAACTGCATTTCGATTTTAATGATGCCGTCTCCATGGCAGGCTTCACATCGACCGCCTTTGATATTGAAACTGAAACGTCCGGGTTTATATCCCCGCATTTTGGCTTCTGAAGTCTGGCTGAAAAGCTCACGGATATCATTAAAAACACCGGTATAGGTAGCCGGATTGGAACGGGGTGTCCTTCCGATAGGCTGCTGGTCAATATCGATGATTTTATCTACATATTCTGCGCCTTCCATAAAATCAAATTTTCCTGTCGCATAAGAGGTATGATTTTTTATATTGGAAAGGCCCTGATACAGTATTTCGTTGACAAGAGTACTCTTTCCTGAACCTGATTCTCCAGTAACTACAGTGAAAGCCCCCAATGGAAATTTAACGTCTATATGCTTCAGATTGTGTTCGGCAGCTCCATGAATTGTCAGGAAAAGGCCATTCCCTTTCCGCCTTTCATGGGGAAGGGAAATGTATTTGTCGCCTCTGAGGTAGGCGCTGGTAATGGAATTTTCGGATTTCTTTATATCCTCGGGTGTACCTTCAGCTACTACATAGCCGCCTTTTTCTCCAGCTCCCGGTCCTATATCCACCACCCAGTCTGCCGTTCGGATGGTATCTTCATCATGCTCTACCACTATAAGGGTATTTCCCAAATCCCGCATACCTTTAAGCGTTGCCAAAAGTTTATCATTATCCCGCTGGTGAAGACCGATGGAAGGCTCATCCAGTATATACAATACCCCCACGAGTCCGGAACCAATCTGCGTAGCCAGACGGATACGCTGGGCCTCACCGCCGGAAAGAGTCGAGGCCCCGCGAGAAAGGGTCAAGTACTCTAGGCCCACATTGGAAAGAAAGGTTAACCTGTTTTTAACTTCCCGGAGTATCTGATCTGCTATAACTTTTTCTTTTTCCGTCAAGTCAAGCTGATCCAAAAATGGAAGAAGTTCAGAAACCGGCATTGCTGACAATTCCGCAATATTTTTATTTCCCACGCGGAATGCCAGGCTTTCCGGCCGAAGTCTGGCGCCATGGCAGACGGGGCAAGGTTTTTCGATCAGATAGTTAGCCAGGGTTTCTTTCATCTTGTCTGTCCAGGCTTCTTCGTAACGTCGTTTTGTCATAGGAACGATGCCTTCAAAAACTCTCTGATAGGTCTTAGTCTCTCCGTCCTGATTTGTATAGCGGAAAGACAACAGTTCATGTCCGCCATGCTCAAATTCCTCTTTTGCCTTCTCCGGCAGATCGTTGTAGCAGGCATCCATAGTCAGATTATATGATTTCAGGAAAGCATCCAACTGCTTGTAAAGCCAGCTTTCCTTATTATATGGAAAGGGCTTAATGGCACCGAGCCGGAAAGAAATTTCATGATTAGGGAGAATACGGTGAAAATCCGCCTCCAGAGAAGAGCCCAATCCCATACAGGCAGGGCAGGCGCCGAAAGGATTATTGAATGAAAAAATCCTGGGTTCCGGTTTTGGCAGGGAAATACCACAATCCGGGCAGGCAAAATGAGTACTGAATAGGTGATCAGGTCCATCAATCATAGACGCTACCATAAGGCCATCGCCAAGCTTAAGAGCCGCCTCCACGGAATCAGTCAAACGACGAATAATGCCGTCTTTGATAATGACTCTGTCAACCACCACTTCTATTGTATGTTTTTTATTTTTCTCCAATTCAATATCTTCCGCCAGGGGATATACCTGTCCATCCACACGGACTCGGACATACCCTTCTTTACGGAGTTCTTCCAAAAGTTTCTTATGAGTCCCCTTTTTCTGGACCGCAACAGGCCCCAAAATCATCAACCTTGTCCGATTCCCCAAAGCCATGAGGGCATCCACAATCTGGTCTACAGTCTGCCTCTCAATTGGCTTCCCGCAATTCGGGCAGAAAGCGCGGCTGGCATGGGCATAGAGCATGCGCAGATAATCATGAATCTCTGTCACCGTTCCCACCGTGGAGCGGGGATTATGGCTGGTGGATTTCTGATCGATAGAAATAGCAGGGGACAGACCGGAGATCTTATCTATATCAGGCTTATTCATCTGCCCTAAAAACTGTCTGGCATAAGCGGACAGAGACTCCACATATTTTCTCTGCCCTTCCGCATAAATCGTATCAAAAGCAAGTGACGATTTCCCGGATCCCGAAAGCCCGGTGAAAACGATCAGTTTATTTCTTGGCAGGGTTAGATTGATATTTTTCAGATTATTCTGTCTGGCCCCCTGTATAATAATTCCCTTTTCCATAAAATACCTTTCATGCACCAAAAAGAGATACACCTGAATACAGGATTCTCTCTTATATCCTCTTCTTAGATGGTTTATAAATTCGTTTTCTACCGGCACTGACCCGCTTCATGGCAGCTTCTGCCCGAGAGCCATAACGTTCTGTCCACAGCTGGCGGAGTTTTGCCAGCTGGTCGCGCCACATGGCAGCTTCTTCAAATTCCAGTGATTTGGCAGCCCGTTTCATATCCTTTTCAGTTTGCTGCATCTGCAGGTACAATTCCTCGTCAGAAAGTTCATTCTTTCCTTCGGATTTATGATAGCTTTCAGGTTTTTCTTCAATCTTTGTCAGATCGATAAGATCTTTAACCCGTTTCTGTACCGTATGTGGTGTGATATGGTGTTCTTTATTATAGGCCATCTGAATATCCCGGCGGCGGTTGGTTTCATCAATGGCATACTGCATCGACTTTGTCACCGTATCCGCATACATGATGACATGTCCATGCTCATTGCGGGCTGCCCGACCGATAACCTGTATCATGGATGTTTCAGATCTTAAAAAGCCTTCCTTATCAGCATCAAGAATAGCCACCAGAGAAACTTCCGGCATGTCCAGACCTTCGCGGAGCAGATTAATACCGACAAGAACATCAAATACACCGGCTCTCAAATCCCTGATGATTTCAGCCCTTTCAATCGTAGCCACATCGGAATGAAGATACCTGACCTTCACTCCCGCCTCTGTCAGGAAATCTGTCAAATCTTCCGCCATCTTTTTCGTAAGCGTGGTAATGAGCACTCTTTCGTGCAAATCCTCCCGCTTGTGAATCTCCCCCAGGAGATCATCCATCTGCCCTTCAATGGGGCGGACTTCGATACTTGGATCAAGAAGTCCCGTAGGTCTGATAATCTGTTCGGCTAAATTCGTCTGCACTCCCATTTCATAAGGGCCAGGAGTAGCAGAAACATAAATAATCTGATTGATTCGTTCTGTGAATTCATCAAAAGTCAGCGGCCGATTATCCAGAGCACTTGGCAGGCGGAAGCCATAATCCACCAATGTCCTTTTTCTGGACTGGTCGCCATTATACATGGCTCGGAGCTGAGGCACGGTGACATGAGATTCATCAATCATAATCATGAAATCATCGGGGAAATAATCAAGCAGCGTATAGGGCGGCTCGCCGGGTTTCCGGTTCGACATATGTCGGGAATAATTTTCAATACCTGAGCAGTAGCCTACTTCCTGCATCATTTCTATATCATAATTTGTCCTCTGCTCAAGCCGCTGTGCTTCCAGCAGTTTATCCTGACTCCGTAAAAGTTTAAGCTGCTGCTGCAGTTCCCCTTCAATGGAGGTTATGGCCTTCCTTAACTTATCGGAACTTGTAACGTAATGGGAAGCCGGAAAAATACCGATATGGTTTCTTTCCGCCACAATCTCCCCGGTGAGCACGTCAAATTCAGTGAGAGAATCAATTTCATCTCCAAACATTTCAATTCGCACGGCCACATTATTTTCTGAAGCTGGGAATACATCAATCGTATCTCCCCTGACCCGGAATGTATCGCGGGTGAAATTCATATCATTCCTCATATACTGCATATTGACCAGTTTTTCAATAATGGTATCCCGTTCTATTTCTTCCCCCGGTCTTAAAGAAAGGCCCATAGTACTGTAATCTTCAGGATCCCCAAGACCATATATGCAGGATACGGAGGCTACAATAATGACATCTTTACGTTCAAAAAGGGCCATAGTGGCAGAATGACGCAGTCGATCGATTTCCTCGTTTCGGGAAGAATCTTTTTCAATGTATGTATCTGTCTGCGGGACATAGGATTCCGGCTGGTAATAATCATAGTAACTGACGAAATAATAGACCGCGTTATCGGGGAAGAAGTCCTTAAACTCGCTGGCTGTCTGTGCAGCCAGTGTCTTATTTGGTGAGATAATAAGCGTCGGTCTCTGTACTTCTTCAATTACTTTGGCCATGGTAAAAGTTTTGCCTGTTCCCGTTGCCCCAAGAAGGACCTGAGCCCATTCTCCTTCCTTCAACCCTTTCACCAGTGAATCTACCGCTTTGGGCTGATCTCCCATCGGTTTGAAAGATGCCTTCAGCTGGAATGGAATCGCAGGTTCCGTATATTGACGCTTGATTCTGGAACGATCCATACTATTTCTCCTGTATCTTCACATGGCGGCAATATAGATTTGCCGGGTACTTTAAATAAATTATCGAATTTTTTCTATTTCATTATATCATACTCATCCACCAAAATGAATCTATTAAAGAACGAATTTTTGGTAATTTTAGAATCCCAATTATGCAGGATAAAGAATTATACAAATCATATCAAAAAAAGTGAAGAAATGAAAACTCACTTCTTCACTCTGTTTCAGACTTTTTCACCGGATTGGATCCGCTTGATAGCCTCTTTGGCTGCCCTCTGGGCAGCTTCCTTTTTATTTTTACCTATGCCACTGCCAAAATCCTTACCATTAATGAAGATATGCATCCAGATGGTTTTATCATGGTCCGGGCCCTCGTCATGGGTGACTTCATAACGGATATTGACATCACCATGTTTCTGGACCAGCTCCTGAAGATCAGATTTGTAATCGTGATCATAGTTTCCTTCATCGATGAGATCCAGATATTTCTTCAGGTGCCCCAGGATAAACCGTGATGCAATCTCATAATTGTTGTCCAGGTAAATAGCCCCGATAACAGCTTCGAAAGCATCGCCCAGGATAGACTCCCTCGTCCTGCCGCCGGACATTTCTTCACCCCGTCCAAGAAGCATATACCGGCCTACCTGAAATTTTGCTGCACATTCGGCACAGGCAGGTTTACATACAGCACTGGCCTTGGCCCTCGTCAGTTCCCCCTCCGGCCATGCAGGAAAACGAAGAAAGAGATATTCCCCCACTACCAGGTCAAGCACTGCATCACCGAGAAATTCCAGTCTCTCATTATCATGGATAACTTCATTCTTATGCTCATTGGCATAGGAAGTATGAGTCAGGGCAATGTTCAGCAGTTCAAGATTTTTGACAGGCAGTTCATTTTCCTCCACAAACCGCTGAACCTCAAGCAGACGTTCCTTCCGTCTTGCTTCAGCATGACTCATTCTTCATAACGCCTCATGATGACAACTGCATTGTGTCCGCCAAAGCCAAAAGCATTGGACATGGTCACGTCGACTTTTACATCTCTCGGACCTTCCTGAACATAATCAAGATCACATTCCGGATCCGGTGTCTTCAGATTAAGAGTTTGGTGAACCCGGTTATGCTGGATGGAAAGCACACATACCACGGCTTCAATAGCGCCGGCTGCACCAAGGAGATGTCCGGTCATGGACTTGGTTGAATTGATCACTACTTCATAGGCATGCTTGCCGAGAACATCTTTAATTGCCTTGGTTTCATTCTTGTCGTTCAACCCGGTAGAAGTACCATGGGCGTTGATATAATCAATATCATCCGGAGAAATTCCGGCGTCTTTGATTGCTTTATCCATGCACTTGGCAGCGAGCAGTCCACCCGGTCTCGGAGCAGTTATATGATAGGCATCGCCATTAGAACCATAACCAATGACTTCCGCATAAATATGGGCGCCTCTCTTCCTTGCATGTTCCAGTTCTTCAAGAATCAGCATGCCACTCCCTTCACCCAGGACAAAGCCATCCCGTCTTTCATCAAAAGGACAGGAAGCTTCTTCCGGCGGACAATCCCTGGACGAAAGTGCTTTCATGGCAGCAAAGCCGGCCATCGGAGTTTTGGCTACGGCAGCTTCCGTACCGCCGGCAAACATAACATCTGCATCACCATACTGAATAGTTCTGGTTGCACGACCGATAGCATTATTACCGGAAGCGCAAGCCGTAACATCTGCAAGGACCGGTCCCATAAGTCCAAAATTGATAGATACCTGCCCGGCTGCCATGTTGGCAATCATCATAGGTACCGCAAATGGATTCACCTTAGCCGGCCCTCTGGTATCGATGCGGTGAACAGTATCTTCCATAGTTGTGATGCCGCCGATACCAGTACCAATAATGGTTCCAATACGATCAGGATCTTCCAGTTTCATATCCAGTTTTGCATCAGCAACAGCCATGGTTGCTGCAGCTACTGCAAACTGCACATTTCTATCCATGTGGCGGACAGCTTTCCTGTCACCTACATATTTTACAGCATCAAAATCTTTTACCTCCCCGGCAATGCGTACAGGAAAATCGGATGAATCAAATTCCGTAATCGGACCAATGCCGGATTTTCCTGCCATCAGGGCATCCCAGAATTCATCCTTTCCAATACCTATCGGTGTCACAACACCAACACCTGTAATAACGACTCTTCTCTTTTCCATAAAGGGGCACCTCTTAAGAAACATATTGTAAACGATAGCAAATAGGACAAAACCTCAAAAAAACGGATGACGGACAGGTAATCCGCTTTTTTGAGGCATTTTCCTCAAATCATACTGGTTCGCCGGGGAAACATGTTCCCCGGCACCACTATGCATTCAATACCAATTCTTCAATTACTGAATCTGGCTGTCGATGTAGTCTACAGCATTCTTTACGGTTTTGATCTTTTCTGCTGCGTCATCCGGAATTTCGATGTCAAATTCTTCTTCGAATGCCATGATCAGTTCAACGATGTCGAGGGAATCAGCGCCCAGGTCATCAATGAAAGTGGAATCGATAGTTACATCAGCTTCGTTTACACCCAGCTGATCAACAACGATCTTCTTTACTCTGTCAAAAGTGCTCATTATAAATTTCACCACCTTTCGCTGAAATTCGTACCTTAATGATTATATTACAACTATGGGAGCTTGTCACCTTTTTTCCTGTTAATTAAAGAAATTCTTATTTCTTTTATTTAATATTCAAAAAGGAATTGCTAAATTTTATACTCCCGGACAGATTTACATCACCATACCGCCATCTACAACCAGTACCTGACCGGTTATGTAGGAAGCCTCTTCCGATGCCAGGAAACATACAGCTTTAGCCACGTCTTCAGGCTGCCCCATACGTCCCAGAGGGATAGAGGCAATCATTGCATCCCGGAGCTTTTCAGGGATTCCATCAGTCATTGCCGTTTCAATAAACCCGGGAGCTACCGCATTTACACGAATATGTCGGGGCGCCAATTCTTTTGCGCAAGCTTTGGTAAGTCCAATGACTCCTGCTTTAGCTGCCGCATAATTGGCCTGACCAGCATTGCCGGTAACACCTACTACAGAAGAAATATTGATAATGGATCCTTTTTTCTTCCTCATCATCATCATGGCAGCCGCCTTAATAGTCAAAAAATCACTTTTCAGGTCAGTAGAAATCACATCATCCCAGTTTTCTTCCTTCATGCGAATGAGCAGAGAATCCCTGTTGATACCTGCATTATTAACAAGCACGTCAAGTGCCCCGAATTCTTCTTTAATCTTTTTGAAGATACGGTCTACATCTTCAGGTTTGGATACATCTCCTTGAAGAAGGATCGCCTTTCCGCCGGAAGATTCAATTTCATTCTTTACAGCAGCAGCCGCATCATGACTTCCTGCATAATTAACAGCAACCGTATAACCCACGCTGGCAAGCTTCAGTGCAATAGCACGACCAATCCCCCGGGAGGCACCGGTTACGAGGGCAGTCTTCTGATTTTCTTCCATTTTTATTCTCCTTTTAAGGACTTAATGACATTCTCTACTGTTGCGGTATCTTCTGCATGATGACAAGGAACTGAACGATCGATCTTTCTCATAAAACCGGAAAGCACAGTACCCGGCCCTGCTTCAATCGTATAATCAACTCCTCCTTCAATCATATTTCTGACCGACTCTTCCCAATGAACCGGATGAGCTGCCTGTTCGACCAGATTCCTTCTAATTTCACCGGCCTTCATTTCTTCTCTGGCATTTACATTAGCTATAACAGGAATCGTAGTATCATGAATCTCAACATGATCCAGGACTTCCTTCAGCCTGGCAGCAGCAGGTTCCATAAGGGTAGAATGGAAAGGAGCACTGACCTTCAGCATGATGGCACGACGGGCACCGGCTTCTTTCAGCACTTTGCAGGCTGTTTCTACAGCTTTTGTAGCACCGGCAATAACCACCTGTCCGGGGCAGTTGAAATTTACAGCCTGTACAGGCCCAGCCTCTTCCGAAACCTCACCGCAGATTTCAACAATTTTTTCAGGTTTAAGGCCGATGACTGCAGCCATCCCGCCTTCTCCCAGCGGTACCGCCTCCTGCATGAAACGGCCGCGGAGATGAACCGTGTTCACTGCATCAGCAAAAGAAAGTGCCCCTGCAGCCACCAGAGCTGAATATTCACCAAGACTATGGCCAGCAGCAATATCGGGTTCAATTCCCTGTTCTTTAAGTACCTGCCATACAGCTACGCTGGCCGTCAGAATCGCTGGCTGTGTAAATTCAGTTTTCATGAGTTCCGTATCCGGTCCCTCAAACATCATCTCTGAAATGGAAAACCCCAGCGTATCATCAGCTTCATGAACCAGATTTTTTACAGAATCATATTTTTCATACAAATCGTGGACCATACCCACTTTTTGCGAACCCTGTCCAGGGAAAAGAAATGCTTTTTTCATATTATCGCCTCATCGAAATTAAAGAATTCAGTAAATCCATCTTAAAACATCAGAGCCCCATGTGAGACCGGCGCCAAATCCGGAAAGAACAACAATGTCCCCTCGTCCAACCCTTCCGGCTCTGACTGCTTCATCCAGTGCGATTCCTACGGAAGCAGCCGACGTATTACCGAAACGGTTCACATTGACCCACATCTTATCTGCTGGTACACACAGTCTTTTAGAAATAGCCTGGATAATCCGGTTGTTGGCCTGATGAGCAATAAACATGTCTATATCCTCTTTTTGAAGTCCCGCTTTCTCCAGAGCTTTAAGTGTTGTAGCACCCATATGCCTCACGGCAGCCTTAAATACTTCCGGACCTTCCATATGGATATAAATACGGCCAGAATCAATGGCCCGATGTGTTACCGGCTCTGCCACACCGCTGGCAGGAATATCAAGTATTTTACCTAAACTTCCATCGGAACCCAGATCGGAGGAAAGAAGGCCAAAGCCTTCCTCCGTTTCCCCTATTACCGCAGCACCAGCTCCATCACCAAAAAGTACGCATGTGGAACGATCATGCCAGTTGGTCAGACGGGAGAGTATTTCAGCTCCGATAATCAGTATGTGCTTGTACATACCGGATTTTACCAGGTTTGATGCTAAAGCTGTGGCATAAATGAAGCCGGAACAGCCGGCAGAAATATCCATGGCTCCCGCATGAGTAAGGCCAAGCTTGTTTTGTACCAGGCAGGCCGTAGAAGGCACCACATAATCCGGGGAAGCTGTCGCGACCAGTACAAAATCAATATCATCCGGTACAAGACCTGCCGCTTCTATCGCCGGCAGTGCAGCCCTCACACATAAATCCGATGTATTTTCAGACTGGGCCGCCAGATGCCTCATTTCGATACCGGTTCTGGCACGAATCCATTCATCAGTGGTATCCACCATTCTTTCCAGATCGTTATTAGTCAGTATTTTATCAGGAACATAATGACCGGTTCCCAGAATGCCGGCATATCGTTTTTCAATCATTCCAAGAATCCCTTTCCTGTAAAAATCACTTCTCTATATTATACGTTTCCCACGCTCTCTGCATTCTCTATCTTCATCTGTTCCAAAGTTTCCTTAATAGCTTCATCAATATGCTCACGGCATACATTTCTTGCCATATAAATAGCGTTTTTTATAGCCTTTGCTTTAGACGCCCCATGGCAGATAACCACTACACCTTTGATTCCCATCAGCTGGGCACCGCCGTATTCAGCATAATCAAGAGGCTTAGCCATATATTTTTTCAATGCAGATTTCAGAAGCAGTGCCCCCAGTTTGGCCCTGAGGCCCCCTTTTTCAATGGCATTTTTCAAGAGTGCAGAAACAAGCTTGCCAGCGCCTTCGCCAAACTTCAGGACCACATTACCGGTAAACCCGTCAGTGACTACCACATCAAAGTCACCAGTCATCACATCCCGGCCTTCCGCATTTCCCGCAAAGGGAATAATTTTCTGTTCAGAGAGAGCCTGATAAGCTTCGGCCACAAGAGGACTTCCTTTGGCACTTTCCGCACCAATATTCAGCAGGCCTATTTTCGGATTATTAATCCCTGCCACTTTTTTTGCATAAACATAACCAAGCAGAGCATTCTGTACATAGGTTTCCAATTTAGGCTGAGCGCTGGCACCAGAATCAATGAGGTAAGTATATCCACCTTTTTCATTAGGAATGGGCGTAAGAATAGCAGGACGTTCTATGCCGCGAATTCTGCCAATGCCAAGGAGTCCAGCCGTTACGGCTGCCCCTGTAGATCCCGGAGCCACGACTGCCCCGCATTTCCCCTCTTTAACAAGCCTTGCTCCAACAGAAATGGAAGCGTCCTTTTTCTTCCTGTAGGCCATACCGGGATGTTCGCCCATTTCAATAATCTGAGACGCATGCTGTATTTCAATAAGAGGATTACTATCTTCATGATTTTCTTTAAGAATCTCGATAATCCTTTCCCGGTCTCCAACAAGTACGACAGGAATCTTATATTCCCTCACCGCTTGAATTGCGCCCAGCACAATTTCCAATGGTGCAAAATCACCGCCCATTGCGTCAATTGCTATTTTATCCATGGGAAGCCTCCATCTGACCTGAAATTTCCATGATAAACTTTGCCCGGTAAACCTCCATATCTCCCCGGAAAAAGCTGACATAAATATGTTTTTTATTTCCGCGCACAAGGACTATCCGTCCTTTAACAATAAGTACAGAGCCTGGCTGCACAGGAATTTTATATTTTATATTTCCAACCTGGGTGGATGCAAAAGGCACTCCAGCGAGGGACTGGGCAAATCCTGCAGCTGCCCCATATAACTTTTCCGCAGAGACCATGCCTGCCTGATCCGCCATTTCATCAGTCGTGGTAAAAAGCCCAACACCCTTTTCCCCGATATCCAGATCAAGTATCCTTACATCCGACCGGACTTCAGAAGGCTGTGATGCAACAAGCTGCTCAACCCTTTCACGCATTTGTGGAATGCCCAGTGCCTGGCGATCCAGCCGTATGGTAGCTATGGAAACAGAAAAATGTTCTGCCAGATCCCCATCTGTCAGACATGGATTGTGGCGGAGCAAAGTCTGTATGGCTTCTCTTCTTTTATTTTTATCCATTTTACATTTCTCCATAAAATTATCACCTGCTGTTAATACTATACCACAAAAGGATGGGTACTGCATAGTCAAAGTCAAAATAAATCCCGTACTTTTATCCTAATGCAATAATCCATTCGGCAGAATTCACTTTTGAGAAATCATGCTGCTATCTGTTCAAAGTCCTTTTTAGGGTTTATTTTATAAACAATATACTTATATTGTTATGTTATTTTTTGGAATTTTTCTTCTTTTTAGATTGACTTAATTTTTTTATTGTTATATAATTCAGTAAATATCGATTTTTATATAATTTCTATTTTTAAACATTTTTTATATTTTATATGTTTTTATTTCAAACAGGAGCTTACTATGGAATTACCAAAATTGCATATTGGGGAATTAACTGCCAACTTTCCTATTATTCAGGGAGGCATGGGAATAGGCGTAAGCCTGTCCGGTCTGGCTGGAGCGGTAGCAAAGGAGGGAGGTGTAGGTGTCATTTCAGCTGCCCAGATCGGATTTAACGAACCCGATTTCCGCATCAATACGGTAAATGCCAATATTCGTGCCCTGAAAAGCCAGTTGAAACTGGCGAGAGAAAAAGCCCCAAAAGGAATCATCGGTGTCAATATCATGTGGAGGGGACAACATTATGAAGACTATGCCCGTACAGCAGCTAAAAACGGTGCAGATATCATCTTTTCTGGAGCTGGTCTTCCTGCAGATTTACCGATTTGTGTAGAAGGGACAGATACAAAAATTGCCCCCATCATCGGATCATCGAAGGCAGCCAGAGTTATTCTCAAGCTTTGGGCCCGTCATCATAACCGCACGGCCGACCTGGTAGTCATTGAAGGACCAAAGGCGGGTGGCCATCTGGGTTACACGCGGGAGCAGGTGGCAGAACATGCCAATGACGGTTACGAGAAAGAAATTCTGGAAATTCTAAATGTAGTAAAAGAGTTTGAAGAAAAATTTCATAAAAAAATTCCCGTCGTCTTTGGAGGCGGAATCTTTGACAGAAATGATATCCTCCATTACCTTTCTCTTGGCCTTTCCGGTGTACAGATGGCCACCCGCTTTGTTGCTACGAAGGAATGTGATGCTTCTGATGCATTTAAAAACATGTATGTCAAATCAAAGCCAACGGATATTACCATCGTGCAAAGTCCGGTCCACATGCCTGGTCGGGCGCTGCTGAATCCTTTTATCTGTGCCATCCGCCAGTGCCGCATGCCGGTAACCAATTGTTTCCACTGTCTTAAAACCTGTGACCCCGGCACGACGCCTTACTGTATTACGCAGGCCCTTATCCGCGCTGTTAAAGGAGATGTAGACCATGGGCTCGTTTTCTGTGGAGCCAATGCATGGAGAATCAATAAAATTACAACTGTTCACAAACTTTTCGTTGAGTTGACTGAAGGACCTCATACCATTAAAGATTAATTCTCATACTTTAAATTAACTATATATTTCATCTGATGAATTTATTTTTACAAATATAAAAGGCATAATAAAAACTCCGGAATTTCCGGAGTTTTTATTTACGATTGATTCAATATATAAAATAATTATTTTTTCAGATGATGGCTTCCTCTTTCGGTAATCGGAACACCTGCCTTGCAGAGAGGACATTCATCCGGCTTATAGGTCGGAACTGTCAGGTGCAGCAGTGGATATACTTTTTCCGGAGGAACACCAAAATCAGCTGAACCGCCCGAGCGGTCAACCAGGAGACCAATACCCACAATATCACCTTTTGCTTTATTAACCACATCCACCACTTCTTTAATAGATCCACCCGTGGTAACAATATCTTCCACAATAAGAACTTTTTCACCAGGAGCGACTTTAAAACCACGGCGAAGGGTCATTTTACCGTTTTCTCTTTCTGTAAAGATTGAACGTACGCCAAGGAGACGGGCAGTCACCTGTGAAAGAATAATCCCACCCGTAGCTGGCCCGATAACAGTCTCAATTCCCATATCTTTAAAATGGTTGGCAAATTCTTCACACAGCTTTTCCGTATATTCAGGATGCTGAAGAACATTGAATTTTTCAACATAAAGAGGGCTGTGGAGACCACTGGTTAACAGGAAATGTCCTTCCAGAATGGCCTTTGTTTCTTTAAGTAACACTTCTACTTCTTTTTCGTTCATCATGCATTCTCCTTTATTTCTTTTAAAATCAGTCTGGCAGCCGCGCAAGGATCTATTGCCTGTGTAATAGGCCGGCCGATGACAAGCATTGAGGAACCATCCTTAAATGCCTGGGAAGGCGTAGCAATACGTTTCTGGTCATCAGTCTGCGCAAAAGATGGCCGAATCCCGGGAGTAACGATAAGGAAATCATTTCCGGCCATCTTGCGGATAGATGCGGCCTCTCTGGGAGATGCGACTACACCATCCACTCCAGAATTCTTCGCAAGTTCAGCAAGCTCAAGTACGTGTTCCTGAATAGGGAGATGCCCGCCAACTTCCTGCCATCCCTGATCGTCAAAGCTTGTCAGAACTGTAACAGCCAGAATTTTTGGTCTTTCCACCCCCAGCTCATCTGCTGTAATTTTTGCATAACGGGATGCTGCCTGCATCATGGCACGTCCGCCGCCGGCATGAACAGTAATCAGATTTACTCCCAGCCGGGTCACCGATGCCACACTGTGGCCCACGGTATTCGGAATATCGTGAAGTTTGAGATCGAGGAATACCTTTTTCCCGTGTTCTTTCAGATAATGAATGGTTTCACTGCCGGCGCTATAGTAAAGTTCCATACCCACCTTGTAAAAAGATACCAGATCCCCCAGTTCATCTACAAGGGCTTTCATCTTATCAAAAGAGTCCACATCAAGAGCAACAATCAGCCGGTCATCAGCCGTATAGATTTCTTCGTCCTTATTCATTAAATTGCCTCCTTTCCTGTAACAATCACTAATTTAAAATCATTATACCATTTTGTCCTGTATCTGACAGCATCAAATTCCATCTTTCGCCTGAAGGCAGTAAAATAAAATCCGTGAGCATGACGGATTCATGTTCACGGATTTTATTTATTGGAATGCAGCGCAGCTTCTTTAATCATATGGGTAGTAATGGAATTAAATTCGACCGGCGTATCCAAAGCCTTAACTTCTTTAAACCCCACTCCCAGCATACCGGTATAGTAGGCAGTGGCTTCTCCTTTAGAATTGATTTTTGCAGCATAAATTGTTTTATCATCACCAAGACCTACCAGACGGAATGCGCCGGGAGGAGAAATAATACGCCAGGAGCTGTCATCTCCATTGAAAGTATATATAATGCCCTTCTGGCTGTCATCATAAAACAGACGATCTTTATCATAATACACGGCAATCTTTCCAATATGTGAAGTCTGTACATAAATGCGGCGTGTATCATAATTCGCATCGGTCCTGTAAATACGATACAGCCCCTTCCCCACTTCCATCTTCATATAGACTGCATTGGTAGCCGTGGAATAAGCAACATCCACGATTTTTGCGTTTCTGGGAAGGTCGCGTATAGGTGCATCCGATTCATGGGTGGTCCCTTCAGGATTATACCTGGCCAGGGTAACATCCCAGCGGCCGCCTTTCCAGTGAATCGGATAAAGGGCCATAAGAGCCAAATTACGGTCAGGCATCCATTCGAAAAAGGAAACACCCTGTTTTTTCAGGTCAATCTTCTGCGGGCTGTTTAGAGAATCCGCCTTGTAAATAGTGACTGATTCAGCAGTGACATCGGCCATGTATTTGTAGTCATAGGAATAATAAGCTTTTCCTTTAGTGGTTACTCCGGCAAAAATCTTTTTCCCTGCCTTCTCCGCTGCTTCTGCCACCTTGTCTTTCACGTCGCTCATATCATAATCGCCGCTGGACAGAGGCGCAAACAGCACCTGATCCATGTAAAGATAAGCCCCGGCCTGTACGCCAAGCCCAAGGACAAAGCAGACTGCAAATTCAACGAATTTTTTATTCACTCTGTCCTCCTTATTTCACAATAAACGCGGTCGGTATCATACGTTCACCAAGAAGATCGGCCGGTTTATTGACAACTTTTCCATTGTAGTACAGGGTAGTCGAGGATCCGCCATCCAGATTGGCCGCTATATAAGCACCATTTTCATAAAGGATATTCTGGGAATCGACCAGGGTTGCACCGATACTGTATCCGGGCTGCCGTCCATCAATCACAAGGAAAAGCATGGTTCCATCTTTCTTCTGGCCAATGGCTGAACGTGGCGAAATCCCCCAGCCTCCGTCCCCGCTCTTGATTACTTTCTTACCGTTAATAATGAGAGGCGGTCCAAAGGTCAGTCCCTCAACGGCTCCCAGATCACGAAGCTGTTTCTTATTATAATTTCCTGCAATCAAATTGCCGCTTCTGGTCATTCCAACGAAATCGACTTTTTCCTTATCATCTACCTGCTGGCCCAGAAGGTATTTACCTTCGTGAAGAATAAAACCATATGGCAGACGCCCTGTGCCGGTACCATTCGGATCATAAAAACCGCCGCCATTAATGGCTGCTACCGCATTGTTCTTTTTTGCTATATTGCTTGTAGTGTCACCTTTCTCATTAATATCCTCTGCTGTCGCTACCTTCACACGGGTAGGATTCGGTATTTCCAGAAGATATCCAACAAAACGAGACGTCTCGATTTTCTTCAGTCTCAGTGTAGAATCAGTCCTGGGCTTGAAAGAAAAGACTTTCTGTGTATCAGTTGTCTTGACTACCCCAAGAATCTGATTCAGTTCATCCTGCGTGTACAGCCATGTGATGTACTGAGGATGACGGGACCTCATAATAGCTCCAACTACAGCACGCTTCAGATTGCCAAAGGGCCCGAAAAGGACGACAACCGGTGAAGTGACAATAAAGAAAATAAGCGTCATAATGACAAAGCGAAAAATAAAGTTATGAAAAATACGTTTCATTCCTGCTCCTAATGTAAGACGACAGATTAGAGTGCAAAAGCATCCGCTTCCTGAGATGGAAGCAGGAAATATCAGACAGGAGTATAGTTATCTTTGTTCAGTCGTTCAGAAAAACGAGCAATGGATATATCGTTGCCGATATATACTCTTTTCAGATCATAGGGGTAACTTCCGGCATGAACACGTCCGGAATCGGTAGTCACTGCCATTTTAATGCCCGCTTTTTTACAGATCTTGATGATTTCATCATCATAATCCCCATAAGGATAAGCAAGCCAGGCATTATCGATCCCCAGATGATATTTCAAAGCCTGATTGGCTCCAACGATTTCATTTTCTTTTTCTTTTGCTGTGGCAAGGTTATGAAGTTTGGGATGGGAAAGGGTATGGTTGGAAATAGTCACGGTATGACTGTCTGCCATTTCTTTAAGCTGCTGCCAGGTCATACGATTATATGGCTGCCCCACATCATCCGTGATGACGAAAAGAGTCCATGGAAAGCCATATTCCTTCATCATAGGATAAACAATCGTATAGCTGTCGAGATAACCGTCATCAAATGTAATGCAGACTGGTTTTTCCGGCAGAGCTGCCCCTTTGGTTACATAATCATAAAGTTCCTGCATGGTAATGGGATGGTAACCATGATCCCGGAGATAATTCATCTGAATCCTTAAATTGGCTTCGGTCATAATTGCTGCATTACCGGCTTCATTGCCAATCATATGATACATAAGGACTGATACGCCTTCTGGAACGGAATATTTAACACTACTATCACGATGTACCACGGCTGCCCCCGGTTTAAGAGCAGCCTGTGGCTGAGACGAAGATGTTGGTGCAGCAGCAGGCGCATCCTTCTTCTCCTGCTGTCCGCCGCATCCGGGAAGTAACACCAATGAACCTGTAATTGCAAATGCAGCGGCGATGATTACCGCCGTGTTCCGAAAACCGTTTAATATTTTCAACAAGCTAACTCCTTTAATCCGAAGATACAATACCTCATTTTGACAATATATTTTATTTTACTACTATTTTGTTTCTTTCGCCATAAAAACCCATATTAAAATAATATATCGGATATCGGATCGGATATCGGAAAAAGTTCAAATATTTGATTTACTAGCATTAAAGTATAAAACATAAAGTGATATAATATAGTATTATATGCTGACATCAAATATTTTTGCAATCGATATTATGTACACTTGCTTATCGGACATCTGATTTTTACAAATTCGTATTTTATAAATGGAAAGGAACGTTATGAAACATATATCAAAGCTTTTATTTACTTTTGTTTTCTTTTTACTGGCAGCATGCACATTCCCGTCTATGGCACAGAATGCAGAAATCACTGCTTTCCGCTGGACTTCCAGAAATGATGGAAATCCACCATTCGTCCGTATCGCCATGGACCTTTCAAAAGCCATCCATGCAGAAGCTGCTATCGACAATGAAGGAAAAAATTTCGAAGTCATATTGAAAAAAACTTCAATGGGACATATTGCTTCTCAGTATGATATGGATCCCAGGGCAATTGACTTTGCTACTGTATCGGAAAAAGATGGTGATACATATCTGGACGTAGCCCTGTCAAAAGCGCAGAAAATTGATGATATCCGGGTATTTGCCCTTCGTCCTGATGCCAAACTTAATAAACCCCATCGCCTGGTCATCGATATACCGGTAATCGGCGCAAAACAGACATACAAAAAAAATACAACTCCCGCTGCTTCTCCTTCTCAGACGAAGAAATCATCGGGCATTACCGGCACCTCTGCTTCATCACAGAAGTATAACGTGTCAGGCGATGCTAAAAGCGCATTAAAGGGTAAAATCATATGTCTGGATCCCGGACATGGTGGTACTGATGTCGGTGCCATAGGCCATGTGAAAGGTAAGGATGTTTACGAAAAAGATATTACCCTCTCCATAGCGCTTCCTCTTCGTGATATGCTGAAGTCTGCCGGTGCAAAGGTAGTCATGACCCGCTCCGCTGATAAGGATGTATATGGCCCATGGGCGGCTGCCACGCCAGAACTGCAGGCACGTTGTGATGTAGCCAACGAGGCTCATGCGGATGTTTTCATATCCATTCATATTGATTCATTTGCTAATGGTTCTGTTGATGGCACTACTGCCTATTACACAGCTAAAAGTTCCAAAGATCTTCTTTTGGCGCAGATGATGCATCAGGCTACTTTGACTTCACTTGCCATTCCTGACAGAGGCGTAAAATCCAATTATTTTTACGTCAACGAACATACCGCTATGCCATCGGTTCTCATGGAAATGGGTTTTATTACCAATGATCACAGAGTAAAGATGCTGACCTCAAAATGGGCTCCAAAGAGCATCGCCCAAAGCCTTTTCAACGGGCTGGTCAATTATTTTTCCGCTCTTAAATAAGGAGTTAATCTTATGAAAAGTAAATCTCTCCTCATAGGAATTGTATCTGCGTCCCTGTTAACGGCATTATCTTTTTCCGGCTGTTCAAGGCAGACTCCCCCTCAAGCTCCAGGTTCTTCTTCTGCCATATCAGCACAGGCTCAAATACCTGCAGAAAAAAGTTCAACAATGAAATTCTACAAGGCATCCGAAGATGGTCTCAAAATCGTGCCTGTTGAGATGAAAGTAAAAGCAGCTGACAAAACTGCCAGGAATGCGCTGGAAGAAATGCTCCGAGCTGATCGTCATTCAAAATATCCGGTGTTCCCGACAGATCTCACACTAAAAAGTATCTCTATAAAAGATGAAACGGCCTACGCGAACTTTAATAAAAGCCTGAATTTGATCAAAGGCGCAACGGCTGAATCACTTTTCATCGCAGCGGTCGTCGATACATTAACCGAATTCCCAAACATCCGGGAGGTTCAAATTACCGCAGATGGCCAGCCGCCGAAATTCCAAATGGATATGACCAGAAATTTCAAGAGAGATGAAAGTTATATCAAACTGGAGGAAAAATAATACTACCACTGACCGATTTAAGGCAAATCAAAAACAGCTGCTAAATAGCAGCTGTTTTTGATTTGTTTTTGTAAGTTTGAAAAAGGAGTCACTCTTTTTCCACAACTTCAATTTCTCCATCTGCGAAGGCCAGAGGATATGTATAATCTTTGCTGATGTTCTTAAATGCTACTTTCATATGACCATCAGCAATTTCTGTAATGACTCCCTCTCCATAAAGCGGGGAAATCACCATAGTTCCAATGCCAAGATCAATATAATGGGTATTTCCCCGATGGGTTTCTTTAGCTTTATGAGGGATTACCTTTGCTTTTTCCTCAGGTTTAACCTGTTCAGGGACCTTGTACAGACGACTTTTCCCTTTGGGAATAGTCTCCTTTCTTACTTTCTTTTTATCAGGGAACGCGCTTTTCAAAAGTTTAGAGGGCAAGCCCAGAGGATACATAACATTTTCGCCAGTTTTCTCATATGTTACATAAACTCCCCTTTCCGTAATACGGCTGACTATCCCCTTGCCCAGTATTTCGTCAACTACTTCGAGACCTAATGAAGCTTCCCGACGGCCGGCTTTAATGGATTGGTCGGTTTTAACAGATACATCTTCGGGCTGTACATCAAAAGTAAATACTCTTTTCTCAATCGGTTTCCTGTTGCCGGAAGCTTCTGCTTCCCGTTTATGATGCGAATCCTGCTTTTTGCGAGGAATTACTTTTTCCAAATCCCCAAAGGCAACGGTAATTCCCTCTTCGGTTACCTTGCGAACTATTCCTACTCCGAGTATCTTGTCAACAAATTCAACACCCGGTTCCAATTTTCGTTTTTTAAAGAATTCTGTTCCTGAATTTCTATTTTTATGAAACGGTTTCCTATTATCCTTGTGAAAAGGTTTCTTTGCTTTATCCATTTCCAGCTCCTTGTTATAACTTATATATTTTTATTATTATACCAGCAATTAGAAAGAGTATAAAGGACAAAAGAATTAAAAAAAAGGCCGGTTCCCCCGCCCTTTCTTTTAATCCAGCCTCTGTTCCTTGATTCGCCTGTCCAAATCCCGTTTTGCTGCTTTTTCTGCCATATCCTGCCGCTTATCATAGAGCTTCTTGCCGGTGGCAAGGCCGATTTCAAGTTTGACTTTTCCATGATGGAAATACATTTTAAGCGGAACCAGCGTATAGCCTTTCGTTTTCAACTGGCTCTCTATCTTTATGATTTCTTTCTTATGGAGAAGAAGTTTCCTTGTACGCAGGGGATCATGATTGAAAATATTTCCCTGCTCGTAAGGACTAATATGGGCATTCCAGAGGTATGCTTCTCCTTTTTCAATTCTGGCGAAACTGTCCCGAAGGTTCACTTTGCCTGCACGGATGGATTTAACTTCCGTACCTGTCAGGGCGATTCCGCATTCGTAAGTATCGTGTATGAAATAATTATGGCGGGCCTGCCGGTTTACCGATACCGGGGGCACCGATTTTTCTTTAACCATGAAGCCTCCTAGACTCAGGGATTATTTCCTTCCCTTCTGCTTAGTCTTTCCTTTTTTATTTTTCTTTTTCGAATGAGATTTGGAGGAAGAGTGGGTCTTTTTCTCCAGATTCAATGGAGAATGAATCTCACCAAGAATGAAATCTACTTCTCTTCTTTCCTTATCCGCCTTGACCAGAGTGACCCGGACCGGCATGCCCATGGCATAGGTAGTGCCGGAAAAGCGGCCTTTCATGGTCATGGTATCTTCCTGATAAATATATTCATCATCATCCATGGAATCTATATGAACAAGTCCTTCTACTCCATTATCCAGACCCACAAAGATACCGAACCGTGTCACGCCGGTAATTCTGGCATCGAAAGGTTCTCCTACAAAAGGAACCATATATTCCGTCATTTTGAGATCATCCACATCTCGTTCTGTTTCAGTTGCATTCTGTTCAGTTTCAGAACAATGCTCGACAGCCCGAAGCAGGAATTCCGTCTGCCTTTTGCGTTCTGCCTTTGACATCTCATCATGGAGAGCCTGCCTGATCAGGCGATGTACCATCAGATCCGGGTAACGTCGGATTGGGGAAGTAAAATGGGTATAGCATGTACTTGCAATACCAAAATGACCACTATTATCTGTACTATAGCAGGCCTGCGGTAATGACCGGAGAGTCATGACCTGAATGACCGCTTCAAAGTCCTTCCCTTTTGCAGATTCCAGAAGTTTCTGGATATCTTTAGGCTCCGGATCTTCCGGTATATGGATGGGGAGACCCATAATGGCAGAGAGCCGTTTCAGGGATGCCAGTTTTTCCGGATCCGGATGATCATGGACACGATAGACCGAGGTGTGGCCGGTGCTCTCCAGGTACCGTGCCACCGCTTCATTGGCAGCAATCATGGCATCCTCAATCATTTTTTCTGAATCACCGCGAATAATCTTCACAATACGAAGAGGCGTGCCCTCTTCATCAAGGACGATTTTATATTCAGGAAAGTCAAAATCAAGTGCTCCCCGGCGAGTCCTGTTCTGCCTCAAAGCATCCGCACACTCCCTTAAATCCAGAAGCATGGGGAGATGTGCTTTCAAATCATCCGGCGCCACGCCTTCCCTGAATGCTTTATTGATTTCAGGATAATTACACCGTCTCGCAACACGTACCAGGGAAGGCGTAATAAGTTCCGTCTTTACTTCCCCGTCCGGAGACACATCCATGATGCAGGACATGGCATACCGGTCCTCATCATGATTGAGGCTGCAGAGATCATTGGAAAGCTGGAAAGGGAGCATGGGGATAACCCGGTCTGCCAGATAAACACTGGTCCCCCTCGCATAGGCTTCCTCATCAAGAAGGGTTCTTTTTTTCACATATCTGGAAACATCTGCAATATGAACCCCCAGTTCAAAATGACCATTTTCTTTCTTTCTGCAATAAACCGCATCATCCAGATCTTTGGAATCAGGACCATCAATAGTCACAATGGGAACATCACGAAAATCTTTTACACCATCCTCAGGCACAATTTCGCGGGGCAGGCTGTCAGCTTCTTTCATCAGCTCATCAGAAAACTGATGGCGCAGCCGGTGCTGTGCGATGATGATATCGATATCGATTCCTTTATCTCCTTTATAGCCGATGATTTCTGTTACACGGCCTTCCGCATCCGTCCATTCCCCCGGCCAGCGGGTAATTTCTACCATGACCCGGGCCCCGGTGGTGGCTCCCATTTCCTGTCCTTCAGGAATCTCAATGACCATATTCACTTTTTCATCAATCGGCACGGCTTCTCCTCCGCCTTCCACCATTTCGTAGGTGCATACGAAAGAATCATTGGCTCTTTCGATGACCCGGAGAATCCGTCCTTCCGTATTATGCCTGCCGGTTTCTCCGGCAATTGTCTTCACTTCTACAATATCATTATTAACTGCGTTCAGATGATCCTTATCTGCAATATATACATCCTCATGATCCTCATCAGTCAAAAGGAAACCAAACCGGGATCCATAGGATTTATAAGTTCCCTGCAGAATCACTCCCGGTTTATAGGGTAAAAGTTCCTTCTTCTCCATTTACTGCTCCTCTATTTCAATCAAACATTATATTCAGAACGATAACGATAAATATATTTTTCTTCTTTAACTGTACATGAAATAAAAACATGGTGCAAGTATAAATTAAAAAAGGCCTGCATTCCGCAAGCCTCATTCTGTCAGATCAGAAAGTATTCATGTATCTTCCCAGTACAAGACAAAGTACAGCAAAAATGACGCCGGATACCATGGTGAACTTGGAGAGAACCGCATCCTTGCCGCGAGTCTGACCATTATTTCCATTTTCCGTACCGCCCCCGATAGCGGTTCCCATACCTGCCTGTTTCGATTCCTGGGCAACAACAACAACGATCAGGAACAGGGAAACAATCAGTGTTAATCCAATCAAAACGTACTTCACTGCAAATCCTCCTCTAAAGCCGTATGAAACTGTATCGTACGGCTGCCACGATTCAATCGAGCCAGTAATTAAGCTTTATTTTATACTACTCCGTGGATTCAGTCAACAGAAAATTTTAATTTCCCTGAAACCCGGAAGGAATTCTGCGGTTTCCTTATTTCCCTCTTCTCATTTTATTAAGCTTTTCCTGCACGGAAACAGGTATCGCCATTCCAATTTCACTGCGCAGATTGGCCCTGTTATTGTGGCTGATGAATGTATTCTGCACCTTTTTATCCTCATTCATGGCCCTGAAAAGATCGCCCACCGCTACACGATAAGCTCCATTCCCAAGGACCTGACTCTGCTCTGCACCATCAGAAGTTACTACGAAAATATGGCGGTATTCATCTCTCCTGATATAAGATTCTTTTTCGATATAGCTGTCAGCCGTCATACGGCTTGGTGTAAACACGATAGAGAATGATTTTGTTATGATTTCTTTTCTAGCTTTGACGGACTGTCCCTGTCCATCAAAAACAACGATGACCTCAATATTGTTATGGGCACCGTAATCCTGCATCAGGTCAATGAGTTTCTTGCGGCTTGATTCCAAATCATCCCGGTCAAAGACATCAGGCATCCAGAATATGACATTATATCCATCAACCAGATATAAATCTCTCATAAGGAGCTCCTTTGTCTTACTGCTTCATAAATGAGAAGGGCTGCTGCCACAGAGACATTCAGGGAAGAAACTTTTCCGCTCATAGGAATGCGTACACAGAAATCACACATCTTGCGTGTAAGCTGGCCGACACCCTTTCCTTCGGCTCCCATGACAATGACGACCGGTCCTTTCAGATTGGCATCAAAATAAAGGCTTTCCCCGTCCATATCAGCTCCAACCACCCAGAACCCTTTCGATTTGAGATATTCCAGAGTCTGCCTTATATTACCGGTCTGACAGACAGGAAGGTAAGCAAAAGCGCCTGCAGCGGTTTTCATGGCAGCTGCCGTCACCGGAGGACTTTTGTGTTTTGGAAGAAGAACTGCCGCTGCCCCTGCACATTCGGCCGTGCGGACAATGGCTCCCAGATTGCGGACATCTTCCAGCCCATCAAGAAGTACAAGAATAGGTGACTTTCCTTCCCATTCGGATAAAACCTTATCCAGGTCAGCAAATTCATAAGGTTTCAGAAGAGCCCCGATTCCCTGATGAATGACACCTCCTGACAACTGATCCAGTTTTTCCTCCCCTACTTCCACCACAGGGACATGAGATTTTTCTGCCAGACTGATGATGGAAATAAGACGTTCGTCTTTCCTGCCGGATTTCACGAACAATTTCTGAATGGCTCCGTTTTTCAGGAATTCAGTAACACTATTGCGGCCGCAAATCCATAAAGGCTGGGCCTGTTTACTTTCGCGGGAAATCGGGCGCTGCATCCTCTCAGGTCTTTCCCCCCGCCTTTCCCTTCCCTGCCGGATTTTCCCGGATGGCCTCTCTTTATCCATTCTCATGACTCATTTCTCCTGCCAGATATTTCAGGCTTCTTTCCATCAGGAAATCCAGTCGTTCTTCATTTCCCGAAAGTTTCAGATAACCAAAAAGGGCCTCGAAGGCAGTCGATTCCCTGTATTCTTCGACAGTTGCGCTTTTAGGCACATGGGAATTCGTATTTCTTGCCCTTTTGCAGACCTTCAGCTCCCGGTCGTTCAGAAGTTCCATAATTTCGAAGAGAATCCTGCTCTGCCAGCGGGCTGAAACCATTTCAGAAGCAAGACTGTTTAATATCTGCACATTATAGATACCCGTATCAATAAGTACTTTCCTGATAAAGAAAGACCAGCACACGTCTCCCATATAAGCCAGCGTCAGGGCATCCATGGCAAAGACTTCCTGTTCGCTGAGTACAGGAGAGTCTTTCCCGATTTTATGAGCCATCTGCTTTTTCAGAAAGAGAACTCTTTTAAACTCCACGCTTTTTCCACCTTGCTCCTGTTGGCGTATCTTCAATGATGATACCGATTTCACCCAGTTTATCACGAATCTCATCAGCCAGTTTATACTGTTTTGCTTTTCTTGCAGACTGCCGGACTTCGAGAATCACACTCATCAGGTCATTGTAGTCTTTATCATCGTAAGCATCCCGTTTCTTCCATTCCTTCTCAAGAATGCCGAGGATATCAAGGATGGTCTTGAATGCTTTTCCCGCCTTTTCAAAGGAAGATTTATCGAAACCTGCGCCGTTATGAACATCATTGTAATAAACATTAACAGCTTTTGCCAGATCAAACATGGCACCCGTTGCAAGGCCTGTATTGAAATCATCATCCATAGCCTCGTGGAAGACTTTCATATCTTCTTCTGCTGCTTTGACAAGAGCCTCGGATGCTTCTGTAACTTCATTTCCTTCTTTAGCAGAAAGTTCTTTGACTCTGGCAATGACATCTTTCAGCTTATCCATATTCTTTTCTGCCTCTTCCAGCCGGTCATCGGAGAAGTCAAGCGGACTTCTGTAATGTGTGGAAAGGAGGAAATAACGGAGCGCATCACCGGAATATTTTTCAAGCACATCTTTTGCCAGGAAGAAGTTATTCAGGGATTTGCTCATCTTTTCAGAATTAATGGTAATAAAACCATTATGGAGCCAGTAATCCACAAAATGGCAGCCGGTGCAGCCTTCAGACTGAGCAATTTCATTTTCATGATGCGGGAAAATCAGGTCGGAACCGCCGCCATGGAAATCAAAAGTCTTACCCAGATAATGAATGGACATGGCAGAGCATTCGATATGCCAGCCTGGACGGCCCTTGCCCCAGGGGCTTTCCCAAAACGGTTCACCCGGTTTTGCCGCTTTCCAGAGGGCAAAGTCTCCGGGATTTTTCTTTTCATCGTTGACTTCAATGCGGGCACCTGCCAGCATATCTTCTATTTTTCTGCCGGACAGCTGTCCATAATGTTCAAAAGTGGAAATATCGTAGTATACGTCACCGCCCAGCACATAGGCATGCCCCTTTTCAATCAGGGTTTCCACCATATGGATAATATCCTTCATATGATCGGAAACACGGGGATACACGTTGGCCCGGCGTACATGAAGTGCATCCATGACTTTGAAATAAGCATCAATATAGCGGTCTGAAATCGTCTTCCAGTCAGAGCCTTCCGCATTGGCTTTGTTAATGATCTTGTCATCCACATCGGTAAAGTTCTGTACAAATGTCACTTTATAACCGATGTATTCAAGATACCGGCGGATCACGTCCCAGGTCACGGCCGGACGGGCATTCCCGATATGCGGATGATTGTAAGGCGTTACACCGCAGACATAAATCTTTGCCTCACCCGGTGTCACCGGTTTAAATACTTCTTTTTCTTTTGTCAGTGTGTTGTAAACTTTAATTTCTTCCATTTCTATTCCCCCAATGAAGAGTGATTATGTAAACCATCTGGATTTACAGCCAGAATCATGATAAACAGGAACCGGTAAATACCATAGAAAAAGCCGCCGCCTCACAGAGACGGTGGCCCGTTATCCACTCTGTCGGCATAAGCCGCTCCATGTTTTTATCGCAAACTAACGGAAAAGGATACTTACATTTCCCCTTTTCAGCTCACAAAGGCATTTCCCGGAAGGCCAACGGACATTTTCACCATCCATGTCCTCTCTGAAGAATCACTCCTGGTACTTCTTTTGTTCATCGCCTGATATGGTAAGCACGGCAGCTGACCTGGCTTTTGACCCCACACTCGCCTGCTGGAGATTTCGCTACCCGGTGTCTTCCTCTCACTACTCACCCTCTCGGTTTTACCGGCAGGACTTACTTCTAAACCGCACCATGCTCAGCAGAATTTTTTCTGCGTTACGTGGATCGCTTTGGCTGCGACTACCATCGACTTTCAGCCACAGACCTGCAATGCTTATTCATTATTATAGATGAGTTATGCTGAAACTGTCAATATTGAATTATAAAGGATAACCATCAGTTCTCCTGAAATTCATTCAAGAGCTTCTACCGCATCTCCCAGCACCTTCCCCACGCTGTCATGGAAAACAAGGCTGCAGTCTTTATCCCGGGGCGTTGGGTCCTGATTGATCATGACAAGGGCATCCCCGCCAAAATAACTGATGAATCCTGCCGCCGGATATACTACGAGGCTTGTGCCGCCAATAATAAGCATATCCGCATGTTCTATTTCGAAAAGGGCATCTTCAATGGTATTTGTATCCAGGGATTCTTCATAAAGCACCACATCCGGTTTAATGATTCCTCCACAGTGAGGACAATGAGGTACAGGCGTACAGAGACTCATGAAAGTGGAAAAATCATAGGACCTTCCGCAGGTTCTACAGGTATTTCTCAGAATAGAGCCATGAAGCTCCATTACATTCCTGCTGCCCGCTTTCTGGTGAAGACCATCAATATTCTGGGTCACCACGCCTGAGAGTTTCCCCATTTCTTCCAGTTTCGCAAGAGCATAGTGGGCCCGGTTCGGCCTTGCCTGCATCATGCCTTCATTCATGGCTTTAAAATTTATAAAAAACTCTTCCGGATGTTCTTCATAAAAATGATGGGAAAGCATTTCCTCCGGCGTCCAGGGCAGGTTATTCTTCTGCCTGTACAACCCGTTCTTCCCCCGAAAATCCGGAATATTTGATTCCGTAGACACCCCGGCTCCGCCAAAGAAAACGATACGGTTATGTTCCTTAAGCATTTGTATGAATTTTTCCATTGGGTTCATGATATCCCTCCTTCTTATCAGGTTATCTTCATGAAATGATTTTCTCTTTTTATTTTATCATGAAACAGAAATGAAATTGAACGGGTACTTCCAAAGGGCCCTGATGAAATAAGATTTTCCTGCCAGCATCATATTGACAAGAAAATTATTATGTCCTATTCTAAAAACAATCATCAATAAGGAGGGATTGTATGAGCCAGCTTACACTTGCAAGAGCAAAAGAAATTTTGCCAAAATTCACAACGGAAGACCATTTATTTACCCACGCCATTGCAGTCAGTGCAGCCATGGGCGCTATGGCTGACTACTTTGGTCAGGACAAAGACTATTGGGAAGCAATTGGCTATCTTCATGATGTGGATTATGAAAAGTTTCCCAATGAACACTGCCATCATGTCCGCGAATTTCTCGCACCGGAAGGTGTGGATGAAGAGGATATTAAAATCATTATTTCACACGGCTGGGAAATCTGCACAAATGAAGTAGAGCCTGCTACGGAAATCGAAAAGAGCCTTTTCACCGTAGATGAACTGACCGGCGTGGTCATGGCCTATGCTCTGATGCGTCCGGAAGGCATTACCGGCATGGAGCTTAAAGGATTGAAGAAGAAATTCAAAGATAAGCGCTTTGCCGCAGGCTGCAACAGAGATATCATCAAAAAAGGCTTTGCTATGCTTGGACTTGATCAGGGAATTGTGATGCAGGCATGCATAGATGGGATGACTGCCCATAAAGACGAACTTGGCCTGAAATAACTGGAGCCATCAAAAAGAGACAGGATCGATAGATGCCTGTCTCTTTTTATTTTCACCTATTTTTATTTCTGTACAGCTTTCTCTGCTTTCATTTTAGCTTCCATTTCCTTGAAAGCTTCGGTCATCTTAATTTTACGGATGACTGCCTGTCCTTCATCACTCTTGAGATAAATCAGAGTCGTCTTCGGGACCATACGATATACCGTTTCCCAGTCATCTTCTGCCAAAGCTTTACGAACAGAGGATGCGGAAACAATCTGATTTCCTTTTTGCTCTCTTGGAATTTCCTTCAGCTCGATACCATTTTCGGCAAATACTTCCCTCATGGCATTATTGTAAGCCAAAGTAGTCTTATCTGTTGGTTCCTCCCCTACGAAACGTACGGTAATATTGAGGGCGGGAGCAATCCGGGTTGCAAAGACAGTAGCGTCCAGTTTTGTCTGGGCTGCCAGTTCATCAGTACCTTTGATGAAATACGTCGGGAATGTTGCATTAGAAATAATGAAATCACCACCGCTGATGACTTCTACTCCTTTCATATCCCGGACACCCTGTTTAATGAGGGAGAATCGGTCGGAGAATGGAAAAATGGAACGATCTTCCTGAACAGCAAAAATAATGACTTCATCACAGTTGTTGTGTGCGTATTCTACAAGACTTCTATGCCCCAGGGTGAATGGGTTGCAGTTCATAACAATGGCTCCCCGGTTTTTACCTTCCCCGGTACCCAGGATGGAACGAACCCTGGAAAGATAATCTTCCAGCGTATCCGTACCCCGTTCCAGAAGAGCTGCATAGGGTTCGGCAACTGCCACGCATTTAAACCCCATATGTTCAAAGACCGGCACATTCTTTGGCTTTGTGAAAATCTGGTTTCCCGTAATTCCGCGGCGATTGGATTCTCCCTGCAGGTTGCGGATGATTCGTCGGGTCAGGCCTTTTTTCTGATAATCTTTACGGATGGCGATATCTCTCATGACACGGCCGCCAAGCGATCCCGTACCAATCAGCTGTCCGTCATCAAAAAGCCCCATGGTGTAATCAATATTACCGGTAAAAGTCAAATCAAATTCTTTCAGAAATTCGATGATTTTCGCTTTTTCTGATGGATCAGTGAGAAAAATTTCATGTTCCGTAATCATAGTAAACCTCCCTGCGCAAATGCCGGAAACTGTTTTTGAATCATAATGTTTTTGAATACAAAGTTTCTCTATGACCTGTTTTCTTCATTATAGCATGGTGTTTCTACATTGAAAAGGCAAGTTAGAACTATATGTCATATTTTAATGAAAACATCTCATAAGAAAAAATGGCATTAAAAAAACAGGACTTATTGAGGTCCTGTTTTTCGATATCCTTTTATTTATCTTCTTTTACTTCTTCAGTCTTCTGATTTTCAATTTCCTGCTGTCTGGCATCCAGTTCCTTCTCTTCAATGAACCGGATCGCATCGCCAAGAATGTAAAGAGAGCCGCAAACCAGAACGATATCTTCCTTTTCGGCTGCAGCAGTTGCCTTTTCCAATGCTTCTCTGACAGAAGACTCTTCATGGAATTCAGCCTTGATATGCTGAGCTTCAATCATTTCTCCGATTTCTTCCGGTTTCCTTGTACGCGGTGTCGGAGCTTCGCAGGCAAATACGATATCTCCCTTACGGACAAGCATCTGGATGACTGTTTCCGTATCTTTGTCTGCCAGAGAAGTAAATACGAGAACCCTGCGGTTTTTCGGATACTGTTCCTGCAGTGCTTCCTGAAGGGCTTCTGCGCCGGCCGGATTATGAGCTCCGTCAAGGACATACGTCACATCATGGATGGTATGGATTTCAAACCGTCCCTGCCAGCTTGTCCGGGCAAGGCCTTCGCGAAGATCGTTTTCATTGATTCTCTGATCCTGTTTCATGATGATGGACAGAGCCATAGTGGCAACTGCCGCATTGACCGCCTGATGAGCACCTACGAATGGTACATAAAGAAGGCTGTCTTCCAGTTCTTTTGGCATATCTTTGCGTTTCAGGGTCATGACCTGACCGGTCTGCCATTTCTGGCGGGCAGAGATTTCAAAATCCCTGCCGTAGAAATAGATGCGGGACTTCTTTTCATGGGCTTCTTTCTTCAACTGCTTTAGAGCCACATGCTGGGCAGCGGTAACTACCGGAATACCTTCCTTGATGATTCCTGCTTTCTGGTGTGCGATTTCCTGCAGTGTATTTCCCAGATATTTCATATGATCCATAGCCACGTTTGTGATAACGGAAACTACAGGAAGAATGACATTGGTAGAATCATAAAGTCCACCCATACCCACTTCCATGACTGCATAATCCACCTTCTGCTCTTTGAAATACCAGAATGCCATAGCCGTAAGAAGTTCAAATTCAGTAGGTGCTTCTATACCTTCTGCCACTACTTTTTCAGCCGCTTCGCGGACTACGGAAGCAGCTTCTGCAAAATCTTCGCGGGAAATATCATGCCCTCCCACATAGATGCGTTCTGTATAGTTGATCAGATGCGGGGAAACGTAACGGCCAATCTTGAGAGTTGCATTTTCAAGAACGCTGGTAATCATGGCTACTACGCTGCCCTTGCCATTTGTGCCGGTTACGTGAATCACTTTGTAGGCCAGTTCGGGATGATCCAGCTTTTCAAGCATGGCCTGAATTCGTTCAAGTCCCGGTTTGATACCGAAGGATGCAGCCTGTTCCAGCCAGGCTACGGATTCTTCATAATTCATAATTTCTCCTTTACATAAGAAGTCCTCCCTGCCATGACGGCATGGCGAGGGAGTCATCTTTCTGATTTTCACAGGTAAATTACAGCTGATTCAGGAATGAAAGGCGTTCATTGAGAGATTTCATCTTTTCTTCAAATTCAGCCAGTTTTGCTTTTTCTTTTTCAACTACTGCTGCCGGTGCTTTGGCAAGGAATCCTTTGTTATTCAGTTTTCCGGAAGTCCTGGCGATTTCTTTTTCCAGGGCTGCTTTGCTTTTTTCGATACGTTCCTTTTCTTTGGCCGTATCAATGAGACCTTTCAACTCCAGATAGACTTCCATGCCGGTAACGACTGTAGTCAGAGCGTTTTCCGGTTTTGGTGCTCCTGCTGAGAGGAGAGTGATTTTTTCCACATGACCCAGTTTTTCAAAGTAATCTTCATGGGAAGTGACGCAGTCTTTCAGATCGTCTCTCAGGATAGAAAGCTGGATATGGCACATCTTGTTCGGAGCCACATTGGCTTCTGCCCGCATATTACGGACAGCCTTGATGGAGTCCATGATTCTTTCAAACTGTTCTGCTTCTTCCGGGAACCGAAGTTTTTCATCGGCAGTCGGCCAGGAAGCACGGGCAAGAATCTTTCCTTCATGGGGCAGGTGCTGCCAGAGATGTTCGGTAATGAATGGCATAAACGGATGAAGCAGGGCAAGCATACGGGTCAGGGTATAAACGAGAACATACTGGTTGACCTTGCGGTCGGTATTATGTTCGCCATAGAGACGAGGTTTGGAAGTTTCGATATACCAGTCGCAGAAATAGTTCCAGGCAAAGTTATAAATGGAATCTGCTGCTTCGCCCAGTTCATATTTATCCAGGTTGGTGCTGACGTAATCTTCCGTAGCAGCCAAACGATCAAGGATCCATTTATCTGCCAGGGTAAACTGGTCTTTGGATGGTACGAATTCCTTGTCATAATCGTCAAGGTTCATAAGAGTGAACTTGGTCGCATTCCAGAGTTTATTGGCAAAATTTCTATTGCCCTCTACCTTTTCATAGTAGAAACGCATATCATTGCCCGGAGTATTGCCGGTAACCAGGGTGAAACGGAGCGCGTCAGCGCCGTATTTATCAATGACTTCCAGAGGATCGATACCGTTTCCGAGAGATTTACTCATCTTACGGCCCTGGGAATCGCGGACAAGACCATGAATGAAAACATACTTGAAAGGAATTTCATGCATGAATTCCATGGACATGAACATCATGCGGGCAACCCAGAAGAAAATGATATCATATCCGGTGACCATAGTAGAGGTCGGATACCACTGGTTCAATACCGGAGTTTTGTCAGGCCAGCCCATAGTGGAAAATGGCCAGAGGGCAGAGGAGAACCAGGTATCAAGAACATCGGGATCCTGATGGATATGAGAAGACCCGCATTTCGGGCAGACCGTTAAATCCGTACGGGAAGCGCTGGTCTCACCACAGTCGTCACAATACCAGACAGGAATACGATGGCCCCACCAGAGCTGTCGGGAAATACACCAGTCATGGATATTTTCCAGCCATTGGATATAAGTGCGAGAGAATCTTTCCGGAACGAATTTTGTTTTTCCGGAAGTAACGGCTTCCATAGCCGGGCCGGCAAGTGGTTTCATCTTGACAAACCACTGCTTTGTAGTCATCGGTTCAACGACAGTCTTGCAGCGGGAGCAGTGGCCTACCGCATGTTTCGTTTCTTCAATCTTTACAAGAAGTCCGGCATTTTTAAAATCTTCGATAATAGCCTTTCTGCATTCATAACGGTCCATGCCATTGTATTTCCCGGCTTTTTCATTCATTGTGCCATCTTTATTCATGATGACAATGGTGTCCAGGTTATGACGCTGGCCCACTTCAAAGTCGTTGGGATCATGAGCCGGAGTGATTTTTACGCAGCCCGTACCATAGGCCATATCTACATAATCATCGGCAATAATCGGAATTTCACGGTTCGTGGTCGGAAGCTTCACCATCTTGCCTACAAGCTTTACATACCGTTCATCATTTGGGTTTACGGCTACCGCTGTATCACCAGGGATGGTTTCCGGACGGGTGGTAGCAATCTGGACATATCCATCCTCGCCAACGATTGGATAATTGAAATACCAGAGATGCCCTACTTCATCTTCGTGTTCAACTTCGATATCAGAGAGGGCGGTCTGGCAGCGAGGACACCAGTTGGTAATGCGGAAGCCCTGATAAATCAGTCCTTTTTCATAAAGGGAAACAAATACTTCACGAACAGCACGGGCACATACATCATCCATGGTGAAACGTTCCCGTTTCCAGTCGCAGGAAGAACCGAGACGACGGATCTGCAAGCCGATACGATTGCCGTATTTTTCTTTCCACTGCCATACACGGTCCAGGAATTTTTCGCGGCCCAGATCGTACTTGTTAAGTCCTTCTTCTGCAATCTGTTTTTCTACCTTGACCTGAGTAGCAATACCGGCATGATCCTTGCCCGGAAGCCAGAGCACATTATATCCCTGCATTCTCTTGTAACGGATCAGGATATCCTGAAGGGTATTATCCAGGGCATGGCCCATATGCAGCTGGCCGGTTACGTTCGGCGGCGGAAGAACGATGCTGTACGGTTCTTTCTCCGGATCTGGTTCATCATGGAATACACCATTGTCTTCCCAGAACTTGTACCATTTCTGTTCAATTGCGGCGGGATCATATTTTCCAAGATCTTCAAAGTCTGCCATGTTTTTCACTCCTAAAATAAAAAATCTCCTTCATCCCTATAGGACGAAAGAGTGCTTCCGCGGTACCACCTAAATAATCATAAATGATCTCTCATTTGCGTATAACGTGCGCCACGGGCTTACTGCCGGCTCCGGGGTGACCTGCTGTTTCTTCATTACCGCCTCTCACCGGCCGGCGGCTCTCTGAAAATCAATCCACAGCTTCTTCCCATCTCTGCCTCTATGTATATGCAGTTATAATAGCAGGATTTCATTATAAATGCAAGAACCATTTTTTCAAACTGCTGCAGCGGCACAGGAGAAAGATCTTACACTTTACAGCTTCCGGATACCGGAGAGGATAGAGCTGTTTAAAATTAAACGGCAGAGATGGAAATGAATTGCAGAAATAATCGACAGAATCTAATGATTTTCTCCTGAATAGTGTACTATGTATGTTGGCAATACTATACTTTTTGTATTATAATATGTTGGAAAAAGTGAATTTTCGTGATTTTTACATGTTGCTGACAGACATTTACTTTGCTGATGACGATTATTTCCGTGCAAGATTTTCCCGCAGGTTTTTCCCTGCATATAACCGTTACGGCCTCTTTTGCGTGGCCAAAAGGACAAAAAATATGATTGACAAATATAAGAAGGTCATAGGGTTCCTGATCCTTGTTATTGCTGCCATCATATCCTTTTATGCCGTCCGTACTTTTTATCCGGAATTTTACCATCAGATTATACATCTGACCATGGCCGGAGACGTGGATGGTCTGGGAGACTATATCTCTTCCTTTGGATATGGTGCTTTTCTGGTAAGCATCGGGCTCCTCATTTTCTGCAATGTTTTTGGCATTCCCACCATTCCTTTTCTCACGGTAAACGGTGCTCTTTTCGGACTGCTGCCAGGTATCCTTATTTCCTGGGCGGGTGAAGTCATTGGGATTGAAATCAGCTTTCATATCGGCCGTATTTTTTTCCGGAAAGAAGCCCGCAGGCTGATTGAAAAGAAGCATATGCTTACGAAACTTGACAAGTACAGCTGCGTAGAGCATATGGCTATGGCCAGGGCTATTCCCTATTCACCCAATATCCTGTTTACTGCCCTTGCGGTCCTCACTAAACTCACTGGCAGAGAACACCTGAAAGCTACGCTGATTGGTAAAATTCCTTCGGTAGTGGTGGAAGTATGGCTGGGCCACGATCTGATTTACTTTTCGGAACACGGTATACGTTTTCTGGTACTCCTTTTCCTCTTGATAGCCGGCTGCGTCATCAGGAAAATGTATAAAAAGCATCGCTTCTTCAATAACCGCTGCCTTTAAAAAAGTCCTGAATAAAAATATTCAGGGCTTTTTTCTTAACAGGAATTTTACGACTTTCTGCTATGCTAAATCCGGACGAATTTGCATTTTATAGTAAACCATCTATCCCTTTCTCTATATTTCCAGATATTGTATAATATAAGGGCAGCTATATAAATGAGCTATAATTATTGATTGGTTTAATATAATTAACTCATAATTCAATAGAATGATTACGTGCAATTTCATGAATACAGGAGATTGAAATGAAAGGATTTATTGAAGTTTATACAGGTGATGGAAAAGGTAAAACCACAGCAGCTATCGGTCTTGCCATCCGCGCCATCGGTGCAGGAAAAAAGGTATGCATAATTCAATTTATGAAGTCCCTTGCCTATTCTGAGCAGCAAGTCCTTCAGAAACTTCCCGGCATTACACTCATCACTCTGGGGAAACCCTATTTTATTGCCAAAGAGGGTATGCTGACAAAAGAAGAAATCAAAGCATGGGGTGATCAGCTGGTGGTCTATCCTGCCGGACACCCACCGAAAGATTATAGAAATATGGTACTGAAAGGTGTAGAAGATGCAGTCAGGGCAGTCTCAGGGCCTTATGATGTGGTCATTCTTGATGAATATAACATGGCATGCTGGTATGAGCTGGCCACCAATGAGGATACAAAGCGGATACTTTCCGCCAGAAAAGAAAACGTGGAGCTTGTCTTTACCGGCCGCAATGCGCCGGAAGCAGTTCTTGATGCCGCTGACCTCATCACAGAAATGAAAAAGATCAGGCACTATTACGATAAAGGAATTATGGGAAGGAAAGGCATTGAAAACTGACCGTTTCCCCGAATCCTGATCGGTTTACCTTGAAAAAGAAAGGAATTGACATACATGGAAGAAATTACAGGTAAAAGTATTACCGGAATGGTCACGATCGGACCGCTCCGCATTTTCAGAAGGAAAGGATTTGAAGTTAAAGAGGAAAAAGTAGAGCGTCCGGAAACTGAAGTTGCCCGTCTCGACTCCGCCAGAAATGCAGCAGCCGCAAGAATGAAAGAATTCTATCAGGAAGCCATTTCGCGGGTAGGCCTTGACAATGCAGCCATATTCAAAATTTACCAGCAGATGCTGACCTCCTCCGAATTTATTGATTCCGTTCGGGCTATGATCAGGAATCAGAGCATTAATGCGGAAGCTGCTGTAGCTCAGGCAGAAAAGAATTTCTCCGAAGTCTATGGCACTGATCCTGATGCTTACATGGCATCCCACATTTCCGATATTCAGGAAATCGCTCGCATTCTCTTACGCACACTCCGCCAGAAAAAGGCACTTTTTTCCGGTGAAGAGCCCTGTATACTCTATGCGGATGACCTGACGCCGAATGAAACCATCCAGATGGAGACCGGTAAAATTCTTGGCTTTATAACAAAAGAAGGCACTCCTGCTTCCCATACCGCAATCCTGGCAAGAGCTCTGGGAGTTCCTGCCATCGTTGCCACCGGAAAAGATATCGAAGATTCCTTTGATGGAAAAATTGCCGTGATTGACGGTTTCTCCGGTACTGTCTATCTGGAACCAACAGAAGGGATTCTTTCCGTAATGAAAGAAAAGCAGGACCAGAGCATACGGCTGAAAGAGCTCCTTCAACAGCTTAAAGGTCTGCCGAGCGTGACAGAGGATGGCAAAAAGGTGGAAATTGCCGCTAATGTTTCTTCTGCCTCTGATCTGGCTGCGGTTCTAAAGAACGATGCAGAAGGCATTGGCCTTTTCAGGAGTGAGTTCATCTATATGGGACGGGATTCCCTTCCGACTGAGGAAGAGCAGTTCAATATTTACAAACTTGCCCTGGAAACCATGGCAGGCAAACGGGTCATCATCCGAACTCTCGATATCGGTGCTGACAAAGAGGCATCCGCTTTTCACCTGCCAAAAGAAGAAAACCCGGCCCTGGGGCTTCGAGCCATCCGCATCTGCCTGAAGCAGCCGGATATATTCAAAACCCAGCTTCGTTCCATTCTCCGCGCCAGCGCCTATGGCAGAGCGGCCATCATGTTCCCCCTCATCACCTCAGTCTGGGAAGTATGGAAGGCGAAGGAAATCCTCAATGAAGTGAAAATGGAACTTGATAAAAAAGGGATCGCCTATGATCATCACATGGAAGTGGGCATTATGATTGAAACTCCGGCAGCTGCCCTCATTAGTGACAAACTGGCGCAAGAGGTGGATTTCTTCTCCATCGGCACCAATGATCTTTCCCAGTATACTCTGGTCGTAGACAGAACCAGCCGCGTACTTTCTGAATTTTTTAATCCCTATCATCCGGCAGTGATGAAGCTTATCCGCATGTCCGTGGAAAATGCCCATAAAGAAGGCATCTGGGTCGGCATCTGCGGCGAACTGGGCTCTGACCTTTCCATGACGGAAGCCTTCCTGCGCATGGGAGTCGATGAATTCTCTGCAGCCCCCTACTCCGTGCTGCCTCTTAGAAAGCAGGTCCGCTCTCTCAATCTTTCAGAAAAGAAATAGGTCCTGGAAGTATCCGGAAATAAAGCATGATAAAAGCCATGAAGGAAATATTCTTCATGGCTTTTCGTATGATTGAATTATTTCAGAAGATTGCCATCTTCGAAGTAGTTAATACGCATGGCTTTCTTTACGCTGTGCAGCGTTTCATTGGCCTTTGCATTGGCTTTATCTGTCCCCGCTTTGAGGATATCCATTACATCATCGAGGTGTTTGTCCCATTCATGACGATGGGCACGAATCGGCTCCAGTTCCGCCTGCATAACTTTATTCAGGAACCGTTTTACTTTAACGTCACCAAGACCACCTTTTGTATAATGAGCTTTCAGTTCATCCAAATTCTGGTATTCCGGAAGAAATTCAGGGAAGTACTCCGGCTTGCAGAAAGCATCCAGATAAGTAAATACTGTATTCCCTTCAAGATGACCGGGATCATCCCTCCTTAAATGAGTTGGGTCCGTATACATGGACATAATCTTCTTTTCTACATCTTCCGGTGTATCGCAGAGATAGATGCCATTTCCCAGAGATTTACTCATCTTTGCCTTGCCATCGATTCCCGGCAGCCGAAGACCTGCCTTATTAGTAGTCAGGTAAATAGATGGTTCAACCAGTGTTTCACCATAAATATCATTAAATTTACGGACAATTTCTCTTGTCTGTTCCAGCATGGGTTCCTGGTCTTCCCCTACCGGCACGGTAGTTGCCATAAAGGCGGTAATATCAGCTGCCTGGCTGACAGGATAGCACATAAAGCCTGCCGGAATACTGGCTTCAAAATGTTTCTGCTGAATTTCCGCTTTAACCGTAGGATTCCGTTCGAGTCTTGCAACAGTAACCAGGTTCAGATAATAAACGGTCAGTTCTGCAATGGCAGGAATAGCAGACTGAATGAAAATACAGGCCTTGGATGGATCAATTCCAACAGAGAGATAATCAAGTGCTACCTGAAGCACATTTTTTCTGACTTTTTCAGGATTGTCTGCATTGTCGGTCAATGCCTGGGCATCAGCGATTTCTATATAAATTTCATCAAAAGTTCCAGAATTCTGGAGTTCTACTCTTTCACGAAGAGAACCTACATAATGGCCCAGATGAAGGTGCCCGGTAGGACGGTCACCGGTTAAAATAATTTTTTTCATATAAACAACTCCTAATCCTGTAACGTAGCATATCCGTTCATTATATCATTTCGTAATAATAAAATATCCCAGAATTTACTGCCGGATATGAAATAAATCTGTTTCTTATATTCTATTCTTTAAAACCTGTTTTGGCAATGTTTCAGGCCAATAATCAGCAAAAGCAGGACTTTGTCTATGCATCAAGTCCTGCCTTTAAACCTAATCAGATGGGTTTATTCCACAGTCACAGATTTTGCCAGGTTCCTCGGTTTATCCACATCGTTGCCTCTCTTGATGCTGGTATAGTAGGCGAGAAGCTGCATGGGGATGACCGAAAGGATAGGCGCAATGAATGGGTCCACTTTGGGGATACGGACGGTTTCAGTCGTATATTTCCCGATTTCTTCATCATCGTCGTAACCGATTCCAAGGACTTCCGCCCCTCTGGCTTTGACTTCCTGGATATTGCTGTACATCTTGGAGCTTACGTTATCCTGGGTAGCCACGGCAATGACCGGCGTTTCCGGTGTAATGAGGGCCAGTGTGCCATGTTTCAGTTCGCCGGCTGCATAGGATTCTGCATGGATATAGGAAACTTCTTTCAGCTTCAGCGCTCCTTCCATGGCAATTGCATAATCGATAGAACGGCCGAGATAGAAAATATCATGAGCTTTAATCAGTCGGTCTGCCACATTTGACATATGGTCTTTCTCAGCCAGCACCTTTTCAATCTGCTTCGGGAGATCTTTGAGACCTTCTGTAATTTTATGAATCAGTTCCGGAGAAATACTCTCTTTCAGCTGGCTCATGTAAAGGGCAAGAAGCAGCAGGGCAACAAGCTGGGTGGTATAAGCCTTGGTAGATGCTACGGCGATTTCCGGACCTGCCAGTGTGTATACTACATGATCTGCTTCCCTGGCAATGGAGGAGCCGATGGAGTTTGTTATGGCCAGACTTCTTGCGCCATGTCGTTTAGCTTCTTTCAGTGCTTCTAATGTATCAATGGTTTCACCGGACTGGCTCACTACGATGCAGAGGGTATGTTCTGAAGTCAGCGGCTTGCTGTAACGGTATTCGGATGCAATTTCAACAGAAACAGGAATCTCCACAAACCGTTCGATATAGTGTTTTGCCACCAGTCCTGCGTGGTATGCGGTGCCGCAGGCGGTAATGAGAATATTGGTAATCCCTTCAAAGCAGTCTTTTGTCCAGCCCAGATCATCAAAATTGACAGAACCATCTTTATTCAGATGGATGGCCACTGTATCATGAACGGCTTTTGGCTGCTCAAAAATTTCTTTCAGCATGAAATGGGGGTAGCCGCCTTTTTCTGCTGCTGCCGCAGACCAGGTGACTTTCTGGATTTCCTTGTGAATCGGATTTCCATCTTGATCAAGCAGCTGGACGCCGTCTTTTTTTACAACAGCCAGTTCTTCATCCTGAAGAATGTAAATATCTCTTGTGTGATTAATAACAGCCGGAATATCGGAGGCAATGAAATTTTCCCCTTTTCCAAGGCCGATAATGAGGGGATTATTCTTCTTGGTGCAGATGATGGTATCCGGATGAGCAGCATCGAGAATAACCAGGCTGTAAGAGCCTTCGATAATAGTCAGCATTTTGCGAACGGTAGAGAGGAAATCTCCATCATCCACTTCTTCCAGCACATGAGCCACGATTTCCGTATCTGTTTCCGATTTGAATACATGACCTTTAGCCATGAGGTCTTTTCTCAGGGTCATGTAATTTTCAATAATCCCATTATGGACAATAACGAAATGGTTGTGGCAGTCTCCATGGGGATGAGCATTCATATCTGAAGGCTTGCCATGAGTAGCCCAGCGGGTATGGCCAATGCCGATATGACCGAAAAGAGGATGGGCTTTCAGCACATTTTCCAGGTTCACCAGACGGCCCTGTTTCTTTTCAATCCGGATTTGTCCGTTATCATATACCGCGATACCTGCGGAATCATAGCCCCTGTATTCCAGCCGGCGGAGACCGTCAATCAGAAAATCAGAAGCATTTCCGTTTCCTACGTAACCAACAATACCGCACATATGGTATTCCTCCTTATAAATCTGTCTATATTCCAAGTTTATATTCGATAAAAGTATTAGATCAATGGTTTTGCTGTCAAATCAGCTCATACATATGGTTCATTATACCATATGTGTAAAAAATTTTAAATTACCATCCTTTTACCGCAAAATAACCAGACCACCATGAATAAAATCTATATTTCCGCCATAAAAAAGAAAAGAACGCCAGATAAACATCTGACGCCTTTGTCTATTTCATTTTACATCTTTCCTATCATGGATTCAATACCCTGGAGATCATCGATTCCCGAAATGCCTGCCACCGCAGATGCCACCCCCAATGCTGCCAAAAGAATCAGGAAAATAACCGTCAGAACATACGGGGCAAGGGCGATGAAAAAGGCCTTTCCCTTATTGAAATTGTAATTCTCACTGATAGCAATCACATCCAGATAGAAAGACCAGAGAAAAAGAACAAATCCTCCAATCCCGCTAAGGATCGTTATTCCAAAACCCTCAAAAAAAGTTAAAATTACAGACAATGATAAAGGAAGCGATGCGGCCATGAAACCGGCTGTAATTCCCCGGGCTGTGCCCATACCACCAAGGAGGCCGGAAACATAATCGGTCACAGCGCTGTGAAGAAGAAGAGCCGTCCCCATGAAAAACAGAATAGCAAGAAATTGAAGAAGAAGCCCCGGTCCCTGCTGAAAAATGGAAAGAGAAATTACAAATACCACAAAAAGCCAGAGCAGGATAGCCTCTTTCAATTTTTCCCCATTAACAATAACCGAGAGGGCCCGCGAAGGCTTTGTCACCATATCATAAGCCAAATCCAGTAACTGATTCATAACGCCCTCCTTACTTCACTATAGGTATTTCTGACTGAGCCAGTGCTTTTGAAAAAGACTCCACCAGCCTCGCTGCAAAGAAGTCGGCAGCTCCTTTTGCTTCACCGGAAAGCAATCCTTTGAGGGTAACGCTTCCGCCATAGGATTTTACAGCTATGTTTTCTCCTTCTATGCCGCCGCTGGAGGCCGCATAACTCAATGCATCATAGTAATTGCCCATGGCATCAACGAGGCCCAGATCCTGAGCCTGCTTTCCCGTAAGGATACGTCCGTCAGCAATAGCGCGTACTTTTGCCTCATCCATTTTACGGCCATCTGCTACAGTCTGGACAAACTGGTTATAAATATCATCTACCATAGATTGGACCATGGCTCTTTCTTCTCCTGTCATTGGCCGGTACATGGAAAGGATATCTTTATGAGCACCACTTTTTATTTTTTCATTTTTAATGCCCAATTTGTCCATGAGTCCTTCAATATTGCTATAGTCCATATAGACTCCGATACTTCCTGTAATAGTGGCAGGTGCAGCAAATATATAATTCCCCTTGCTGGCCAGCCAGTAACCGGCTGAAGCACACATATCACCCATGGAAATGATGATGGGCTTCCCGCTGCTCCTGATTTTATCCATTTCTTCTGAAATTTCCTGGGTGGCTCCGGTGGAACCGCCGGGACTGTTGATACGTACAAGAATAGCTTTTGCCTGCGGATCTTTTCTGGCCATTTTAAACTCTCTCATCAATTGCTCACTGGTCACATTACCCCCGCCGGTAAAGAGAGATTCCGTATCAGGCCCGCCATAAATAGGACCATCAATGCGGATAACTGCCACATAACCCTTCCCTTTATCACTGACAGTGCTGCTTCTCCATGAGTCTGACGTACCTGACGCCAAAGCAATTGCCAGAAGAATGATAAAAGCAGCAATCATCAGGTTCCTATGCTGTTTCATATATACCTCCTGTTTTTAATTTAATAAAATTATAACACACCACTTCTGCCAGGGGATGCGTTTCCTCAAATTTACCGGATGTGCGATGAAACCTTTGCGCTCAGCTATTCTGCTTCCATCCTTTACCAGATAGATAAAAGCCGATTCACGCTCCGGGTATCCATGCTCGATTACCTGTACAGGGTTTCCGGTGTCTGCACAGGAGGACTGATGGGTTCCTGCATCCACTTTAACACAGAAGGGCCGGGATTCGTCATGACAGCCATGTTTCTCGTCATATTCCTGGAACAGCTGCTCAAGGAAACAAAACATTATACGGCAATCATAGGTCTTTTTAGTTCAGAAGCCTGCCTGTATTTCTTTGGAGCCGATTCATTTACCATCCCAGCCATGATTATTATGCTTTTCATTTTTACGATTTTCCGTAAGCCCATAGAAAAGGCAGGTGGATTTTTATGAATACTATGCCTTTATGGCAGCAGGCGGCCCTGATTGCCATCTGTGCTTTCGGTACCATATTGACCCGCTTCCTTCCATTCCTTATCTTTCAGAAAGCAGAAGAGCTGCCAGCCTATATACAGTATCTTGGGAAAGCACTCCCTACAGCCGTTTTCGCCTTGCTTGTGGTCTTCTGCCTTCGTAATGTTTCATTTACTACCGGAAACTGCGGACTTCCTGAAATCATTTCCCTTCTGGTAACCTCAGTTATTCATGTCTGGAGACGGCAGATGCTTCTATCCATGTTCTTCGGTACTGCCTGCTATATGTTCTTAATTCAGTATATATTCATTTAAAAAGAGCTGACCGTTTCACCAGTTACAGCTCTTTTACTTTTATATAAATATAAACTGACGCAGCCAGCTGCAGGAAAGCTGAAGAAACAAAAACAAGTCCCAGGCTCCCTGTTTGAGAAGCAATCATACCTCCAAGGAGAGGTCCAAGACAGTTCCCAATATTCATGGCCGCTGCATTAATACCGTAAGCGCTTCCCGCCTCTTCCGGATGAACCACTTTAGAAACAGCTCCGGTGATGGATGTCACGCCTCCAATCGTAAAGAACCCGAAGCCAAACTGTGTTATCCCAAAGAATAAGACAGAGGGCGCAAGATACTGCATCAGTGAAAATAAACCGGCTCCTGCAAAAGAAAGAACCATAACCTTTTTGAATCCCCATTTTTCTCCGCGCTTCCCCCAGAAAGGCCCTCCCAGAACCCCGGCTATACCAGAAGCCCCGCAGATCATTCCGGAGATAAAGGCTGCATGTTCGGAAGTTCCTGTCAATTCTATGACATGCAGAGAAATAAGGGGATTAATAATCAGCATGGCACATTGATTGATGATAATCAGTCCAATCAATGTGAGAAATTTATCGTTACCTGAAAGCTTATGAAAAGAAGTAATGATTCCTTCTTTATTCTTTTTGTTTCTTTTTACATCCGGTTCTTTCACAAGAACGAGAACAAGAAGAAACGCTCCTAAATCGCCAATACCTGCTATCAGGAATGGCAGGCGGAGGCCCACAAGAGAACCAAGAATTCCCCCAAGAAATGGTCCCAGCATGGTGCCGGCCGCCCGTCCTCCGACCAGGGTCCCAATGGCAGAACCGGCATGGATTCCTGAAATTTCAGCAAGAAGTGCCTGACTCACAGGATTAAAGCCAAAAGAAAATCCCTGAAAAAGACGAGCCAGCAATAAATGCAGCGGACTCTGTGCAAAATAGGAGAGAAAATAAGAAATCGAGAGACAGAGAGCAGAACGGAGAATCATTTTCTTCATGCCAAGGCGGTCCGCCAAAGCGCCCCATACCGGCATAATAAGCGCTCCAACGATAAACATGCCGGAAACTATAACAGAATTCCATAAAGCCGCATTATCCGGAGTTGCCCCCAGTTCAAGAAGATAAAGTGGAAGGAACGGGAAAACCAGCGTAGCTCCGCCGCCAATAAAGGCCGCGCCCACTGCCGTTGCCCATATGGTCTGATGAATTTCTTTTTCCGTCAGTTTTCCGTCACCAGTCATAGAAGCCTCCAAAATATAAAAGGAGCACTTTCTGTGCCCCTTTTCATGGTGACCGGTATGGGATTCGAACCCATACTCTCTGCGCTGAGAACGCAGCGTCTTAACCGTTTGACTAACCGGCCATGTAATAAATATTATAAAGGATAGTTATTTTAAATTCAAGTGAAAAATTAACGGAATAAAACCATTCTCTATTCTTCTCATGCGGAAGAATAAATGAAAAACCCGCCATAAAGGCGGGTGGTTGGTGGGACTATCTGGGTTCGAACCGGAGACCTCTTCGATGTGAGCGAAGCGCTCTAACCAACTGAGCTATAGCCCCATAACGGAAATTATTATAGCACAAGTGATTAAAATTGTTAAGTATTCTTATTTTACTTGTCAGAGATCTGGTTTGCAAATAATTAAAGCTTACCCTGAGCTTCAAGAACTTTTTCTGCCGCCCCCATAATCGCAAGCTGTGCGTGTTCAAACGTAAGCCCTCCCTGGAAATACATGACATAAGGCGGACGAACAGGACCATCGGCAGACATTTCAATAGTAGAACCCTGTACAAAAGTACCGGCTGCCATGATAATCGGATCCACGTAACCGGGCATTGGCCCCGGTACAGGAGTAGCGTCAGAATCCACAGGCGACCAGTTTTGAATCGCTTCGGCAAATCGGCACATATTGTCTTCAGAATCGAGAGTAACTGTCGTAATGAGATCTGTACGGAGATGACCGGGTTCCGGAGATGTCCTGAAACCAAGCAGGCTGAAAACAGCGGAACAGAATTCAGCACTCATCATAGCCTGCCTTGTCATATGAGGCGCAAGGAAAAGACCCTGAAAGAAAGGCCGGTAAGATGCAGCATAAGAGCCCATTTCTGCGCCAAGCCCGGGGGCCGTCCATACATAGGAGCAGAGTTCCACCAGGTCTTTTCGACCGCAGATATACGCACCCGTTGGTGCAAGACCACCGCCTGCATTTTTAATTAAAGAACCGGCTGTAATATCAGCCCCAAGTTCAATCGGTTCCTCTTTATTGGTAAATTCACCGTAACAGTTATCCACAAAGCAGATGGTATCCGGATTTTTTGCTTTGACAGTTTCAATAATCTTCCTGATATCTGCAGGGAAAAGAGAATCACGAAGCATATAGCCCCGGGAACGCTGGATTTCCACCAGCTTTGTATGTTCATCTACTGCTGCTGCAATGCCTTCCAGATCGTAAGTATTTCCTTTTAGCTGGACTTCTTTATAATGAACGCCCTTTGATTTCATGTTTCCCGGTGCATTTCCTGTAATACCGATAACGCTTTCCATCGTGTCATAAGGTGCACCCACAGCAGAAACCATGGTATCCCCTGGCTGGAGGAGCGCAAGAAGAACCGTAGCCAGTGCATGAGTACCGGAAACGAAATGAGGCCTTACAAGAGCCGCTTCAGCATGAAATACATCACACCAGATATCTTCCAGCATTTCTCTTCCCGGATCCCCATAACCATAACCATTGGATGCGGCGAAATGATAAGCCGAAAGATGATGCTTTCTGAAAGCTTCCAGAACTTTTTGCGTATTGAAGAGTGAAATTTCTTCCATTTCATGAAAAACAGGCGCACAAAGAGCGAGCGCCTCTTTCTGTACCTGTTCAAGTTTTTTATTCATTTTAAATTAATCAGATCCTTTGAATTGTTGAAATAGCATGTTTGTAAATGAGCTGGGAACGATTGTCGCTGACCAGGAGAACCGTAAAGCTATCGAAAGATTTTACCTTTCCTTTAAGCTGGACACCGTTCATCAGAAAAATCGCAACCGGAACATTTTCCTTTCGCGCTTCATTTAAAAACGTGTCCTGCAGATTCATTTTACCTTCCATCTTTGTCTTCTCCTCTGAAATATGAAATGACATAGGCCTTTATTTCCCTGTACCATATGTCTTTCGCTGATGGGCCCTGTTCCACCCAGTGAATATATGGCATTCGTCTATACCAGGTTAATTGTCTTTTGGCAAAGTGCCGGGTATTTTTCTGAATCAGTGCTTCCCCTTCCTCCAGGGTCTGCTCCCCTTTGGCTACGGGAATCATTTCTTTATATCCGATTCCCTTAAATGCCTGAGCCGATTCAGAAATTCCGGAAGCCAGAAGTGTCCTGACCTCCTCTAAGAGTCCTGCTTCTATCATGAGATGGACTCGTTTATTTATTTTATCATATAAAACGCTCCTGTCCATAGCAATTCCTAAAACAGGTCCGTCATATATGAGGGATTTTGACTTTTCTGCTTCTTTTTGCCCTTCTCCGGCATCAAGAAGTTCCAGCTTGCGCATCATACGCTGTGGATCCGGAGGAATATCCGTTTCTCCGTAATTACGAAGAGCAGTGATCAATGCTTCTTTTCCTTCGTTTTCCAGTAAACTTTCCCACCGGTCTCTCCCGTTCCCCTTTGGCAGGAAAGAATATCCTTCAAGAAGCCCCTGGATATAAAGGCCCGTCCCACCACAGACAATGGGAATTCTGCCTGATTCATTCTCTTCATGAATAATTTTTGCCGCTTTTTCCTGAAAGTCCGCTGCGGAATAAGGTTCATACGGCTCCAGTTCATCTACCAGGTAATGGCGGATTCCTCTGGCTTCCTCTTTTGTCACCTTGGCAGTACCGATATCCATATGTTTATAAATCTGGAAAGCATCTCCGGAAATGACGGATGATCCCAGTTCACTGGCAAGATAGACAGCAAGTTCAGTCTTTCCTGATGCAGTTGGCCCCAGTATGGTTATCAGTTTATCTTTTTTCATAGATCAATCACTCCATAAGCTGTGGTCTGTCCCTTACGGGTATGAATGGAGCTGAAAATTCCGGAAGAAAATAAAAGGGAAAAAGGTCTTTCTTTTACTATAATTCTTTTTCTTGCAATATGCAAAGCCATTCTGATGATTTCGTCATTCAACCGGTCATAACAGGCGGCACGTCGAAACCCTTCCATATGGTTAGTTTCCCTTTTGACCGGTGCGCGAAACATGGTATCAAAATAAATGACATCAAAACTTTTCGGTTCCGCTCTCCTGAGAAATTCCCGGAAATCTTCATGCAAAAGAGTAATTCTGCGAAGCGCTGAGGCAAGTTCTTTTTCCTTCGGATCCGCAAAGTCTGAAATGGCAGCCCTCCCTATCTCATAAAGAGGTGTACTTTTTTCAAGAGCCGTCAAATGTCCTTTTTCACCCAGATACCATCCCATAGTCATGGAATCCCCACCATGGCCAAAAGTAGCATCAAGAACGGTCAGAGACCCCTCCGGAAGCAGACTGCAGAGACGGTCCTGATTTCCCCTTTTCATCTGTTCCACCCGAAGCACGGAAGTGCCAAGATGAAAGCGGTATTCTTCCCCTCCAGACCAATAATAGGGAAGCTTTTTTCCATAAACCAGAAATCCTTCCATTCCATACTTTTCAGCCATTTCAGAAAGCATGTTTTCTCTCACAAAATAAGGAAGGCCAAGTGCCTGTGCCCTTTGCAAAGCTTCTTCTTTTATGAAAGGCCTGCATTTGCGAATTGTGGTAATTCCCGTATTCATGGACGCTTGAAAAGCCTTCCCAATTCATCGGGCGTAAACTTCACAATGGTTGGTCGTCCATGAGGGCAGACGAAAGGACGGGTCGTATGGAAAAGATCCACAATAAGTTCCTTCATCTGACGGATATTGAGAGGATCGCCCCTTTTTATGGCACCCCGGCAGGCAGCGTAGGCCATCATACGATGGCGGAGCGTTTCAGGAGATGGCATATCTTTATCATGAAAGGCTTTTCTTAATTCCAAAACGACTCTTTCCATTTCTGATTCTGACAAATCTTCCGGTGCCCCGGTGATACGGATTACATCAGGACCTGCCTGTTCAAAAGTAATCCCCAGCCGCTCTATCTCTTTTTTATGTTCATCTAATAGTGGAATATCCTCCATGTCTACATGAATGAGATAAGGCACAAGGATTTCCTGAACCGGAATTCCCTCCGCTCTGGAAGCAAATCGATCATAGCGCACCCGTTCATGGGCTGCATGCTGGTCAATAATAAGGAGATCCTTGCCATGCTGGCAGAGAATAAAGCAATCTGAAACCTGCCCCAGCGGAATGACCGGCGCCGATTCTTCTTTCACCTCAAAAAGCGGCACCACTTCCGGTGCAGGTGTTTCAGCAGCCTGTTCAGAGGAAGCATCATTTTTAAAGAAGGAATGATTTGAAAAAATTTCTTTTCTACTGATTTCCGGTGTAAAAGAAGATTCACCTGAACGGGCTTTGTCCCACGCAGGGACTGGCGGTCTGCTTTGCCGGTAGTTATATCCTGTTTGCGGCTCCCCCCAGGAAGGAACGTCCGGCTTATTATTGAGACCTATATCCGGTTTACCGGCAGGTTTATCCTCCACGCGGATATCCGAAGGTTTGAAGTTACCGCCATGAACAACTTCATGTCCGGGGTCACGAATCATTTCTCTTGCAATAGTATCCGCGGAAGACTGGGAAGTCAGGGTGCCAAGGATCGCATGATATACCATGCGGAAAAGGGTTTGTTCATCAGAAAATTTGATTTCCCGTTTCTGTGGATGTACATTGACATCAATGCTCTCCGGCGGTACCTGAAAAGCGAGAACCATTAGAGGATAGCCATTTTTAGGAAGAAGAGAATGGTAGGCATTATCTACCGCTTTAGTAACTACCGCACTCTCCACTACTCTTCGGTTAATAATTATGGTCTGATACTGGCGGCTGCTCTTTAGAAGAGAAGGTTTGGAAATCATACCTTCCAGGGAAATAATTTCGCTATCATCCTTCACAGGAAGCATTTCTCCGGCTGTTTTAGTACCATAAAGTGCTGAAACCGCATCCATAAGACGCCCGTTGCCAGGAGTTTCAATAACCGTACGACCATTATTGATCAGGCGGAAGGATATATCAGGATTAGCAAGAGCCAGCTTTCCAACCATAATATTGATGCGGGAAGATTCAGTGCGTTCAGATTTCAAAAACTTTTTTCTCGCCGGCACATTATAGAAAAGATCCCGTACTTCCACAGTAGTCCCTGCCGGTGCCCCGCAAGGTCTGACTTCTTTCAGATCCCCGCCTTCCATCTCAAGGACTGTACCTTCCACATCTTCCGGCCTTCTTGTCGTTATAGCAGACCGGGAAACAGACATGATGCTGGGGAGTGCCTCACCACGGAATCCCAGAGACGCAATATGGTAAATATTATCAACAGTGGATATCTTGCTTGTAGCATGACGTACGACAGAAAGCCTGGCATCTTCTTCAGTCATGCCGCATCCATTATCAGTGACACGGATATAAGTCATTCCTCCGTCGGCAATTTCCACTTCGATTTCATGAGCATCGGCATCAACTGCATTTTCCACCAGCTCTTTTACCGCATTCACCGGACGTTCTACGACTTCTCCTGCCGCAATCTGATTTGCCGTCACTTCATCAAGTATGTGAATCAGTGCCATTATCTGCCCTCCTTGGCAGCCTTACTAAGGCGGAATAAAATTTCCATAGCTTCAATCGGAGTTTTGCTCATGACATCCATATCCGCCAGTTCATTAATAATTGGTGATGTAAACAAATCCAATGCTGCCGGCCCGTCCTGCTTTTGCACAGGTGCCGGTGACATTTGGGCGTCTTCCTCTTCCAGACCATGAAGTATATCATCAGCCCGCTTCAGCAGCGCTTCCGGAAGGCCGGCAAGTCTTGCCACATGAATCCCATAGCTTCGATCGGCACATCCGGGAACAATCCGGCGAAGGAAAGTTATATCTTTTCCCCGTTCTTTTACAGTAACTGTATAATTTTTTATATGACTGCTGTTGTCTGCCATATCCGATAGTTCATGGTAATGCGTAGCAAAAAGTGTATAGCCGTGTATTTTCTGGTCAATATATTCCACTACAGCCCGGGCGATACTCATACCATCATAGGTACTCGTACCACGGCCAATTTCATCAAGGAGAATCAGACTGTTTCTGGTTGCATTTCTAAGAATGTAAGAAACTTCCTGCATTTCTACCATGAATGTACTCTGTCCTGTGGAAATATCATCACTGGCTCCGACCCTTGTAAAAATTCTGTCCACCGGTGCAAATACTGCACTTCTTGCGGGAATAAAGGAACCCGCCTGTGCCATAATAGTAAGTACTGCCACCTGACGCATATAGGTAGATTTACCGGCCATGTTTGGTCCGGTAATGACCAGAATCTCCTGATCCCGATGATTGAGTTCCGTATCATTGGGTACAAACATTTCATGCTTCAACGCATGTTCAACCATTGGATGACGGCCATCCTTAATGGAAATACGGCCTTCTTTCGGATTTGTAATTTGCGGCCTGGTATACCGGTCCTTTAAAGCGGCTCTTGAAAGACTTGCAAGGCAGTCCAACTGTGCCAGAGCACGGGCTGTTTTCTGCATATCCGGGATCTCCGGACGGATTTCCGCCTTTACGGCCTGATAAATTTTAAGTTCCAGTTCCTCCGTCTTTTCTTTAGCCGTCAAAGCTTTTGCTTCAAATTCCTTCAGTTCCGGAGTAATATATCTTTCTGCGTTGACCAGAGTCTGCTTCCTCATATAGTAAGCAGGAACCGGGATCTTGTTGGCATTGGATATTTCAAAATAATAGCCAAATACATTATTGAACCCTATTTTAAGCTTGATGCCTGTTTTTTCCTTCTCTTTTTCTTCCAGTTCCGCTATATATTTCTGACTGTTTTCTGAAAGAGAACGAACTTCATCAAGCTCTGCAGAAAATCCTTCTCGAATATATTTCCCGTCCCGGATATTTCCGGTACCATTTTCATTCATAGATCGATCCAGCAGATCAAAGACAGGTCCATGAATTCCCAGCTGGGTATTTAACTTCTTTAAGATGACTGAACCAGCACCGGCCAGAAGATTTTTAATCCGGGGAATCATTTTAAGACTTGCTTTTAATGCCAGTAAATCCTTGGGTGATGTGGAGTTCGTTTCGATACGTCCAAGAATCCGCTCGAAATCAAAAACCTGGGAAAGTATTTCTTCCAGATTCGTTAATTCAGTCACGTGACCAGTCAGTTCTTCAATACCATCCTGACGAAGAGTAATGCGGTTTACATCGGTGAGCGGCCTTTCCAGCCAGCGTCGTAGCAGTCTTGCGCCCATGGCAGTATGGGTATAGTCGAGAAGCTCCAGAAGCGTTCCTTTTCTTCCGCCGTCTCTCATATTTCTCGTAATTTCCAAATTCCGAAGGCATTCTTCTGACAGCGTCAGCGTATGATCTTCACGAATTGGAAGAATCGAATGGAATGCCGCCACATCCGTCTTCATAACGTCTTTAAGATATCCGCAGAGGCGGCGGAAAACGAGCTTAATATGTTCATTTTCAATATCATCACAAAGAGCAGGCAGCGCCCCTTCCTCCTCACCGGCTGCACGGGAAAGAAGACATGCACCAAGGCGGGCCGCACAGAAACTGGTAAGCTTGCTGTACAGTTCATCGGATACGTCGCATATTGCTTCCGCCGGAGAATATACAGAAAGCATATCAAAGAAGTCATCCTGTTCTTTTTTGCGGTCCCAGACACCCCACCAGCACTCTCCGGTGGAAATATCAGCCAATACCGCAGCGATTTCTTTCTCCGCCTCCATCATATATATAATGTAATTATTTGATTTATCAGCAATAGAATTTTCGAAGAGAATGGTGCCCGGCGTAATAACGCGGATGACATCTCTTTTAACAAGACCTTTGGCCTTTTTGGGATCCTCCAGCTGCTCGCAAATAGCCACCTTGTACCCACGCTGGATCAGGCGGTAAATATAAATTTCAGCCGCCCGGAATGGTACGCCGCACATAGGTACCCGTCCTTCGGGACCGGCATTTTTACCAGTGAGTGTAAGTTCCAGTTCATGAGATGCAGTGACCGCATCATCATAAAAAAGCTCATAGAAATCGCCGAGCCGGTAAAAGAGGAGACAATCGCTATATTCATCTTTTACCTTTTTATATTGTTCCATTAAAGGCGTCTTTGCCATGTCCTCACCTCTGCTGTAGTTCCTGCACTGAATTTAAACTTTATATTTAAACCAGTTTCAGACAAGCTCACCCTTCAAAATCCAGGTTTGCCCCACATTAACCTTTGCATTGAGCGTATCCCCTACCTGAATGCCTTCCCTGTAAGGGAATAAGATCATTTTATTAGAAGAAGTTCGTCCATACCAGGTATGTTCATCCTGCCTGGAGGGGCCCTCTACAATGATTTCAAAAATCTTCCCTTCCATTTCCTTATTAAGTTCAAGGGAAATAACATTCTCCGTATCCATCAGCTCCTGAAGACGCCGATGCTTGGTTTCATCATCAATCTGCCCCTCCATGCGGGCCGCAGGAGTACCCCTGCGGGGAGAATAGATAAAAGTATAGGCAGAATCAAAACGGGCTTCCTTAAGAAGTGCAAGCGTTTCCCAATGCATTTCTTCGGTTTCTCCGGGGAATCCGGTAATAAGATCAGTGGTAACTGCGATATCAGGCATTTTCCGGCGAACATAAGACAGGAGTTCCTTAAAATGTTCAATAGTATATCCCCTGTTCATTCGGCGCAGCATTTCATTAGAGCCGTGTTGAACCGGAAGATGCATGTGCCGGACTACTTTAGGAGAAGCGGCCATGGCATCCACCATATCAAAAGTCATGTCTCTTGGATGGGATGTCATGTAACGGACCCTTTCAATACCATCAATCTCGTCGATAGCGCGTATAAGATCTGCAAAACTGGTACCATTTCGGAAATCAAGGCCGTAAGAATTTACATTCTGTCCTAAAAGGGTGATTTCTTTATATCCCTCTTTGGCAAGCCCCCTGATTTCTGAGCATATATCATCGATTGTACGGCTGATTTCGCGGCCACGTACATAAGGGACAATACAATAGGTGCAGAACTTATTACATCCCTGCATAATAGGAATCCAGGCAAAAATTTTTGATTTCCTTACTGCTCTGAGCTCGCTGTAATCATTTACGCTATGCGGATTTCTTTCCGTTTTTACTACATGGCTGCCGCGAGCGTTTTCTCTGGATATAATATCTTTCAGATCATGAATATGATAAGGCCCGATAACGAAATCAATAACCGGCATCCTTTCAATCAACTTTCCCTTATTTTCCTGAGCCATACAGCCGGCAATCCCAAGAAGAAGATCGGGGTTTTTATTTTTCAGCTTCTTAATTTCCCCGATTTTCCCATAAACCTTTTCCTCTGCATTCTGTCGGACGCTGCAGGTATTCATTATAATAATATCCGCATCCTCCATTCTATCCGCAGCTGTATATCCCAATTCCTCCAGCTGCCCGTTAATTCGTTCCGTATCTGATTCGTTCATCTGGCACCCGTAGGTCAGGGTATAATATTTTTTAGCAAGCCGTTCTGTTTCCACGACTGACCTCCTGTGTGAATATTTGTAATTTTAAAGTTGTCTTTTTATTATATCATTTTTCAGGAAGTCTTTGGAAATTCTTTTCTCTAAAGCAACAACGTCAGAAATAATAAAATAAAGCCTGCCGACTGGCGACAGGCTTTATTTTATTTAGATAATCTTTTAAAAAGGCTGGCCATTTCCAGAGCATCCATGGCGCATTCAAATCCTTTATTGCCTGATTTAAGCCCGGCACGATTGATGGCCTGTTCAATGGTATCCGTTGTAAGTACACCGTAAAGAACCGGAATTCCACTGGAAAGAGAAGCCATGGCCACTCCTTTAGTCACTTCAGTGGCTACATGTTCATAATGGTCTGTTTCTCCGCGAATAACTGCCCCCAGGCAGATGACTGCATCGTATCGACCGCTCTCCGCCATCTTCTTGGCAGCCAGAGGGATTTCGAAAGCCCCCGGTACCCAGGCCAGATCAACTTTATTCATATCCACACCATGCCGGGTCAGACCATCCACGGCTCCATCAATTAGTTTAGAAACGATAACTTCATTAAAACGAGAAGCAATGATTCCTACCCTGATATCACTTTCATTAAAATTTCCTGAAATAATATTCATAAAGATACTTCCTTTCTAAATTCATTCTCCATTTGGGAATCGAAAATTCAAGCTTCCGGTTCTTCTACATCCTTATCAAGTTTCAACATATGGCCCATCTTTTCCTGTTTTGTTTTCAGATAAAACTGATCTTCTTTTGTCGGGGCCACTTCGATGGGCACCCTTTCCGTGATAGTAATTCCATATTCCTTCACGTCATCCAGTTTCTGGGGATTATTGGTAAGAAGTCGAATTTTGCAGGCGCCCAGGAGGTGAAGAATCTGTGCACCTGTCATATACTCCCGAAGGTCAGCTGCAAAGCCAAGCTTCAAGTTGGCCTCTACAGTATCATAGCCTTCATCCTGCAGTGCATAGGCCCGGATTTTATTAATAAGCCCGATCCCCCGCCCTTCCTGGCGAAGATAAACAAGGATTCCTCTGCCCTCTTTGGAAATTTGGCGCAGCGCTGCTGAAAGCTGCTGGCCACAGTCACAGCGCAGGGAGCCGAAACAGTCGCCCGTCAGGCATTCAGAATGAATGCGGCAGAGCACCGGAGCCCCATCGGTAAAATTTCCCATTGTCAGGGCCACATGATGTTCTCCATTCACCAGATTGACAAAACCGTGAATCTTAAAATGTCCATATTTCGTAGGAAGTTCTGCTGTCGCTATCTTTTCTACCAGTTTTTCATGTTTTTTCCTGTATTCGATAAGTTCCTGGATATTGCCGATTTTCATGCCTTTTTCTCTGGCCAGTTTAAAAAGATCTTCTCTTCTGGCCATAGTACCGTCATCATTCATAATTTCACAGCAGAGGCCTGCCGGTTTAAGTCCTGCAAGGCGGGCAAGATCCACTGTAGCTTCTGTATGTCCCTGCCTCTCAAGAACACCCCATTTTCTTGCTTTTAATGGGAAAAGATGGCCCGGCTTCCTGAAATCCTCCGGTCTGGCCCCATCTTTGATAGCCTCAAGAGCTGTCATGGAACGGGCTGCAGCCGACACACCGGTACCGGAATCTTTGTAATCAATAGATTCCAGAAAGGCGGTTTGGTGATTATCCGTATTATGGTTAATCATAGGCCTCAAGCGAAGGGAATTCACAATTTCTTCAGCCATCGGCATGCAGATAACTCCCTTTGCTTCTGATGCCATAAGATTAACATTATGCGGAGTGGCAAACTCAGCGGCGCAGATATAATCCCCTTCATTTTCACGAGATTCCGCATCCTGCATGATGACCACATGTCCTTTTTTTATTTCTTCTATAATTTCTTCTATTCTGTCAAACTTATACTCCATAGTGTTCTCCATGCCCCAAAGTTTCAAGCATACTCATGGTAAGACCGCCTGCTTCCGCCGGTTTCATGAGCTGCTCTACATATTTTCCAAGATAATCGCACTCAATATTAACTATGTCCCCCGGTTTTTTGACTAATAATGTTGTTGTAAGCCCGGTATGAGGAATGAGGGCGATGGAAAATGAATCTTTACTTCTTTCCGCCACTGTAAGACTGATGCCATCTATTGCAACGGAACCTTTTTCGATGATGTACTTCATCCATTTCCGGTCTACGGAAATCGTGATAATAACAGAATTTTCCACTTTTTCCATGGAAATAATCTTTCCCGTTCCATCCACATGTCCCAGCATGATATGACCGCCCAGACGGTCTCCCAGTCGAAGCGCTCTTTCCAGATTGACGGGACTTCCGGGCCGGAAGAGAGAAAACGCGGTCCGTCTCATGGTTTCCGGTGTAGTATCAGCATCAAAGGTATCTTTTGTCAAGGCCGTTACTGTAAGACAGGTCCCGTTTACCGCGATACTATCTCCAATTTTTGTCCCTTCCAGCACCTTATGACACCGGATAGTCAGCCTTTCCGAGTGACTTTCTTTCCGGATCCCGGCAATGGTACCCGTTTCTTCTACAATTCCAGTAAACATTTTATGATTCCTTATCTGCAGCAGCTGTCATATCCGGTCTGATTTCAAACTCTCGTTCCGGATTTTCAATCTGCTGCTCCCCTTTGACGGTTTCTCCATGATCCACATAAGCCTCCACCACAAGGTCCGGCCCCGATCGTTCTGTGGAAATATCTCTGAGCTTTACGGCATCTTTGATGACTGATGCCCCGATACCCCCGATAAGTCCCGGAGCTCCCGCTCCCCCAATAACCATGGGGGCCACATAAAGCCGAACTTTATCCACAATCCCTGCTTCAAAAGCAGAAGCAGCAAGAGTGGAACCGCCTTCCAGAAGAATACCGTCTATCCCTTTCAATGCCAGGCCTGTCATGGCGGCTTCCAAGTCCACCTGGCCTTCTTTTTCACCATCAGTCATGATGATATCTACTCCCAATGCAGTAAGAGCTTTTCTTTTCTCTTCATCGGATCGACTGGTGGTAATCACAATAGCCTGTCCTGGTTCATTAAATACTTTTGCCTTAAGGGGAGCAGAAAGCTTCCCGTCTACAATGATGCGGACCGGGTCCTCCATTCCTTCCGATCTGGCAGTCAGCATAGGATTATCAGATATCACAGTCCCCGCTCCCACCATGATGCCCTTATAGCAGCCCCTTAAAAGGTGGGCTTCCTCTCTGGAATCTTCAGAAGAAATCCATTTGGAATCACCGGTGTGGCAGGCGGTCTTCCCGTCAAGAGACATGGCCGCTTTGTATAGAATAAAAGGCTTGTGATGAGAAATATATTTTATAAATACTTCATTCAGCTTTCTGGCTTCTTTTTCCATAATACCCAGGGTTACAAATATTCCTGCATCTTTCAGTTTACGTATTCCCTTACCTGCCACCAGGGGATTCGGATCAACCATGGCCGTCACGACCCGGTCAATTCCTTTCCTGATAATAAGATCCGCACAGGGCGGGGTCTTGCCATAGTGGGAACAGGGTTCCAGGCTCACATAAAGGGTAGCCCCCTCCGGGTCTTCACTGCAATTTTTAAATGCGTTTACTTCTGCATGAGGACCGCCATACTGTTCATGCCATCCTTCACCGATAATCCTGTCATCTTTTACAATGACCGCACCCACCAGGGGATTTGGCCTGGTATGACCCATTCCACGGAGAGCCAATTCCAGTGCCCGGGCCATATATTTCCTGTCATCATCGATACGCAAAAAATCCACCTTCCTTTCGTTCAGGGAGGTGGATTCCAATTCATTTCCACTCTTCTTTCATCCGGACTGTACCGTCGGCTCCGGAATCACACCGGACCTGCCATAAAGGCTCGTGGGCTATAACCACCGGTGGGGACTTTCACCCCGCCCTGAAGAGATTGAATTCTTTTTTCATTATAACAAATACGCATGCAAACGCAAGCTGATTCTGCAAAATCCATATAACCGGTAATCAGAAGATAACCTCAGCCACTCTTTTTTCAATATCTCTGCCAATATCTTCAATGGTCCGGAGTTTTCCGTTTTCAGCGCAGGCTATAGAGGTCCAATGAAACGTTTTCACAAGTTCCTGATAGGCGTCATGACATTTGCGAAGGTAATCCAGATGCTGTTCATGAATATCCATAGAACCGCCCTTTTCCGCTCTTTCACGGACGAGTCGTTCTGATATCTCCAACGGAATATCAAGAAGAATCACAAGGTCCGGCCGTGGCAATTCCAGCTCACCATATTCCGTTTTTTCCAACCAGGAAAGAAATTGTTTCCGGCTCTCTTTATTCTCATACTTTGTCATCTGGTGCACCATATTGCTGGTGGTGTACCGGTCCGCGATGACAATGCCCCCATCCTCATAAAAGGACTTCCATTTTGTGCGGAAAGAGGCAAAGCGGTCTACCGCATAGAAAAGTGAAGCAGCATAGGGATTGACATCCTCCGGATTCTTTCCGAAATCCCCATGCAGGTACATTTTGACAAGAGATGAGGAAGGGCTTTTGTAATCAGGGAAAGAAACATGAATGACTTTTTCCCCAGATCCTTTCAATTTCTGCTCCAGAAGTTTAGCCTGTGTCTCTTTGCCGCTTCCGTCAATGCCCTCGAGCACAATGAGCTTTCCTTTCATGATTTCTCCCTTCTTCCGCAAAAGAGGCAGTTTCCTTCGAAACTGCCTCTTTTCTTATCCTTTTCTTTTCGGATTGAACGCATTCATGGCATGGTCCACGCCATCCTTCAATGCTGCTTCGACAGAGTCCGCAGTATGAAGTTTTGCTTCTTCAATTTTTTCTATATCTTCCCCATAGGGACGGGAAAGCACATGGTCCACCACCGTATGGCCATCTTTCGGATGACCCACACCGATACGGAAACGGTTGAAATTTTCGCTGCCCAGATGAGCAATGAGAGATTTCATCCCGTTATGGCCGCCGGCGGAGCCTTTCTTACGGATTCTGGTCTTGCCCGGAGGAAGATCGAGGTCATCACAGATGATATAAATATCATCGAGCCCGACTTTGTAGTATTTGGAAATAGCACCGACTGCTTCACCGCTGTTATTCATATAGGTCATGGGTTTTACAAGAAGCACCTTTTCCCCATTGTATATGACCTGAGCGATTTCCGCTTTCATAGCACTTTTCCAGTTTGTCACATTCCAGCGCCGGGCCAGTTCATCAATGACATCAAAACCCATATTGTGGCGGGTATGTTCATATTCTTTTCCCGGATTTCCGAGGCCTGCAATGATTTTCATTATTTATCGAAAAGCTGGCTTACGGAAGCATCGTGGAAAATACGGAGAATGGCTTCGCCAAGAAGCGGGGCAATGGAAAGAACAGTCAGTTTGTCATGCATCTTTTCCTTTGGAATCGGCAGGGAATTGGTGACAATCAGTTCCTTCAGGTTGGAAGCCTTGATTCTTTCAGTAGCCGGATCAGTCAGCACCGGATGGCATACGGCAGCATATACATTTTTTGCGCCATATTCAGCGAGAGCTTTTGCGCCTTCGCAGAGAGAACCCGCGGTATCAACAATATCATCGACAATAAAGCAGTTTCTGTCTTTTACATCACCGATGATATTCATAACCTTGGCAACGCCCGGTTCAGGACGGCGTTTTTCAATGATGGCAATCGGAGCACCCACACGGTCAGCCAGATCTCTGGCCCTTGTCACGCCGCCGAGGTCCGGAGAAACGATGATCAGGTTATCCAGATTCTTGGATTTCACATAATCAGCCAGAAGAGATGCGCTCATCAGATGATCTACGGGGACATTGAAGAAGCCCTGGATCTGGCCTGCATGAAGGTCCATGGTAACTACTCTGGTTACGCCGGCTGCGGACATCAGGTCAGCCACCAGTTTGGCGCTGATTGGTTCACGGCCTCTTGTTTTACGGTCCTGACGGGCATATCCGTAGTAAGGAACTACAACAGTAATATGACGGGCAGAAGCTCTCTTCAGGGCATCTACCATAATCAGCATTTCCATCAGGTTATCATTGACCGGTGCGCCGGTAGACTGAATGATGAAGCAGTCTTTACCACGAACGCTTTCATTGATCATGACCTGAATTTCGCCATTATTGAAACGCCCGCACAGGGACTTGCCAAGAGGAACGCCGATATAATCGGAAATTTCCTTTGCCAGAGCCGGGTTTGCGGTTCCTGTAAAAATCTTCAGTTTAGAAGTGTCTTCCATGTCCATTTTGCTGTCTCTCCCTTTTTCTTTCAATGTTGAAAGTGATGAAATATTCTGCCTGGAATAGCGGAAATTTCTAAAAATCCAGCTCCACTACTTCATGTTTTTATTATATAACAGGTTCGCTGTAAAATAACAGGGATTAAAAAGAATTAATTGAAAAAACGACAATAATTAATCTTTGTAGGTATCCTCTTTCACCCAGCCTTTAATATTGGCCTGCCTTGCGCGAGCTACAGAGAGAGCTTCGGCAGGCACATCTTTGGTTATAGTGGACCCGGCAGCTGTAAAAGCTCTTTTCCCTATATGAACCGGAGCTACCAGGTTTGTATTGCATCCGATAAAAGCATGATCATCAATAGTGCAGCGATGTTTATTCTTTCCATCAAAATTAACGGTCACTGTACCACAGCCGAAATTTACGTTTTTACCAAGATCCGAATCTCCGCAGTAAATAAGATGCGGCAGTTTGGTTCCATCACCAACGGTAGAATTCTTAACCTCTACGAAATTACCAATTTTGATGTGGTCATGGAGCACTGTATCCGGGCGAAGATGAACAAAAGGTCCGATTTCATCATAGCTTCCAATAATACATTCATGAGCGTAGACACGATTGAGATGCGTTTCATCTCCTACGGTCACATTGGTCAGCTGGGTATCCGGACCTATTTCGCAGCCTTTTCCAACCACTGTGTGTCCCTGAAGGATGGTCCCCGGGAAAAGGACCGTATCCTGTCCAACCACTACATCCTGTTCCACATAAGTATTTTCAGGATTGATGATGCTGACGCCTTCCGCCATCAGTTCTTCCGCTTTACGAAGCCGAAGAATGCGATCAGCAGCAGCCAGCTGGATCCTGGAATTGACCCCCATGGTTTCATCCGCATCTTCTGCTGCTACCGGGATAACCTTGAGCCCGTCTTTGATCATGATTTCAAATACATCAGTCAGGTAATATTCTCCCTGGGCATTTTTATTATCGATTCTATTCAGCGCATCCAGAAGAGGACCCACCTTGAATACATAGGTGCCAGTATTGATTTCATGAACTGCCAGCTGCTCGGAGGTCCCATCTTTCTGCTCCACAATGGAAGTCATATTTCCTTTTTCATCACGAAGGACACGGCCATACCCAAAAGGATTATCAAGAATGGCAGTCAGAACGGTGGCAGCCGCATCGTTTTCCTGACAAACGCGGGATAATTCTGCCAGTGTTTCCGCTCTCAGCAATGGAGTATCCCCACAGATAACGAGGACATAACCTTCCCGGTCTTTTTCGAATTCCGGCACTGCCTGGATGACCGCATGCCCGGTGCCCAGCTGCTCCTGCTGATGAACGAAGGAAACTTCTTTCCCTTCCAGTTCCCTACGTACCAGTTCTTCTTTGAATCCCGTAATGACAACGCACTTTTTGAATTCTGCCTGACGAACAACCCGGATGACCTGTTCCACCATGGGCACGCCGCAAACCCGATGCAGCACCTTCGGGAATTGAGATTTCATTCTGGTACCCTGTCCGGCGGCCAGAATGACTGCTGTTAATTCGGACATAATTCCTCCTGTCAATTCAAAAATAAAAATTTATATTTCACGAGTACACATATCATCTTTATAAAGCCCGTAGTCTTTATTGTAGCAAATCAAATCTATTCAGGCAAGGACGACCGGATTGACCCTTTCTGCCCGCTTGGCTGTATAACAAAAGCAGGACTCCATAAATTGAAATCCTGCCATCATTTATCTGACCAGATATACGGTTACCCTTGTTTTTGTTCCCCAGTGATATGCCTGATCATAAGTATCCACGCCTACATCAATAATATTCCCGTGAATGGCTCCACCTATATCATCACAGATTGCATATCCGTAACCTTCTATAAAAACAATGCTTCCAAGCGGAATGATTTCAGGATCTATCGCCGCATGTCCCTTACCTGCATAACCGCCCAGAGCAGTCCTTCCTTCACCGCCTCCATCATTTGGCGTATAGGCAGTGGAACGCATATGAAATATCTTTTTATAATCCCCGGAAAAAATGGGCATATCATCCAGACGGTCCCAAACATCGTCATCCACTATACCGGTTTCTTCCAGTTCCTGCTCTGACTGAAAACGGCGAACCGCATCTTCTGTCCCGTCCCCGTAAACGCCATCCACATTTCCGGGATCGTAGCCGTGAAGAAGCAGACTGTTCTGAAGACGAATCACTTTTTTGCCGGAAGATCCCTTTGTAAGAGTGGAAGATCCGGCATGGGATGCATAGGAAGAAGTAATATGAGAAAGAGTATCCTCGTCTACCATTCCCGTGGAAGGAAGACCTTCATCACTCTGAAATCCCTTTATCGCAGAAGCGGTATCTCCACCGTAAATTCCATCTACAGTACCATCAAGATAACCCAGTTTCTTTAATTTTCTCTGTAGAGAAGAAATCTCTTTTCCCCTGTCGCCAATGCTGAAAACGAAGTGTTCGGCAGCTTCAGGTTCAGGTGCACTCTCTTCTTCAGCGGAAAAGGAAACTCCTTCCATTTCAGTCAGGGCTGCATAGGTCATTTCGTCAATGGCCCCTGAAACGGGAATCTTATTTCCCTTCTGGAAAGCACGGACTGCCTTCGTGGTATCCTGACCATAAACGCCATCAATATCCCCTTTCAGAAAACCGGCAGCTGCCAGCCTTTCCTGCATATCGATAATCATGGTGCCGCGATTTCCTTCTGCATAAACGACGCCGCCCCCGGGCCTGTAGCCTTTGCCTGCCGCTTTTTTTACAGCTCTCCGGGTTGCATCATCAGCTATCCCGGTAATCGGCAGTCCCTTTGCCTTTTGAAATAAAGCCACTGCTTCTTTTGTGGTAGAGCCAAAATCCCCATCCACTGTCCTCGCAAGATAACCGGCCGCTACCAGATCGTTTTGAAGAGCAGTGACTTCACTACCATTCATACCGATGCTGAGAGTCTGTGCAGAAACGTTCATGGAAGCCGCCAGCCATAAAAGAGCGGCACATCCCCATGTATACGCAGCACGCATAAAGATCACCTCCGTAGTTTCCTGTATTTTACCATTTTTTACCATTTTTGTAAAAAAATTCGAAAAACCACCACTTTTATCATAAAATTGGACTTTATTTTTACTTTTTCACAATCATTTGATATTTCATTGTCTTATCAGTGGGGGTTAATGATAAAATTTAGCACTAATAACACAAGTACATCCCAATAAGAGTAATTATTTCCGATTCCACCCATCCCTGTAGTTTTCAAATACTAAAGATACTGACATTCTCCATCAGAGTAATTTGTTTCTTTTTTATTTTTAATATTTATAGATGTGTAAAATTCTTGTTTAAAGTAAAAAAAAATACTATAATTATTTCATAATTAAATGGGGTTTAGCTTTTTAAACTTTTAGTAGGGAAAAGGGGGAGAAAAATGGAGCAGCTGAATTCAATTGTCTCCGCGATCAATGACGTCTTATGGTCATCGGTCATCATTATTTTACTGGTAGGGGCCGGCTTTTATTTCACTTTCAGGACAAGAGCAGTCCAGATCCGTTATTTTGGGCGGATGTTTAAACTGATAGCAGGCACTGCGGGCACGAAAACGGAAGGTAATGAAGTTTCACCATTCCAGGCATTCTGTGTCAGCACGGCTTCCCGCGTAGGGGTTGGCAATATTGCGGGCATTGCCATCGCCATCGTAACCGGGGGTCCCGGGGCCATTTTCTGGATGTGGTTTATTGCCGTAGTCGGTTCGGCCACTGGTTTCGTAGAATCCACTCTGGCTCAGCTCTACAAAGTTCCCAGAACCGATGGAGTCGGATTCCGCGGAGGTCCGGCTTATTACCTGAAAAACGGCCTTGGTCATGGTCTCTGGGCGGCCCTCTTTGCAATCCTGATTTCCGTAACTTACGGTATGATTTACAACTCCGTGCAGTCCAATACCATTTCTCTGGCCCTCAATCATGCCCTTGGTTTCGACCGTATGATTGTAGGCGGTGTGGTTACCGTATTTGCCATGATCGTCATCTGCGGCGGTATGGGCCGTATTGCCAGAGTCACTGAATGGATGGTACCGATTATGGCAGGTGTTTATATCATCACTGCCCTGGGCATCATGATTTATAACATCACTGAACTTCCTCATGCATTTTATATCATCTTCAGCAATGCCTTCGATTTTCAGGCTATTGCCGGCGGCGGTATGGGTGCAGCTGTCCTGACTGGTCTGAAGAGAGGTCTCTTCTCCAATGAAGCCGGTGAAGGTTCCGTTCCAAATGCAGCAGCTACGGCTGATGCATCTCATCCGGCAGTACAGGGCCTGATCCAGGCTTTCGGTGTCTATGTAGATACCCTCTTTATCTGCTCCGCTTCTGCCTTCATCATCCTCATGACCGGTGATTATGCTTCTACCGGCCTCACCGGTATCCAGCTGGTACAGTGGGATCTGGCACAGTACTTTGGTGACTGGGCTCCAAAGGCCGTTTCCATCCTTATTTTCTTCTTTGCATTCACATCTCTGATTGGCAACTACTACTACGGAGAAATCAATATCGGTCACCTCACCAATAAGAAATGGCCGCTGAACCTATTCCGCGTCCTCATTGCCGTTATGATTTTCTGGGGCTCCATTGCAGACCTTCCGCTCGTTTGGAACCTGGCCGACCTCTTCATGGCTTTCATGGTCCTTACCAACGTATCGGCAATCATTATTCTCTATCCGAAAGCCCATGCCTGCCTGAAAGACTATGAAAAGCAGCTCAAGGAAGGTATTCTTGAACCGATTTTCAATAAGAATGTCCTTTCCGATACCAGGGGCATCGTTTGGTGGGATGACGAACACAATTCCAACAAACTGACTCGTGAAAAGGCCAAAAAAGCTGAATAAGGCATTTAAAAGACCGGTGGCATCACCGGTCTTTTAAATTTGGCGATAAAAAGGCAGCCTGCCATGATGACTCATGATACGCTGCCTTTGATTATGTATGTTTCAGAAAGTAACTGCCTAAGCACTCAGAATGTTTTGTCCTGATGCCCCACTTCTTTCTTATTTCCTTTCTTCTCATCCCGGTCTTCCAGTTTTTTCATAATGTCATACAGATCGATACCGGAATTTTCCCACATGACGAAAAGATGATAGAGCAGATCGCAGGATTCATCAATGATTTCTTCCTTATCCTGATGCTGGTCGGCAATGATGACTTCAGATGCCTCTTCTCCGATTTTCTTGTCAATCTTGTTCTTCCCTTCCCTTTGAAGGTAATTGGTATAAGACTTTTCCTGCGGATGAATCCGACGGTCTTTAATTTCATCATAAAGTATATGCAGAATGTTGAGATTACCCTCAGAAGAGGAATTATCCCATTCAGAAAGGCTTCTGTAGAAACAGCTGCGGTTATTCGTATGGCAGGCAGGGCCATCAGGAATGACCTGCACCACCAGGGTATCCGCATCACAGTCCACATAAATGCGCTTCACATGCTGGAAATGGGCCGATTCTTCCCCTTTATGCCAGAATTTCTGACGGCTCCGGCTCCAGAACCAGGTTTCCCCGGATTCTACTGTTTTTTTCAGGGACTCCTGATTCATATAGGCCACCATGAGCACTTCCCCGCTCCTGGCATCCTGAATGACTGCAGGAATCAATCCTTTTTCATCAAACTTTATATCCTTTACATCAACAGATTCCATAATTTCTCCTCACAAACGAACCGGCACGCCGTGAGCGGCCAGGTACTTTTTCAGGTCAGGAATGGAAATTTCACCAAAGTGGAAAACCGATGCTGCCAGGGCCGCATCTGAACCTGATTCAAAGGCTTTCAGAAAATCTTCCATTTTTCCTGCGCCGCCGGATGCAATGATGGGAATGGTCAGTTCTTCAGAAAGAATCTTCATCAGTTCCAGATCATATCCGTCCTTTTCTCCATCGGCATCCATGGAATTCATGCAGATTTCTCCGGCCCCCAGTTCCATGCCTTTTTTAGCCCATTCCACGACATTGATGCCCGTATTTTTCCGGCCGCCTTCCACATAGACGTCCCAGCCTCCACGGCCATTTCTTTTCCCATCAATGGAAAGCACCACACACTGCCTGCCAAAACGGGCTGCCGCTTCAGAAATGATATCGGGATTCAGGACGGCTGCCGAATTGACAGATACTTTATCCGCCCCCGCAAGCAGCATGGTCCGGAAATCATCGGCTTTCCGGATGCCACCGCCCACGGTGAAGGGAATTGTGAGCTTTTCCGCTATAGCCCTGACTGTATCTACGAAAGTTTCCCTCCCCTCATGGGTAGCGGTAATATCATAAAATACCAGTTCATCAGCACCGCAGTCGGAATAATATTTCCCCAGAGCAGCCGGATCATCCACGTCGATGAGATTCTGGAACTGCTTTCCCTTGACTACCCTGCCATGATTGACATCGAGGCAGGGAATAATTCTTTTTGCAAGCATAGGAAACTCCTTTCAGAATAACAAGGAAATCTTATGAAAGAGATTTCATCATTCCTGAATGTCCACGATTTCCTTCATGGTCACTTTTCCCTCATAAAGGGCCTTGCCTGTAATGGCTGCGTAGACTCCCATATCCGAAAGTTTCCGGAGATCATCAGCAGAAGATACACCGCCGGAAGCCACAAGATGGATTCCCGGAAGAGACTGGAGTTTTGCCATCATATCAAAGTTAGGTCCCACCAGCATACCGTCGCGGCTGATATCGGTATAGATGATATTGTTTACGCCATGACCCAGAAGTGTTTTCACAAAGGTCATAACCTTCTGAGAACTTCCATCCACCCATCCATGAGTAGCCACTTCATCCCCCTTGGCATCTACGGAAACAGCAATATGCTCTGCTCCATAAGTCTTTGCCGCCTGAATGGCAAAATAAGGGGATGCCACGGCTTTGGATCCGATAATGACACGATAGACACCCATATCCAGATAATCTTTGATAGCCTTTTCCGTTCGGATACCTCCGCCAACTTCCACCGGGATGGAAAGAGCTTTACACATATTTTTAATAATCCGGGTATTGACGCCGTTTCCCTTGAAGGCGCCATCCAGGTCCACCACATGAAGGTATTTTGCCCCTTCAGACTGCCACTTTTCTGCCATCTTCACAGGATCATTGCCATAAACTGTGAGATTTTCTATTTTGCCCTGCTGCAGGCGCACGCAGCGGCCATCTTCTATATCAATTGCAGGAAATATTTTCATTTGACCAACCACTTTGCCAGACGGTTCCATATCCCCTGTCCTACGGGACCGGATTTTTCCGGATGGAACTGAAAACCAAGAATATTATCCTTTCCAACAACCGCCGGAACGGTAACTCCATAATCAGCCGATGCGATGATATCTTCCGTATCGCCGGGAGTCTTGTAATAGGAATGGACGAAATATACATAGGCATGGGGAGGAAGATCAGCCAGGACCTTATGATCCCTGTGAATGACAAGCTCGTTCCAGCCCATATGAGGAACCTTCAGTTTACCCTCGGGGAAACGGACAACCCGCCCGGGAAGGAGTCCCAAAGCCGGTATTTCCCCATCTTCTTCAGACACTTCATAAAGGGCCTGCATGCCGAGGCAGATACCTGCCAGTTTTTTGCCTTTTTTGACTTCTTCCCTGATCAGGTCGGAAAGCCCATAACCATTGAGGTGATCCATGGCATCTTTCATGGCACCTACCCCGGGGAGCACCAGGGACCGGGCATCCCTGATTTCTTCAGGTTTCCTCGTCACTATGACGTCAAGGCCTGCCCTTTTGGCAGCCCGGACCACATTGGCCAGGTTGCCTGCATCATAATCGATAATTGCCGTTTTCATCAGAGCACCCCTTTTGTAGATAAAACAGCATTTCCTTCTACAGTGACCGCTTCCTTCAATGCGTGACCGATTCCTTTAAAAAGAGACTCCACGATATGGTGGCCATTCTCTCCATAAAGGCAGGCCATATGGAGGTTCATCATACCGTGCATGGCAAAGGCAAGGAAAAATTCCCGGGTCATTTCAGTTTCGAAATTTCCAATCCTTTCTACCGGAATCTTTACATCATAGACGAAGTAAGGCCGCCCGGAAAGATCCAGCACGATGCGGGACAAGGTCTCATCCATGGGGCAGAAGAAGCACCCATAGCGGTGAATTCCCTTTTTATCTCCAAGAGCCTGAAGGAAAGCATCTCCCAGAGTAATTCCCAGATCTTCAATGGTATGATGATTATCTACTTCCAGATCCCCTTTGCAGATTATGGAAATATCCATACCGCTGTGGGCTGCCATAAGATTCATCATATGATCAAAGAATCCGATTCCGCTGGTTCCTTCAAACCGGCCGCTGCCATCGATTTCAAGAGAAACGGAAATATCAGTTTCCCCTGTTTTCCTATGAACTTTTGCCTTTCTCATTGAAGCTCCTTTCGGAATACGGAAAGAAGGATGTCATCCACTTCCTTCGTGGTTACTGAAATGCGGTAGCCATTGGGAATTTCCGCACTGTTTCTGTAAATCTTCACCAGTACATCATTGGCCTTGAGGGCTTTGAATATTTCCTCATGTTTGACCTGTACCTGGACAAGGAGGAAGTTCGTGCAGGAAGGATAAACAGTCAGTCCCGGAATCTTGACGAGTTCTTCATACAGGCGGTTTCTTTCCTTTACGATTTCATCGCGGACTTTGAAGATTTCATCCCGATGCTTCAGGACGATGGGCGCAAAGAGCTGAGTGAAGGCATTCAGATTATAAGGAGCTTTCACTTTGGCAATGGCTTCAATCAAATCTTTCTGTGCCACCAGGTAGCCGCAGCGCATGCCGGCCAGGCCAAAAGCCTTGGAAAGAGTACGGAGAACGACAAGGTTCGGGTATTTCTTTACCAGGCCGATCACGCTTTCCTTCTGGGCGAATTCCATATACGCTTCGTCTACGAAAACGATATTTTCTGCAGCTTTCAGTACTTCTTCAATAAAGGATGCGGGAAGAAGGTCACCGGTTGGATTATTCGGATTACAGATAACCGTCATTTTCGGCTGATATTTCTTTACTGCTTCAAGTATTCCTTCCCTGTCCCTTCTGTAACCAGTCAAATCTTTCACTTTGACTGCCGTTGCGCCCAGGACTTCACCGGTCAGTTCATACATATCAAAAGTCGGTGTATGGACCACGATTTCGTCTCCCGGATTCAGGAAAGTATTCAGAAGATAGGTAATCATTTCATCGCCGCCATTGCCGCAGATGATTTCATCTTCGTCACAGCCAATATATTCAGAAATGGCTTTTCTGAGGTTATCAGCCATGGGTTTGGGATAAAGCTGGGGTTTGAAGGTATCCAGCGCTTCTACCAGTTCTTTCTTAACGACCGGAATGGAAAGTACATTGAAATAGTTTTCATTGGCATTGATGACATGTTTTTCTGCAATGGGAGCCACGAAATAAGGTTCAAAGTCTTTGATTGTCTTTCTTAACCATTCAGTCTTCATCGCGCACCTCCATAGCATGAGCATGAGCCGTCAGTCCTTCTGCTTTGGCGAAGAGCTGGACATGTCGGGAAATTTTTTTAAATGCTTCTTTCGAATAGCATTCCACGCTGCTATGCTTTACAAAGTCATAAACGCCAAGAGGTGAGGAGAATGCCGCAGTGCCGGAGGTCGGAAGAGTATGGTTCGGGCCAGCCAGATAGTCGCCAATTGGTTCTGAGGTATAACGGCCAAGGAAAATAGCACCTGCATTGTAAATGAGTGGCAGGTATTTCTTCGCATCGTCCAGTTCCACTTCCAGATGTTCCGGCGCGATTTTATTGGCAATATCAAAGCACTGTTCGATATCTTTGCAGAGGAATGCCTTGGCATACATATCCACTGAGCTCTTCATAATTTCATAACGGGAAAGCTCTTTCATCTGCTTTTCCATTTCATCCTGAACTTTCAAACCAAATTCTTTGTCCGGAGTAATAAGGAATACCGCAGCCCTCGGATCATGTTCCGCCTGCGAAAGAAGGTCGGCAGCAATCCACTCCGGATTGGCGCTCTTGTCAGCCACACAGCATACTTCGGAAGGTCCTGCAATCATATCAATGCCGACTGTTCCAAAAACAAGTCTTTTTGCCATAGCTACGAAAGCATTCCCGGGTCCAACGATTTTGAATACCGGTTCTACTGTTTCCGTGCCATATGCCAACATGGCAATCCCTTGAGCGCCGCCGACTTTATAAATTTCCTTTACTCCTGCCACATAAGCGGCAGCCAGGATATTCGGATTCACTTTCCCATCTTTTCCGGGAGGGGTTGCCATGGCTACCGACGGACAACCTGCAACGACTGCCGGTACCGTATCCATCAAAACTGTGGAAGGATAGGCGGCGCGTCCGCCGGGAACGTAAACACCGACACGCTGAATGGGGAGGAACCGTTCACCCAGTTCCACACCATCTCTGAATTCCTTCGTCCAGGACTTACGGACCTGTTCCTTATGGAAAGCTTCAATATTTCCTTTGGCTTCTTTCAGGACTTCAATAAATTCCGGTCCCACTTCTGTCAAAGCTTCCTGAATTTCTTCTTCTGTCACCCGGAAATCTTTCAGTTCTACCTTATCAAATTTAAGCGTCAGCTCACGGATCGCTTCATCCCCACCGGTGCGGACCTTTTCAAGGATGGCGGAAACCGTCTTTTCCAAATCCTCAGAAAGATTGACGTTTCTATTCGTCATGGTTCTCACTTCACGAAGAGACAAACCTTTTTCCGGTACTGTAATCCATTCCATAAGCAAAATCCTTCTTTCTTTAATTATGTTGAGTATATTTTACTATCAATCAGTCTTTCTTTACAAGGTTGATAAACTGTTGAAGTTCATCCTGTTTCATTTTGTAGGATACCTTATTGCAGATCAGGCGGGCAGAGAAATCCATGAAATAATCATAGGCCTCCAGACCATTTTCTTTTAATGTAGTCCCCGTTTCCACGATATCCACTATAACATCTGAAAGTCCCACAAGAGGTGCCAGTTCTACAGAACCATTCAATTTGATGATATCGATAGGCTGAAACCGGTCAGCAAAATATTTCCTTGCGATAGAGGGATATTTGGATGCTACCGTCAGGATTCTTTTATTCATGACCTGCTGATTCCCCTTAATTCCGGAAACAGCCATGCGGCATTTGCCAATGCCCAGGTCTTCTATTTCGTATACATCCTCTTCCCCGTCTTCCATAAGTACGTCTTTACCAACTATACCCGCATCAGCGGCCCCCCTCCGGACATAGACTGCCACATCTGGAGATTTAACGAGAGTCACCCGGATTCGATCCTGATCATCGGTGAAAATCAATTTCCTGCTGTCATCAGAATAATCCGCGAAATGATAGCCGCCTTCACCCAGGTACCTCATCACTTTCTTTGCAATGCGACCTTTTGCCAGTGCTATATGCAGCATATCAGAGCCCTCCTAACTTGGCTTCCATTTCCTCTTTTGTGAAGCCTTTTTCATCCGTTTTGAAAAGACCGTCACTATAAGATGCAACTATTTTATAATCACCCGGATTGAACCGGTTCTTTGTGCTGACCCCAAGGACGGAATGCCCTTTTCTTCTCCAGTCCATAAGCGTCAATATAAGGTTTCGGTCTGCATTGTCATAAACAACAGCAAGGTCACAGGATGGAACTATTTCTTCCAGAAGGTCTGATTCTGCCATAACTTCATAAAGAAGATTCATATTCATCCCAAACCCGCAGGCAGGCCGGGGCACCTGGAACTGGGCCGCCAAGGAATCATACCGGCCGCCGCTGATCAGGGAATACAGGGCTCCTTGGGCATAAATTTTAAAAACCAGGTCCGTATAGTAACCCATGTGAGAAGTAAAGCCAAAATCCAGTTTCACCCGATCGCTGTAACCTGCCACATCCAAGTATTCATAAACCTTTCTGAGGCGTTTCAGGGACTCCAGCATTTTATGGTTAAGGCAGAGGTCTTCCGCCATTTTTAGTGTGGACTCGTAGGGTCCAAAGAGTTTTGGCAATTCCAGAAGAACCTTCCTCTGGATAGTGGTAATAGAAAGCCCGTCCACCAGCGCGTCAAAAGCCACAAGATTTCGCTTTTCCAGATATTCCCGGACTTTTGCCAGTTCTTCATCAGACAAATGAAGTTCTTCAAACAGGGCATCCATGTAAGCAACGCTGCCCAGATCGATTCGCATATCCCTGATACCTACGGACTCAAGGAATTCTGCCGCCATTACCATGACTTCTCCGTCACATTCCGGCGTCTCATCCCCCAGGACTTCCACCCCGCTCTGGAGAAAATATTTGCCATGAGTGGATTTTCCGTAATATTCTCGGAAAACTACCGACACATATCCGAACTTCAAGAGCTGGGCAGGATCCGGGTATTCCCGGGAAGCGGTCTTCACCAGTGGTACGGTCACATCCGGCCGCATGACGAGCACCTCACCGTCCGGGCCGATAGTCTTAATCATTTCCCGCTGGAGCTGTGGAAAATATTTTCCATAGGTATCGTAATCTTCAAAAGTAGGTGTCTGAATAATTTTACAGCCATGGTTTCTCATGACTGAAACCACCGCACTTTCGATGCGGTCGAAGTTTTTCATTTCTTCTTCATGGACCATCTTCAGGTCGTCCAGTTGTTTTGCCATAAGGTCCTCCTTATCTTTGTCGTAGCTATACTTTATCACGATAAAGAGAGAAAGTAAAGGGGTTGAGAAAATTTTTTCGATAAAAACAGGAATTTTACGATGATGTAAGGACAAAATAAAAACCGTGAAACGATGGCAAATCATTTCACGGCTTTTCCTCTTATGCCTTCAATGTTCCAACAATTTCGTTCACATCTCTAACATTATTTTTATCGCACCATTCATCCAGTTCATTCACGATGCGTCCCATAGCGGATGGATCCGCCAGATTTGCCGTCCCTACCTGAACAGTAGAAGCGCCGGCCATCATGAATTCCACTACATCAGTACCGGTCATGACACCACCAAGGCCGCAAACCGGGATATGGACAGCTTTTGATACCTGCCATACCATGCGGAGAGCTACCGGTTTAATGGCCGGGCCCGAAAGTCCGCCGGTAATATTTCCAAGAATCGGTTTCCTCGTGCGGATATCGATGGAAATCCCCAAAAGTGTATTGATCAGGGAAATCGCATCAGCCCCTGCATCTTCCACAGCCTTTGCTATAGAAACGATATCTGTCACATTAGGAGACAGTTTCACAATGACGGGAAGAGAAGACGCATCCTTTACAGCTTTTGTAACGGCAGCAGCCTGTTTCGGATTCGTACCGAAGGCAGCTCCCCCAACTTTTACATTGGGGCAGGAAATATTAACTTCCAGGGCAGAAATTCCGGGAACTGTCAGCATAGCTGCGCATTCCGCGTATTCTTCCACGCTTTTGCCCACCATATTGGCAATGAATATGGTAGGAAGCTTTTTCACTTCCGGAAGATAATGTTCCAGGAAATATGGGGCTCCGGGGTTTTCAAGGCCGATGCAGTTCAGCATGCCCGAAGTCGTTTCCGCAATGCGGACACCATTATTTCCCATCCAGGGAGTCGGGGCAAGACCCTTGCCGGAAAGGGCGCCTACTTTTTTTAAGTCCACATAATCTGCCAGTTCCAGTCCAAAACCTACGGTGCCGGAAGCGCCGATGACTGGGCTGGCCATGGGAATACCAAGGAAGTTGACGTTCAGATGACTCATAATACAACCTCCTCCGCATTGAATACCGGTCCATCTTCGCAGACTTTATAATGGCCTTTGCCATCTTTTCTGTCACATACACAGCCAAGGCAGGTCCCGATACCGCAGCCCATACGCCGTTCCATGGATACCTGGCAGGGCACATCCGCATCTTTTGCCATCTGGGCGGTAATCTTCATCATGATGCCCGGTCCGCAGACACAGATTTCATCCACTTTTTCTTTTTTGAAAAGATCCGGAAGGACAGATACAGAAAAACCTTTGATTCCATAAGATCCATCATCGGTTGTAACGATGAGATTTCTAAGTGTATTGGGAAAAAGGTCTTTCCAGAAAACTTCTTCCTTATTTCTTCCACCGATGACGACAGTCATCTGGCCCGGCTTTGCCCGGCGGGACATGAAGAGGATGGGCGCAATGCCCACGCCGCCGCCTACACCGATAATATGGTCTTTATCCATATCAAAGGATGTGCCCAAGGGCCCCAGGCAGTCGACGGTATCTCCCACTTTCATATGTGACATGGCTTCCGTCCCGGTCCCCACGATCCGGTAAATGATTTCCAGCATTCCCCTGCCTGCGTCGGCACCGGCTATGGAAATGGGGCGCCGCAGGATATAGCGGGGGTCATTCACTTTCACATGGACGAACTGGCCCGGTTTTGCCTCTTTTGCGATGCGGGGCAGCTCAATCTGCATGAGCCAGATTTCCGGTCCCACCTGTTTATGGATCCGGATAATCCCTTTTTCTACATAACCTGACATAATTTACTCCTTCACATAGTCCTGGATGGCTTCTACATGAAGTTCTTCTGCATCTTTAGATGCCATGACGCGGAGGACTTCCTTTGCCGTATCCAGGGAAGTAATGCACGGAATAGCCAGTTCTACCGCAATACGGCGGAGATCGTAGCCTTCCTGTTCAATCTGGCTGCCGTAGGAAATGGTATTGAGTACCATATCCACCTTGCCGGATTTCAGGTATTTTTCGCAGTTTTCACCTTTTTCATGAATCTTCTTGATGATTTCAACAGGAAGTCCCAGTTCCCTGAAATAAGCGCCGGTACCGGAGGTGCAGATCAGATGGTAGCCGAGTTCCACAAAACCTTTTGCCAGCTGTGCCGTTTCCGGTTTATCCCGGTCACTGACCGTAATGAGTACATTTGCCCCCGCCGGAACCATAAGATTTGAAGCGACGACCGCTTTATACAGGGCTTCCTGATAAGTATGACCAATACCCATGACTTCGCCCGTAGATTTCATTTCCGGCCCCAGCTTAATTTCTACAAGGCCCAGCTTGGAGAAGGAGAATACAGGGGCTTTGATAGCTACATAGCCCTTATCCGGAACGAGGCCAAGAGGCAGGCCCAGGGACTTCAAAGATTCACCCAGAGCCACACGGGTAGCGTATTCAACCATATTGATCCCTGTAATCTTGCTCATGAAAGGAACTGTACGGCTGGCTCTCGGATTGACTTCGATGACATAAACCTGGTCTTTTACGACAATGAACTGGATATTGACAAGGCCTTTGACGTTCATGGCACAGGCGATATCTTTCGTATATTTCGTAAGTGTATCTATGACTTCCTGAGACAGATGCTGCGGAGGATATACGGCAATGGAGTCGCCGGAATGAACGCCGGAGCGTTCAATCTGTTCCATAATACCGGGGATGCAGATATCCACCCCATCGGAAATGGCATCGATTTCCACTTCCCGGCCTACCATGTACTGATCGATGAGGACAGGATGTTCATGAGATGCCACTACGGCTTCTTTCAGGTAGGTACGGAGTTCGGACTGGTCATAAACAATCTGCATAGCCCGGCCGCCAAGTACGTAACTTGGACGGACAATCAAGGGATAAGCCAGCTCTTCCGTCTTCTGCATGGCTTCTTCCACGCTTTCCACAAGGCAGCCTTTCGGCCGGGAAATGCCCAGCTGGCCGCAAAGGGTATCAAACCGTTCACGGTCCTCTGCCATATCGATGGATTCATTGGAGGAACCGATGATACGGATTCCTCTCTTGGCCATAGGAGTGGCCAGGTTGATAGCCGTCTGTCCGCCAAACTGGCAGATGACGCCTTCCGGTTTTTCCTTTTCAATGACTTCCAGCACATCTTGTTCTGTCAGTGGTTCAAAATACAGGGAATCAGATGTATCAAAGTCGGTGGATACGGTTTCCGGATTGTTATTGATGACGATTGATTTCTTTCCTGCCTTTGTCAGTGCCCAGGAGGCATGGACAGAACAGTAGTCAAATTCAATCCCCTGACCAATGCGGATTGGACCGGAGCCAAAGACGACGACAGAATGATTTCCCTGGGGCCTGACTTCATCTTCTGCTCCATAGGTGGAGTAGTAGTAAGGCGTATGGGCCTCGAATTCAGCTGCACAGGTATCAACCATCTTGAAATCAGGATGGAAATTGAGCTTTTTCTTGAAGTTTTCCACATCTTTGACAGATACTTCTGCAAAGTGGGCAATGGCTTCATCAGGCATCTGGATCCGTTTGGCAGCTTTCAGGGTTTCTTCGGTCAGCCCCTCCTTCAGGAGACGGCGTTCCATTTTGATGATATTCTGAATCTTGTAAATAAAGAACAGGTCGATTCTGGTAATACGATTAATTTCTTCCGGTTCGATTCCGCGGCGAAGTGCTTCTGCCACCACGAAGATACGTTCATTATCGATACGAGAGAGGAGGCAACGGATATCATAGAGAGACTGTCCATCCAGCTTTTTCAGATGCAGGTATCCTTCCCCTACTTCCAGGGAGCGAAGAGCTTTCAGGAGTGATCCTTCCAGAGTACGGTCAAGAGCCATGACTTCCCCGGTTGCTTTCATCTGGGTGCCAATGGCACGGTCTGCCAGGGTAAATTTTTCGAAAGGCCAGCGCGGGAACTTGCAGACTACATAGTCGATAGAAGGTTCGAAGCAGGCTTTCGTATTTTTCGTAATGGCATTGGTAATTTCATCCAGATGCATGCCAAGGGCAATTTTTGCCGCCACTTTTGCAATCGGATAGCCGGTTGCCTTTGATGCCAGAGCGGATGAACGGCTTACGCGGGGATTGACTTCGATGACGTAATACTGATTTGTCTTCGTGTCAAGACCATACTGTACATTGCAGCCGCCTTCAATCTGAAGATAACGGATGATATCAATGGATGCGGTACGAAGCATCTGATACTGTCCATCGGTCAAAGTCTGGGTCGGAGCCACGACGATGGAATCACCGGTATGGACGCCAACAGGATCGATATTTTCCATAGCGCAGACAATAATGCAGTTATCTGCACCGTCCCGCATAACTTCGAATTCAATTTCCTTCCAGCCTGCAATGCTGCGTTCGACAAGAATCTGGTTAATCGGGGATAACTTAATGCCACGATTGGCAATTTCTTCCATTTCATATCTGTCATGGGCAATACCGCCGCCGGTACCGCCAAGAGTATAAGCCGGACGGATAATGACGGGGTAACCGATTCTGTCAGCAAAAGCGATGGCCGGTTCCAGTTCCTCAAAAATTTCCGATTCCGGTACAGGTTGATGGATTTCCTCCATAGCTTCCTTGAAAAGTTCACGGTCTTCTGCATGCTTGATGGCATGGAGAGAAGAACCGAGGAGTTTCACACCATACTGTTCGAGAACTCCTGCATCAGAAAGCTTGACTGCCATATTCAGACCTACCTGACCACCAAGGGTGGCAAGCAAAGCATCCGGTCTTTCTTTCTTGATGACTTCCGTCACAAAAGGAAGAGTGATTGGTTCGATATAAACCCGGTCAGCGATATCCACATCAGTCATAATGGTAGATGGATTGCTGTTTACCAGCACCACTTCCACTCCTTCTTCGCGAAGGGAACGGCAGGCCTGGGTGCCGGCATAGTCGAATTCTGCCGCCTGACCAATGATGATGGGCCCGGAGCCGATGACAAGTACTTTTTTAATATCCTTGTTGATCATTTTTTGAAATCCTCCATGGCCTTCCTGAATTCAGCGAAAAGATAGAAATTATCCTTTGGTCCCGGTGATGCTTCCGGATGGTACTGGACAGCCTGAATAGGAAGTGTCTTGTGGCGGATGCCTTCGATGGTTCCATCATTGACGCTTCTGTGGGTGACTTCGATGCAGTCCGGAAGATTTTCATCGGAAATCGCATAGCCATGGTTCTGGCTCGTAATATAGACCCGTCCGGTGCGGAGATCCTTGACCGGATGGTTGGCACCTCTGTGTCCGAAGGGCAGCTTGAAAGTATGCCCGCCAAGAGCGGTGGCCAGCATCTGGATGCCCAGACAAATACCGAAAATCGGGCGGACACCGATGAGTTTTTTTACTGTATCTACTACATAAGGTACGTCCTGAGGATCTCCAGGTCCCGGGGAGAGGAAAATACCATCCGGATTGCCTGCCAGCAGTTCTTCTGCTGATGTATGGGCAGGAAATACATGGACCGTGCAGTCATTGGCTGCCAGGCTTACAAGAATATTTTTCTTAAGTCCACAATCAAGAAGGGAAACCTGGTATTTCCCATTTCCATATGTATAAGGATAGGCTGTAGTTACCCTTTCTACCTGATCATGATGGAGAGGCTTTGCCAGTTCTGCCTGAATAAATTCTTCACTTCTGTCCGCACTGACAATGACGGCTTTCATGACCCCCTGTGTACGGACCATGCGGGTTACCGCACGGGTATCCACATTGTAAAGGCAGGGCACGCGATAGCGTTCAATGAAATCAGTAATTTTTTCACTGCATTCCCAGTTGCTTGGATGTTCCGCAATCTGGTCAAGCACATAGCCCGCAGCAGCCGGTTTCCTGTTCTGCATGAACAGGTCATTAGCCCCATAGTTGCCTATGAGCGGATAAGTCAGGGTCAGGATCTGGCCTTCATAGGAAGGATCGGTAAAGCATTCCTGATAACCTGTCATACCGGTATTGAATACAAGTTCTCCCAGTCCTTCTACGGTACCGAGGAGGTCGCCTTCAAAACGGGCTCCGTTTTCCAAAACCAAGAGTCCTTTCATTTCAGCACCTTTCCTTCTTTCATAACAATTTCGCCATCCACCACAGTGAGGACTGCCTTACCCTTGAGGGTAATATCTTCAAAGGGAGTGAAAAGCGCTTTTGTATAGAGATCTTTGCCGTGAACGGTCCATTCTTTATCCGGATCAAAAACTGTTACGTCTGCCGGAGCTCCTTCTTCCAGGATGCCTCCTTCTATACCGAGCAGTTTTGCGGGGTTCACGCTCATGAGTTCAACAATTTTGTCCAGGCTGAAACCATTTTCATGATAGAGGACTGTAAGCGCTGCGGCCAGAGATGTTTCCAGACCGGCAATTCCGTTCGGCGCGCAGTTGAAAGGTACATCTTTTTCTTCATTGCAGTGCGGCGCATGGTCGGTCATGATAGCATCAATGGTCCCATCTTTCAGGCCTTCAATGAGGGCCTTCCTGTCATCTTCCGTGCGGATTGGAGGAGCCATCTTGAAGGCGGTATTATAGCCTTTCAGCCATTCATCGGTAAAGTACAGATGCTGGGCAGTCACTTCGGTAGAGCAGTTGGCTCCTTTTTTCTTTGCTTCCCTGATGAGATCTACCGCCTTTCCGCTGGAGACATGAGCGATATGGATATGGCATCCTGTCAGCTCGGAGAGGAGAAGATCTCTGGCTACGGCGATATTTTCACCCGCTGCCGGACGGCCGGTGACCCCCATACGATAGGAAACTTTTCCTTCATTCATGAAGCCCTGGGCACACATCGTCATATCTTCCGCATGGTCGATAACCATTTTATGAAGCATATCGGCATATTCCATGGCCCTTCTCATGAAGTTCGCGCTTTCTACATAGTGACCGTCATCGGAGAATGCCACAGCCCCTTCAGCTGCCATGTCTCCCATTTCGGAAAGCTGCTTCCCTTCCAGGTTTTTGGATACGGAACCGATGACGCTGACTTTGACTACTCCTACATCTTCTGCCCGTTTCAGGACATCCCGGAGGACTGCCGCGTTATCAATGACCGGTTTTGTATTGGCCATAGTTGCCACATGGCTAATTCCTCCTGCCGCAGCAGCCTGAGTTCCTGTATGTATATCTTCTTTTGCTTCCTGCCCCGGTTCGCGGAGATGGACATGCATATCGATGAGGCCCGGAGTTACAATAAGACCGGCAGCATCAAAAACTTCCATTTCGCCGGTTACGGAAATATTTTTTTCAATTTTTCTGATAACCCCGTTTTCGATGAGGATATCTGCGATTTCATGCTGTTTTCTGGCCGGATTGACCACCGTGCCGTTTTTAATTAAGAGCATCAATGTCTTTACCCTCCGTCAGTGTCAAATATTCAAGAGCCATACGTACTGCTACACCATTTCTGACCTCTTCCTGAATCCAGGATTTTTCATCATAGGCCACGTCGAAGCCGATTTCAATTCCCCGGTTCATTGGACCCGGATGAATGACAGCCACGTCCGGTTTGCAGAGAGCAAGCCGTTTTTTATTAATACCGAAAAGTCTTGCATATTCTCTGGTGGTAGGGATAAAACCTGCAGCCGCCCTTTCAAGCTGTATACGGAGAATATTGATGGCATCTGCATCTTTCAGTGCATCTTCCAGGTTGTCATCCACAATACAGCCCATATCCTCCAGTTCTTTTGGCACGAGAGTTCTTGGTCCCACAAGATGCACTTCGGCACCCAGTTTGGAGAATCCGTAAATATCGCTTCTGGCTACTCTGGAGTGGAGGATATCACCAATAATGACATATTTCATGCCTTTAATTTTTTTGCCTGCTTCCTTCATTGTAAAAAGTTCCAAAAGTGCCTGGCTCGGATGTGCATGAGCACCGTCGCCGGCATTGAGAACAATCGGTACCTTCACCTTGGGACTCATCACTTTGGATGCAAAAAGAGCGGCCCCCTCAGACGAATCACGAATAATCACTGCATCCACTCCCATTGCGGAAACGGTAAGCAATGTATCTCGCATGCTTTCACCTTTCGTCATCGAGCTGCCGCTCTTTGTGATATTGATAACATCGGCTCCCAAATACTTACCGGCAAGCTCGAATGAACTACGGGTTCTGGTAGATGCTTCGGAAAACACTGTTACAATGGATTTCCCTTTAAGAAAATCTTTTTTCTTGTTCTTGGATAGCACAATTTTTTTCATCTGTGCTGCTACGTCAAGGATTCGTTCGATTTCTTCGGCGGAAAAATCTTCCAGCCCCAGAACGGAACGGCCCTTAAGTGAAATCGCGCTCATGCCGGCCTCCTGTTTTTTAATACAAAAAAGTTATCTCTATAATCATAAAAGGTACAGTGTACTTTTTCAATAGTATTTATATTAATTTTGTATTACAGAAATTTTACACTCAAGGATTTTTTATTTTTTCAATCGCAGGACAGGAAATGCTTTCCCCGCAGGAAAGGCGGACCGCCGTTACAATGACACGGGCAAAAGCTTTTGGTATTTCTTTTTTCGTCAGCCTTTCACCCAAAGCCCTGCCGATGATGACCCCTTTATTGCCATAGAGCCAGGCAAAATAATAAAATTCCAGGGCATCCTGATTTCTCGGATTGATATTTTTCAGTTTCGCCGGGGGATAATAGCCTCTAGGGAGCCCCAGTTTGGCCCCGGCCTTTTTGATGAGAGACGTATTGACCGCATCTCCCGCATCTTCCACATCGCCAATCACCGCATCAAGGATTTGGCGGCTTCTCGCGGAAAGGCAGGCTTTCACCACATCCATCTCATAGCAGATATAATCCGTAAAGAAAACATAGGGCGAATGATTCTTCCCGCTGATTACATCCCTGTCATAAAGGCATACGGCAGGTATATGGAAACGGCGCACCAGCTGGGCGATTTTGGAAATAGAACTTTCCCCTCTCGCATTGATGAGACAGATGCCATGATAGTCAAAATTGACACCCAGGGTCCTGGCAAAATAGCCAAAGGAACCATATTCCGTCTCTCCTTCCACCAGGATGGTGCACTTGGAATAAAGGGCCTCCTTCACTTCCGGGAAGTGCATGATCAGGTGTTTTTCTATTTCCCTGTCAAAATGAAAAGACGCGCCGCAGGCTGCCTGGACTTTCTTTTTATCATCCCAGTAAATACGGATGATCTGGCGATAATCGTTCACCAGGGCGTCGGTGGAATGGGTCACCACGAAAAGCTGACCGTTCAAGCCATCCACGCCCAGCATGGTCTTCACCATTTTCAGAAAGAAAGGTTCCTCATTGCCCAGGATGGAACGGCAGAAGGCAAGCATGGCCCGCTGCAGATAGGGATGAAGATGAAGTTCCGGTTCATCGATGCTGACCGTCACAGGAAGGTACCGTTTCCCTTTTCTGTCAGTAACCACCATATTTTCGAAAGAAATAGCCCGGCTTTCCTTTTTCTTCAACATTTTGATGAGAAGGGAAATCCCCACTGCAATCATAAGCTTCATGGTGGAATCATAAGAAGACCCGACCGTAAAACTCTGGAAAATTTCGCTCATCAGCAGGAGGGCCGCTTTGTGAGAATCGTTATCGGGAAGGTCCAGATGGAAGCCCCGCTCATTCAGAAGAGTCTCCACCTCTTTCACATGGTCCGGTGCAGCCATGTAATTTTCAATGATGGAGAGAGTCTTCATCATCTCCCCTTCGGAAAGCATATTCCTTGGCACTTCATCCAGCTTGAAATCCATGTAGAAAAGGCAGCGTACATATTCAAGAGGAAGCTCCGTACCATCGTCCTTATTATAAAGGCGGGGCATCACTTCCCTGATATGCTGGGCAAGCTCCAGATGAAGAGTCTCATCCAGACCATTATCAGAAGAAGAAAGAATCATTTCAATGCGGATCGGTTCATCGGGATCGAGAAAATCATTTTCCCTGAAACCGAATCCGTGAGTCATATCTTTCAGGAGGGTGAGGAAATTACTTTTTCCGATATTATTATCCCCTACGATGTAATTCACCCAGTCGTCAAAGGAAAATTCCACATGACGGAAAGTACGATAGTTTTCGACTACCATATGAGAAATAAACACAGCCATCCCTCCTTTCCTCTCTCTGCTTTTATTTATTATATCATGACTTCCATGGACTTATTAAGGAGCAGAAACACTTTCCGCCAAAAATAAAAACAGTCTGCAGAGAAGCAGACTGTTTTCATAAATTTATTCTTTTTCAAATGGATCATCTTCCGGATTCCTGTTGTTCAGAATCTGGTCGAGTGTCTTCATGGGACACATGGAGCCGCACATGGTACAGGTAGCTTCATCTTCAGGGATGGAGCTTTCTCTGTATCGTCTGGCTTTTTCGGGATCAATGGCAAGAGGAATCATAGCTTTGAAATCCACTTTTCTTCTGGCCCAGCTCATTTTTTCATCCCAGAGAGCTGCGCCTTTGACACCTTTGGCAAGGTCTGCCGCATGGCAGGCAATTTTGGAGGCCACGATTCCTTCATGGACATCGTTCAGATTCGGAAGCCGGAGATGTTCGGCCGGTGTCACATAACAGAGGAAATCAGCTCCGGCAGAAGCGGAAAGGGCTCCCCCGATGGCTGCGGTAATATGGTCATAGCCCGGAGCCACGTCAGTCACGATTGGTCCCAATACATAAAGTGGTGCGCCATGGGTGAGTTTTTTTGCCACTTCCACATTCATGCGGACATCGGAGATGGGCATATGGCCCGGACCTTCCACCATGACCTGAACTCCTGCTTTTCTGGCACGGACGACCAGTTCTCCCAGATTGATGAGTTCTGAAATCTGGATGGCATCGGTGGAATCATGTCCACTTCCACTCCGGCAGCCATCGCCCAGAGACAGGGTAACATCATATTTCCTTAAAAGTTCCATAAGCCGGTCAAACTGTTCATAGAAGGGATTCTCTTTGCCATGCATGTACATCCAGGCAAAAAGGATGGATCCCCCGCGGGAAACAAGGTTCGTAATTCTCTTATTTCTCATAATATGTTTTGCCGTTTCACGATTGAGACCTGCATGAATGGTCATGAAGTCTACGCCATCCTGTGCATGTTTTTCTACGACCGAGAAAAGGTCATCAGCAGTCATATCTTTGAGTCCTTTGTGAAGGACTCCTTTGACATCATACATGGGAACGGTACCGATGGAAGCAGGGCTGTTTTTCACGAGCCACTGACGGAATGGGGCCGTTTCGCCAAAGCAGGAAAGATCCATAATGGCTTCGGCCCCCATTTCCCAGGCCATTTTTGCCTTGGCCTGTTCCGTATCATAGTTGCAGACGTCTGAAGAAATGCCAAGATTCACATTCATTTTCGTCCGAAGGCCTTTGCCGATGGCATAGGGGTGAAGAGAAGTATGGTAAATATTGGCAGGAAGGACAATAGTACCTTCCTCAATGCCTTCCCTGATGAATTCTGCCGATACCCCTTCTTCCAGGGCGGCCGCACTCATTTCCTTCGTGATGATTCCGTTCTTTGCTGCTTCCAGCTGTGTCATACTATTCCTCCAGTAAAAAAAGCCTGCTCCTGCAGGCTTTGAACAATCCCATAAGCTTCCTTACGTCGGTATGAACCGCATCAAGTTCAAAGGGTCGGTTTCCCTCTCAGTCAAAAGACTCCCCCAGCATGAGTTTATTATATCACGTGAGACTAAAGGGCTCCACGATTTTTAAATTCAGACAATAAAAAAGTTGAAACCGAAGTTCCAACTGATGGTTCAAATGGTGCCGAGGACCGGAATCGAACCGGTACGAATCTCACGATTCGAGGGATTTTAAGTCCCTTGCGTCTGCCAGTTCCGCCACCCCGGCAGGTTTATATGTAAAGATATTATAGTTGAAATATGGAGGCGGCACCCAGAATCGAACTGGGGATAAAGGTTTTGCAGACCTCTGCCTTACCGCTTGGCTATGCCGCCATATGGAGCGGAAAACGGGACTCGAACCCGCGACCCCAACCTTGGCAAGGTTGTGCTCTACCACTGAGCTACTTCCGCACTGGCGACCCGGATCAGATTTGAACTGACGATCTCCGCCGTGACAGGGCGGCATGTTAGACCACTACACCACCGGGCCGCACGTAAGTTACTTGAATAGTATATCCATTTTCGCCTCTTTTGTCAAGGGATGGAAATAATTCAGAAAAAATTCTGATATCATCAGAGAAATCCGACTTTTACGGAATAAGAAAATCATAAAATGTTTTAAATTCACATAGAAAATCTGATGAGTTTTAAACATGAAAATCTCTCCACCAGGTTCAAATACAGGATTTGCTGCCCGTTTTTGAGTCAATAGAGATTTCAAATTTCCCCCAATAAAACTTCACTTTTCTATTTCCTGCACTGCCCATTCCACTTCGGAAAGAGGTATCCTTTCCTGTTCCAGCCTCCAGCCATGGTCATGGACTTCTTTCCATGCCATTTTTTCGGATACCGTGAGGTTGTCCGGAATGGATGCGGTATTTCCCGTATCCTTGATCAATGGATCCACGAAGGAAAGGAGGGTATCCCGGTCCATCAGGAATGATTTGACATCCGGCAGCAGATGGCGGAGGGCACTAAGGATATTGAATCCGTCGGAGTCGAGGTCCCCCCAGTAATAGACTTCCCTGTCTCTAAGCCAGGGAACCTTTCTGGCAAGCTCCAGCACTCCATAGCCCATGCCAAAAAGGATAAGGCTGTCTTTACAGTCAGGAAACGTGTAGCCATTCACCTTGTTTTCCGTGATGAAAATCCGCTTTTGGGGAGGATTAAAGGCAATATCATTAACTTAACAGCTGCTAAAGTGCTTCCAAATCGAAATTTCTCTATTGCGTTTAAAGGAAATAGGGCCTTATTCACCCTGTTCGGAGTA
>OMVW01000068.1 GCA_900314595.1 uncultured Dialister sp. | reverse complement strand
CCCCGTTTGCTCGGAATTGTCTGGCAAACAGGGGGCGTCAATTTAATACTGGCAGAATAACTATTTGATAACTTCAAGCTCTTCGACAAAAAAAGAGGGCGTTTGTTTAGAGCATATGGTTATAATTGCTTTGCTATATTTGACGGGGATGCCGATCCTGTTCAAAACAGCAAGGTATTCATAGGTTTAATTAGCAAAGGCGATTGGAAAGTTGGTGCCGCCGAATATGAAATCCTCGATGACTTTGGCTATTTTGGAAAAGATTTCGAAGAGTATTTTCGGTCAACAATTGAGAACTATAAGGATTTAGAAGCGAAAACATCAGCAGTATACAAAATAGCATCAAAGCCCGGAAAGGCAAAAGCTATTGCTATGAAATGCTTAAATCCACCACCATTTATTAAAGACTTAAAGGGTCAACTCGAGTGTATGGAAGTAATCTCATGATACCTTGAATTGATAACGATGAAGGCGCGGCAATGCTACAGGAAACATATTATACCAACGGAAAAAATGATTTTAAAAATAATGTCTTCTCCAATCAGGAATGGTCTGCGCCTTATATGGTGTCAAAAGAAGAGATTCAGAAGACCCTGGATGGATTCAAACTAGAGGGAAGGAGAATCAAAGATATCCGTTTTGTTTCCCATGCCTATAATCTGGTTCGGAACCGGATTGAAGATTATGCCTATTATCAGCTGAAGGATCTGCCGGAGGATGACAGGCAGGAAAAATCAGATTATTGGAATATTGATCCGGATATGCAGTATCTAAGATATGCGGAACTTGATGAGCCCTTGTTGATATGGTTTGAAGATAACGATCATTTTGAAATCGATGCACCGCAGGAGCCGGAATTCAGGATGAGTATGAACTGCATTCCATGGTGGATAAGCCCCGGCTGCAACGATTCCAACGCAGAAGCCGCAGTCCTTTTTGATTCCTGTATCGGCCGAAAAATAGAATCTACAGAGGTCATTTCCCATATTACAAATAAAGACCCGATGTTTTTCAGTGATTTTCCCGATGGCGAGAAAAAGGAGCTTGTAACGGCAATAGTATTATGGCTTGAAAACAATATTGGCATTTGCGTTGAACCGAAACTGGATTTTCTTGAGGTCACTCTTATTGACAGGGAAAAAGAGATACAAAGGCTGCCTTTTTCTCATCTGAAGCAGGCGCTTTTTAATTGGGAAGATATTCATAATGATGAGATACTGGGTTTTGAATCAGATTGCCGGAGCTTTTGGTTTGGAGAAAGAGGCCGGGAGATAATCGGTAAGCCATATGTTGAGATTATGCCGGAAGATAAAAGTCACTCTCTCATGATTCATGAAGATGATTATGCCTTACTGGTTTTCGCAATTGGTGCCGCAACAGGTGAAATTATTGATATATATGAGGACTATGAATACTCCTTATCTCAGTGGAATTCTATTCTGGATCAGGCGGATGCTCTTATGGGTTTTCAATCATTCGATGAGTTTTTTGATTATCTGGTTTCACTTAAAGATAAGACATTAGGTAAATGCGATTTCCTCTATTACCTGAATAACTGCGGCGCCGACTTCTGGAAGCAAAAACGGCTCCATGAAAGGGAGGCAAAAGATCTTAGAAAGTGGACAAACCTGGTACGAAAACCATATATGAAAATGCTTGTAATAGGTTATTAGGGTGATAAGGATGGAAAATAAGGAAAAGCTTGAATTGCTCGGCAGGGCTTTTGCATATGGTGAAATCGATGAACTGTCCAAATATTTGCATAAGGACTGCAGATACAACTCGGACTATGCCCAAAAACACTATACGACTGCAGATAAAATTATTGAAAGCATGCAGACGGTCATTGAAAATGTCCGGAAAGCTACAGACAGAGATAGTTCCTATACATATAAAACAATTAAGCTTTCTGAAGTCTTCAATGAAGGGATAGACTTGGATGACCTTCATGGGGACACCTTTTTCGATGTGTTTGAATATGGACTTCTTCTTTACCAGTTTGGCGATCCGGCTCCGGTATCAGTCGTATTTGTCAAGTTTAATCCCGGCGGCTATATATCAGAGATAAACCTTTCCAGGAACCGGAAATGGTTTGATTTACAGTTTTATGGAACACAGGATTTAAGTGATTCGGAAAAGGATGTTCCATACACCGTAAAGCCCATGACTGTACATGACCGGCAGGTAAAGGAGATGCAGGCTGTCTGGACTCATCAGGCGCAGGACTATGAGAATCTGGACGATGAAGAGGTCTATATCTGGCGGCAGGCAGACCGGTTCTTTAAAGAATGGCTGGACAATGGTGGTTATCATGTCCTGGAAACAGAAATATTTGACGATAGTATAGGGTATAGATGCCTCTTCAATGATCACGTATATACGGTTTATATGTTTGCATCCGGTCAGGAAGAAAAAATTCGGATAGACGGAACTTATTGCGCGAATCTGTGCAATCGGGATTTTTCTAAAGGATTTATCCTGGTCTCCTGCTTGCGGGTTGCCAGGGAACGGTCAGAAAACGGAATGCAATATAAGGTCGGATTTCATAATAATGCAGACAATGACAGGATAGAGCTTTGGCATCCACATTCTGTAGAAGGTAAGAATATACTGCTGTATTTTCCAAGGGAAGATATGTTTTCTATTATGGATAAACTTATCTATGCCTTTAATCATGAAAGCCTTGATGCCTTCAGCTGCATTATTTCCGAAAAGAATCCTTCCTTTTCCGAACTTGATGAAGGGGGTGTTTTTTTAAACGACGCATTTTACTACTCAATGGCCAGAATCCATAAGACTAAAGGCGACATGGCACTGGGTTACATGACGTATGATGGGATCATCTACAGCATGGCGCCTTATATTGAGAATTATGGATGGTTTGATTTCAGCGTGGATGAGAAGAGGAAAATTTCCCGTCTGCAGGTACATGCATTTGAGGAGCCGGGGACAGTGTTTGTCCATAGTGAGGAGCAGATAAGCGAAGATACATTTAAGGACATCCCCAGAATCATTTCGGTCTCGTCATTACCCAGAGAACTCACCGAGCGATTTGCATTGATAGCAACGTTTGAAAACGGAGCTGTAAAAAAATACGTCCTTCCAGTCACAAGGGAGGACGAAGAACTTGACGCCGTTTCATACAAAAGACATGTGTTTTCTGACGGGATTTGGAATTCCGCGCGAATCATCGAAAGTCCTGATGCCTGGTATAAAGGATTTGACCATTGTCTTCCGGGGGTTATATTTAAAAACGGATTCGTACTTTCCGGCATGCTGATTTATGAGGAGGGAACCAATTATTCAGTGCCCCAAAAATGCCAGGAAGTAGTTATGAGGACGAGGCACTCTGTCTTGAAAGAATCTGGACGTGGAAAATCTCCAGCCTATATGAAGACGAAGGAACTGGAGTCCTTAAAGTATTGCTCAGTGGACAGGCTTTTAATTGGGATGGCGTTTCTACACTTGCATCGATTAATGGAGATCGTATATGCAGTCTGGATCTGTCCTATTTGTCGGGGTCAGAGGAAGGTTTTATAGAGGCAGGAGTTTCAGGAAGGGGCTATGGATTTATCGATAATTCAGGACACTTTGCAATCCCACCTGTATATAGCCGGGCAGACGAGTTCTCAAATGGATATGCACATGTTCAAAAAGACGGTAAGTGGTTATTCCTGAACAAAAAAGGAGAAGAAATCCGGCTCAGCACTAAATATGAGGACATCGGCCATTTTTCCGAAGGCCTGTGTAAAGTGTCAGTATTGAAACTCGGCTTTATGGATCTTGCCTATCATTCAGATAACTCTGAGATTGCCGGAAACTGGGGCTTTGTAAATGAAAAAGGGCAGGAAATCGTTGCTCCTCAATATATCTATGCCTATGATTTTGAGGATGGAATTGCCATTGTCTGTAAGGGTAAGTGGACTAAAGATTCAAAATGGGACAATGAATATAACAAGGGACGATACTGGACTGAGGAAGAGCTCTGGGGAGGCATCGATAAAGACGGTAAAGAAGTAATTCCTTTTATATTTGATGAAATCAAACATATGTGGGACTGCAATAATGAAGTTTTCATGGCCCACTATGGCGGATGGAAAGATGGTCATTGGGGGATAATCGGAAGGGATGGCAGATGGCTGGCAAAGCCGGTTTTTGAGGATATCGATTATGAATACCACAATGGACTGTTCGCATTTTATGCCGATGATAAATGGAATGGAGATGATGTACCTTTAGGTATTTATGATATTAAACAAGGAAGGGTTATATTTGAACCCCAATTCACAGATGTTTACTTTATGGATGATGGTTATATTAAAGTGGAACTCTTTGATGAAAGCCTTGGAAGAAAGATCGAAAAGGTTATCAGTCTTGACGGAAAAGAAAAGTTCCACTCGGAATACACATCTATATCTACGTATAGGTCCAATGAACCATGGGAAGTATGTATTGAAAATGATGGCGTCAGAAAATATGGCCTGATTGATCATGATGGGAACGTGATATTGCCGTGTATTTATGATATAAGCCTGTTCGGGATTTCAAGCAAATACGAAAGAATTATTGTGAATGTTGGCAACAAAGTTGCCATGATTGACTTTAAAGGCAATACTATAATCCCGGCAAAATATGATTCAATACAAGGTTTAGATCAGCCTTTGTATTTGGTTACCTGTAAAAAAGAAGATGGACACAGTCTGAACGGACTAGTAACACACAACGGGAAGGAAATACTTCCTCCGGTATATGACAGGATAAGCATCTGCAAAGATAAAAAGCACGTTATCTGTGGTAAAGACGGGCTGTGGGCAGTGCTGGTTTTGACGCAAAAGGAATAATTCGTCCTTGGGGTATACATGAAAATAGCGGCAATGACCTTCAAACTGTATGCACCATGGGTGCACAGCCTGAAGGAAAAGAGAATGATTGTAAAGAGCCTCATAGCAAAGCTGCAGAACAGATTCCATGTATCTGTAGCAGAGATCGATGAACAGGATACACACCAAATCATCGTGATTGGTGTGGCTGCTATCGTGCCGCATAACGCGATGGCGGAAAGCCTGATGGATGAGATCTCAGTAATTGATCATACTGTTGCCTGTTCTTACTGATTGCCGTTTCAAGCTTACTGATCTTTTGTCCGAGTGCATCTCGGCTAATTGTTCTTGCCATTACTTTGTTCCCTCCTGTAGCGCACTACTGATAAGTGCCGGCCACTCATAGCGCCGGGTGGCCACTCTCAACGCACCAGCGGCCACTCGGCGGTGCAAAATGCAATTCTTACCGTTCGTTATGATTTACAATTTCTTGGCAAGCTCCGTCATCTGCGCGGACAGTTCAAGAAGGCTTGCACGGATGGAATCCCTGTCAAGCTCCCGCCCCAGAAGCAGATAGTCGGTACTGACATGAAAGTAGAGGGCAATCTCAACCAGAAGCTCCAGAGATGGTTTTCCCTGTCCGCGTTCCATATTTCCGAGATGCTCGATACTGATATTAAGCTCCTCGGCGGCTTTCTCCTGC
>OMVW01000039.1 GCA_900314595.1 uncultured Dialister sp. | reverse complement strand
TTACAATCCATCGGCGGAGGGACTGTGGCCTGAACATGCAGGGACGGAGCTGCCGTATACCAGAGGTGGCCGACCAGTGTCACGTCGTATGGGAACTGTTTGTTTCTGAGATTTCCTGTCTTTCGACCGGGGTTTTCGTTTTTGATTTTTTGTTGCGCGCAATGAGCTTTGAGAAAATTAATTGGATTCATCCCTCCGCCCGTTTCGATCGATACTGTACATTCAGGTTTGTGAAGGATTTCACCAGAGCTCTTTCTCGCTGCTCTGACTATATAGTACAAAAATAGAATTTTATTTTATTAGATTTTTATTAAATTTTTATAGTTCTTAGTGCTTAGTTTTTAGTGGTTAGTGAAGTGGCAAAAGTGATAAGCGAAAGTGGCGCCGCACCGGCGGCAGCACCTTTCCAATCATCCCGATTCCCCCGATTGTCCCGAATTTTCGAAATTGACAGAACCGGGATGTGTCGATGGAGGGTTAAAGCCCGGGTATCGAACCGGACTCAGCTCGTTATATGGGAAGAGCGTCGATTTTCCATCTCATTTCCCATCTTGCCTTTTGAAATGATATAATACATCTATACATACTCTTGTATTGATGAAAGGTGAATGACTATGAAAATAGAGAAATATCTGGCTGCGCCCATTCTGGCAGTATCTTTGCTGACGGGAGGTGCCGCTTATGCGGACAGTATGGTCCTGGCAGGCGGGGAAGTGCTGGATCTGGGAGAAAAAATTTCCGTGTATCCCGGGGAGCGTTCTTTCTTTGGAAGCCAGATTCACGACTGGCTTTTAAAGCCCGATGCAGCCAAAGATGTGGAACAGCTGATGAAGGATGGGGACCTTGTTTCTAAAAATGACCCGTCGGCCAAAGATTTGTCGGAAATGGCTGTTTCCATCCTGAGAAGCGGCAAAGTATACCAGGTCCGTGCCCTGGATAACGATACTTACTACCAGGGAATGGTGCTTTCCCTTCCCGTGACGGATGCAGATATGCTGAAGGTATCTCTCCTGAAGCCATCGGTACCGGTGACCGGCACTGACGGCAAAGAAGAGGCTGCCAGACCGGAATTGAAGAAGCCTTCCCTTGGAAAGGTGCTGAAGACCCTTCACAGCTCCATCGATATCCGTACGAAATCGGACTGGGAGGAAACGGTGACAAAAGGCGGGATCCCCTGCCGCACGGCTGATGTGCAGCTCTCCCTTGTCAAAGATGGTTTCACTATCCCCGTCTATATCAGGGGAATCATCACCAGAAAAGAAGGGGAAACGGTATATACGGTTTTCGCATCCGACCAGGCTTCAGGCAATTATTTCCAGCCGGTCCTCGCTAAAGCGCTGAAGGAAGCAAAACATGAGACGAAATAAAATCATCGCCCTGGCCCTGTCTGCCCTCCTTCTCTCCGGAGGATGCGCTTTCGCTGAAGGCACGCCTTTTTCCGAAGGTGGAAATACGGGAGCTGCCGCTGCGGTTCCTGCATCCGGCAGGACGGAAAATCTGGAGAAAAGCGCCGGCCACCATGTGTCCGATATTTCCAGAGATATTGCCAGCCAGGGAATGGAAAAGGTATCGGAACTGCCTACGGCGGAAATGTCCGGCTCCATCATGGGCCGTATCGATCTTCCGAAGAAGATGCATTACGAGCCTTTCAGTTTCCTCCCCGTTTCCATGGATCATTACGGCGGACTTCTGACCATTGAAGATAAAAAATTCACAGGCAGCGCCATTGTGGCCGGTGCTTCGTTCAAAGGAAAAGCGTCGGACGAATACTTCGGCGGCATGTTCCTTCCCCATGGCTACACCCAGGAAGCGGCGGGGAAGATGCTCCATTTCAATATGGGCCTTCTGAAAATCGAGAGCGCCCTGAATGAAATCTTCCTCAATACCATGAAGGAAGTGCGGAAAGAAACAAAGGAAAATGTCCCATACAACCTCATCATCCTGGATATGATGCACGTGGAACAGCTCCACAAGGTGAAGGATAAGCCGAAAACCTACTCCTTCTCCCTCCGTCCGGCCTTTGCAGCAGACGGATTTGCGGTGCCACTCTTCGTGCGGGGCTTTGCCAGCAAAGTGGATGACACCTACCGGTTCCTCCTCTTCACCACCTTTGACAGCCAGAAAGACCTCTTCAGCTTCGCAGGACTGAAGCTCATCAATGAACCGTTTATAGAAAAATAAAAAGCCTCCTTCGGGAGTGCTTTTTATTTTGGAACAATTCATTGGAAATTCAGGAAATACATTTACAATATGGGATATTTCCCATATAATAGTAGTGGGGTTATTCTATGCCGAGAATTAGAGTTGTCTACTATATAAAAACAGATGGAAGCATACCCGTCAGGGAGTTTATCGATTCCCTCGAAATGAAGATGAGAGCGAAAGTTCGCAGAACCATTTTATTGTTTCAGGAGAATGGAAATGAATTACGGGCGCCTTATTCCGAATATCTCAAGGATGGTATATACGAATTAAGGGCCAAACAGGGTAGTAATAAGTAATATTACGCGTGTTCTTTATTTTTTTGTAATAGGAAATACGGCTATATTGACTAATGGTTTTACTAAAAAGACACAGAAAACACCGGTTAGGGAAATTGAACTGGCAAAGAAATACAGGGAAGATTATATGAGACGCAGTTTGGGAGGCGAGTGAATATGATGGATAAAAACAAACTGGAATACAGCTTTGATGACGATTTGAAGGAAAGTCTCAATGATCCGGAATTTAAGAAAGCTTTTGAGGAACTGGAACCAGAGTTTACTCTGATTCAGGCCTTGATTGATGCACGGCGTGAGAAGGGGATGACTCAGAAAGAGTTAGCTGCTAAAACCGGGATTGATCAGGCAGATATAAGTAAAGTAGAGCATGGCAAATTGAATATTTCTTTTAGAACTATGCAAAGACTGGCGGAAGGACTGGGTAAGATGCTTAAAATAGAACTGGTCGATCCGTGATGAAAGAGAAATGATTCAGGAAATTAAAAATCTCCGTACGATTTATTTCGTACGGAGATTTTTTACATTTTTCGCAGAACCCTGAATTTCACCATTTCCATGAAATCCATATCTTTGATGCAGTTCCTTCTGGCTTCTTTCACAAGGGCTGCGGCTCTTCTCTTTTCTTCTTTTGAGAGGGGAGCGCCGGAGTATTTTGACTTAATCAGAAGTTCCGTTACTTCCGCAAGACCTGAAAGGCGGGAATCTTCCCTGAAGAGGGCCATCTGCTTTTCGTAGCTCCCCTTCGCCGGGATCCGTTTATAAGCGGCGAGGCGTTCCATATAATCGATGAGACGGTTGAAAGATTCTTTGCTTTCAGAAGCTTTGGAAATCATGTGGGAGACGGCGGAGAGCCGATAGGCGAGGAATCCGATCAGGGCCAGAATTACCAGTGGGATGAGGAGGAGACCTTTGGGAAGGGGCTTCTCGGGAGTCCTCATCTGCTGCGGGTTGAGGCGCGGCGGATTTCCCGGGGACTGCCGGGGCTGGTCCGCACCGCCTGGAGGCTGATTCTTCGGAGTCTGTCCCTTCTGAGAGCCAGGATTCATTTTCGGGCTCTTCGGGTCCGGCGGCGCATCGGGGGCGCCTTTGTCGTTTCGCTGTTTATCCGCAGGAATGGGGAATGGATTTTCATTTCCTTCGTAGCCGGGAGTGAACTCCACGGGCCGCCAGCCGAGACCGTCCACATAGACTTCCGCCCAGGCGTGGGCATGGCGGTCGTTTAAGGAAAGGGTATGAAGTCCGTCGGGGAGGGCGGGCGCTTCTTTGATTTCATCGGTCCCTGCAGTCATGCCCGTCACATAGCGGGCAGGGATGCCGCTTGCCCGGAGGAGCATGACTCCGGCGGAAGCGAAGTAGGTGCAGTAGCCTTTTTTATTTTCCGTGAGGAAGTAAGAAATGAAATCTTTCCCCGCAGGCACGCGGCCCGGGGCGGTGGAGTAGGTGTAGTTCCGCGCGAGGAAGGCCCGGATTTCCTCCACCCGCTGCCGTTTTTCGGCCAGGGTTTTGACGGTGGAAATATTTCCAAAGGAAGAAAGACTTTCCTTCACGGAATCCGGGATTTCCAGATCATGCTTGTACACCCAGTCCCTGTAGCGGCTCTCGGCACCTGCATAGACCCGGTAGTACCCGTCGGATATGGATTCCTGCTCCATCATGGAGAGGAGGGCGCCTGACGGAAGGTCCCAGATATAGGTGCTGTAGGCCTTGGCCTTCGGTGAGACAGGCGAGCGGTCGTAAGTGAAGAAATGGCCGCCAAAGCTTGCATCGTAGGGGATGAGAAGGAAACGGGTCTTCTCGTACATGGCGTCCAGGGCAAAATCTTTCTTTCTGGATTGCAGTGAATCCTGCCGGTCCATGTAATTTTCAAGCATCTGGGTAAGGGCGGGATTTCGCTGGATCACTTCCATGAGCCAGGCGCTCTGGTCGTACCATTCGCCCTGGTTCTGCTCGAAGAGCTGCTTCACGGAACCATAACTGTCAGCAGGAAGATCCTTCCACTGGTTATTTCCATATTCTCCGCCCACCCAGCTTCGAAGGTAGAGGCGGTAAGGCATTTCCGGTGCTTCCATATCCGCAATGATGCGGCCTGTGTAGTGGATGCCGTTTGACGTGCCCAGTTTCTGATGGCCGGCGGAACCTTTCATCATCCCTGTATAGGCATTGCCTGCATGAAATACGGGATTATAGGGGTCCACGAATTCCACGATTTTTTCCTGAAGACCGGCAAAAATCGCAGGCTGCCGGTACCGGCTTTCGGGAATGGCCAGGGCAAATACAAGGCCCAGGAGGAGGGCCGCCCCGAAAGCGGCGATTTCCGGGTGACCCGGTCCCCTCGATTTGAGGAGAGCCGGAAGGGTCATGATGTAAGCAGCGGAAAGGACGAGGCCGAAAGGCGCGGGGTTCAGCCCATAGTAGAAACTGAGGAGCAGGGTAAAGAAAGAAATAAGTCCTGCCGGCAGAGTTCCTGCTTTCGAAAGAGAAGCAGAAAGGAAGAACCAGGAAATAAAGAGGCAGAGTACAAGCTTGGCAGGGATTTCGGAAACCGGCACTGCCGGCTTTGGGATGTCCATTTCCACGTCATAGGGTTCGGAAAGAGTCTGCATGAGGGGAATGGAAGCAGAGACGGCACTCTGCGTCAGAGCAGATCTGAAAAGGACCATTCCTGCCAGAAGAATGACAAAAAGAATGGCAAGGACAGGAAACTGCTTTTTCTCATCCAGGGAGGAGAGAAGGATATTTCCCAAAAGGACGATGAGGAAAGCCATCCCTGCGAAGAGGAATTCTCCTCCTCCAAAGAAGGAGAAAAGAATAGCGGCCGTTCCGGCGGCTCCGAGAGCCGCAGTCAGGGGACGGAGAAGTGCATATTTCATCATTTTCCGCCTCCCAGAGCTTCATAAATTTCACCTTTTCCCGAGAGCATGGCCCTCGGCGCATCAGGCGCTGCGCACCAGAGGGCGGGGTGAAGGACGGGAGAGACGGGAGGATTCGGATTTCCCGTGAGGTAGACGATGGGCACATAGGGGGAAAGAGGACTTTCCCGGAGGGCCTGGTCCCGTCCTGCCTCGAGAAATCCGCGGATCGCTTCTTCCCAGTCTTCCCGTGTGCGGATCATCTGGGATACGGGGCCGGCTTTCGCGGCAAAAGCAAAGCGGAAAGAGGAAGGCACCGAAAGAAGGGCAAGGCCCGCAGAGTACAGGGCATCGCCGATGATATCCCGGTATTCTTCATTTTCCTCATAGTCCGCAGCCAGCACGAACCGTTCGCTTTCTGCCGGGTAGGAATCCCGCACGAAGACTTCCTCTTTTCTGGCCGTGATTTTCCAGTTGATGAGATGAGGATTGTCGCCCGGCTTGTATTCCGTCGCTCCGAAGTATTCCACTTCATCCGATGCGGAAAGTTTCCGGAGACTTTCGAGGATTTTATGGGCACTCCCCACCTGCCTGGGAAAGACCAGGCAGCTCGTGGGAGCGGCCGTTTTCTTGAAATGGAAAAGGCCAAAGGGGTCGGTCCAGGAAATAGAAGGCTTTCCCATATCGATCCGTCCGCAGTGAAGGGCGTCCTTTTCGAAATAGAACGTTATATTTCCATTTCCTTCTTCATAAGTCTCGTATGGGATGCCGTTTAAAGAAGCATCGGGAGAAGACAGAAGAAATAGAAAAGGTCCTTTGAGCGTGAGAGCCGCTTCCAGCTTTTCCCCCCGGCGCACCGATTTCGGGGCGGAAAGGGAGAGGGAAATCTTCGGCGCCAGCCGCTTTTCCAGGAAATACAGCGGAAGGGGCGTCAGGATCATCACCAGAGAAAGGAGAAAAGCCCCCTCCAGGTCATAAAGCACCATGAGAAGGATGGCTATGAAAAGAATAATCAGGTAATACAGCCGGCCCATTTAGTCCTCCTTGAGCGTCGGAAGCGGCAGGGAGGCGAGAATTTCGGAAAGCACGGAAACAGCTGTCTTTCCGGCGTAACGGGCATCGCCGGATAAGGAAATACGATGGCCCAGCGTATAGGGGGCAACGGAAGCCACATCATCGGGAGTCGCATAGGGGCGGCCTTCCATCAGGGCATGAGCCTTCGTCATGGAAGCAAGGGCCATGGTTCCGCGGGGCGATATGCCCAGGCGGATGTCCGGATGATTCCTCGTGGCTCTGGCGATATCCACCATGTACCCGTACAGGCTGTCTTCCACATGAATTTTCAAAGCTTCCTCCCGGAGAGAAAGGAGCTGGGCGGGAGAAATGACAGGCTGCAAGGCTTCTGCGGGATTTCTTGTATTTCCATTTAAAATACGGATTTCATCCTCCCTTTCCGGATAGCCCACAGTAATACGAATCATGAAACGGTCCGTCTGGGATTCCGGAAGCTCCTGGGTGCCGGAAGAACCGAAAGGATTCTGGGTGGCCATGACGATGAAAGGCTGGGGCACTGCGTAAGTCTTCCCGTCTACCGTGAGCTTTCCTTCCTGCATCACTTCCAGAAGCGCCGACTGGGTCTTTGGAGAAGCACGGTTGATTTCATCAGCCAGGAAGAAATTCGTCATAGCCGAACCTGCCACATAACGGAAAGTGCCGGAATTCTTGTCATACATGGAAAAACCGGTAATATCGCTGGGCAGCACATCCGGCGTAAACTGCATCCGCTTGTAATCCAGCCCCAGCACATGAGTGAAAGCCACAGCAATCGTCGTCTTCCCCACGCCGGGAATATCATCGATTAAAATATGTCCCCCCGCCAGAATGGCACAGAGAATCCGCCTGAGCACCTCATCCTTCCCCAGCACCGCCCTCTCGGTCTCGGAAAGAATGGAATCTATGAGTTCTTTATCAGACATAATTATTGCCTCTTTCAAAAATTTTTTTATAAGTGGTTATATAATATTATACTACTTGTGGGAAGAGGGAATTAAGGCAATGAGGACCATAAGGTGAAATGGAAACTGGATGTGAAATGGCTTTTGAATCGGGGATTGTCGGGAATCTCGGGAATAATCGGGATTATCGGGGTGGTGGCGGGCATAAAATTTATAAAGCCCGCCATTTTCTATTATGTTTTTACTCTCGATTGATTCCAATGAAACTTAGCATAAAAAACTCTGCGGCGCCCATTTACTGTTGCGCCGCACCTTCCCGAGATTCCCGAAACGAATCCCGATACTCCCGACACAAAAGTTTTATTTCTAAAGGCCCTGCAAAGAGGATGGGGAAATACTGTTTGACAATCACTATTTCATAAAATATAATAATACTATTCTGATAACTTCATAAACAAGGAAGAGTACCCAAGTGGTTGAAGGGAGCGGTCTTGAAAACCGCCAGACGCAGCGATGCGTGCGTGGGTTCGAATCCCACCTCTTCCGCCAGCAATGATTCCGCGGCTCTGCCGCGGTTTTTTTTAACAGAGGATTGAAAATCATGGGCAATAAAATTCAGCTGAATTATGCGGAAATCTTCAAGAAGGCCATAGGACTGACAGCAGGGGCAGCCATTTACTCCGCAGGACTTAACCTGTTCCTGATTCCAAACAACGTCATTGACGGAGGCGTCACAGGTATTTCCCTTCTGGTCCAGGCGCTGACAGGCATTCCATTTTCCATACTGATCGTACTTTTGAACCTTCCTTTCTTCATCATCGGTTATCGCCGTCTGGGCAAAAGGGTGACGGTCTATTCCATATATGCCATCGTCGTCCTGTCTCTCTGCTCCTCTTATCTGGAGAGCCTTCCGGCGGCGACGAATGATCCTTTCCTGTCCACCATTTTTGGCGGAATCATCATGGGCATCGGTGTGGGAATCGTCATCAAAAGCGGTGGATCCACAGATGGTACGGAAATCGTGGCTATCATGATGTCCGGGAGAAGTTCCTTCTCCGTAGGGGATATCATCCTCTTCTTCAACCTTTTCATCCTGGGAGCTGCCGGTTTCGTTTTCAGCTGGAACAGCGCCATGTATTCCCTCATTACCTACTTCATCTGTTCCCGCATGATTGATGCGGTTTCCGCAGGTCTTGATTCCTCCAAAGGCGTATTCATCGTCACTAATAATTACGATGATGTATCGGATGCGATCGTCAGCGGTATGAGGAAATCGGTGACCCGCCTCCACGGACAGGGCGGATTCCTTCGGGATGATAAGGATGTCCTTTACTGCGTGGTAACCAGACTGGAAGTGCAGAAACTGAAAGACCTGGTTCATTTCATCGATCCTTCCGCTTTCCTTTCCGTCTTCGACGTACAGGAAGTTTCGGGCGGGGTAGTCAAAGGGACGAATACGGTTCGAACTCCAAAGAAATGACAGGCTTACCTCCCCACGGAAAAGCAGTCGGAAAGGCTCGGTCATGAATGATGGCCACCCTTGCATTAGGTAAGGAAATTTAAAAATTTGAAGGAAATTGGAAATACATTCAAAACTGCATATTTTTTCTATTTCCTGTTGCAATTACTGTCATGGCAATGTAAAATAAATGTATCTTAACAAAGTCGATTCAAAGCGGAGTCCATTCGGGCTTCGCTTTTTGTGCTGTTAAGAGAAAATAGGATGTATGTGGGCATATACTATGCAGAGTTATGAATAAATAATCATTTTCTAATGAACCATGTATTGTATAAAGCAAAACCCTATAGTATCCTAAAGATTACCAACAGCTCATTTTCCGGCCCTGGGAGAATGTGGGAGGAGAGAGGGAGTATGGCAGAGGAAACACGGCCACTCGCGCAGAAGTACGACGTCCCTCCTTCGAAAAATAAAGGGCAGGTTATTATATTTTTTTTCGAAGGGAGAGAAATCTTATGAAGAAGATTCTCGCAATCGCAGCTGTTGCTGCACTCACCGCAGGCGTATCCGCATACGCTGCCAATCCGTTTTCCGATGTGACTCCGGATGACTGGGCTTACCAGGCAGTTTCCGACCTCTCCGACCAGGGCGTAGTAGAAGGCTATCCGGACGGCACCTTCAAAGGCGAAAGAAACATTACCCGTTATGAACTGGCTCAGATCATTGCCCGCCTCATGGCAAAAGAAGACCAGCTGAACGCTGAACAGCGTGCAACCCTTGACAAACTGGCTGGCGAATACGCTGACGAACTGGCAAACCTGGGCGTTCGCGTTTCCAACCTGGAAAAGAAAGTAGGCAACATCTCCTGGTCCGGCAACGGCTACATGAAATTCTATCAGACCTATAAAACCGACACAGGCGATAAAGATGATAAATACGTTGGCCGTATCCGTATCAACGTAAAGGGCCAGGTCAATGATTCCACCTATGTGAATGGCCTGCTCCGTTCTGATATGGACTTCAAAGACAGCGAAACCAGCGACACCTATATGCAGAGACTCTATGTTCGTCATGCATTTGGCGACAAGGTAGAAGCTACCCTTGGCAAATATGACCAGTTCTTCGGTCAGACCGGCGTATTCTTCGATTCTGAAATCAAAGGCGCTGAAGTGGCATTCCATGCAAATGATGCAGCCAACCTGGCAGTAGGCTATGGCCGCTTCGAAGACTGGAACGGAGACTATGCAGACAACATCACTGATAAACATGAATATGCCTACGCACAGTTCTCCGGCGAAGCAGGACGCTTTGCTTATGACGTAGACTATGTGAACGGCACCAGCAACAACAAGGTCAACATCTGGGGCGCAGGCCTCACTGCAGGCCTTGGCGGCGGCTTCGATGTATTCGGCGACTACTACAAGAACACCGATGCCAAAGGAGACCCGGACCTCTGGGCTGCAGGTCTTGGCTACGGCAAACAGGACAATGCTAAAGTCGGCTCCTTCCGTGTAGCTGCTTCCTATGTAGACGCTGAAAGAAACGCATTCCTCGGCGCTTACACCTACGATTCTTCCCCGCTGGATGCGCTCGAAAACTCTGCCGTCAAGGAAGTTAAATTCTGGCGTGCAGAAGGCGATGTAACCCTCGCTAAGAACGTAAGACTCCACGGCGAATACAACTTCGATGTAAAGACCAAAGGCACCGATACCGACTACGATGATGTAGCATCCGTATCCCTGAACTATGTATTCTAATTTTCATTAGAATGAAAAAAGAAGCTCCTCGAAATGAGGGGCTTCTTTTTTTCTACATCCTGACGGCCAAAGACTCCGGCGCCAGCCGCGCCCTTTTTTAAATCTGCGCCCAAAGGGCGCCACCACCACCCTCAGCGGCAGAGCCGCTGTCGCCCCCTGAGCGAAGCGATACACAACCCGCCGCCATTAGGCGGCCATAACCCTCGGGCCAAAGGCCCGTCAACTCTCACACCGAAGGTGTGTCCAATGGCGCTCGCCACCATCGTCATCTCGAGCGGAGGATTTATGAGAAGATTATCTTGCGGTGTTTTATTCTGCTCCCGCTTGCGGGGGAAGTCCCGCGCAGCGGGAAAGGGGGAGGCGAACGCAGTGAGCCAATCACAGAATGCTTATCATGCCATGTGATACAGAAAGCCAATCCCGTAACGCTCTCGTTTCTCCTTGAGGTGGCAAAGGAACTGGATTCATAGGGGAGCCCCGCGACCCGCGAATCCAGTGACATGCTTCCCACCGGGGCGAAATCCCGCGTAGCGGGAAAGGGTGTACGAGGTAAGCGGAGAGAATAGATACTCTATGCTGACGTGACCGCCGCAGGCGGCTTATAAAACTCTGCGCCCGAAGGGCGCTACCACAACCCTCGGCCTGAAAGGCCGTCAAACTTAAGAACCTTAAGAACCCTCGGGCCAAAGGCCCGTCAACCCTCACACCGAAGGTGTGTCCACAGCCGCGTCCAACACATAGAAAAACCTCATTCATGCTTATCGAGACTCTTGAATATTGTAACAGTCCATGATATACTATGACTGCAGCGATGAAGCAGAAGAAAGTGACTATCGAACAGTATGAAAGGTTGTATTTCTTACTGCTGCTGAAAGAAACATCCCGCCGGACTACCGGATATCGTACAAACTCCGGCGGAGCATCTCATACAAAGGGGATTTACCCCGCAAGTGATTGAAAGGAAGGTATTAGTATGGCAAAAGCAGACATTCAGGAACAGTATGGACTCTTTATTAACGGCGAATTCGTTCCGGCTTCTGACGGCGCTACCTTTGACGCCCACAATCCGGCAAATGGCGAGCACTTGGCTTATTTCGCAGAAGCAACCAAAGAAGACGTGGACAGCGCAGTGAAGGCAGCAAGAGCAGCCCTTCCGGCCTGGTCCAAGACATCTCCTATTGAAAGACAGAACATCCTGCTGAAAATCGCAGATATTATTGATGCCAATGCAGACCACCTGGCACTGGTGGAAACACTGGACAACGGCAAACCTATTCGTGAAACCAAAGCTGCCGACATTCCCCTGGGCAGCGACCATTTCCGCTACTTTGCAGGCTGCCTCCGTGCATGGGAAGGCTCTGCCACCATGCTGGACGACAACACCCTGTCCCTCATTCTCCATGAACCGGTAGGCGTAGTAGGCCAGGTCATTCCCTGGAACTTCCCATTCACCATGGCATGCTGGAAACTGGCTCCTGCCCTGGCAGCCGGAAACACCATCGTCATTAAACCGTCTTCCCACACTTCTCTTTCCATTCTCGAACTGGTCCGTCTCATCCAGGACGTGCTCCCGAAGGGCGTACTGAACGTCATCACCGGCAAGGGCTCCCGCTCCGGCCAGTGGCTGCTGGATCATCCGGATATCGATAAACTGGCATTCACCGGTTCCACCGAAGTGGGCCACGGCGTATACCAGGCTGCCTGCGACAAACTGATCCCTGTCACCCTCGAACTGGGCGGCAAATCAGCCAATATCGTATTCGATGATGCAGATCTGGCCCAGGCCGTAGACGGCGCATGCAAAGGCATCCTCTTCAACCAGGGCCAGGTATGCTGCGCAGGCTCCCGCCTCTTCGTACAGGAAGGCATTTTTGACGAATTTGTAAAACACCTGAAAGCCACCTTTGAAAGCGTAAAGATCGGTGACCCCACAGATCCAGAAACCCAGCTGGGTGCCCAGATTTACAAAGCCCAGCAGGATAAAGTACTGAAATATGTACAGATCGGCCTTGATGAAGGAGCCCAGCTTATCACAGGCGGTGAAAGATACACCGAAAACGGCTGCGACAAAGGCTATTTCATGAAACCGACCATCCTCGTTACCGACAAGAACGCTGCCAGAGTCTGCCAGGAAGAAATCTTCGGACCGGTAGTAGTCATCCAGAAATTCAAGACTGCCGATGAAGTCATCGCCCTTGCCAATGACAGTGTATACGGTCTGGGCGGAGCAGTCTTCACAAAGAATATCAATACCGCCCTCAAAGTAGCCCGCAGCGTACACACCGGTCGTATGTGGGTCAATACCTACAACGATCTCCCCGCAGGGGCCCCCTTCGGCGGCTACAAACAGTCCGGCATCGGCAGAGAAACCCACAAAGTCATGCTGGAACACTACAGCCAGACAAAGAACATCCTCATCAACCTTAAAGAAGGCATCAGCGGGATGTATGATATCAAATAAAATATTGTGATTTTTAAGAAGTCAGATTCGAAAGGGTCTGGCTTCTTTTTTATCGGAAAGAGAGATGAAAATCGAGAAACAGCGCCCGCGAAGCCATCTTCCCGATATTAATGGATAAGGTATATCAAATTTACGAATTAGGGAAATAAAAAATTATGATGGAAGTAAAAAAATATAATAAATCATAGGAATTTATTGTATGAAATGCGTGAAATATTATTTTTCTATAAAGTAAAATTACATAAAAATTTGTAATTTTTTAATCATGGTGGTATAATAAGTTCGCACAACAGGGAATACCCTGCTCTTTGTGTGGAAGAGAAGAGTAAAGAAGAGAAGAAACAGAGGAAACACGGCAACTCGCGCGGAAGCTCTTTTTGAAAATCCTTTCAGAATCAGGGCAAAAATTTATTTTTTTCAAAAGGAGCTTACCTATGAAAAAGATTCTCGCAATCGCTGCGGTAGCAGCACTCACCGCTGGCGTATCCGCATACGCAGCAAATCCGTTCTCTGATGTAACCCCGGATGACTGGGCTTATCAGGCTGTTTCCGACCTCTCCGACCAGGGCGTTGTAGAAGGCTATCCGGATGGCACCTTCAAAGGCGAAAGAAACATGACCAGATATGAACTGGCTCAGATCATCGCCCGCCTCATGGCTAAAGAAGACCAGCTGAACGCTGAACAGAGAGCAACCCTCGACAAACTGGCTGGTGAATATGCTGACGAACTCGCAAACCTGGGCGTTCGCGTATCCAACCTGGAAAAGAAAGTCGGCAACCTCTATTGGTCCGGCGATGCTCGTATGCAGTATCAGCACAACCTCGCTAAAGACGAAGATGACAACACTTTAAGAAAAGGCCATGACGATGCATGGACCGGCCGTATGCGTATCAATGTAATGGGCCAGGTTAACGATCAGGTAACCGTTAACGGCCGTATGGTTTACAACATGGACTTCAAAGGTGAAGATGATTCCGGTGTAACCATGGATCGCCTGTACTCCGCATGGACCCCGAATGACAAAGTAACCGTTAACCTCGGCAAATTTGGTGTCGCTCTTGACCAGACCGGTACTTTCTGGGATGAAGACGGCGTATTCAAAGGCGTAAACGCTGCTTATGACAATGGCAAATTCGGCGTAGAAGCAGGCTATGGCCGCTTTGATGCAGGTTACGATGCTTATAAAGAATTTGAATCCCACGAAGCATGGTATGCAAAACTGACCGGCCATATCGCTGATACCGCTGACGTTTCTGCATTCTATCTGAAGAACGCTCAGAAGATGGACTTAGATGATTTCGCAGGTGCCGAAGCTAAGGTTTGGGGCGCAGGCGCAGCAATTGGCCTTGGCGGAGACTTCACCCTCGACGGCGACTATGTTCAGACCAAACTGAACAAAGGCCTGAAAGATGCTGACCTCTGGACCGCAGGCCTCACCTATGGTGAAGTTGACGGAGAAAAACCGGGTTCCTGGACCCTCGGCGTTCATTATGTAGACGCTGAAAAGAACTCCATGCTCCTCGGCGGTTCCGCACTGGACATGACCGATCAGCTCGATCTCTCCTCTGAAACCGGCGTTAAGTTCTGGGTAGCTAAAGCAGGCGTAGCTGTTCAGAAGAACGTTGAACTCGACGCTTACTACAACTTCGCAGCTAAAGCATCTGGTGCAGAAGATCCGGATGACACCTGGGGCGTTGAACTGAACTATGCATTCTAATTCCTGAATTAGAAGACTGGTTCAAAGGAAATAAAAAAAGAAGCTCTTCATTTGAAGGGCTTCTTTTTTGTTGTCTCTTTTACAGAGACTTGCATCTATAAAGGCGAAAGAACCTTTGAATCGGGAATTGTCGGGAATCTCGGGAATAATCGGGAATCTCGGGAAGGTGTTGCCGCTGATGCGGCAACGAGTATTTATGGGGAATGTGGTGGCAACCTTTGAATCGGGAATTGTCGGGAATCTCGGGAATAATCGGGAATCTCGGGAAGGTGTTGCCGCTGATGCGGCAACGAGTATTTATGGGGAACGTGCACAGGCGGGGGAATTTCTGCCTGCTGAAAGAGTAGATGATAAAGGAAACTGAAAGTGTGGCAACCTTTGAATCGGGGATCTCGGGAATCCCGGGGGTGATCTGGGATCTCGGGGCGGTGGCGGGCATAAAATTTATAAAGCCCGCCATTTTTATATTGGAAATATCATCTTCGATACCTGTGGTTTTGATTTAATATATTTGCGGCGCTTTCTGCTGTCGCGCCGCACCTTCCCGATAGTCCCGATAACCCCGAAGTGAATCCCGGTATTCCCGAGACAAAAGATTTCGGCCAGGGGGCTTCCCTTTCAGGCTGTAAAAGCGTGCCCTTTAGCAAAATACAGTAATAGAATATTTTTATAGTCAATATGAAATTAAATTTTTTATGGACAATTTTATTAGAAAATTAAAATTGTTGTACAAGCGGTAATTTATTTGATAATTACTAACAAAATGAGACTTTGACAAAATTCCGGATTAAAAGTAAATATTTTTTTCTTAGTCTTGACAATCGGGGCATTTCGTGACGGAGTTTTGACTGACAGCCGACAATCTTGATTTTTCAGAAGCATTTGTGTTACTATCTCACTAGACGAAAGGTCCCGGCCTCGGGACGATAGTCTGGGAAAGTAGGAAGTAAGGACACGCAGAGGAAACACGGTCACTCGAGCAACACGTTCTGAAACTGAAATCCTTTTAGAAAAAATAGAGGCACACATTTCTTTATTTTTTTCATAGAAGGAGATACTTAGTATGAAAAAAATCCTCGCAATCGCTGCCGTTGCAGCACTCACCGCTGGCGTATCCGCATACGCTGCAAATCCGTTCTCTGATGTAACCCCGGATGACTGGGCTTACCAGGCTGTTTCCGACCTCTCCGACCAGGGCGTTGTAGAAGGCTATCCGGACGGCACCTTCAAAGGCGAACGCAACATGACCAGATATGAACTGGCTCAGATCATCGCTCGTCTCATGGCTAAGGAAGATCAGCTGAACGCTGAACAGAGAGCAACCCTCGACAAACTCGCTGGTGAATATGCTGACGAACTCGCTAACCTGGGCGTTCGCGTAGGCAACCTGGAAAAGAAAGTCGGCAACATTTACTGGTCCGGCGATGCTCGTATGCGTTATCAGGATTCTGAAAAAGCTAGCAACGACAGATACAATGGCCGTATCAGAATCAACGTTAAAGGCCAGGTTAATGACTCCACCTACGTTCAGGGCCGTCTGCTGACTGAAATGAACTTCAAGACCAACAAAGCAGACGAAGCTAACACCTCCATGGATCAGCTGTTTGTAAACCATGCATTTGGTGATTTCCAGGTTCGCCTTGGTAAACAGCCTCTGTCCTTTGGTAACCAGGGTGGCTGGCTGCTGAACCCACATGATGGCTATGATGGAGCTCAGCTCTCCTATGCTAAAGATGCTTTCGCTGCTAAAGTAGGCTTTGGTAAAGTTAATACCAGTGTATTTGCACTTAAAAAAGCTGATAATGAAGATCCAGAAGATGCAGACGTTCTCTTTGCTCAGGGCGCTTACGACTTCGACTTCGCTAAACTCGGCGTTGATTACCTCGCAACCAAGGAAGGCAAGGAAGTTGAACTTCTCGGCGCTAACCTCGCTATTCCGGTAGCTAAGAAACTTACCGTTCTTGGCGACTACTACAAGAACACCGTTGCTGATGGCTCCGATACCGCTTGGAACGCAGGCCTTGCATATGGCAAAGCTAACTGGAAGAAACCGGGCACCTGGGATCTCGGTGTATACTACAACGATGTTGAAAAGAACGTATACTTCGGCGGCACCGGCCTCCAGACCAGCGCTCTGTCCAAGACTCAGGACGCAACCTTCTGGAACGCTCTTGCTAACGTAACCCTCCAGAAGAACGTTCAGCTCCATGCTGAATATGCATTCGACACCGAACTGGATGACAAGGATGCAGATGACTCCTGGACCGTTTCCCTGAACTACAAATTCTAATTTCTAAGTTAGAATATACTAGTTTCATAAACAATGAAGAAGCTCCTCGTATGAGGGGCTTCTTTTTTTGTCTCTTTTGTTAAACCGGGATTTATAAAAGGACGATAAGCTTTTGTTTCGGGAATGGTCGGGAATCTCGGGGATGATCGGGGTTATCGGGAAGGTATTGCCGTTGAGGCGGCAATGAGTTTTTATGGGGCCCATGCGAACATGGTGCGGGGAACGTTTTGTGGAATTTTGAAAACGGGGAGCGGGGTGCGGGAAGGAGGCACCGCTGATGCGGCGCGAGTATGTATGGGGCCGATGCGAACATGGTGCGAGGAAAGACGTTCGGGCAAAAGAATATCCCGGTAGACTTTTCGGGCTATTCTGATGAACTGACTGTAAGCGTTTCGTGGCTGCCGTGGCTCGTGGCTGTCGTGAAGGTGGGCCGCGACAAATTCATGAAGCGGCCCCCTTTTATAATTTTATTCAATTATCACAGAAACCGGATTTACTAATTTTTGCCTTCCATCTGCTGCTTCCACTCTAATTTCTTCATGAGAGCATTCAGCATTTGACCTACTCGTTTATTTAAGGTAAGAGCGGTATGAACGTCTTCCATTGGGAAATATCCAAGTCTGGCCCCTAAAGTTACTTGTGTCTGTACTTCGGAATTAGAGCCTTTGGCAATAGACAGGAAATATAGAAATTCTTTGGTAGAAGCTCTGCTTTGGCCCTCGGAAATATTGGATGGAATAGAAGTGACTGCTCTCATTAATTGATCCACCAGGTTGTTTCTCTCCCTGGAGGGGAGATTATCGATAAGCTTATAAACGACTTTTGCCTCAAGCATGGCAACGTTATATACGTCAAGATCTAAATATGATCGGATAGGGTTCATAAGCAGGCTCCTTTCTATAGACTGTACAGAACTATTTACTTTTATTCTAATGAAAAACGTGAATGTTGAAAAGAGCAATAATATGAGAAATAAAATATATAAGGGCGCGCTTCCAATGTTGATGCGCGCCACCGCCACGATAGCCACGAAAGTCACGATAATCACGAACCGCTTATGGTCATTGAAAAAGAATGACCTTGAGAGTTTATTGGATTAGATTAAGTAATGTGAGTCCTGCTGCAGGGACATCCATGTAAAAAATCCCGAAAGACTTTCCGGCCATTATGATGAACTGACTGTAAGCGTTTCGTGGCTGCCGTGGCTCGTGGCTGTCGTGAAGGTGGGCCGCGACAAATTCATGAAGCGGCCCCTTATATATGATGGGTAACATGACTGGGACAACCATATAAAAAGGGCGCGCTTTCCAATGTTGATGCGCGCCACCGCCACGATAGTCACGAGAGTCACGATAATCACGAACCGCTTATGGTCATTGAAAAAGAATGACCTTGAAAGTGTAACGGATTATATTAAGTAAAGTATGCCCGCCACTTATCACTTACCACTATTTTTTATGATTCCCATGCTATAATATAGGTAACCGGTCGATTGAAAGGAGCGTGAGCCATATGTGTGATACAGCTGAATTCCATCAGATTCTGCAGCAGATCGTCTCGATATATAAGAAGGTCTATGGCAAGTCCATTGTCCAGATCATACTGTATGGATCCTTTGCCCGTGGTGATCATACGGAAGATTCGGATATTGATATCGTTGCCATCGTTCATGGCGAGCGGGCGGATTTGCAGGAAAAATTGAAAGAAGTCTGGGACTTTTCTTCAGATCTGGAAGTCGACTATGGCATCATCATTTCTCCGACCGTCATTCCCTATGAGGAATATGTGAAATTCAAAGATGATCTGCCCTATTATCGGAATATAGATCGAGAAGGGGTGACGATTGTTGCTTGATCACAGGATTGAACTGATGAAATATCGCTTGTCCATGGCAGATGAAAAACTTCGTTCTGCCCGGATTTTATTAGATAATGGAATCTATAAGGATTCTGTGAGCCGGTCATATTATGCCATGTTCACGGCTGTTCGTGCCATCCTGGCCTTGGACGGAGTTGATTTTAAAAAACACGCCGGAGTGATTTCTTATTTCCAAAGAACCTATATTAAATCCGGTGTTTTTGAAAAGGAGTATTCGAAATACTTGAGTCAGGCATTTCAGATACGGAATAATACGGACTATTCTGATTTTTTTATTGTTTCAAGAGAAGAGGCGCAAGAACAATATACCCGGGCGGAACAATTGAGTCAACGTATCAGTCAATATCTGCTTACACGGTTGAATAACGCAAATAAAGAAGGTCTATAGCTGACACGAAAAAACCACGGACGGCCATCCGTGGTTTTTGCTATTTATGAATTTGTACGAATGAATTCAGGAGAGCGTGGTGATGTGATTCCTGCGTGGGATGGCTTCTATTTCTTCATAATGTCCAGGGCATGTGAAATCCTGACAGCAGAGTCCATCTTCCGGGAGGACGGTAATCATTCTGCCTGTGCCTCTGACAGATTTTTCATGCTTTATGATTGATGACGAGAGAAGGCCGGCATTCCGACAGGTTCGTCCTCCCAGCCGCATTCGCGGATCCCTGTTCGAGGAGGGACTGGTGTTTTCCGATAGAGTCTTTTGGCACCAATATCTTTTATCAATTAGCCTCATATGTGCCTTGCAGCGAACCCTGCGCTTGTACCATTTCCGTCATTTCCGACATGTGCCTGCCTGACATCCCCTCCGGCCCTTTGGGCCATCTCCCCGCACTTCGGGGAGGCCCCATTTTCCGATAGAGAGATAGCATGCTGATGGTTTGGCAGTTAGCCTTATATGTGTTGATACCATATTTTCCAGTTAAATATTTATACTTGCGGCGCCCATGAATTTGCGCCGCACCTTCCCGACATCCCCGAGATTCCCGAAATGAACCCTGACAATCCCGAAACAAAGGCTTTTCATCTTATGGTTTCCTTTTGGATTAAAAGCCTTTATTTCCTTTACTCCTCTAACGCACATGCGTAATATTTCTAGCTCAATCAGAAATAATTATTACTATGGGCAACCTGCTTATGTTATAATAATCAATGTGTAAGTGTGTCTTTTAATGATTCACCACATATATTTTATTCCCTTTTTCATCGCAGCAAGGAGGCAGATGAAGTGGAAACAAAACGTGATTTTATCTGGAAGATGGGCGGCCAGCAGGGGCAGGGCGTTGAGTCCTGCGGTGAAATTCTGGGCCGCGTACTGGCGCAGGAGGGGTATTCCCTTTTCAGCCAGCGCCTTTTCGCATCCCGTATCAAGGGTGGTCATACGACCATTGCTTTGCGCATTGCGACGAAGGAAGTGGCTACCATTGGCGAGCATGTGGACTGCCTGGTGGCTCTGGATCAGGAAACCATCGATCTTCACGGCAAGGAAGTGCCGGAGGGGGGCGTCATCATCGCTGATGATGCGTTCCATCCGAAGTTTGAGGCGCATACGGGCCGTATGGTGCTGGCTCTGCCGATTACGGAAATGGCAAAGAAGTACGGCAGCCTGCAGATGAAGAATATCGCAGCTCTCGGTATGAGTGCGGGCGTTTTGGGTTTCCCGGAAGCTCCTTTCTATGGGTTCATCGCTGACCGTTTTGCCAAGAAGGGCGAGGAAATTATTTCCAAGAATAAGCAGATTTTCAAGGATGGCTATGATACGGCCATTTCTGCCATGCACGGTGTGGAACTGGGCAAGCTGGCAACTCCTCCGAAGAAGGATCAGCTGTACCTCCTGGGCAATGAAGCGGCTGCTCTGGGCGCCATTTCCGCAGGTTCCCGTTTCATGGCTTCTTACCCCATCACTCCGGCTTCTGAAATCATGGAATATATGATCAAGGTGGTTCATAAGATTCATGGGACTGTGGTTCAGACGGAAGATGAACTTTCTTCCTGCATGATGGCTATGGGCGCAGGCTATGCCGGTGTCCGCGCATTCACCGCTACTTCCGGCCCCGGGCTTTCCCTGATGGCTGAATCCATTTCCATGGCAGCTATGGCAGAAATTCCGGTAGTCATCATCGATGTGATGCGTGCAGGTCCTTCTACCGGTATGGCTACGAAGGTGGAACAGAGTGATATCCGTTATGCCATCGGTTCCGGCCATGGCGATGCTGAGAAGATCGTCCTCGCAGCTTCTTCTATCGAAGACTGCTACTATATCGTCCAGGAAGCTTTCAACCTGGCTGAAGAATTCCAGACTCCGGTCATCGTTCTTTCCGACCTGCAGTTTGGTATGTGCAAACAGTCTGTACCGGCTTTCGACCTGAACCGGATCGGTATCAACCGCGGCAAGCTGGTCACCGAAGGTCTGCCGGAACTGGATACGAAGAAGAAGGCTTATTTCCACCGTTTCGAAGATGTGGCAGACGGTATTTCCCCGAGAACCATCCCGGGTGTGAAGAATGGTATGTTCCTCTCCACGGGCCTGGAGCACAATGTATTCGGCAAACCGGCTGAAGGCCAGGGCGACCGTGTGATGGAAATGGAAAAACGTCACAGAAAATTCGCCGGTGTTCCTTCCGCCATCCAGCCGTTCACTGTGGCTCATGAAGAAACCGATACGGATCTCCTCATGATCGGCGTGACTTCCACCAATGGTGCACTGGAAGAAGCCAGAGAAGAACTGGAAGCAGAAGGAAAGAAAGTCAACCATCTCCAGCTCCGCCTGCTTTCTCCATTCCCGACCGAAGCTCTCCGTCCTTACATCGAAGGGGCGAAGAAGGTCCTCATTGTAGAAGAAGATCTCACCGCGCAGCTTCGTGAACTCTTTGCGATTCACTTTGACTGCCATGACAAACTGCTGTCCCTCCTTCAGTACGACGGCACTCCGTTTACTACCTCAACTATCGTGAACAAAGCTAAGGAGGTCTTCTGAAATGGCTTCACCGAGAGATTATAAAAATACGATTGTTCCGAACTGGTGCCCCGGCTGCGGCGACTATGGTATCCAGAATGCTATTTCCGCTGTCTGCGCAAAGATGGGCTGGCCTAATGAATCCATCACCCTGATTTCCGGTATCGGCTGTTCTTCCCGTATCGGCGGCTATCAGTACTGCTACGGCGCTCATACCACCCACGGCAGAGCTCTGCCTTTTGCCCAGGGTATCAAATGTGCCAATAAAGATACCCATATGATCGTCTGCTCCGGCGATGGTGACTCCTATGCTATCGGCCTGGGTCATGCCATGCATGCGATGAAGAGAAATATGGATATCACTTACCTCGTTTTCGATAACCAGGTATACGGCCTGACCAAGGGCCAGACTTCCCCGGCTTCCTCCAAGGGTTTCGTAACGAAGACCACTCCGGACGGAAACCCCATGACTCCGCTCGATGCTCCTTCCATGGCTATCGCAGCCGGCGCTACTTTCGTGGCCCAGGCGTATGCTATCGACGGAAAGAATCTGGTGGATATCATCCAGAAGGCAGTGGAACACAAAGGATTCTCTTATGTGAATATTTTCACCCCCTGCGTAACTTTCAACCACTTCAATACCGTTCAGTGGTACAACGAACATCTGAAGAAGATTTCTGACGTCCGCGGTGAAGACTATGATCCGTCCAGCAAGGCCCAGGCTATGCACCTCCTCGCTGAGACCGACAGCCTTGTAACCGGCGTCATCTATGAAGAAAAGGATGCAATTCCATTCGGTGAAATCGTTCCGTCCAAGGATATCAACCTCACGGAATACGTACAGAAACCGACTGCAGAACTCTTTGACTCTCTGTGCAAAGAATTCAGATAATGCTTTGATCGCTTGCGGGGAAGGGAAACCGGAAGCACAAAGCCATTCGGGCGAAATCCGCCCAAAAGGAGCAGGACTATTATGGCATCTGACAGAATGATGGAATATTACTACTCCATGGGACAGGACTGCCTCCGGATGGATGATCCGGAGAATGCAGTCACCTATTTCAAAAAAGCAGCCAATATGGGTGCCTATGAAGCAGCGCTGGAAATCTACTCACTGGGTCAGCAGTGGGAAGCCGGCGACGGTGTAGAGAAGAGTGAGGAGAAAGCGGAGAACTGCTACAAAATCGGGGTGGAATATGAAATCCCCGAAGCCAGTCTTTCGCTTGGAAAGCTCTACCTCCGGGGTATCAACGGCGCAAGACCGAATCCGAGAAAAGCCAGGAGGGCACTGGAAAACGCTTCCGATGAAGGAAGCGCGGAAGCAGCGTCTCTCCTTGGAAAAATGTATGATGAAGGAATCATGGGCAAGGTCAATCCGGACCGGGCTTTCAACTACTATCTCCTGGCTGCCGAGCGGGGAGACAGCAGTGCCATGCTCATGACAGGCATGTTCTACGCCCAGGGTGAAAGTGCCCGTAAGGATCTGACCGCCGCAGAAATGTGGATCCGGAAAGGCCGGGAAGCGGGAGACCCTGACGGAGATACGACGCTCCGCGTATTCCTGGCAGTGGCCTGCAGCGAATACATCACCGGCGAAGCCGGAAGAGTGGATCCCGGCAAGGCCTGGAGCATGGCGGAAGAAGCAGAAGCCCTGGGAGATAAAGAAGTCTTCCTCCGGCTGGGAATTGCCTACAGTCATGCGACAAATCTCAAAGATCATGATGTAAAATCCTTCGAAGCCTTCAAAAGGGCAGTCGGCAACGGCTCCCTCGTGGCAGCCGCCCATCTGGGCCTCTGCTACGAAGCAGGCATCGGGGTGGATGAAAACATCGAAGAAGCCGTAAGGCTCTATAAAAAAGCCTCCGATGGAGGCATCCCCTTCGCCATGACCCACTACGCCTGCGCACTGGCCGCCGGTGAAGGTGGAGAAAAAGACGAAAAAGCAGCCATGAACCTCCTCATAAGGGCAGCTATGAAAGGGGATCCCGGGGCGATTCAGATACTGAAAGAGGATTATGATTACGAGCTGGCGTGAGATTTGCTGAATAATAAAAACTGTCCTGCATGTAGTGCGGGGCAGTTTTTTGATGGGCGGATTGGGGATTGGGGATTGCGGATTGGGGGAAGGTGTTGCCGCTGATGCGGCAACGAAGTATATATGGGGCTTATGCACAGGCTTGTGGATTCTGATCGTGTGTGAAAGAAAGCTTTAATTAACCAGAGCCTTTGAGTATAATGAAATCATAATTTATGATGTGGTACAGAGGAGGAAATACAATGGGAACTGTTCGTACTTATGAAGATCTGGACGTATGGCATCTATCCATGGATTTGGCAGAGATGGTCTATATACTGACCAGAAAGCTTCCATCTGAAGAAAAATTCGCATTGGGAGACCAGATGAGACGGGCTGCTGTTTCTATTCCATCGAATATTGCGGAGGGGCAGAGCCGTTCGGCTACTGGAGATTATATACGCTTTCTGAGTTTTGCCAAAGGCTCCAATTCTGAAATTCACACACAATTACTTCTTGGAGTAAGGCTTGGATATTTTACAAAAGAACAGGTAGAAAAACCACTCGAATTATGTGGTAGAATTAGACGTATGCTTAATTCGTTAATATCATCGTTAAAAAAGAAAAATCAAACAGAGTATGGAGAATTTTAGCGGTAAGGATAATTAAAAAGGCGCACTATATGAATTGTGTGCGCCTGATGAAGCGGCCGAAGGCCGCTATATAAAAAGATTGGTTTCCGCAGGAAACCATATCCTTCCCGCAATCCCCAATCCGTCGTATAAAAACAAGGAAATAAAATGAAATTCAAATCACTCACTCTGGTCATCCTTATCACCGTTTCCGCTATGCCTGCTTTCGCAGCCGGACCGAAAGCTCCGGAAATTACAGCTGATTCGGCAGTTATCATGGATGCAGCAAGCGGTAAAATCCTTTATGAAAAAAACGGCAGTAAAAAGGAATATCCGGCTTCCATGACGAAGATGATGACCTGTATCCTTTCCATTGAAAAGGCAAATCCCTATAAAACCATCAAAGTCAGCCGAAATGCGGCGGATGTGGAATCTACCTGGCTTTCCGGCGGGGAATGGATCACCCTGGATAATCTGCAGAACCAGCTTATGCTCATCTCCGATAACGGAGCCGCCACAGCCATTGCGGAAAATATTTCCGGAAGTCTCTCCGCTTTTACGGATATGATGAATGAAAAAGCGAAAACTCTCGGCATGACAGGTACTCACTTCACTAATGCCAATGGGATGCCTGATGAAAACCATTACTCTACGGCTGAGGACATGGCGCGCCTGGCTCGTTATGCCATGGAAAACAGGACTTTCCGCCGCATCGTGGGTACCCGGTCAAAGACCGTTCACTATGAATATCCCCGGAAAAATTACTCCTTCATGAACAGTAACGAACTGCTCTATTCCTATAAGGGAGCTACCGGCATCAAGACAGGCTATACCCGGGCTGCCGCAGGGTGCCTGGCCGCTTCGGCGGTTCGTGATAATAAAGAACTGATCGTTATCATCATGCACTCCAGAGATGGGGAGACAAGATTTAAAGAAGCGGCACAATTGCTGGATTATGGATTTGCTTTGAAAAAATAGCCATTGCCGGCATACTGTCGGGACCGGCGGACAGGGCAATAAAAAGAAAAGCACAGCTTAAGATGAAGCTGTGCAATGGAAATTTTTCTGTTACTTTTGAATAAATGTGGTACACTATCAAATAGAAAGGGATAGCCGGTAATATTCCCCAGGCAAGAGGATTGGCTCCCTCAAATATAGTAGAAGTTGAAGAAAGCCTCCGCAGCCTTACGGGAAGGCTTTTTTCAATGGAGAAAAATTACTTTTTCATCATTGTGGCGATCAGTATGCCGAATGGTATCAGCAGCGTAAGCACTTCGTAAGTACTCATATGATCACCCCCTCCGAAGAGGGAAGCCTTTTACCTGACTATTTCGGTCAGATTATAACATAAGACGGAAGAACGGAAAAGAGATTCTATTTCCATATTTCCCAAATAAAAGAGGACCCTGACGGGCCCTCTTTTGGGTTTTATTTCTTAAAGGAGTATGTACTTCAGTATGAAGACGACTGTGAGAACCATCATGAGGACGCTGACTTTGTCTTTGTGTCCTGTGAGGATATTGATCAGGGTGTAGGTGATGATGCCGAAGGAGATGCCTTCTGCGATGGAGTAGGCAAAGGGCATGGCGATGATGGCAAAGTAGCAGGGGATGGCTTCGGTAAGGTCATTGAATTCGATTCCGGTGACTGCGGTGAACATGAGGAAGCCTACGGTGATCAGGGCAGGAGCGGTAGCAAAGGCGGGAATGGCCATGAAAATCGGGGAAAGGAAAATGGAAAGGAGGAAAAGAATGGCGGTTGTGGTGGCAGTTAATCCGGTACGGCCGCCTTCGGATACGCCGGATGCGCTTTCTACGTAAGTGGTGGTGGTGGATACACCGATCAGCGCGCCTACGGAAGTAGCGACTGCATCGGCCATGAGGGCACCTTTGATGTGAGGGAGTTTATTATTTTCATCCAGCATATTGGCTTTGGAAGAAACGCCCACCAGGGTACCGATGGTATCAAAAATATCGACGAAGAGGAAGGACAGGAGGACGACTACGAAATTGAAGGTAGCAATCTGGGAGAAATCCAGTTCGAAGAGAAGGGGAGAAATGCTCTGGGGAGCAAAGGCAGCAATGCCGGCGGAAAGATTCGGCAGGGTGCTGAAGGCGCCCAGTTTCGGATTTGGTACGTAAAGACCGGTGAGTTCGCAGAGGATGCCGAGGAGCCAGGTGAAAAGGATGCCCCAGAGGATATTGCCTTTCACTTTCTTCACCATCAGGATGGCTGTGAAAATGACACCGATCAGGGCTAAAACTACAGGAGTGCCGGTGGTGGCAAAGGTGCCTGCCGTCAGGGCTCCTTTGAAGGAGAAGAGGGAAATCTTTGTGGCCGGATTGGCTACGATGATGGATGCGGAACCAAGACCGATGAAGGCAATGAAGAGACCGATGCCGGCGGATACTGCTTTTTTCAGGTTCACCGGAATGGCATTGAAAATGGCTTCACGGACGTTGGTGAGGGACAGTACGATGAAGATGAGACCTTCCACAAAGACGGCAGCCAGGGCCATCTGCCAGGAGTAACCCATCTGTTTTACAACGGTAAAGGCAAAGAATGCATTGAGGCCCATGCCCGGTGCCAGGGCAAAGGGGTAGTTGGCCATGATGGCCATGCACATGGTGCCGATGAAACCGGCCAGAGCCGTAGCTGTCAGGACTGCACCCTTATCCATACCGGTGATGCTCATAATACTGGGGTTGACGGCCAGGATATAAGCCATGGTCATAAAGGTGGTGATACCGGCCATGATTTCCGTTTTCGCCGTAGTGCCGTTCTCTTTGAGGTGGAAAATCCTCTCGAGAAGACCTGATTCGTTTTCCATAATACCCTTCCTCTCTCTTTTCTACCGTGTAGAAATAAAATGAATTATATTATCATTATATGATTTTTATTTCGTTGAATCAATGAATTTTTATAGAGGATTTGTGTGGTAGAATAAGTAGTAATTATAATAGGAATGGTACTATGGAGCATGGAAATGAAACTATAGGGTGTAGAAACTTTTGAATCGGGGGTCTCGGGAATATCGGGCGTATCGGGGTGATCGGGAAGGTGGCGCCGCATCGGCGGCGCGAGTTTATAAGGGGGATGTGCACAGACACGGCTAATTCCGTTTCCTTGAGAGTCGAAGACCGTGTGCGGAGCACACTATATAAAATTGGTTTCCGCAGGAAACCATATCCTTTCCGATAGTCCCGAAATGATTCCCGTCAGCCCCGACATTCCCGATTCAAAAGTGGTTATGATTTTATTGAGAGGAAAGTTATTATGTCTATATGCAACATCTGCCCCAGGAAGTGCAAGGTGGAGCGGAAGATTTCCATAAAGGATGAGGGAAAGCTGGGGTACTGCCGGTGCGGGATGCTGCCGGTCATTTCGCGGGCCGCGCTTCATCACTGGGAGGAGCCCTGCATCGCGGGAACGCGGGGAGCCGGGACGGTCTTCTTTGCGGGCTGCAACCTCTCCTGTGTGTACTGCCAGAATTATGAAATATCGGAAATGAGAAAGGGCATCGAAGTATCGGTAGAAAGACTCCGGGAAATCTATTTCGAACTCATAGCCCAAGGGGCCCACAATATCGATCTCGTCACGCCCACCCAGTACACCCACGCTATTTTCCAGAGCCTCCGTGAACCGCTGCCGGTGCCGGTGGTCTATAACTGCGGAGGCTATGAAAGCGTGCACACCGTAGCTTTTCTGCGAAAGAAGGTCCAGTGCTGGCTGCCGGACCTGAAATATGCGGATGCCAAAGCGGCGGCCCGCTACAGCAATGCGCCGGACTATTTCGAAGTGGCCACGGCGGCCATTGAGCAGATGTTCCGCCAGACGGGGCCCTATCAGCTGGATTCGGACGGAATCCTGCAGAAGGGGGTCCTCATCCGCCACCTGATCCTTCCGGGACAGGTAGAAAATACGAAACGGGTGCTGGAATACGTAGCGGAAACTTTCGAGCCCGGCGACGTGCTCTTCAGCCTCATGCGCCAGTACACCCCCTGGGGCAGGGCTTCGGAATTTCCTGAAATCAACCGGCCCATTACGGACGAAGAATACGAGGAATGTGAAAGCTACATGGAGGCCCTCGCCATCGAAGACGGCTACGTGCAGCAGAAAGCATCGTCCAATGCAAACTTCATCCCCGCCTTCGACGGGACAGGGGTACTGGAAGCGGCGAAGGAATAATAAAAAAGAGACTATGTGGTCATAACATATGACACATAGTCTTTTTTATTCCCTGCGCAAGAATGGAAAGAGTCACTTTCGGCAAGCAGGAAAGACCGCCCCGCAACACCTGCTTCGCGGGAGCTTCCCCTCGTGGGGACGCGGGATAACTTCGACTTGCAGGGGATGAGACATTTGGTCTTTCAACCCGCCTGTGCAAAATTCCCATAAAAAATCGGCGCTGCCTTAGCAGCGCCACCTTCCCGATCACCCCGATCATCCCGACCGCCCCGAAATCTCGAAAAAGAATCTATCGGGGCATGTCGTTTTGAGGCTAATCCCGGATACCGAAGCTGCCTCAAACCGCATGATCTGACAAATGACTCAGGAAAATACGTTACGCATGAAATCTTCTGAGCCAGTTCCTGTAGATCTGATCGTACAACCCCTTCCCCTCCGCTTTGCTCCGGGACCTCCCCGGACTCGGGAGGAGGGAGCGTTTCGACCTGAACGGGATTTCAACTCGCCTGTGCAAAGCCCCAATAAAAAATCGACGCTGCCTCAGCAGCGCCACCTTCCCGCACCCCGCATCCCGCACCCCGAAATCTCGAAAAAGAATCTATTGGGGCATGTCGTTTTATGACTCCGGAAAATACGTTACGCATGAAATCTTCTGAGCCAGTTTCGACATGCGGGAAAGACCGCCCCCTTCACCCTCACTTCGTTCGGGAGCTTCCCACGCAGGGGACGCGGGACGACTTCGATTTGCAGGGGATGAGACATTTGGTCTTTCAACCCGCCTGTGCAAAGCCCCAATAAAAAATTGGCGCTGCCTTAGCAGCGCCACCTTCCCGCAATCCGCAATCCCAAATCCGCCATCCGAAAATCGAAATTGACTCTATCCATAAAACTGACAAATGACACACAGGGACGGAGCTGCCGTATACCAGAGGTGGCCGACCAGTGTCACGTCGTATGGGAACTGTGTAATTCCGGGATTTCCTGTCTTTCGACCGGGGTTTTCGTTTTTGATTTTTTCTTGCGCGCAATGAGCTTTGAGGAAATTAATTGGATTCATCCCTCCGCCCGTTTCGATCGATACTGTACATTCAGGTTTGTGAGGAATTTCACCAGAGCTCTTTCTCGCTGCTCTGACTATATAGTACAAAAATAGAATTTTATTTTATTATATTTTCATTAGAAATAGAAGCGGTAAGAGGTAAGTAGCAAATGGAGATAGCGGCACCGATGGGGCGGGAGTTTTTACGGGTATGAGTCAATAGCGCTGAGAAAGGAAGTACGACCCCTTGTCCTGACTTCGTTCGGGACTTCCCCTGACCAGGGGCAGAGGGGGGTAGTCATGCTGACGGGTATCCTTGTCTCGATGATTGATGAAAAACATTCGCGTGAAAATTCCACCTGCCCCAGGTCAGGAGGGGAGATTTGCAGACTTGCCGGTTTTCTTATTGATTCAATATTTTTTCTGCTTTATCCCGGATTTTTGGAAATGGAAGGAAAGGCTCCGGTTTTTCGGGGTGGGGGAGGCATTTTTCCATCCAGATCATGTCGTACCAGCGGTCAAATTTCCAGCCGCATTTTTCGAAGCGTCCCACGAGGCGGAAGTGAAGGGTTTCGTGGAAATGGAAGCTGTCCATGGGAAGGTATGGATCTTCATGGTCCAGATAAGCGATGCAGGAGTCAAAGTTGTAGGCCTGCTGCAGGGCAAGGATGTCCATGAGTTTCTTCAAAAGGATTTTTCCGATGCCCTGATGGCGGCTTTTTTCGGAAAGATACATGGAGAGTTCCACCGCATGTTCATAGGCAGCCCGAGGGTGAAAGGGTCCGGCATAGGCGTAGCCCAGGATTTTTCCCTCTTTCTCTGCCACCACATAGGGATAGCGGAGAAGGGTATTCCTGATGCGGCTTTGAAATTCTTCCACTGACGGCACATCGTACTCAAAGGTGATGGCCGTCTTTTCCACGTAAGGAGCGTAGATGGAAAGAAGGGAAGATGCATCACTCTCGGAAGCGATGCGGAAGTGAATTTGTTTATCGATTTCCATAGTGAAATCCTCTTTATATAAGGGCCGCTTTTATCTTTGAGGCGGCCCACCGACACGGACCACGGATCACGGTTCACAATTTACAAATTTGAAATAGCGATAGGGCCTATTATTTTTTCTCCCGTTTTTCCGCCTTTTCCATAAATTTCACACCATTCACCAGGAATCTTTCATGAATGGCTTCCCCGATATCTCCATTTTCATCGGCTGCCACGATCTGGAAGGTGATTTTCTTTCCCTGCACGTCAGAAACGGTGGCAGTGGCAGTGATGGTATGGCCGGGAAGGGTGGGTGCTTTGTGGATGAGGTTCATGGAACCGCCCACGGTTGTTTCATTTCCTGAAAGGTGGGAGGCCAGAGCTTTGCAGGCTGCTTCTTCCATGACTGCCGAAAGGACGGGCGTAGCCAGTACGGGCAGGGACCCGCTCCGTACGACTTTCGCCGTATCCTCTTCTGTTACTTTTCTTACAATCTGTCCGGTCATGCCTTTGACTATCATAGTTTTGCTCCTTTGCAATTGATTTTTCAAAACGATAAATGAAGTGCTTAGCAGTCACCATATAAAGGAAGGGCTGTTTAATAATATTAACCATACCACGGGGAAAGCTTCTCTTCAATAAATAAAATGGAAAATCAAAAAAGCCTGCTGCCGGATTCAGGTGCAGGCCTCTGTCACGGAATACGAGTTCAAACAGGGGATAATAGGAATTTGGGAAGAAAGTGCCCGGCTTATTTCAACTTCCACCCCAGGAGCGGCTGCAGGTAGAGGTAGCAGGCGAAGAGGATGGAGGCTGTGGGGGCTTCGAGCGTGGAGAGAGGGACGGAGCAGGCGATGGACCAAAGGATGAGGGCTGCCATGACGATGGTGGTATTTTCAATGGCAATCATCATATCTTCCCTGTCGGTCACGATTTCATCACAGAGCTGCTGAGTGAGGATGGAGCTCAGGGTCTGGTTGCAGGTGACCATGGCGGAAGCGGCGGCAACCACGATAAATGTAAAGCGTTTTCCTCCTTTCATGAGAAATCCGGAAATAAGGGATTTCACTTTCTTCAGGAGGTCCGTCTGCTGGAGGATTTCCGAATAGGAACAGGAAATACCGACGGTAAAGGCAGGCATGATCATGGAAACCATGCCTCCTCCGTTCATCATGTGGGAAAGGGCGGGGTCACCTGCCCGGTAGCCTGAAATGAGCAGACCGGGAATGGTGGAAATATCCATATGCTGAACGAAAACGCACAGAAGGAGTGCCAGAATCAGGCTTGTACTCATGGTGATTTTCACGTCAATTTTCAGAAGAGGCATGATGATGACTACGGCTGCCGGGAGGAGAAGCAGGGGAGTCAAAACATAGCTCTTTTCAAAAAGGGCGGCCGTATCCGCCGGGGCGCCTTCTGCACCGGCCCAAATTCCCAGTCCCATATAAATAAGGCAGGAAATACCAAAAGGCAGGAGGGCACTCCGGAACATGCGGCGAAGGTTGTCGTAGAATTCCGTTTTCGTAATGGCAGCAACGACTAAAGCGGAGGTGGAAAGAGGCGAGCACCGGTCGCCCACGTACAATCCGCCCAGGATGGCTCCTCCCGTAATCATGGGATTGACGCCCATCATATTTCCTATGGACATGCAGATGGCGCCCATGGTGGCTACGGTTCCAAAAGAAGTGCCGATGAGGAGGGATAGTCCCGAATTCAGGAGGAACGCGGCGAGAGGAAATATTTCCGGCTTCATAAAACCACCGGCCGCAGCGACGATATAGGGGATGGTGCCCGACGCCCGCCAGGAGGCGGTGAGCATGCCGATGAGGAAGAAAACCATGAGCACCTTGTGTACCGACCAGATGCCTCCGGCCGTGAGGGTCGCGATTTTCTTTGCGGAAAAGCCGTAACGAAGGCAGTAAAGGAAGAAAAGAAGGTAGCCGAAAGACAGGGCCGCAATGAGCGGCAGCCCCAGGGACAGGCAGATGATGAGACCTGCAATAAATAAACCAAGAGTGGCAAGGGCCATGGGATTTCCTCCTTTCCTTCGAAGTTGTACCTATTATAGTCTGTCACGGCCGCAAAGAAAAACTGTTTCTTTCTTGTGGCGGCCATATTTTTTTTGAGACTTCTGGTAGTTACTGTGGATAGAGTCTCATACGGTATTCGTGAGTCAGCCTTACCGCGGCGAGCCCCGATATTGTCGCTATCGAGATTTCGTGATTCGTGATTCGTGAAGGTGGCGGCCTGACGGCCGCACAGTATATATGGGGCCAATCCTCAAATGGTGCGGGGAGTATTTCAATTGAATCATAAATGAGAAACTGAAGGATGAAGAACTTTTGAATCGGGAATGATCGGGAATCTCGGGGATATCGGGGCTGTCGGGAAGGTGTGCCGCTCCCGCGGCACGAGTATGTATGGGATTTTTCATTGAGGCTTCTGGCAGTTACTGTGAATCGAGTCTCATACGGTATTCGTGAGTCAGCCTTACCGCGGCGAGCCCCGATATTGTCGCTATCGAGATTTCGTGATTCGTGATTCGTGGTTCGTGAAGGTGGCGGCCTGACGGCCGCAGAATATATATGGGGCCAATCCTCAAATGGCACGAAGAACCATTAACCCCAATGAACAGCTTTCAGGGGGACAGTTTCCTCCAAATAAAAGTTTAGCGGACAATTACCCATTAACCTCGATGTACAGTAATCGGATGGATAGTTTCCTTTTGAAATAATAGTTCACGGACAATTAACCATTAACCCCAATGAACGGCTTTCGGATAGACAGTTCCTTTTCAGTAGAACAGTTCACGAACGATTACCCATTACCCATTAACCCCAATGTACAGTTTCCAGACATACAGTTTTCTTTCGGAATAATAGTACAGACAATTACCCATTACCCGTTATTACAAAGTGTATTTCAGTTTATTTCTAAATTTCAAAATAATTTCCTTTACTTATCGTTACCAAAGGTTTATATTAAGAGTAGCATAAATGACTAAAGGCGGTCCCGTTCCGGGCCGCCTTTTTGTGTGAGGAGGGGTTACTTATGGATTACAGTAAAATGAAACCGGCGGAGGCTCGTGCGCTTTTCCGCACCGGGGAGCTGGTCCGCCAGACGAGCGGCATGTGTGACGGGTATGCGCAGGCGAATATGGCCATCCTGCCAAAGAGCCTGGCTTTTGATTTCCTGCTTTTTACACAGAGAAATAAAAAGCCCTGCCCGGTCCTTGATGTGACGGAAGCAGGGAGTCCTGTACCGGTCATCGCAGCGCCGGGGGCAGATCTTCGCTACGATATCCCGAAGTATCGTGTCTATAAAAAAGGGGAACTGGTGGATGAAGTCATCAATCTGGAACATTACTGGCAGGATGATTTCGTGGCCTTCCTCCTGGGCTGCTCTTTCTCCTTTGAAAGTCCTATGATTGAAGATGGTCTGGACGTGCGGCATATCACGGACTGTCACAATGTGCCCATGTACATCACGAACATCCAGTGCGTTCCGGCGGGTGTCTTCCACGGACCTATGGTTGTTTCCATGCGGCCTATGAAACCGGCCGATGCTATCAGGGCTGTGCAGATTACCACCCGCATGCCCTACGTTCATGGGGCACCGATTTATTTCGGGGATCCGGCAGGAATCGGCATCAAAGATATCGATAAACCGGACTTCGGCGAACCTTCTGAAATCCGGGAAGGGGAAGTGCCGGTCTTCTGGGCCTGCGGCGTGACACCTCAGGCGGTAGCCATGACTGTCAAACCGGATATCATGATCACCCATGCACCGGGCCATATGTTTATCACCGATATCCCGAATTCGTCGCTGGCGATTATGTGAATTTATCAGAGTCACTTTGTAGTTACCTTGTTTTGAGTCTCATACGGTTTTCGGGAGTCAGCCTCATCCCGGCACGCCCCGGTCTTGTCAATAGCGAGATTTCGGGGTTCGGGGTTCGGGGTACGGGGAGGTGGCGCTGCTGATGCAGCGCTATTTTTTTATTGGGCCAATCCAATCATGGCACGAATACTCATTAACCCCAATGTACAGCTTCCGGACAAACAGTTTTCTTTCGGTATAAAGTTCCCCGGACGATTATCCATTAACCTCAATGTATGGTTTTCCAGATAAACAGTTTCCTTCCGGTATAGAGTTTCTCGGACGATGAACTATTAACCCCAATGTACAGTTTTCCGATAGTCAGTTTCCTTTCGGCATAACGGTTTATGAACCATTACCTGTTACCTATTAGCTCAAACTTCGCACCCTTAAATAACCTGGCAGCTCCGATGAAATCTGCATTATTGCATTCCAAAGTATACTGGGATGTTTTATGCGGCATTGAGGAG
>OMVW01000044.1 GCA_900314595.1 uncultured Dialister sp. | reverse complement strand
TTTTGTCGTATTTTTTTCGACTTTTTTGCACAAAAAAGCACGCACCTTTCGATGCGTACTTGAACTATTTTATGAATTTCTTAAGTTAATGACATTGCAATTAGCAGTTGGCAGTTAGCAGTTAGCCATTAGTTTTCAGTGCTTTCCATCCGGGAATTAAAAATCCTGCATGGAACCATGAGGCACTAACTACTAACCACTAACCACTGTTCATCCCCCGTATTTCCAAGAAAAGGAGAATACCTTTGTACTGGTTCTACAACATTTGTCTGGTAGCCTACTGGATCCTTCAAATCCCGATCCTCATATACCGGCTCGTTTTTGAAGAAGGATTCTACGACCGTTTGAAACAGAGTGCAGGCATCATGCCTACACCGACCTTGCTCCAGATTGCCGATCACAATGCGATCTGGGTTCATGCGGCTTCCGTTGGGGAAGTGGTGGCAGCCAGCCCTATCGTGAGGGAACTGAAAAAGAAGTATCCCGATGAAATGGTGGTAGTCTCCGTGGTTACTGCCACAGGCCACCGCATGGCACAGCGGATCATCCCGGAAGCGGACGGACACATTTTCTTTCCTTTTGACCTGCCGGTTATTACGGAACGAATCGTGAATATCGTCAATCCGAAGGCGATCATCCTCATCGAAACCGAGCTGTGGCCGAATTTCCTCCGTCTGGCATGGAGGAAGAAAATTCCTGTCATGATGATGAACGGACGAATCAGCGGAAGGTCCATGAAGCGGTATTCCCTGATTAAAAGATTTACCACTCGCATGCTTTACCAGATCCGTAAATTCTGCATGCAGTCCAGAATCGATCAGGAACGTATCATTTCCATGGGCGCCCTGCCGGAAAGGGTAACCATTACAGGAAATACGAAGTACGACCAGACTTATGCGGAAGTTTCAGAAGAAGAAAGAGACAGGCTGCGCAAAGAATTCCGCTTTGACGGGAAGGGTCCCATCATCGTGGCAGGTTCCACCCACGGCGGAGAAGAGGAAATCGTAGTCCGCACTTTCAAAAAAATCCTTGAAAAATATCCGGATGCCAGGCTTCTCCTGGCAGTCCGCGAAATCACCCGCGCACCTACCGTGAAATTCATGATCAAGCATCATGATCTTTCCGTCATCCGCCGTTCCAAAATGGGCAGTGAGGAAGACGATGGAGAAGGAACACAGGTGGTCATCCTGGATACCATTGGTGAGCTGGGCCGTCTTTACAGCCTGGCCGATGTAGTTTTTGTAGGTGGCAGCTTTGTGAAAGTGGGCGGCCACAATATCCTTGAACCGGCAGCTCACGGCAAACCGGTGCTCGTAGGACCCTACATGTTCAATTTCCAGGAAATATTCGAACTTCTTACCAGCCGGGGCGTGTGCATCATGACACCGGATGAAAATGCATTTGAGAAAACTCTTTTTGACCTTCTGGACCATCCGGAAAAAATGGAAAAAATGGGCAGGGCCGCACTGGAAGTGGTCCATGAAAACCAGGGGGCTACGGAAAGAAATATCGACGCTTTTAAAGAACTGGTCAAAGAATATGGAATCAAGCTGAAGGAGCGAGCATGAGTCTTGAAAGTTACGTCACCGGCCTCATGAAGAATCCGCACCCTTCGGGGAAGGACAGGCTGGCGCTTTCCATTCTTGAAAGTCTGGAAGGAATTTACCTCTCCCAGGTGACAAAAAAACAGAAAAACGCATCTTCTCATGCACTGGATGCCGGTATTCCGGTGATCAGCGTGGGAAATATCACTGCCGGCGGCACGGGAAAGACGCCCTGCATCATCCGGCTGGCAGAATTATTGACTGCGGCCGGCCGTCATCCGGCTGTCATCAGCCGCGGGTACCGGAGCGGTCTGGAAAAACAGGGAGGCATCGTTTCTGACGGAAAGGAAATCCTCGTTTCCCAGAAGATGGCGGGCGATGAACCATACATGATGGCCCTGAAACTGCCGAAAGTCCCTATACTGGTCGGAAAGGACAGGATTATTTCCGCAGAACGGGCAAAGCGCCTGGGAGCGGACCTGCTCCTTCTGGATGATGGGTTTCAGTACTGGAAACTGAAAAGAGAGAGGGATATCATCCTTCTCGATGCGACCAATCCTTTTGGTTATGAACATGCCCTGCCGAGAGGTCTCCTCAGGGAACCGCTCTCTGCCCTGAAACGGGCATCGCTCTTCATTATTACAAAGAGCGATCAGGCAGAGCCTTCGAAAATAGAAGAAATAAAGAACCGCCTCACAAAGCTGGCTCCCGGAATCCCGGTGACCACTTCCTGCCACAGTCCGGCGAAAGCAGTCCATTATGATGACTGGAAAGGCCGTATCCATGAAGGGCCTCTTTCGGAAATGAAAGGAAAGAGAGCATACCTCATGAGCGGCATCGGAAATCCGGCTGCCTTTGGCGAAACCGCTAAAGAAGCAGGTTTCATTCCGGTGGGAGAGATGGCCTTTGACGACCACCATGCCTATACGGAGGAAGATATAAGGAAATGCGATTCCGAAGCCGCTTTATCCGGCGCAGACTGCGTTTTGATTACGGAAAAAGATGCAGTAAAAATGATGAAACTTTCAAGTATCCATGAATCAGAGATACCCTTTTACGTACTGGAAATAGAAATGACCTTCCCGGAAGGCCTGGAATTGTTAAAACAACAATGGGAGGACTTATAATGAAAGTAGCCTGTATTATTCCTTCCCGCTATGCCTCTACGAGGCTTCCGGGAAAACCGCTCCGGATGATTGCGGGAGAAACCCTGGTGCACCGTGTCTATGAAAGGGCCATCCGGGCCAAAGTACCGGATATCGTCATCGTAGCCACCGACCATGAAGCTATTGAAAAAGAAGTGAAGTCTTTTGGCGGAAATGTGGTCATGACTTCCGTGAACCACCCCACAGGTACGGACAGGCTGGCAGAAGTGGCGGAAAAATATCCGGAATATGATATCATTGTCAACGTACAGGGCGATGAACCTCTGATTGACCCGGATATCATCGATAATCTGGCGAAAGACCTCCTGGACCATCCGGAACTGGACATGGCTACCGTAGCTACCCCTCTTCATGAAGATGAATACGATGATGCTTCCGCTGTCAAAGTCGTAGTAAGCCGCAGGGGAGAAGCTCTTTATTTCTCAAGATCCCTTATTCCCTACCCGAGACATGATTTCGTGGAACCGCCGCTGAAACACGTGGGCATCTATGCCTATCGGCGTGATTTCCTCCTTTCCTATGCGAAAATGGAACAGACACCGCTGGAAAAGACGGAATCCCTGGAACAGCTCAGGGCACTGGAAATGGGTTACAAAATCGGTGTCATCCGGCTGAATTCGGAAGATATCGGAATCGATACAGAAGCAGATCTGAAAAAAGTCAATGAATATTTCGAAAGGAACCACTTATGAAAACAATCCATGTAGGCAACTTAACCATCGACGGAAGCAAGCTCTTCCTCATCGCCGGCCCCTGTGTCATTGAAGGATATGACAGGACCCTCATGATCGGCCGTGAAATCAAGAAAATCTGCGAGCGTCTGGGTGTACAGTACATTTTTAAAGCTTCCTATGACAAGGCAAACCGTTCTTCTTACAATTCTTTCCGCGGACCGGGACTGGAAAAGGGCCTGGAAATCCTTGCATCCATCAAAAAGGAACTGCAGGTTCCTGTACTTTCCGATGTCCATGACGTGACACAGCTCGCTCCGGCATCCCAGGTGCTGGATATGCTCCAGATTCCGGCATTCCTCTGCCGCCAGACCGATCTCGTATACGGCGCGGCAAAGACGGGTAAACCGGTGAACGTGAAAAAGGGCCAGTTTATGGCACCGGAAGATATGAAAAATGTCATCGGAAAACTGGAAGAAGCAGGCAACCCGAATATCGCCATTACAGAAAGAGGCGCATCCTTCGGTTATCATAATCTTGTGGTGGATATGCGTTCTTTCCCGATTATGCGCCAGTTCGGCTATCCTGTTATTTTCGATGCAACCCACAGCGTCCAGCTTCCGGGAGGCATGGGAAATACCACCGGCGGACAGCGTGAATTCATTCCCTATCTCGCCAGAGCCGCTGCTGCTTCCGGCGTAGACGGATTCTTCATGGAAGTCCATGACAATCCTCCGGAAGGGCTCTCCGATTCCACCAATATGCTCTATCTTTCTTCCCTGGAAGATCTGCTGAAAGACCTCATTGCCATCAACAATGTGGTGAAGAAGGATAAAGAAAAAGGACTGGTTCCGGGGAAATAAGCGGATTTTTGTAAAGCGGACTGAACGATAGAAAGCTGAATAAAAAGTTATCAGTGGTCAGTCCGCAGTTCTTGGAAGACATTCGTGACAGGAAATGGTATGTGAGGGCCGATGAGGAATAGGTAATGGGTAATGGCTATAAGATGAATCACCCTATGCCGGAAGGAACTTTTTTTGAAAAAATGTACATTCGGGTTAATGGTTAATGGTTAATTGCCCCGTCTGCGCAGAGTCCCCATATAAACTCGTGCCGCGAAGCGGCACACCTTCCCGACAGCCCCGACCTTCCCGATAATCCCGACAGCCCCGATTCAAAAGCTGTTCATTATAAAGTTTTCTTTTTGTTTTTCGGGTTGTCTCCGGTGATTCTATCCAAAATCTCACCGAACGACACCAATCTATTGTATAATAAAGAATAATCAAATTTTCCATTTCTTAGAGGAGGCACTATGTCAGTCATTGAAACAGCTTCAAGGGTTCTTCGCGACGAAGCAGATGCAGTGGTTTCACTGGTAGATAAACTGGATGGCCAGTTTGAAGAAGCTGTACGGCTTATCGAAAATGCGAAAGGCCGTGTGGTGCTGACAGGCATGGGCAAATCCGGCCATATCGCCCGCAAGGTGGCTGCCACGATGGCTTCCACCGGCACTCCGGCTTTCTTCCTTCATCCGGCAGAAGGCATTCACGGAGATCTGGGCATGGTGACTGCGGAAGATGTGGTGATTGCTTATTCCAACAGTGGTGAAACCGCTGAAGTATTGAATATTCTTCCTTCCCTCAAGCGAATCGGCGCCAAACTTATCGCAGTCGTAGGGAAGACAAATTCCACTCTTGCAAAAAATGCAGATGCCGTGCTGGATGCCGGAGTGAAGAGAGAAGCGGACAGCCTGGGCCTGGCTCCCACAAGTTCGACAACTGCGGCCCTTGCCTTGGGCGATGCTCTTGCCGTATGCCTTATGGAAAGACATCACTTTACGGCAGATAATTTTGCTATTTTCCATCCGGGCGGATCTCTGGGTAAGAAACTTCTCCTGACGGTGGATATGGTCATGCATAAAGGGGATGAAAATCCTCTGATTTCTGAAAATGCTTCCGTCAAGGATGCACTCTTTGTGATGACGGACAAAGGGCTGGGCGCCGTATCCGTGGTGGATGAGGAAGGAAGACTGAAAGGTCTCATGACAGACGGGGATGTCCGCCGGGGACTGGAAAAAGGCATGGATTTCCTTATCCGTCCGGTCAGGGAAGCCATGACGAAGAATCCTCAGCTGATTTCAAAAGAAAGACTGGCGGCAGAAGCGCTGCACCGCATGGAGCAGCATAAGCCCCATCCCATTACTGTCCTTCCCGTAGTGGAAGAAGGAAAGGCCATCGGTATGCTTCATATCACAGACCTTCTGAAGCAGGGGGTCATGTGATGAAAGCACCAAAAAAGATTAAACTCATCGCTTTTGATGTAGACGGAACCCTGACAGACGGTAACCTGGTCATGGGACCGGAGGGAGAAGCTTATAAACTTTTCAATGCCCATGATGGCCTTGGCCTTGCGCTGGCCCACCGCATGGGCTACAAGACCGGATTCATCACCGGCAGGCGTTCCATCCTGGTAGAAAACCGGGCGAAAGAATTATCCTGCGATTTCGTCCTTATGGGCATCAGCGACAAAGTATCCGCCCTCGCAGAACTTCTTGACCGGTATGGTCTCTCCTGGGATGAGGCGGCCTACATGGGGGACGACCTGAACGACCTTCCCCTTTTTGAAAAAGTCGGTTATTCCGGCTGTCCCGCTGACGGGATGAATGAAAATAAAAAAGAAGCCGCTTTTATTTCCACCTGCAGCGGCGGGCATGGAGCGGCCAGAGAATTTATAGAGACTATCATCAAATCCCAGCATCGCTGGAAAGAAGCGGTATCTTCCTACTATAAAAAAGTGGAAGTCCGCCAGTAACAGATGATTGAATCATTTCCGAAAGAAGAGAAGCCATGTTATTCAGTGTAAGATACGGGTTCCTGAAAGGACTGAGCAGCCTGATCTGTTCCATGTCCTACGACAGGATCCTGTCTATAGGGCGATTCCTTGGGCCCTTCATCATGAACCGCATAGCAAAGCAGAAAAACCGGGGGATCGAACAGATCATGTTCGGCCTTAAGGTTTCGCGCCCGGAAGCAGAGGAGCTGCTGCAGAAGGTATACCGGAATATCGGTATGTCTGCCATGGAAATGATGTACATGCCAAGGCTTTGTAAAGAAAAAAATCATATTGACGATTATGTAAAAATAGACCATCCCGAATACCTGGAAGCTGCTTATGCAGAGAAGAAGGGTATCGTAGGGCTTACCGCCCATATGGGCAACTGGGAATGGCTTGGCGCAGGCCTTGCCCTTCACGGCTATGATACAAGCGCTATCGGGAAGAAGCAGTCCGATGACGTATTGATGAAGATGATTAATGAATACCGGGCCATGGCGGGACAGCATATTTTCCTCACCGGCACCGGCGGTTATGAAATGATTGCCGCTGCCCGGTCCATGAAGAAAAATCATATCCTGGGATTCCTTTCCGATAAGGATGGAGATAAAGCGGGCGTACCCGTCCTGTTCCTGAACCGGGTTTTCTCCTTTCCCCAGGGGCCGGCCGTATTTGCAAGGAAATTCAAAGCTCCCATCGTTCCTATCTTTGTGGTGAGAAATGAAGATGGAAAAGGCCATACCATCTGCGTGGGAAAACATTTCTACTATGAAGAAACGGGAGATAAAGAACGGGACCTTCTCGTGAACTCCCAGAAAATGGCCACCATCCTTGAAGAATTCATCAAAGCCCATCCGGCCGACTGGCTCTGGTTCCAGCATCTTTTCTGGACAAGGCCGGGTAAAATAAAAATGTACAATGCTCTTCCTGAAGAAGAAAAAGAAAAATTCAAGGCGGGCATGACGGAAGACTGGAACGAGACAAAAGGAGGAAAGGCATGAAAAACAGGAAAACCCTGATCATCGTAGTGGTGATTCTGCTCATTGCGCTGGGCATCTATTTCCTCTTTAAAGATGACAATAAAGCCATGAACCAGAGCGCCAGCTCCTCGGCAGCCATGTCTTTTAAAAATATAGACATGAAGGAAACAAAGGACGGGCAGCTTGTTTACCGTTTCAAGGCCAAAAACGTTGAGATGAGCGCAGATAAAAATCTGGTGCTCCTGACTGGTGTGGAAGGCTCCTACTTTAAAGACGGTGATGAACTTCATCTGGTGGGAGACCGCGGAAAGATTGACCGCAAGACAAAAACCGTTTATATTGAAGGAAACGTTCACGGTACCAATAAGGCAGGGGAAGAACTCTATGCCGAAAACCTGACTTATGATGGAAATAAGGAAATACTTTCCACAGATAAATTCTTTACTGCGACCAAAGATAATAAAGTCCTGACCGGCGATTCTTTTACGGCAGACCGGATCATCCGGGTCATTACAGCAAAGGGCCACGCGAAGCTGGCAGACAAGGAGGATACAAAGTGAAACCATTATATACAGTACTGGCAGCAGTGGCCATTTCCGCCTGCGCCATGGGGACGGCCCTGGCCGATGATATTACCGCCGATGTCCTCACCTATGACGGTAAGACAAAGACTGTCACCGCAAAAGGCAATGTAGTCATTCATGCCAATCAGGGAGCCACCATTACCGCAAAGAACGGGCAGTATCATTTCGAAGACAGGAGCGCTTTCCTTGATGGAGGAGTACATTACGTGAAGGATTCCTCCACGCTGGATGCGCAGAAATTGTTCCTCTATAAAGATAAGACCACCCGGGGCGTGGGAAATGTATATTTCAATGATTCTGTAGAAAAACGTGTCTTAAAAGGAGACGATGTCATTTACAATCCGGATACAGGATTTGGAAAAATCGAAGGAAACGGATACCTCAAGTCACCGGATGGCATTGTACAGGCTCCTCATATTGAAGGAAATATGAAGCAGGTCAAAATCGTTGCCACCGGAGGGGTCAACCTTTCCAGCGAACTCCATGAAGCCACCGGTTATGGAGACCGTGCCATATATACAAGGACCGGACGGGAAGGAACCGACGGGAAACTGGTCCTCACAGGCAATGCCTGGGTGAATCAGAAAGGAAATACATTCAACGGACCGGAACTGGTGCTCCGGGATGCTGATAAAGTGGTAGAAACTACCGGACGAAGCACCATCGTTATCGTCAATACAGGCGCTGCTGATGACAATGGAGAAAAAGATTCTTCCCCGGGCAGCGGCAAATCTGAACCGAAAGGACCGGTCACCGAAGCCACACCCATTGAAGGCCGGCCGGATATCCCGGAAAATCCCTTAGAAACGAAGGAACCTAAATGAAGATAGAAACCCATAACCTCGTCAAACGCTATGGTGAAAGAACTGTAGTGGACCATGTGAACGTGGAAGTGGAGCAGGGATCCATCGTAGGCCTCCTCGGGCCGAACGGGGCCGGTAAAACCACCACCTTCTACATGATTGTAGGCATTATTACCCCGGAAGAAGGGGATGTCACAGTAGACGGGACATCCCTCGTGGGCCTGCCTATTTACAAAAGACATCAGTTCGGCATCGGTTATCTTCCCCAGGAAGCCTCTGTATTCCGCGGCCTTTCCGTGTGGGACAACCTCATGTCCCTTCTGGAGACAAGAAAAGAACTAACTTCCGGGCAGCGGAAAGAAAAAGCAGAAGCCCTGCTGGAAGAATTCCATATCACCCATGTAAGAAATACTCTGGGCAGCGCTCTTTCCGGCGGCGAACGGCGCCGGGTGGAAATCGCCCGGTCCCTCACTATGGACCCTGCATTCATCCTTCTCGATGAGCCTTTTGCAGGAGTCGATCCCCTGGCGGTGGAAGATATCCAGAGTGTAGTGCTCCACCTCAAAACGAGGGGTATCGGCATATTGATTACAGACCATAATGTACGCGAGACACTCCGTATCGTTGACAATGCGTACATCCTGTCCGAGGGGAAAATCCTTCTCCAGGGCAGAGCCGAAGATATTGCCGTAGACCCGAGAGCGAAAAAATTCTACCTGGGGGAAAATTTCAGACTATGATTATAGATACACAAAAAGGAGGGGAATTCTATGCGGCTGCTTGATAAATACATACTGAATGAATTTCTTGCTCCTTTCCTCTTCGGAGTGGCTGCTTTTACAGCCATTTTCCTTGGCGCTGATACGCTCCTGAAAATCGCAAGCTATGTGACCAAGTACGGGGCATCTTCCACCTCTGCGCTGAAAATTTTCATTCTGGCCCTGCCGAGAATCGTCGTCTATACGTTCCCTATGGCTGTGCTTCTCGGGGCACTCATGTGCTTTGCCAAACTTTCCGGTGCCAGTGAACTCATCGTCATGCGTTCCTCCGGGCAGAGCTTCCTTCGCCTCGCTGCGCCGGTCTTCCTTATTTCCCTCATTATCAGCCTCTGTGCCGTGGCCTTCAATGAATATGTAGTGCCCTGGACGAACAGGGAGTATGATTACGTGCTCAATACGGAAATCAAGAAGAACCTGAATCCCGGAGTGACAGACCATGTGGTGGTACGGGACGTGCAGAAAGGAAAGATTGCCCATCTCCTTTACGCCCGCCGCTACAACCCGAAGACGAAAGAACTGGAAAATATAACAGTCCAGGAATTTGAAAATGAAGAAGTGACCCGCGTGGAAAATGCGCCGAAAGCCGTCTGGCGAAACGGCGTATGGATCATGGAAGACGGAGTCATTTATGATCTGACCGGGGATGGAGTGGACCGCATGATGCACTTCGAACATCAGGAAATCCCCTATGCCCAGTCTCCTGAAGTAATTCCAAAAGAAAAGAAGAATTACGACGAAATGACCATTCGCGAACTTCTCCTGGCCAAACAGGCCTATCGCGCAGCTCATGCGGATACTACGCCTCTGGTCATGGAAATTCACCGCCGTTTCTCGCTGCCCATGGCCTCCTTCGTCTTTGCCATTGTCGGGGCGCCTCTGGGCGTACAGAAGCAGCGCTCCTCCTCTTCCATCGGTTTCGGAATTTCCGTTGTCATCATTTTCGTATACTATGCCATCATGACTTTCCTCGAAGCTCTGGGCAAAGGACACGTCATGCCGGCCGTGATGGCGGTGTGGCTGCCCAATATCATCGCCCTCTTCTGCGGCTGCTGGCTCATCAGAAGAGTGGATAAGTAAGTACAGACCGGGTGAGTCTCCTTTGGGGGACTCACTTTTTATTTGGCAGATTTTTCGGAAAAACTTTTTTCGCCTCACAGGCCTCTTTTATGAAAATGACCTCAGGGTCAGGACAATTCCCGTAATCCGTCCCCCTGCATGGGAAGGCGGAAATCTCTGCCTTTCTATTACCCGCCAAAAAGGGTATAATTAAATATATGTTAATAAACGAAAGGAGAGCATTCATGTTCATAGGGGCTGCCATGTTTCTCGTCCTCATCATTATGGGTGGGGCTATCGCTTTTCTGGGAGACCGTATCGGTTCGAAAGTCGGCAAGAAAAGGCTGACTCTTTTTGGACTGCGTCCGAAATATACATCGGTCATCGTCACCATTATTTCCGGTATCCTTATTTCATTTACTACCATTGCCGTACTGGCAGTAGTCAATGAAAATGTGCGGGTGGCTCTCTTCGGCCTGTCCCAGCTGCAGGCGGAAATGGACAGCCTGAACCAGGAAATCAAGGTGAAAAACAGGGAACTGGAAAAAGGAAAGATGCAGCTGGAAGCAAGAAATAAAGAATATGAAGATGTAACGAAAAAATCCGAAGAAACTTCCAAAGAACTGGACCGTGTGGAAAGCCAGAGGCTCTACATGGAAAGTGAGCTCGCCTCTGTGCAGCAGGCCTATGACGAAGCACAGGCAGGGGTGGAGAAGTCGGCTGAAGAAATCGAAGCACTGGAACAGACGAAAAACGAACTGAATAAAAATATTTCCAACCTCAATGAAGAAAAGAAAGCGCTCCTGAATAATATTTATGCCCTCAGAGAAGGACAGGTCATGCTTCAGGCGGGCCAGCTCATTACATCGGTTACGGTGGATGAACACATGAGCCGCGACCAGTCGGTCAAAGTACTGGACAGCGTACTCAATGATATCAATAATATGCTCAAGCAGCAGATGAATATTAAAGAAGATAATGTAAACCTGATCCGGATCAGTGAGGCTGACTTCAATGATGCAGTCAACCAGGTCACTGATGGGAAGACGAAGAAACTGGTCCGCGTAGTAGCTGCCCAGAACCTCATCCGCGGCGAAAGACTGGTCATCGACTTTGATATCCATGACAGCCGGCTTATCTTCAGCAAAGGCGAGACCATTTATAAAGGAAATCTTGATAACTACCAGGGAATAAAGAACTATGATCTTAAGGTCCTCCGATTCCTGAAAGACCTCAACCGGTACGCTCAGTCCAAAGGGGTGCTTCCGGATCCGATTACCGGCAATGTGGGAGTCCTGGAAGGACAGGAACTGATGAATGTCATCCAGAAAGTGAAGAACTTTGGAGGAAATTGTATCCTTACCGTCACTGTCGTAAGGGACGTATACTCCCAGGGACCTCTTGCCATCGACGTGAAAGTAGAAAGAAAGGACGACCGGCCATGATCATCGCCGCAGATCCCGGGAAAGACAAGACCGGCGTGGCTTTCGTGGAAGAAGAAGGATCACTGGTATGGAAAAAAGTGGTCCCCACCACCCGGTTTGAAGAGGAAATCACGCCGCTTCTTGAGAAATATAAGCCGGGGGCTTTCATCATGGGCAATGGCACCCGGCATGAAATCATGAAGAAACGGGCGGAAACACTCCTGAAAAAACTGGAAATAGATATTCCTGTCATCCTGGTGAATGAAAAATATACCACTGAAATGGGGGAAAAGTGGTACTGGAAGGACCATCCGGCAAAGGGATTTGCCAGACTCATTCCGAAAGGCATGCGCTCCGTACCGGTCCCCATTGACGACTATGTGGCCTGGATCATCGGCTGCATCTACCTGGGAAAAGTGAAGGCAGAAGACGTGGGGCACAAGAAAGTGTGAGAAACTATTTTTAGAAAAGGAAGCTATATAATCATTAACTTTTGAATCGGGGATATCTGGAGAATCGGGGATGTCGGGGTGATCGGGAAGGTGGCGGCCCTGAGGGGCCGCGAGTTTATATGGGGACTCTGCACAGGCGAAGCATTAACCATTAACCCCAGTGTAAAGTTCTTTCAAATACAGTTTCTTTTCGTAGGAAAGCTTGCGGACGATTACCCATTAACCTCAATGCACACTTTCCCTGAAGACAGTTTCCATCCGGAAGAAAGTTTGCAGCCCATTAACTATTAACCTCAATGTCATTAACTTAAGAAATTCATAAAATAGTTCAAGTACGCATCGAAAGGTGCGTGCTTTTTTGTGCAAAAAAGTCGAAAAAAATACGACAAAAT
>OMVW01000038.1 GCA_900314595.1 uncultured Dialister sp. | reverse complement strand
GTACGATTGAACAACCTTTCCGGCTGCTCCGCAGCCACCTTTCCATACCAGGAAAGGTGGTGACCGATTGTCAAGTTCCACTTTTTTCTCACGTGTGCCTTGAAGGAATAGTGCAGGGGAACCATGGAAGTTACCGCCTGCCGGAGGTTCCATTCCTGCGTTACGCATGATGGATTTGTGTCATTTGTCATAGCTTTGAAAGTCAGCCCCCTTCACCCGCTTCGCGGGAGCTTCCCCCGCAGGGGGACGCGGGACGTTAGTGCCGGGAAAATTCACAGTCGAAAGTGCAGTTCGTCCTCACCGGTTGTGGCTCTATACGCTGGCGGTCAGGCTTCCCCTTCGGGGAAGCTGGCTGCGTCAGACTGATAGGGTAGGAGTGGGTGTCTGGGGGATCCGTCCTGAAGATTTACTTTCCCTGCCCTCTCACCGGCTTCGCCGGAGCTCTCCCGGGGGGAGAGCCTTTCCCATACGCGGCTGCTGGCTGTAGAGCTGCTTTTACTGTTTGAGTCATTTTCGACTTGAATGGGCTTTTTAACCTCGCCTGTGCACAGTCCCCATATATATTTGTGCCGCATCAGCGGCACACCTCCACTTATCACTAAGCACAAAAAACTAAAAAACTAACCGCTCCTCACAATTATTACAAAAAAATATATTTTCATCTCTTGCAGTTATAGCCGCTTTGCGATAAAGTATAATAATAAAGTACTATACCCTGTTGTAGCGTGTACATATAAATCAATAATAAGTATATGCTTAAAGGACTTCCTGTGGAATTGAAGGCGTGTATAAAAGGAAGGGGAGAATGTTATGGTTATACCGGTTCTGCTATTTGCGGTGCCACTTGTGACGGCCATCGTGATGCTTGGGGTTCGTTCGTCGTCGCTCCGCAATCATATCGTGAAGGCTTCGGCTCTTCTCATGATGGTTCTGGCTGTGGCGACGGGTTTCCTGTTTTTCGGCCATCCGACGAAGGTGGGCGTGGATTCGGAGGCCCTGCGTCTCACTATGACGGCTGTGGACGGTCTCGCGGCCCTGACGGTGCTCTATTATTGTACGAAGTTCAAGCGGTACCTGGTGGCGCTTCTGGGAATCGTGCAGTTTGTGCTGATTGTGGCTTTTGAATTCCATGCGGGGAGTTATGCCCGTTCTGTGTGGGATTTCAACATCGATAATCTGGCGATCATTATGATCCTCATCGCAGGGATTATCGGCGGACTGATTGCGGTGTATTCTCTGGGGTACATGGCGGTTTTCCACAGGAAGCATACGGATGTGGAGGACCGGAGGCCTTTCTTCTTCTTCGTGGTCTTCCTTTTCCTGGCAGCCATGTTTGGCCTGGTCATGTCGAACAATCTGCTCTACATGTATACGTTCTGGGAAATCACTTCTCTCTGTTCGTTCCTCCTCATCGGCTATACACAGACGAATGAGGCGATCCACAATTCTTTCAAGGCTCTGTGGATGAACCTCTTGGGCGGCCTGGCCTTTGCGGTGGCTATTACCTGGCTTGGTTCGAAATATTATACGCTGGAGCTTTCCCAGCTGATCAGCATGGGTATGCAGGCTATGCCGGTGGAACCGATTGTGGCTCTTCTCGTTTTCTGCGGTTTCACAAAGTCTGCGATGATGCCTTTCTCCGGATGGCTTCTGGGGGCTATGGTGGCTCCTACTCCGACTTCGGCGCTTCTCCATTCGTCTACCATGGTTAAGGCAGGGGTTTTCCTCATTATCAAGCTTTGCCCGATTCTTGGAAATAATCATCCCGGGGTCATGGCTATGCTGGTAGGCGGGATTACCTTCTTCTTTGCATCCTGCGCCGCTATTTCCCAGTCTGACGGGAAAAAGGTGCTGGCGTACTCCACTATTTCCAATCTGGGCCTTATCGTCTGCTGCGCAGGTACCGGTTCTTATGAAGCGGCCTGGACGGCTATCATGATCGTCATCTTCCACGCAGTGGCAAAGTCTCTTCTTTTCCTCACTGTGGGCACGGCGGAACAGCAGCTGGGCAGCAGGAATCTGGAAAGTTTCGACGGGATTTTCAATTCCATGCCAAGGCTTTCTCTCTGCATGGTGATCGGTATCTGCGGTATGTTCCTCGCACCCTTTGGAATGCTTATTTCCAAATGGGCCGCTATGAAGGCTTTCGTGGATGCAGGGCAGCCGCTGCTTCTTCTGGCTCTCGTCTATGGTTCGGCGACTACTCTTTTCTACTGGACCAAGTGGCTCGGAAAGATTACGACTTATATTCCTACCGATGAAAATCGTGAAAAGGGAATCCTCGGCGTGCAGTGGCAGGCTCTCCGGACGATCGCAGGGCTGACGCTCGTCGTATGCGTGCTCTTCCCGCTGATTTCCCAGTACATGGTCATCCCGTATCTGTCTCATCTGTACAGAAGTGTAGATGACGTGATTGCCCAGAGCAATCTGTGGATCATGTCTGTCATGGTCTTCCTGCTCATTCTCCTGCCTCTTCGTTTCGGCAAGGGGAGGAAACACAAGAAGCTGGTCATTACGAATCTGGCCGGTGAAAATATGGGCGAGGATATCGCTTACCGCGGGGCAGCGGGCCGGGTGGTGCCGGTGACTCTCCGCAACTGGTACATGGAGACCTGGTTTAATGAAAGGAAAATGCAGCTCTGGGGGTACACGGCCTGTGTGGCCTGCCTCCTGATGGAGCTTTCTTTAGCGACAGGAGGTGTGTTCCATGTCTGATTTCTCCGATTACATCGCAAGCGGTCTGGGCGCACTTCTCTTCCTCGTCCTGGGACCTGTCCTGGGGGGACTCATCCACGGGCTTGACCGTAAGATTTCCGCCCGCATGCAGCGGCGCGTGGGGCCTCCTCTTTTCCAGCCTTTCTATGATTTCTTCAAACTCTGGTCCAAGCAGCCCATTGCCATCAATAAGGCGGAAGGCTTCTATGTGCTTGGTTTCCTGATTTTCGTCCTTCTCTCGGGCACTTTCTTCTTCGCCCGGGGCGATATCCTTCTCGTGGTCTTCACTTTAACGATGGCCAGTGTCTGCCTCATCATTGCGGCTTATGCATCGGCTTCTCCCTATGCCCAGGTGGGCGCGGAAAGGGAACTGGTGCAGACCATGGCTTATGAACCGATGCTCCTCATGGTGGCTCTCGGTTTCTACCTGTCCTGCGGTTCTTTCAATATCGGGGATATTATGAAGTCGGAAACCATGAATTTCATCCGCATGCCCGGCATTTTCCTGGGCCTCTGCTTTATCCTTCTCATTAAATTCAGGAAGTCTCCTTTCGATATTTCCATGTCCCATGAAGCCCATCAGGAACTGATCGGCGGGGTGAAGACGGAACTTTCCGGCCGGACCCTGGGCATGGTGGAACTGGCGGAATGGTATGAGGATGTATTCCTCCTGGGCCTGGTGCTCCTCTTCTTCGTGAGCGCTGACTGGTGGACCACCATCATCGGCCTTTTTGTATGTTTCCTCACATTCTTCCTGGATATCCTCGTGGATAACAGCTGCGGCCGAATCAAGTGGGAACGGATGCTGGCCTCCACCTGGCTCTTCTCTTTCCTCATGGGATTCATTAACGTAGCATTTCTTATGTATTTCAAATAAGGAGGGGCAAATATGGCATTTGAAAAGAAATCGCCCTGGCTCATTCATTATGACGGCTCTTCCTGCAACGGCTGTGATATCGAAGTGCTGGCCTGCCTGACTCCGCTTTTCGACGTGGAGCGGTTTGGCATAGTGAATACGGGGGACCCGAAGCATGCGGATATTTTCCTCGTTACCGGAGGGGTAAACGCACAGAATCTTCCGGTAGTCCGCCAGATTTATGAACAGATCCCTGAACCGAAGGTGGTGGTGGCAGTCGGAACCTGCGCCTGCACCGGCGGGGTTTTCCGGGAATGCTACAACATGCTGGGAGGTATGGACAAGGCCATTCCTGTGGATGTGTACGTGCCGGGCTGTGCGGCCCGCCCGGAATCCATCATTGCAGGGGTGGTGAAAGGCCTCGCAGTGCTGGAAGAAAAACATAAAAAGATGAAGGAAACCGGCGAGCTCTATGAACCGCCGAAGGAAGAACCGAGACCATTTGAAAAGAGGGAGGAGAAAGCATGAAACAGCAGGTAATGGTGAAACGGCCGGAAGAGCTGCTCGAGCAGACGGCCCGTTTCAAGCGTGAAGGCTGCCGCCTCGTGCAGATCCTCTGTACGAGAGTGGACGAGGGTTACGAACTGACCTACAGCTTTGATAAAAATTATTTCCTCTACAACCTGCGGGTGATCGTGCCCCTCACAGGTTCCATCATGAGCATCACCAGCCTTTACTGGTATGCCTTTGTCTGGGAAAATGAAATCCATGACCTTTTCGGCCTGGATGTGCGCTTCATCGCGCCGGAAGTGGACTATGGCGGTCATTTCTACCACCTGGCCCAGAAGACGCCCTGGCACGATCTGTCCGGCGCCGTTCATGCGAAAAAAGCGATCAAGGTCAATCTGAGGAACGGCCTTGGCATCGATGCGTCTGTTCATAAAAAGGAGGGTAACTGATGGCAGAAATAACGACAGTCCCCTTCGGACCCCAGCATCCGGTCCTCCCGGAACCAATCCATCTGGATCTGGAACTCAAAGATGAAACAGTGGTCCGGGCAGTGCCTTCCATCGGCTATATCCACAGAGGACTTGAAAAACTGGTGGAAAAAAGAGATTTCAAGCAGTTCGTCTATGTGGCAGAACGCGTCTGCGGCATCTGCTCCTTCGGTCACGGCTGGGGATACACGAAAGCCGTGGAAGGACTCATGGATATCGAAATACCGAAACGCGCGAGCTACCTGCGCACGTTCTGGCATGAACTTTCCCGCATGCACAGCCATCTTCTGTGGTTTGGCCTGGCAGCCGATGCCCTGGGCTTTGAAAGTCTATTCATGAATGCCTGGAGAGTCCGGGAAATCGTGCTGGATATTTTCGAAGAAACCACGGGAGGCCGTGTCATTTTCTCCGTCTGTAAAGTGGGCGGGGTCCGTCGGGATATTTCCGACGAACAGAGGAAAATGATTCTTGAAAAATTAAAAATCCTCCGCAAGGAAATCCGTGTACTGGCCATGACTTTCATGTATGACAATACCGTGCAGTACCGCCTGGAAGGGGTAGGGGTGCTTTCCATGGATGATGCCATCGACCTGGGCTGCGTAGGACCGATGGCAAGAGCCAGCGGCGTACCGCTCGATTATCGTATGGCCGATGATGAAGGAGCTTACAAAGAACTTCATTTCCGCCCGGTTACCGATACGGCCGGCGACTGCCTCGCCCGGGTACGCGTTCGTCTGGGAGAACTCACCCAGTCCATCGATATCATTCAGGCAGTACTTGAAAATCTGCCGGACGGAGCGATTGAAGCGCCGGTGAAAGGAAATCCGCCGGTGGGCGAATATTTCACCCGGGTGGAACAGCCCAGAGGCGAAGCTTTCTACTATGTGAAAGGAAACGGGACGAAGAATCTGGAACGTTTCCGCCTCCGTACGCCGACGAATGTGAATATACCGGCACTCGTGAAGATGCTGGAAGGCTGCGACCTGGCCGATGTGCCGAACCTCATTCTGACCATCGATCCCTGTATCAGCTGCTGTGAACGATAAGGAGGGGCGCCATGAGTTTTCTCATTTATATGAAACAGGCCCTTTCCAACCTGTTCAAACCGCCGGTGACCACCAGCTATCCCATTAAACCGAAAGAATTCAAGCCCCAGGACCGCGGACGGGTCATCAATGATGCATCCAAATGCATCCTCTGCGGCATGTGCGAAAAGTCCTGCCCTGCAGGGGCTATTCAGATTGACCGAAAAAACGGGACCTGGAAGATTAATCCTTTCTCCTGCGTCCAGTGTGCGGCCTGCGTGGAAAACTGCCCGAAGAAATGCCTCCATATGGATCCCCATGCCACGGAGCCGGACCTGAAGAAATCGGAAATCATCCTTCAGGTGAAAGAAACGGGTACGGCTGCCAAAGGCAGGCGGACAGTGGAAGCGGTCAATATGGCAGAAGCGGCTATGGACGACAGGAGCCATATCGTCAACAATATCCTGAAATGTATTTTCTGCGGCCAGTGCGAACGGAACTGTCCGTCCGGAGCCATTACCGTGGACCGGAGAAACCGCACCTGGCGTATCAACCTGGAAGCCTGCATCAACTGCGGTACCTGTATCGACAACTGTCCGAGAAAGTGCCTGTCCCTCGGCTGCTACCTTGGAAACAGGACGGACATCCTCATGCATGCGCCGAAACCGGTTCGCCGCAAACCTTCCGTCCCCAGAGCGCCGGCTCCCATTCCTGCCTATAAGCCGGAAAAGCCGGCTGTAGCCCTCAATGACCAGCATGTGCGGATTGATGCCACATCCTGCCTCTTCTGCGGCACCTGCGCCGACAATTGTCCTGTCGGGGCTATTACGGTGGATGCAGAAAACAAGACCTGGACCATCGACCGCGAAAAGTGCGTGACCTGCGGCGTATGTGTGGATAACTGCCCCGCTTCCTGCCTCACTATGGCAGAAACTTATGAAGAAGGGGAAATAAAAGAAGTAAAACCCACCTTCAAAGGGGTGGTCCTCACCGAAAGACCACAGCACCGGCCTCCGGCTCCTGAAGCAGCACCTGCAGTCGTTGCAGCTCCGGCACCGGAAGCTCCGGCAGCGCCGGCAGAGGAGGAAAATCCGGACCTCAACGATATGCACGTGAAGATTGCTGCGGAAAAATGCCTCCTCTGCGGCAAGTGCGCTCATAACTGCCCGGTAGAAGCCATTACCATCGACAGAAAGACCCGCACCTGGACCATTGATAGAGAAAAATGCGTGACCTGCGGCATGTGCGTAGACGGCTGCCCGGCACAGTGCCTCACTATGGAAGATGCATACGGAGCGGATGAAAAGAAAGTCAGCCCCGCCTCCTTTGAAATACCGAAACCCCAGCGGCCGGTAAGACCATCCCGCCCGGCAGCAAAACCGGCAGTGAAAGCAGCTGCTGCCGCTGTGGCTGCTGCGGCAGCAACCGCAGCCAAAGCAGAAGCGCCGAAAGTGGAACCGGAAGTTCCTGCACCGAAAGCAGAAGAAGTCAAACCGGCTGTCGTGGAGGAAGATAAAGAACTGGCTACCAACCCATACCATGTAAAGAACGTCATTGAAAAGTGCATCCTCTGCGGCAAATGTGAACATGGCTGCCCCATGCATGCCATTACGATTGACAGAAAGAATCGCACCTGGACCATCGACAGGGATAAATGCTGCACCTGCGGTATCTGTGTGGACAACTGCCCTGTGAAGGCCCTTTCCATGGAAGAGGAATTTGGGGAAAATGAACCGAAGGACCTCGTCCTGACGCTTCAGGGGAAAAAGCTGAACCGTCCCGCACGGCCCGCACCCAAACCGGCTCCGGCTCCCGCGCCAAAAGAAGAAGTGAAACCGGCTCCTGCTATTTCCGAAGAAGAGAAAGAACTCGCCACCAATCCATACCATGTAAAAAACGTGATTGAAAAATGCGTCCTCTGCGGCAAATGTGAACATGGCTGCCCCATGCATGCTATTTCCATCGACCGGAAAAATAAGACCTGGACCATTGACCGGGAAAAATGTGTGACCTGCGGCATCTGCGTGGATAACTGCCCGGTGAAAGCCCTTTCCATGGAAGAAGAATTCGGAGAAGGGGAACCGAAGGACCTCGTCCTCACCCTTCAGAAACCGGCGAGGAGACCTCATGCATGAGTATCCGGTGACCCTTGAAATCGTGCGGATTGCGGAGAAGACGGCTCGTGAAAAAGGCGGGAAAGTCCGCGCCATCCATCTGGTGGTGGGGGAAGACTCCGGATTCATCGGAGAATCGATCCAGATGTATTTCGATGTGATTTCCGAGGGCACCCTCTGCGAAGGGGCAAGGCTCATCATCAAAGATGTAAAGCCCATGATGAAATGCGACGCATGCGGAAAACTCTTTGAACGAAAACGTTTTTCCTTTTCCTGTCCCTTCTGCGGGGGAGACGGCTCCCCCACGGAAGTGGGCAAGGAATTTTATATAGAATCGGTAGACCTGGAGGTTGACTAATGCATATGGTGAAAGCAGGCGTAATGGAAGATATTTACGCCCACAACAATCACATTGCCCAGCACGTACGGGAATACATGATGGAACGCAAAGTCTATACCATCAACGTCATGGGCGCCCCGGGAACAGGCAAGACCACGTCCATGGAACAGCTCATGAAATATATAAAATCGAAAATTTACGTCATTGAAGGAGATATCGAGTCCGATATCGATACCGAAAGGCTTCGGAAACAGCACGTCTCAGCGGCCCAGATCAATACATTCGGAGCCTGCCATCTGGACGCTCCTCTCGTACACAATGCTATTCATGCCATGGACTTTTCAGAGCCCGGCATCCTTTTCATTGAAAATGTGGGAAATCTCGTATGCCCGGCAGAAATGGTGATCGGGGAAAATATAAAACTCCTCATCGTTTCCGTGGCTGACGGAAGTGACAAGCCTTACAAATATCCGCTTGCCTTCGAAAAGGCAGATATCATCCTCCTGAACAAGATCGACCTCGCTCCGTACCTGGACTTTGATGAAGATTTCTTCATGAAAGGCCTGCGCCACCTCAATAAAAAAGCGCCGGTCTTCAAAGTTTCCGGCAAAACCGGGGAAGGCTATAAAGAAGCGGCCGAATGGATCGAAAAAGCGGCAGCCGATGGTCTGACCCATCCGGGAGAATATGATGATGAGCATCATCATCATGAGTGAGTAATGGTTAGTAGATAGCAGTTAGTGATAAGTAGTAAGTGGTAAGTACAGGGCGCCCTAAAATCATAAAGGCGCCCATTTTTTATATGGAGACTTCAGGATGGAAAGCTGTTGTTTCGGGGATGGTCGGGAATCCCGGGGATGATCGGGATTGTCGGGAAGGTGGCGCCCTTCGGGCGCAAGTTTTTAGATTTTCCCTTTGGGCCTCATCTGGGTCGGGGAGATTTTTCTCATTTGGACATCCTCCCTCCGTGGCTTTTGGACCTGAAATCACAAAATGTGTAAAGCAGTCGGAATTAATGCTATAATATGTGTAAATTCAGCGAAAAATTTTCGATGAAATGTGTATGTATTTTTTAATCTTTATTTCTAAGGATGCAATGCGGGCGTACCAATGAATCGCCCTTTTTTAAGTTATTTCTGCCGGGAATGGAAATAGCTTCCCCGGCAGAGGAATACATTCCAATGATTGTGAACGGATACTTGTTCAAAGGAGGTGCACTATGAAAACGGTCCGTCTCATCGCCACCGGGCGTGTCCAGGGGGTGGGGTTCCGTCCTTTTGTGGTGCGCGCTGCCCGAAAGTCCGGCCTCACGGGATGGGTGAAGAATCTGGGAGGTATTGTGGAAATACGGGCCTCCGGGGAAGAGAAGCAATTTTCATTACTGGAAAAAGCGCTGAAAGAAGCGCCCTATCCCATAGAAGTGGAAAAAATGGAAATAGAAACGCTCCCTTTGGAGTATTTCCCTGATTTTCAATCCATCGAAAGCAGCGGAGAGCCGGAGGAGCCTCTCTTTCCGGCGGATATCGGCATCTGCCCGGACTGTGCAAAAGAGCTGCACGACAAAAAAGACCGACATTTCCACTATCCCTTCCTTTCCTGCACCGCCTGCGGGCCCCGCTATACGATTATAAAAAAACTTCCCTATGACCGACCTTTTACGACGATGGATGAATTTCCGCTCTGCAAAGACTGTGAAAAAGAATATACCGATTTGAAAGACCGCAGGTGTCACGGCGAAACCATCTGCTGCGAAGACTGCGGACCGGCTCTTACAGGCATCATCAAAGGGGAAAGGACCCTTTATACAGAAGAAGCCATGACGAAAGCCATCGAAATGGTACAAAAAGGGGCCATCATCATGGTGAAATCCATTGGCGGATTCAACCTGGTGACCCGCGGAGACCTTCCGGAGAGCGTGAGAAAACTTCGCACCTTGAAGCACAGGGAAGGAAAGCCCTTTGCCCTCATGGTTTCTGACCTGGAAAAAGCGGAAGAACTGGCAGTTCTATCAGATCAGGAGAAGAAACTTCTCGCATCTCCTGCCAAACCCATCGTCCTCTGCACCCCGAAAGTGCATTTCGAAGGGGTGGCGGAAAACGTGCCCCGTCTGGGCCTGTTTCTCCCGCCTTCCGCTTTTTACATCCTTCTCACCGAGGGAGTGGGGGCTCCCCTCATCGTCACTTCCTGCAATATCAGCGGAAGTCCCATCCTCTATAAAGATAAAGAAGCGGAAAATTTTTTTAAGTCCCACGATATTCCGGCCCTTTTCACCAACAACCGGGAAATCCTCCGCCCTGCGGACGATTCTGTATTGAAAGCAGTGGGAAATCACGTGGATTTCATCCGAAGGACGAGAGGCTTTCTCCCTGAACCGGTCATCCGCAGCGGGCCCCGGGGAAATATCCTTGCCCTGGGAGCGGATATGGAGCCCTCCCTCTGCCTCACCGGCGGCGGTTACGTCTATCCGGGTGAAATGCCCTGCGAACTGACAGAAGAAGGATCGGAAGAAGCCTTCCTTACCATGGAAAAAGACTGGGAGCACATGCTGGGCATCACTCCGGAGAAAATTCTCTGCGACCTTCACCCCGGCTATATTTCTGAAAATCTGGCAGAAAAAATATCACAAAAAAGGTCCATCCCTCTCATCAGAATCCAGCATCACCACGCTCATGCCCTTTCCGTCATGGCCGAACATCATTTGAAAGGCCCGGTGCTGGCTTTCATCTTCGACGGGACCGGTTATGGGACGGACGGGACCATCTGGGGCGGAGAAATCCTTCTCTGCGAAGGGAAATCCATGAAACGGGCAGGCCACCTCGAAAGCCTTCCCCTCCTCTCCGGAGACATCTCCATGAAACAAGCCTGGAAAACCGCTCTCTGCGATTTATATTTCGCAGGGATAGAAGGGAATTCAGACGAATGTGACTCCACCGGAAAAATCGCTATCGTTCAAGGCTCCCCAGGTTTGGGGAGCTGTCGCCAGGGGCGACTGAGGGGTTGTTCTACCGGTACGCGTGGAAATGAGGAAATCGCTTCAAGCGTATCGAATCTTGAAACGAGTGACTCCACCGGAAAAATCACTATCGCCCAAGGCTCCCCAAGCTTGGGGAGCTGTCGCCAGGGGCGACTGAGGGGTTGTTCTACCGGTACGCGGGAAAATGAGGAAATCGCTTCAAGCGTATCGAATCCTGAAACGAGTGACTCCACCGAAAAAATCGCTATCGTTCAAGGCTCCCCAAGGTTTGTGCTCGAACGCTTTTTGAAGGAGCGAAGCGACGCGCAAAAAGCAGTGAGAGCCATGCCGTTGCCGGGGAGTTGGCCGCGGAGCGGACTGAGGGGTTGTTCTACCGGTACAAGGGAGAATGAAGAAGCAGGTCCAGGCGTCCCCAATCCCCAATCCTCAATCCCCAATCCCTTACTCACCGACCCCCGCTATCCCTTAGTGAAAGCAGCCTTAGGGGCCAATGTCAATGTCATCGAAGACTCCGCCATGGGTCGTCTCTTTGATTCTGTTTCCGCCCTTCTTGGCATCTGCAGCGAAAACCGGTTCAAAGGAGAATGTGCCATGGCCCTCGAAAAGGCAGCGACAGAGGCAAAAGAGGAAGGCGGCAGGGGCATAGACCTTTATTTCACAAAAGAAGTAAAAGAAGGACAGCTCATCTGGGGAAGAAAGCAGCTTATTTCCGACATTCTTTTCAAAGATGGTACAATAAGAGAAAAAGCTCTCGGCTTCCATCTGGCCATCAGCCGGATGATTACAGAGAGTGCGAAATATTTCAATATAAAAGACATCGTCCTTTCCGGCGGCTGTTTCCACAACAGTCTCCTCTGGGCCCTTGCGAAAGATTCCCTGGAGAAGGAAGGATTCCATGTCTATGGCAATGAAAAAGTCCCCTGCGGCGACGGAGGGATTGCTCTCGGCCAGGCCCGGGCGGGACTTATGAAATAGGAGGCATTATGTGCGTAGCTTACCCGGGACGGGTCATGTCCATCAATGGCACTCATGGAATGGTCGATTTTTCAGGCACCGAAGTGCCGGTGAATCTGGCTATGGTACGGGCGAAAATCGGAGATTACGTCCTTGTCCATGCAGGAATGGCCATCCAGATTGTAAAGAAAGATGAAGCCATCGACTGGATCAATCTTTTCAAAGAAATAGAAGAGGAAAGCAAATGAAAGAAAAAGAACTGGCCCGCTATCTTTCCTCTTACGACGGGCCGCCTATGAAACTGATGGAAGTCTGCGGCACCCATACGTCCTCTCTGTACCGGACGGGGATCCGGCAGCTCCTTTCGAAAAAAATCACCCTTCTCTCCGGCCCGGGCTGTCCCGTCTGTGTGACGCCCACTGCCTATATCGACAAACTCGTTTCCTATGCCTTAAAGCCGGGATATAAAGTTATGGCCTTCGGGGACCTTCTGGCAGTGCCCGGAAGTGAAATGTCCCTGTCGGGGGCGAGAGACCGCGGAGGTGAGGTGGATTTCTTCTACAATCCGGAGGAAATATTTGAAATCGCAGCCGCAAATCCTGAAACTACCTATGTCCTGGCAGCCGTAGGCTTTGAAACGACGGCTCCCGTCTGGGCAAGTCTCATTAAAAAAACGTTCGATGAAAAAATCAGAAATATCCGCTTCCTCACCGCACTGAAAACGATGCCCGAAGCTATGAGAATCCTTGCCGAAAGCGGACGGGTGGACGGCTTCCTCTGCCCGGGACACGTGGCAGTGATTACAGGAAGCGAACCTTTCCGTAAACTGGCAGCTGTTTCCGGAGAACCCATGGTCATCGGCGGATTTACCGCGCCCCTCCTTCTGCGCGCCCTTTCCCGCCTTACCCTGGAAACTTCCAGAAAGCAGGGGGGCCTCTGGAATGAATACCCCATGGTGGTGACTCCTGAAGGAAATACCATGGCCAAAGACCTCATGGCTGACGTATTTACAGAAGGAGATGCGGTCTGGAGAGGTCTGGGAAATATAAAAGGCTCGGGCCTCTATATTTCCGAAAAATATAAAGAACTGGACGCAGGAAGCTATGGCCTTACGGCGGACAAAATGCCGAAAGGCTGCTGCTGCGCGCAGGTTTTGACGGGCATGATTACCCCTGAAAAATGCCCCTGCTTCGGAAAAGCATGCACCCCGGACCATCCCGTGGGAGCCTGCATGGTTTCCTCCGAAGGGGCCTGCTGCATTACATACCGGGGAGGTTAATATGGAAATCAGGAAATACAGGACTTGCGATGAAGAAGTGTGCCGCACCATCTGGAATGAAGTGGTGGAAAAAACAGACTCTTTCCCTCAGATGGAACCGCTGGAAAAAGGAGAAGCCGACCGGTTCTTCAAATCCATGAGTTATACAGGGGTGGCGGCGGATGAAAAAGGAGACATTCTGGGCCTTTACATCCTTCATCCCAACAATGTGGGCCGCTGCGGGCATATCGCCAATACCAGCTATGCGGTGAAAAGCTCCATCCGCGGGCAGCATATCGGAGAAAAACTGGTACTCCACTCCCTTTCCGAAGGGAAGAAACTGGGATTTCGGATTCTCCAGTTCAATGCGGTAGTGGCAGATAATATCCATGCCCTTCACCTCTATGACCGGCTGGGCTTTACCCGCCTGGGGACAGTCCCCGGCGGATTTCTGAAACACGACGGAACTTATGAGGATATAATCCTCTTTTACCATCTCCTGTGAGGAGGACCTATGAAAATCGAACTGCGCCATGGGGCAGGCGGCGAAGAAACCGGCCGCCTCATCGGAAGCCTTTTTGAGAAATATTTCAAAAATCCCATACTGGACAAAATGGAAGACGGGGCAGTCCTTCCTCCTCTGAAAGGAAATCCTGTCTTCACCTCGGACTCCTTCGTGGTGGAGCCCCTCTTTTTCCCGGGAGGAAATATCGGCCGCCTTTCCATCTGCGGGACGGTGAACGACCTGGCCTCCATGGGCGCAGAGCCTCTCTATCTCACCGCTTCCTTCATCCTGGAAACAGGTCTTGAAATGGAAACTCTCGAAAAAGTCGTTTCCTCCATGGCAGAAACGGCCGCAGAAGCAGGCGTTCAAATCGTTGCTGGAGATACGAAAGTCATCGAAGGAAAAGGCGGACTTTACATCAATACGGCCGGAATCGGTGAAAGGCCGGCGGGCTGCCGCATTTCCGCCTCCGCCCTGCAGCCGGGAGATCGGATCCTCCTCACAGGCACTCTCGGTGACCATCATGCGACCATCCTTACACAGCGGCTCAAAATGAAAACAAACCTTCAGAGCGACTGTGCGCCGCTGAATGGAATCGTCTCCGCCCTGATGGCACAAAAACTGCCCATCCATACCATCCGGGATATCACAAGGGGAGGTCTGGCTACCGTAACCAATGAACTGGCAGAAACATCGGGCGTGGAAATCGAACTGGAAGAAGAAAAACTTCCGGTCTCCGAAGGAGTCAGGGCTTTGACAGGCATCCTCGGCCTCGATCCCCTGACCATGGGCAACGAAGGGAAAATGATGATCGCCCTGCCTGCGGAATCCGCAGAAAATGCCCTCGAAATCATCCGCTCCTGCCGCTATGGAGAAAACGCAGTACTTGCAGGACAGGTGACAGAAGGAAAAGGCGTCGCCCTCCTCACACCCTATGGGGGAAGAAGGAAAATCATGCCTCTGAGAGGCGAAGGACTGCCGAGGATTTGCTGATTCGAGACATATTTTGAATCCTGCGGTTTGAGTCAGAAGCAGGCGGGGGAAAACGGATTTCGGACTGGAAATATCGGATTGCGGGAAGGTGTGCCGCTGATGCGGCATGAGTATGGATGTCGGGCTTATGGTGGAAAGCAAACTATCTGGTCGATGAACTTTTGAATCGGGAATCTCGGGAATGATCGGGAATAGTTTCGGGGATATCGGGAAGGTGGCGGCCTGATGGCCGCCTGGTTTGTATGGGGAATGCGCCCAGACGGGAGAAAAACTTTTTCCTTAAAATCATACAACCGGTCTTTTTATTAGAGAATAACAGTCATCTATATAAAATAGCCCGCTATCGGATTTTTGTGGGCCATCCTTCACTGATCACTAAGAAATGATAACTGATAACTTTTTACTTACTGCCGTGCAATCTGATGGAATCAAAAGGTATTACCGGTATTGCCTCGAAAGGAGGAATTCCATGTCCCTTGAAATGCTGGAGGAAAAAGAGGCCATCCGGGAATTGATGGACCGTTTTTCCTGCCTGGAATGCGATATCGAAGGGCAGAGCAGATTTTTTACCGAAGACTGCCTCATCCGCATCCACGCAGGCGGAGAAGTGACCATGGAAATGAAGGGAAGAGAAGAAATGGTCCGGAAATTTTCCGGCTTTGCATCCTCCGTCAAAGCTTCCCATCATATGAACGGCCAGCAGGTCATTGAAATTCATGGAAATACCGCTACGGATACCCATTACTGCCGCACAGTCCTCCTGATTTCCATGAACGGGAAGGACTATTTCTACGACCATTACCTTCGCTATGAAGATCAGCTCGTCAAAACCGGAGGTCTATGGAAGATTGCCGTGCGGGACCAGTACTTCGTCATGAGCGAGAGAAGAGAGAAGATATAGTCAACTGGCAGATAGAGGTTTTGAGTCAGAAGCGATCAATCGGATAGCGGATTGCGGATTGCGGATTGCGGATTGCGGGGAGGTGGCAGGCGGGGGAAAACGGATTTCGGACTGGAAATATCGGATTGCGGGAAGGTGTGCCGCTGATGCGGCATGAGTATGGATGTCGGGCTTATGGTGGAAAGAAAACTATCTGGTCGATGAACTTTTGAATCGGGAATCTCGGGAATAATCGGGAATGATTTCGGGGATATCGGGAAGGTGTGCCGCTCTCGCGGCACAAATTTTTTATGGGGATTTTGCACAGGCGCGTGGAAAGCTCATATTGGTGGTTATCAAGTGTTACTAAAGCAGGACATGCGAATGGGAAAGGCTCCCCTCGATCGGAGAGCTCCCGCGAAGCGGGTGAGGGGGAACTGCACGATCCCTGCCAGTCGAAATTGACTCAAAATATTCATGCGTTACGTAATCATGGGCCCTCCGGCAGCCGGTAACTTCCATGGCACCCCTGCACTGCCAGTTCCTGCTGCGAATTTTGAAAATAAATATGCATTCCAAAAATTTAACGAAAATCTAATAAAATAAATTTCCTTTTCTGCACTATATAGGCAGAGCAAGGGAAATCACCCATAAGCTTCCGCTACGGCAGCCATTCTCAGAGAAAGCGGAAAGGGCGACGGACTGAGCTTAAAAATTCACGGGCCCGTGAAAACAAAAAAGAAAATACCAGTATGAGGAAAGCCACTACCCCTCGGAGCAGTATACCCCGGGAGTAGTGGCTTTTTTGTTAGAAAACGAGGGGAAGGGGGAAAGGGAAGGTGGCCGCCAAATTCATAGGGCGGCCTTTTTTATTTTGGACCATATTTTTCGCAGCTTTTAAAAGACCAGTCGTTTTTAATAGCCTCACATTGTCCGGGACCCGGGAAACGGGGTGTTGCGCTGCAATTCATGAAGCCACGCGAATTTAATATTTTCTGCACGAAACAGGCAGGTTACTTATGAAGGAAATCGTCAGGATACTATCGGTCACCACCTCGGCCGGTATCAGGGAATATTGGACAACGAACCACGAATCACGATTGTTCATATACACCCCGGCCTGTCTTGACAATTACGGAAGCCGATGGTATATTATTTCTAACTACATACAGGCAGTGAAGAGAAGAGTACATAAAGGCTTCGGCAAAGAGAGCTCCGGCGGGTGGGAAGGAGTACGGAAAGTTTATGGAACATGGCCTCTGAGCCTTTCCGCTGAACAGTGAAGCGGCACGGGAACTCCCGTTACAGAGTCAGGGTATCGGCTTTGGCCCGTACCTCATAAGGCTTTCCGGGCGACCGGGAAGTGAAATTGGGTGGTAACACGAATCCTTCGTCCCTTTGGGCGGAGGATTTTTTGTATCTGAAACGGAATAGAGGGTTTCGGATATTTCAAAGGAGGAAATATGATGAATTTAAAGAAGACTTTAGCACTGTCTCTGGCAGCCCTTGCCGTAGTGGGCGCCATTTCCGGCTGCGGCGGAGACAAGAAAGAAGCCAAAGCACCGGCTGAAAAGAAGGAAATCACCGTAGGCGTCACCCCGGGTTACTCTGAACAGGTCATGGAATTCGTAGCGAAAGAAGCGGAAAAACAGGGACTCAAAGTCAACCTGAAATCCTTTGCCGATTACGTCACCCCGGACCAGGCCCTGGCATCTGGCGATATCGACCTGAACTCCTTCCAGCACGGTCCGTTCCTGGAAGCTTTCAATGAAAAGAACGGCTCCAAGCTCGTTTCCATCGGAAATACTTACCTGGCACCGCTCCGCGTTTATTCCAACAAGATCAAATCCCTGGATGAAATCAAAGAGGGCGACAAGATTTCCATTCCGAACGATCCTTCCAACGGCGGACGTGCTCTGGTCCTTCTGGAACAGAAGGGAATCATCAAACTGAAAAAAGGCACCAATCCGGTGAAAGCCGTGGTAGGCGATATCGAAGCGAACCCGAAGCACATCGAAATCGTAGAACTCGAAGCTGCCCAGCTGCCGAGATCCCTGGATGACGTGGCATGCTCCGTCATCAATGCAGGTTACGCGAAGTCCGCCAAACTGGACCATAAGTCTGCTCTCGCCACCGAAGACAGCACCTCCCCTTATGCAAACATCATTGCAGCCAGAGAAAAGGATAAGGACAACCCGACCTACCAGAAATTCGTGAAGATTTTCCAGAGCGAATCCGTGAAGAAATATATCAACGACAACTTCTCCGACGGACTGATTCCGGCGTTTTGATGGGAATGTTTAGTAATAAGTGGTAAGTGATAAGTGAAGGTGGGCGCCTTTTGAAATATAGGGGCGCCCATTTTATATTGGAAAAAGACGGGGAGCGGGGTGCGGGATGCGGGGCGCGGGAAGGTGGCGGGCATCAAATGCATGAAGCCCGCCATTTTTGATATTGCCTTCGGCCCTCATCTATGTCATGGAAATTTTTTCTCATCCCTGCAGCTCTCCCCTCACCGGCTGCGCCGGAGCTCCGCTGCCCTCGGGAGCCTGACCGGGCGACGATAGAGGCTTCCGGGGTAAAAAGGGTACTTCCATTAGCTGCAAATTCTGCCCGGCACAGATGGGACTCATTGCCAAAAGGTACTTGTGCCGGATGACTTGATCGGCAAACAGGTGGCCCTCCTCGAGAGGAGGGCTCCGGCGCGGCTGGGAGGACGAACCTGTCGAAATATTTCCTGGCAGGAGCGGCGGAAAACGATAAGAATGAGAATTCCCCTGCCTTTGTTTATCTTCGTTTCTCCTTGCAAACAGCAATAAAAAGGTCCGCTTCCCTATTCGAAGCGGACCTTTTTTACTGATGATATCTAATAGCTGACGGCTAACTGCTAAAAACTAAATTCAACCCCCAATGAGCTTGATCCCTATAAATCTTGCCTGATCGAGAGTATCCTGGAAGTGTTCTTTCTCGTAAGCTTTCTTGTCTTCTTCGGAGAAAATGGAGGCTTCGTAGCGGCTGTAGTCTCTGAACTGCAGTGTATTATAGGCTGAGAGGACTTTGGGCGGGACGCCGAGGATATTTCCCAGGAATTCTTCATAAGCTTTTGTCCTGTCCGGGAGGTGGAAGAGGTCGGCCTGCTCTTCAGTGGCATTCATGGTATAGAAAAGGGCGCTGGGGAGTTTCTTTGGAAAGATGGAGGAATCGGGGAAACGGTAGAGATAGTTGGAGAAGAGGAACCGTTCCAGGAAGGCGACCATGGAGGAGGAATAATTCATGAAATAGATGGGGGTGCCCAGGATAAGGGCGTCTGCTTCCTTGATTTTTTCAAGAACCGGCGTCAGGTCATCCTTGGTGGCGCATATATTTCCATGAATCTTTTTCTTTTGTTTGCAGTAGAAACAGCTGGCGCAGCCTTTGTAGAAGAGGCTGTAAAGCTGGATGAATTCTCCCTCTGCCCCGTACGCTTCAGCTCCTGCCAGGGCAGCCTTGAGCATCTTCGCCGTATTTCCATTTCTGCGAGAACTGCCATTGATAGCGATGATTTTCTTCATAGGTACCTCCTTTGGAAACCATTTTCTTTCCTTTATTATATAAGAGTGAAAATGGAGAATCCAGTGGAAGCGGAGCTTGCCAGCCGGTTCATTTTCGATGTATAGTGAAGGAAATGGTAAATAGGTAATAGGTATCAGTGCCTCATCAGGTGAATATAACTGCATATAAAATAAAATTTTGCGGATTGCGGACTGAAAGCAGAAACAGGAAAACGGACCGGCAGCTGATTACGCCATTTCCCCGTTAACGGGCAGTCAGCCGTCAGCAGTTAGTGTCCCACCAGAGGGACAATCCACTAACAACTGACTTCTATTACCTCCATTGACTCAACCTGAAAGTTTTGACCTTTCAGACTTCCTGGTTCGAAAGCGGCTGCTGATAAAAATTAAAATATAAAAAGGCGCTTTTAACAATTTCAGGGCGCCACCACCACGAATCACGGACCCCATTGTCTCTATCCACAAGGAGGAAAAATGACTACCATACTCTTCGTCTGCCACGGAAATATCTGCCGTTCTCCCATGGCGGAGATGGTGATGAAAGAAATCGTCCGCAGAGCGGGAAGGGAGAAAGATTTCCACATCGAATCCCGGGCGGCTACGACCGAGGAAATAGGGCACGACATCTATCCGCCGGCAAAGCGGACCCTCAAAGCACACGGCATTCCTTTCACAAAACATGCAGCGAAACTGATTACGAAAGATGATTATAAGAAAGCGGACTATATCATTGCCATGGACGAGGAAAATCTCTATGACCTGGGATGGCTGACCGGCCAGGATCCGGAGAAAAAAGTGTCCCTCCTCCTTTCCTGGGCGGGAGAGAAGAGGGACGTGGCAGACCCCTGGTACACGGGGAATTTCGAGAGGACCTATGAGGATGTTGTCCGCGGGTGCGAAGCAATTCTGGAGAAAATTTCAATATAGCCGTTAGCAGTTAGACGGAAATCGGGGACGTTGACGGCTGACGATTTTTCAATATTGTAAGTCTTATGGTAGTAGAAGGGCGGAAACAGCAATGATCAAACCCGAATTCATCCTTTCGAAAGCAAAGGAGCAGGACAGTTTCTATATTTACGACGGAAAAGCCATGGGCGTGAGGGCGGAGATGCTGAAAGCGGCCTTTCCGGGCGTGGAATTTCTCTATTCCGTGAAGTGCAATCCCTTCGAAGGAGTCCTGCGGACTATGGCTAATCATGATTTCGGCATAGATGCGGCCAGTATCCGGGAAGTAGAGCTCGCCATCAAAGCGGGCATTTCGGGAGAAAATATTTTTTACTCCACTCCGGGGAAGACGACGGCAGCCATCCGGAAAGCCCTCCGGCGCTCAATCATCATCGCGGACAGTTTAAACGAAGTGACAAAAATCAGTCAGGTGGTCAGGGCAGAACCTCTGGAAATAGGCCTTCGCGTGAATCCGGACTTTTCCATGGATGGCGATGAAGGACTGCCGTCAAAATTCGGCATCGATGAAAAGGAAGCACTCCATTTCCTTAAATCCGACGTACCCTCCAACCTGCGGGTGGTGGGTCTTCACGTGCATCTCAAAAGCCAGGTGCTGGAAGAAGAAAAACTTCTTCATTATTACGACCGCCTTCTGGACATGGCGGGAAAAATGGCTCCCTATATGAGGAAATTCTCCTTCCTGAACCTGGGAAGCGGCATCGGAATTCCCTACGGAGAGGAAAATCCCCTCGATATCCGCTCCCTGGGACAGAAAGTGGCGGGAGAAATTTCCTTATTTCATGAAAAATTCCCGGAAACGAGACTCCTCATCGAGACCGGCCGCTATGTGACAGGCCCTGCCGGCATCTATGTGACAAAAGTGGTGGACCGGAAAATATCCCACGGAAAGACCTACCTCATCCTGGCCGATACGCTGAACGGATTCCTGCGCCCTTCCATGGGAGAACTCATCACGAAATATGCAGGAGAAAATGCCTTTGGCAGCGAACCCCTTTTCACGAAGAACCGTGCCTTTCCTGTGCGGACCTTGAAAAAGGAAGAAAGAGACCTGGAAACAGTGACCCTCGCAGGGAGCCTCTGCACCGCCTCCGACGTGGCAGCCGAAGAAATCCGCCTCCCTCATCTTGAACCGGGAGACCTAGTCATCTTCGAAAATGCAGGCGCCTATGGGGCCACCCTCTCCCCCTTTGCCTTCTCCTCCAGAGAAAAACCGGCCGAATACCTCGTGCCGGAATTTGATGAGTGGTAGCTTATTGGAGTCTTCTGGCAGATACCTTGACCTGAGTCAGCTGCGGTATTCGGGATTAGCCTCACCTCGGCATGCCCCGATGGAGTCTTTAGCGAGATTTCGGGATTCGGGATGCGGGGTGCGGGAAGGATTGGCCGCTGATGCGGCCAATATTTTTTTATGGGGGCTGTGCACAGGCGGCACGGGCAGGGCTGACTGATGAAATGTTCTTTGCGATATGGCCTCCATCCATAAAATGCGCGCTCCCCGCGTCCGGGGAGCTCCACGAAGTGGTGAAGGGGCGTACGATCATACAAGTCGTTTATGAGGAAAATGGTTAGTACGTAACGCAGAAAATGATGGAATTGCAGTCACTTGTCCGCTTTATGGGGTGAGTCAGCTGCGGTATTCGTGAATCAGCAAACCGCGGCACGCCCCGATTTAGACATTTTCGAGATTCCGTGAATCGTGGTTCGTGGTTCGGAAGCGGAAGGAGATTTATATGGGGACCAGGCAAGTGCTCATTGGGGTGAGTCAGCTGCGGTTTTCGGGATTAGCCCTGTACGGGACATGCTGCCCTGCAGCCATATCCGAAATTTCGGGGTGCGGGATGCGGGGTGCGGGAAGGATTGGCCGCTGATGCGGCCAATATTTTTGTGTAAAGAAAACCCCCGGATAGTCCGGGGGTTCAGTATTAGCTTTAGCGGTGATTTTCCAAAGACTAAACAAAAAACCTCCCATGATATAGAA
>OMVW01000036.1 GCA_900314595.1 uncultured Dialister sp. | reverse complement strand
TTTTGTCGTATTTTTTTCGACTTTTTTGCACAAAAAAGCACGCACCTTTCGATGCGTACTTGAACTATTTTATGAATTTCTTAAGTTAATGACATTGCTGCTAACTGCTAATCACTGCTCACTTCAAGTAAGAATCAAAGAATTCCGTGATGATATCCAGCACTTCTTTCTGGTTCCAGTAGATACCTCCATGAGCGGCCCCTTCCACGAGGTACCGTTTGGAAGGAATCTGACGTTCCCGGAGGGCCTGGAAGAGGAGGTCTGTCTGGCTGGGGGAGACGACCATGTCTTTTGTACCATGCATGAGAAGCATGGGAGCGGAGGTTTTGGAAATATAAGTCATCGGATTGGCTGCCAGGGCAGCTTCACGGTCAGCGAGGATTCCTCCGTCTTTACCGCCGAATACGGCAGAACCGTTCACCCAGAGGGCTTCAGTGGCACCGGGGGATTTATGTTTCTCCTGCACTTCTTCGCTGTAATCGTCACCGATTCTGGTAAGGTCGGAAAGACCGTACAGGTCTACGGCTGCTTTCACGTCACTGGTTACATTGAGATTTTCTCCTTTATCAAAAGTGGTTGTCCCGCTGGTGGTAGCTGCCATAGCGGTGAGGTAGCCTCCCGCACTGCCGCCCACGATTCCTACTCTTTCAGGATCGATGCCAAACTGGTCTGAATGGGCCTTGAGATAGCGGATCGATGCCTTCACGTCTTCCAGGGGCTGGGGGAATTTGGCCGTCGGAGCGACCCGATATTGGATGGAAGCGACCACATAGCCTGCTTCGGCCAGATGCATGCGGAGCTGGATACCATTATCCTTGTTTGCATTGATAAATCCGCCGCCCGTCACGAAAACGATGGCCGGCAGCTTTTCCTTTGCTTTCGGCTGGAGAATATCCATCTTCATGGCGACGGAAGGATAGCCCCGCATGGGCACCTGCTCATAAACCACATTGGAAATCTGATTGATGAGGGGCGTCTTCACATCCACTTTCAGCAATTCACTCTGTGCCTTGCTGACCATCTTTGCCGTAGAAGAATCCACATGGACCACCATATCCGCTGCCATAGCGCTGCCTCCTAAAGAAACCAGCCCTGCCAGCAGGGCGGTCATCATCATTTTTTCATTTCGTTTCCACCAGCCTTTAATAATTATTGACGTTTGTATACTTCTCTCCGGTGAGCTATTTCGAAGAGGAAAATAATTAGGTCTTCGTCATGTATTTCAGCAAAGAGCCGATAATCTCCAAGGCGATAGCGCCATATTCCTTTTACATTTCCAGTCAGGGTTTTGCCTTGCATCCTTGGGTCCGTGGTATCAACCAGATTTTTTATTACCCAGTTTTTAATAACCCGGACTATAGGCTTATCCAACTTCCTTAGCTCTTTGACCGCATGTTCAGAGAATTTGATCTGAAACATCAGACGCCCAGCTCCTTCCAGACATCTTCATGGTCGTAAATTTTTTCTTTCTTCATAAGTTCACGGGCATGAAGAATTCGGGCCTCGTCCATTCTCATATCATTTTCAATTTTATCCAGAACGGCACCGCGAATAAAAGCGGAAAGACTTAAATTATTGGCTGCTGCATAGGCCTGAATGAGTTTGTTTTCATCATCACTGACTCTAAGCGAAATCGTACTCATAATGACCTCCTTGTGTAATACAAGTAATACAATCCTATAAACAGTGTATCAGAAATGAAGAAAATTTCAAGAGTGAGCCTGTTAAACAGTAGCTGCCATACTGAATAATCGCCTTCTTGACGAGTTTCTTTTCGCCCACTATACTGAGTTCAGAGTAAAGAAAGCAGGTACATTTTATGGAAATAAAATACTACGATATAGGTCTCAATCTGTTCACCCGTTCTTTCCCAAAGCCGGAGAAGATTATTTCTGACGCGGAAGAGGCGGGAATCAAATGCATCCTGACGGGCTCGGAATATGAGGAAAACGAACTGGTCAATGATTTCGTGAAGACTCACGATGTATACGGCACGGCAGGCATCCATCCCCATGCCTCAGACGATGCGAAGGAAAGCGATATTGACAGGATTCGGGAAATCATCCTCAAAAATCCACGGATCGTGGCGGTAGGGGAGACAGGCCTCGACTATGACCACATGTATGCGAGGAAGGAAAACCAGCTTCATTATTTCAGAAAGCTCATCGACCTGGCAGAAGAACTGAAGAAGCCTATGTTTCTTCATGAAAGGGACGCGGCAGAAGATTTCATCAATTGCTTCAAAGGCCATGAAGATCTCTGTCCCATTTCCGTGGTCCACTGCTATACGGGAAATAAAAAGACCCTGGAAAAACTGCTGGATATGGGTTTCTACATCGGAATTACCGGCTGGATCTGCGATGAACGCAGGGCAGACGACCTCCGGGAGGCCGTGTCCATTCTTCCTCTGGACCGGGTGATGGTGGAAACCGATGCACCCTACCTCACGCCGAGAGGCTTCCATCTTCCCAGGACGAATGTACCTCAGAATATTACCTACGTCGTGGAGACCCTTGCTTCCTACATGAAAGTGGATCCGGAAGAACTCCGCCTTCATGCCCTGGCGAATACAGAGAAAGTATTTCATCTGAATTAGTTGTTAGTGGTTAGCCGTTAGCTGGCCCTGGGAAAGGTAGTGATTTCTGTGAGCCTTTCAAAAATTTTGCTGGCCGTTGCGCTTGTCCTGTGCCTTGGAAATATTTCTTCTGCTGAATCCGGGACCATCACCATGATTGGGGATACGGCCTATGACAGCAATGGGGACAGCTATACCCGCATTGGAGATACGGTCTATAAAAGCGACGGCACCAGTTATACCACCTATGGAGATACCACATACGCCAGCGATGGAAAAAGCTATATGAATATAGGTGATACCGTTTATGGCAGTGACGGTACCAGTTATACGAAAATCGGCGATACCCTCTACGGCAGTGATGGAAGTGAAGCCACAAAAATAGGGGATACCATCTACTACGACCGTCCCGATGAAGAAGACGAAGACGAGGAGGATTCACCGGTCTTTTGATAAGTTTTGCAGCTGCAGAATGAATCATGCCCGTCAGAAAACCCGCTCCGGTGAGGAAGCGGGCTTTTTGATTCCATCAAAAGTCTATTTCTGATTTCTTCTTTGTCCATACCTGCCTCCTTTGCTTTTACCATTTGTACAGAAATCTGCGACCGTTCCCTTTGGCAAAATGATCCGCCCAATGCTTTAGCAGAGTTGAATTTTCAGGATAAAGTGCAGGTGTCAGTCTATTAAATTCTGCATAATTATAGTATAATGTAAGCAAAAGTAAAGCATTGCTATTAAAAAGTAATATATCTTCGGGGATGGTGATTCATATGGCTGTCAAAACTGCCAATTTCAATATGCGTATGAGTGAGCAGACAAAGCTGGATGCGGAAAACCTTTTCAGTACACTGGGCATGACCCTTCCCCAGGCGATCAATATGTTTATCGCGAAATCCCTTCTCGTGGGAGGGATTCCATTCGAGGTCAGAGTGCCCCGGTATAATCGTGAAACCGAAGCTGCCATGCAGGAAGCCCGGGATATTGCCGAAGGAAAGGGGAAGGCAAAAGTTTACTCTTCTCCGGATGAATTGTTTAAGGACCTGGATGAATAGCGCTGAATATTACTACTACCCGTCAATTCAGAAAAGATTACAAACGCTGCCGGAAACGGGGCTTGAATATGAATCTTCTGAAACAGGTCATCCGTGTCCTGGCCACAGAAGAGCCATTGGAAATGAAATATCATGATCTTGCTTTAACGGGCAATTATGCCGGATTCCGTGAATGCCACATCCAGCCCGACTGGCTGCTGATTTACCGGATTGACCACAATGTATTGATTCTGACTGTTGCCCGGACCGGTTCCCATAGCGATGTACTAAACTTATAAAATGGTATTAAAATTAAAAGCAGGTTTTTAAGGAATCTCCTTAAAACCTGCTTTTCTAGTTTTATTTCTTCAGCAGCCGTTCCGGTTTATAGTAATACCTCGTCCACATGGTGAATTCGGAGAGGGAGGGATGGGGCGTCATGGTTTCGTCGAAGGACTGAAGGCTCCGGCTGTCCAGGGTCCGTTTCAGGGGGAGGGCCCGGAGGGATCGTACCGTTTCGCTTCCGATTTCCTCGTGCACCAGGGTGACTGTGGAAGTCCCGTCCACCATGGATTTCACGAAGGGCTGGATCAATATGGATGCTTCGGGGCCGATGATATAGGCGCCCAGGATTTTTTCGGTCTTTTTGTCCAGAATCAGTTTGATGAATCCGTCATCTTCGTCTCCCGGTTCGAAGCCCAGGGCATAACCTTTGGCAGAGGCAGAGTAGTGGTTCACTGCCACGTCCACGTCAAATCCTTTTTTCCGTGCATCTGCTTCGGTGAGTCCCACGTGAGCTGCTTCGGGGTATGTATAGGTGACGGCGGGAATGCAGTCATAGCGCATCCAGCGCCATTTCTGCGGGTCTTTTTCATAGAAAAGATTGTGGGATGCGATTTCCGCTTCGTTATTTGCCTTGTGGCGGAAGGGGGCCTGACCGTTGATATCTCCAATGGCCCAGATGCCTTCCTGGGTCGTTTCCAGAAATTCATTGGTGAGGATATAGCCCCGCTTGTCCGTTTTGACGGACGTATTTTCCAGGTGCAGCAGGTCGGAAACCGGGACGATGCCCGGGGAGACGAGGATTTCCTCTGCTTTTACTGCTTCTTCGATACCCGTTGCCCGGTCCTTTATGATCAGAACTTTTTCATTTCCTTCTTTATGGACGGAAATCGTATTTTTATTCAGTTTGACATCGATGCCGTAGGACAAGAACTGCTTCAGGAGGAAGGCGGAAATATCTTCGTCTTCTTTCGGAAGGAGCCTTACATTGTGCTGGATGATGGTGACTTTCGTTCCCGCCGCATCCAGGGCATGGGCAAATTCGCAGCCGATCGGTCCTCCGCCGATGATGATGAGGCTTTTATAGGGCTTCTTTGGAAATTTTTCGCCGAAGAAGGATTCAGAAGTGATGTAACCGGTTTCTTGCAGGCCTTCGATTTTCGGGATATTTGTGCGTGCACCCACACCGATGAAGATTTTTTCACCCCTGATCATTTCGCTTCCTCCGTCATTCATGGAAATATGGATGACCTTTGAAGAAGCAAAGGAGGCAGTGCCTTCATAAATGTGAACGTTGGGGAACTGGGCATAATACTCTTTGATTCCTTTATTTTCACCGATTTTATGCCAGAGCCGTTTGGAAAGGATATCCCAGTCGATGGAGGGTTCCTCCGCGTTCACTCCGATTCGTGCGCTTTCCCGGATTTCCCGGACCCGGTTTGCTGCAGTCACCATGACTTTTGTAGGAATACAGCCCCGGTTCAGGCAGGTGCCGCCGAAAGCGCCTTTTTCAATGATAGCCACCGATTTTCCATTGGCAATGGCAGCATCCGCAATAATATTTCCTGCTCCCGTACCGATGATGATTACGTCGAAATTGGTCATGTGCTTTCTCCTTTATATAATATAGAAATAAATATAGTCGTGATTCGTTATTCGCCATCAGCCATTAGATGTCAGACGTCAAAAGGCAATGACCGATTGATTTCTTTATTTTTATTGTACTAGAAAATGAGAAATAAGTAAATCGAAAAACATCAATGACAAATCCGTCTTTTCTTTAAAATCGATGCATACCAGGTGCAGCAAAACCAGCCCCATCAAAAAGCCCTTCTCCTGAAAGGATGAAGGGCTTTTTGATATTCAGTCGTTACGAACATAATGGGTTTTTCTTCCGCTCCCCAGCCTCTCAAGGTATCCTTCAGAAACAAGTTTTTTCAATGCAGCTTCTACAGAAGAGCTGCCCAGGCTGGGGCACTCGATCAGTATTTCCCGTTTCGTAAAAGTCCCGATTTTATTTTCTGCGCACTTTTTCACAATGTCATAGGATGTACTGCGCACCCCTGCCTGTTCCGAAATCTGAAGTCTTTTTTCAAAGTCTCTATAGCAGGAAAGAATAATGGCCAGCATATACCGGATAAAGGGCTTTGGATCATTGCGCCCCTCATGCCAGCCCTGATCCGAACGGGCCAGAGCATCATAATAATCCTCTTTTGTATCTGCAATTGCCTTTTCTATACTGATGTACTGCCCAACCATGTATCCGCTCCGGTAAAGCAGAAGCAGAGTCGGGAGGCGGCTCATCCGTCCATTTCCGTCATTGAAGGGATGAATACAGAGAAAGTCAAGGATAAAACAGGGAATCAGGATCAGTAAATCAATCAGTTCTTCTCCTTCTGCCTGCCTGAAACTTTCACAAAGGTGCTCTATAGCCTCCGGTGTTTCGTAAGGCTCCAGAGGGCGGAACAGAGTCACTTTTTTCCCATCACCCATAATCATATCAATTACGTTGGGAACGGTCTTGAATCTGCCTCCATAGGTAAGCGTGGTTAATTTCAATAATTCCCCATGAAGCTGCAGGATATAGTTGGGCGTCAGTGGAATGTCCCTGTAATTTTGATGCATCAGGGAAAGAACATTCCGATAGCCAAGAATTTCTTTTTCAGCCCTGTTCCTGGGGGTAGTCCGGTCATCCATCAGCTGCTTCAGTCGCGGATGGGTGGTCATAATGCCTTCGATACGGTTGGAGCTTTCCGTACTTTGGATTTTTGCGATTTCAATGAGACGCCGGAGTTCTACCGGTTTCTGACGCAGGAAAAGCTCCTGCCTGCCTTTGTGTTCATGGATTTGGGCCACATAAGACAGAATTTCATTATCCCATGTACGATTTTTCAACAGTCGATAATCAAATTCCCTCATAATTTATCCCCTTTCTCCCAAACGGTCTTCTCTTTCTCACAATTTTATGTGATTTTTGGGAGAAAAGCAATTAGATTGGGAAAAACAATTCCATAGTTAAAGGGGTAACTTTTTCAATTTTGTCAAAAGTTACCCCTTTAACTGCTATTTTTATATAAAAAGCCGGTTATCCTTCATGAAAGACGGCGCATTCACGTGTCTGATTCCATCGCGTTGCTGAATGAGGTCATTCCGGGTCATGAGGTACTTTGGATAATTGTCCCGTATTTTTTCAAAGGGCCTGTATTCCCGGTCTTCCGTCTCCCGGCTGCTCATGATGGTCATAGCCACCTGTACATAAGCATAGTCACGGTTTGCCATATTCAGTATGAAATCACATTCCAGTTTACCAATCCTGCCTACACTGACTTTGTAACCCTTTGATTTCGCATAGATAAATACTACGTTTTCCATGGCAGGGCCGTAATTGACTCGGGCATCCGTATTCAGGGCATAGTACAGTCCCAGGTCGGCAACGTAATATTTCTGCTCGCCGGCAATGGATTTCCTTGATTTCAGATCGAACCGGCGGCAGGGATATATGATTTTAGCATCTTCCAGAATGGTGATATACCGGTTTAATGTTTCTCTTTTGATTTCGCATCCATTCCTGCGTAAATCGTCCAGCATGTTTGTGAGACTCATGGTGGAGCCAAAATTATTGATAATAAACCTTTGCACTGTGTCAAAGACAGAAACTTTACGGATTTTGACCCGTTTCCGGATGTCTTTCTCAAATATTTCCTGAATGACCCCCTGTACATAGGTCTGTTTGTCCATACCTTCGTACTGCAGAGCTTTTGGAAATCCGCCTTCTGCCAGGTAAAGGTCAAATTCACCGGTCAGATCCGGTTGGAGCGGCTTTCCAAGAAATTGCTTCATCCCCAGGTACTCTTCAAAACTCAGTGTATAAAGCTCGAATTCCAGGTACCGTCCTGTCAGTTTCGTGGCCAGTTCACCGCTTAGAAGGTAGGAATTGGAAACGGTGATGAATATGGAAATATCCCCTTCTTCACGGTATCCATTGATGACCAGTTCGAAATCCTTTACATTCTGAATCTCATCAATAAAAAGGTATTTCACACCCGGGAGATGTGCGGTTTTCTGTTCAATGAGAGCATCCAGATCATCGGAAGCAGTGATTTTCTGATATTCTCTCTTGTCCAGATTCAGATAAATCACGTTTTCAGAGGGAATTCCTGCTGCTATCAGCTCATCGGCTATACTCTGCATGAGGCAGGATTTCCCGCAGCGCCGGATCCCTGTAATGACTTTGATGATTTCCGTATCATGATAGAATCCGCGAATTCGCTTCAGGTAATTTTCTCTTTTGTAGACCTTCATCCTATCCACCTCACTTTCTTTCCAGTATATGAAATTATGGGAAAAACATCAAGTTAAGGGGGTAACTTTTTCAATTTTGTCAAAAGTTACCCCTTTAACTGCCTCTTTTTGATTTTATCTTATCATTTATCTTATCATTTGCCCTGTGAATGATAAGATAAAAAATCCCTCAGTACCATTGAAAAGGTTCTACAGAGGGATTTCTGAATTTTTATCTGTTACTCACGGCGCAGTGCTCTTTTTCGGGACGAAGAAGGTATCCTTGAATCCGCCTTCCATTTTGAGAAGGGCCGCTTTTCTGCTGATTCCTCCCGCATAGCCGGTGAGGCTTCCATTCGATCCTACCACCCGGTGGCAGGGTACAATGAGGGAAATTTCATTTCTGGCAACCGCCCCGCCCACAGCCTGGGCGGACATGCGGGCAAGGTCCCGTTTTTTAGCCATGATCTGGGCAATTTCTCCATAGGTCATGGTTTTTCCATAGGGGATGGAATAGAGGATTTCCCATACTTCATTCTGGAAATCGCTTCCCGTGAAGTGGAGGGGCACGTCCACATGGGGCTCTTTGCCGGAGAAATAGATGTCCAGCCATTTCTTTGCCTGCTGAAAGACGGGAAGTTCTTTTTCCTCGTGCTCCTTGTCGAGATAGAGGGCGAAATATTTCTGCCCGTCAAACCAGAGGCCCGTGAGGCCTTTTTCATCCGCCGCCAGGGTGATGTCTCCCAGAGGCGATGCATAATGACTGACGTACTGCATATTAACCTCCCATTTCCAGATTCCATAAACCTACGGTGATGTATGTTTTCCAGGGATTCCAGCTTTCCTGCAGCTTTTTGTCCTTCAGGGCCGGGAATGCATCCATCATTTTTTTGATTCCATAATCCCGATCCAGAAGGATATTTGTATTCTGCATGGTCCTCATGGAAATATATTCCGCTGTCCATGGTCCGATGCCTTTGATGGCCATAAGGTCTCTGATTTTACGTTCCACGTCCGGCGAGTCCCGGAAGGGCCCCGGATTTTCCATGAGGTACCTCGCAGCTCCCTCTATGGCATAGGCTTTCATCTTTGTAATTCCCAGAGGGCCCAGCATTTCGGTAATATCTGCCGCATGCCCCGCAAATTGGTCGCAGGTAGGGAAAAGATACATATTGTCTTCGGGAAGTTTTTCTCCGAAAGTTTCCACAAATTTTTTCAAAGTGGTCCTTGCGCCTTTCACGCTCACCAGCTGGCCGATTACCGCCCGCACGCATATTTCGAAATCATCCATGCTTCCCGGTATCCTCGTCCCTTTCGGAAAAGCGCCGGGGACGACTGTATTGATGGGGGAGAGTCCTTCATAAATTTCCTCGGGACTTGCGTACAGGTCGAACTGGTTCTTCACCTTTGCCATCAGTTCCGGCAGTAACGGGAGAAGGCCTTCGGAAATGGTAAGATTGAGGCAGCTCTTCTTTTCATTGTTGGAAATATGGAGGAGTCCGCTGTATTTTTTATTTCCTTTTCTGATGGAAATGGTCCTTGTATAGACGCCCTTTTCCACTTTTTCCATTCCCTCAATCGTCCGGTCTGCGATGAATTTCAGAAGCGGCTCATAGAGGAAAGGCTTTCTATATCCCACTTTGACTGTAATCTCGCCGGGCACTTTTCCGGCCGCTTTTTTCCGGAAGGAAGAAGGGGTGAGATGGTATTTTTCCTTGAAAAGGGTATTGAACCGCCGGATGCTCCGGAAACCGGAGGCATAGGCCACGTCGGTCATGGAAATCCCCGTATCCGTCAGAAGTTCCTTCGCCAGGAGGAGCCGGCAGGTCTGGAGGTATTCGATGGGAGTCACGCCGAATTCTTCATGGAAAACCCGCCGGAGATGACGGTCTGTGCAGCCTATGACTTCACATACCTCTTCGATAGGCTTTTCCGAGGAAATTTTTTCTTCAAACATCCTCTTTGCCCGGTAAGCGGTATTTTTTCTAAAATCGATGGGTGCATAGCCAGGGGCGAGTTCCGGCCGGCATAAGAGGCAGGGCCGGAAACCCGCCTTTTCCGCCGCTGCCTGGGATTCGAAATACACGCAGTTCTTCTCCTTCGGCATGGTGGGACAGACAGGGCGGCAGTAAATGCCTGTGGTCTTCACACCCACGAAAAATCGTCCGTCATAGCGGGCATCCCTCGTTTTGAAAATTTTGTAGAGTGATTTTTCATCGAGATTCAACCTGCCTCACTTCCTTTCATGAGACAAGCATATCATATTTCCGCTTTGCATTCTCGCCATTTTCGGACATAGGTTTCTGATTTTTCGCAATAAAAAAATGCGGAATCCGCATTTTTCCGTCAAGTCCAAAATGGACTCTTTATTGTGCCAGCCGGAGCCGGAGGACGATGGCTTTCTTTCCTCTGTCCGAATTCTCCATACAGAGCCGGCTGATGAGACTGGCCCGCTTCCCCAGTTTTTTTCTGACCTCCGGGAAAAAGAGCCTTTCCTCCAGAAGCGTCGCCCCTGCTTTTTCCGCAAACTGGCGGCTGTCATCTATGCCAAAGGTCATGAGGGCATTTTTATTTCCTGTCCTCTTTATAAACCAGTTTGTAAATTTCAGTCCTTTTGTGCTGGTAGCGTCAAAAATAAGCTCCTGGCCGGGAAATATTTCCGTGAGGCCGTGAATCAGCTTCAAAATATCTTCCTCCCGGAAATACTGGAAGACCCCTGAAACGACGAGGACCGTGGGGCGCGTCCGGTCTTCGATTTCCCCGGCCCAGTCCAGCGCAAACATATCTCCGCTGATGAGTTTTTCTCCCGGATTTTCTCCATACACTTTCCGGCGGGCATCTATGACCTCCGGCAGATCCACCTCATAAAAAAGAGCCCTGCCGCCTCCCAGTTTTTCTGTCAGCCGGAAATAGGCGCTCTCCAGACCGGCGCCCAGGGAAATCACATGGCAGGGCGAATTCCTTTTTATAAAATCAGCGGCCATCTCATCCATAATGATATAACGGGCTGCCGAGGCGAGATCCGTATATTCGAAAGAGCCCTTCTCCGCATGGCGGGGCAGGTATTTTTCAATCTCCAGCGCCTTCCGGTCATAGAAAAGATCCGGAAACTTCCTGGAAATATGGATCCTCGCCAGAAGGGGAACAAAAACCGTATTGGCAATGCCTTCAAAATTTTTCATTTTCCTTTCGCCCCCGGTGAATGTATCTCATCATTTTTTATTTATTTTATCATTTTATCTAATCCGGGATAAGATCAATAGACGGGAAAGGAAAGTTTTCCATATAAAAAGGGCGCCTCATGATTTCAGGGCGCCTTCATAAATCTAAGGCGCCCACCTTCACGGACCACGAATCACGAATCACGATTACCCCAATTGTCTCATTCCATCTTCTCGAGTAATGACACAGTCTCTACATGCATGGTCTGTGGAAACATATCCACGGGCTGGACTTTTTTCACTTCGTAGCCCAGGTCCCGGAGGATTTTTGCATCTCTGGCAAAAGTAGCGGGATTGCAGGAGACGTAGACGATCCGTTTCGGGTCCATAGCTGCGGCTGATTTCAGGACGGATTCGCTGCAGCCTGCCCGGACAGGATCCATGACGATCACGTCCGGCCTTTCGCCTTTTTCGAATAATTCAGGCATGAGCTTTCCTGCGTCGGCCGCATAAAATTCCACATGGTTGATTCCATTGAAAGCTGCATTTTTCTTTGCATCTTCTATGGCCGGTTCTACGATTTCGATTCCGATGACCCGTTTTGCTTTCTTTGCAAGGCAGAGGGAAATGGTCCCGGTCCCGCAGTAGGCATCGATGACCGTTTCATTTCCTGAAAGGTCTGCGAAATCGAGAGCTTTCTGATAGAGTACTTCGGCCTGTTCTTTATGGACCTGGAAGAAGGAGAAGGGGGAGACTTCAAAGGAAAGGCCCATGAGGGAGGCGGTCAGTTTTTCTTTGCCCCAGAGGTGATGGATTTCCATTCCCAGGATGGTATTTCCTTTTTTGCTCTGTACATTGTGATAAATGGAAACCACTTCGGGGAGAAGCGCATGCATTTCCTTGACCCAGAGAGCCGCAAAGGGGAGCTTCGGGGTGGCGGTAACGATGACTGCCATCACTTCTCCGTTATTTCCTACTCGTCCCATAATATGACGGATGGAGCCTTTTCCCGATTTTTCATTGTACCCCTGGAGATGGTGACGGACCATGAAACCTTCCGCAAAGCGGAGGAGCCGGTTATTTTCCTCCTCCTGGATAAGGCATCCGTCGATGGGGACGATCTGATGGCTTCCCTGGCGGTAGTAGCCGGCCACAGGACCGCTTGTCACCTGGGAGACCGGCACGGCCATTTTATTTCTATAATTCCAGGGATGGGCCGCACCCAGGATGGGAAGGACGATTTCCTCTTCATATCTACCAATCCGCCTCATCACATCCCGCACTCTCCGTTCCTTGATAGAGAGCTGCCCTTCATAGGTGAGATGGGAAATCTGGCAGCCTCCGCAGGATTTGTAAGCGGGGCAGGTGGGCACCGTGCGTTCAGGAGATGATTTTTCTATGGAAATCAGCCGCCCCTGGGCGTAGGACTTCTTTGCCGTCTGGACCGTGGCTTTCACTGTTTCTCCCGGAAGGGCTCCCGGTACAAAGACAGTGAAATCATTCACAGAACCGATTCCCTCCCCGTGAATCCCCAGATCCCGGATGGGTACCTCGTAAGTCTCATTCAATTTGACAGGAATATTTTTCTTCGTCATAACTGGCCTCGCTGATTGATGAAATACTTTGATTCATTATATCATGACCGAAGGCAGAATGCGGGAAGAAATGAGAGCGCTCGCCTATGCCCCCTTTCCATCATATGGTAGAATAGACATGTTAAAGGAGGAACACATTTTATGATTCATCATTTTCATGCAGACGAAAACCGCTGGGACGGAATCGAGCCCCATATTTATAAAGAAAATCCCGGAGTCTTTCGGGACGTGACGAAGCAGATCCTTTTTGACAATGAAACGGACCTCCCTGTGCAGTTCCGCTATTTCCAGGTAGAAAAGGATGGTTTCTCTTCCCTCGAACATCACGGCCACCGCCATTTTGTCATGATTTTCAAAGGGAAAGGCCACGTCCTTCTGGGAAAAGAGGTCTATGAAGTCCATGAAGGAGATACCTTCACCATCGAACCCTGGCAGTGGCACCAGCTGAAGGCAGATATGGGAGACATCCTTGGCTTTCTCTGCCTGGTGAACCATTTCAGGGATACTCCCGTTTACCCGACAGGTGTGGACCTGGCGGAAATCAGGAAGAATCCGGAGGCGGCCCGTTTTCTCGATGAGAAGTGATTGATTTCGTCTTTCCTGACTGAATTGTGCGGCGCACCGCCCCTAATCCCTAATTCCTTCTTCTCCATCGGCACTCATATTAATTTTTAAAAGGAGATGCTCATGCCTAACTACTTACAAGAAAGAAATACAATTATTTTCGATATGGATGGAACCCTGGTCGACTCCGTAGGCGTCTGGAACCAGGTGGATATGGAGCTGATTAAAGAACTGGGCGGAACGCCGGAAGATGAAATGACCGTCAACCACCGGCGGGACCTGGCCCTTGTGAAATACCGCACGCAGAAAAGCCCCTACACCTGCTACTGCGAAGACCTGGGAAAAATCTGCGGCTCGCCCCTTTCCGGCGATGAAATCATGGATATCCGTCATCACATTGCCCATCAAATGATTCGCGAAAAAGTACAGCTGAAACCGGGCGCAGCCGACCTGGTGAAGAAACTGAAAGAAATGGGAAAGACCCTCGTCATTGCGACTACCACGAATACGGGAAATATGAATATTTACCGCTATAAAAATCAGAATATCCTCCGGGTTCTTCCCCTGGACGACTATTTCGATGGTATTTACGTCAGAGAAGATGTGACAGCCATCAAGCCGGATCCCCAGGTCCACCTGAAACTGATGAAAGACCTTCATAAAGAACCTTCCGACTGCTTCATTTTCGAAGACTCCCTCGTGGGAGTAGAGGCAGCTAAAGCTGCAGGAATTCCCGTGGCAGCTATTTATGATGGTTACTCTGAGGCCGACGGGAAAGAAATCAGATCCCTTGCCGACCTCTGGTACGACTCGCTGGAAGAAGTCCTGAAGGATCTGTGAAAAGACCACTCCGGAAGTTATAAAAATTTCTTGCCCTCAAGTCCACTTCAGGTTGTAAAATAGAATCAGAAATATTTCCAATCACTAAGCACTAAAAACTAAGCACTAATCACAGGAGGCAATTATGACAGAACTGAAACCGGGCACCGGCGGAGATACTTACATTCCATACGAAAAACGCACCGGCAATGAATCCATCGTTTATTTCACCCGGGACCTCTCGGCCGCAGGTCTCATTAAAGCGTACAAAAAAATTTCCGAAAATCTTACGGGAAAAGCAGCCGTCAAACTGCACACCGGAGAGCAGCACGGACCAAACATCATCCCCCGTCCCTGGGTACAGGAACTGATGGAAAAAGAAATCCCCAATTCCACCATTGTAGAAACAAATACCTACTACGATGGAGACCGGTACACCACCGAAGAACACAGAAAGACCCTCGAAGTGAATGGCTGGACCTTCGCGCCCGTAGATATTATGGACGAAGAAGGAACCATTATGCTTCCTGTGAAAGGCGGCAAATGGTTCAAAGAAATGTCCGTAGGCAGCCATGAGACAAACTATGACTCCATGCTTGCCCTCACTCACTTCAAAGGCCACGTGCAGGGCGGATTCGGCGGGTCCAATAAAAACCTGGGCATCGGCTGCGCAGATGGCAGGATCGGAAAAGCCATGATCCACACATACCCCGGACAGGACCAGTGGTCCATCGCCGAAGAAGAATTTATGGAAAGAATGACCGAATCTACGAAAGCTACCATCGACTATTTTGGAAAACACATGGCCTATATCAACGTCATGAGAAATATGTCCGTCTCCTGCGACTGCGAAGGAGTAGCTGCTGCACCGGTCGTCACCCCGAACGTAGGCATTCTGGCCTCCCTCGACATCTGTGCCATTGATAATGCATCGGTGGATATGGTCTTTGCCATGAAAGAAAAAGACCATCACGACCTTGTAGAACGCATGACCAGCCGCCACGGTCTCCGCCAGCTCACCTATATGAAAGAACTGGGCATGGGCAATGACAGATACGTACTCATCGACCTGGACAACGGAGAAGTGAGGATCGATGCGAAAGAAGCGGTGAAAGACGTAGTGCCTTTCAAAGGATAACTGAATAGACAATTGTGCAGAACGTTCTTCGTTATTCGTTGTTCGTTCTTCGTGAAGGTGGCCGCCGGATTTATTGGGCGGCCATTTTTATATGCCCGCCCACCCGCCCTCCACAAGGCCCTTCGGGCTTGAAATAATGACTCAAACGCCAGCCCTGCCCGGCGAAAGGCTCCCCTCGAAAGGGGAGCTCCGCGAATGCGGTGAGGGAACGAACCTGTCGAAATGGTAGACTTCTCTGACGACAAAAATTGGAAAAGATGATTTTCTGCTAAATGACCCCAAAACTGGCCCTGCCCGGCGTCAGGCTCCCCTCGAAAGGGGAGCTCCGCGAATGCGGTGAGGGGACGAACATGTCGAAAAGTAAGTCATCTCTGACGACATAAATCTATTTAGAAGATACATATTTTCTGATATACTGAAACTAGCAAAGGGAGGTGCTGCATATGGAAGTCGCCATCTATCAACCGTCAAAAGATAAACATCGCAGGGAAAGAATTGAAGGCATCAATGCGCCGGAAAGCGAAGAAATGAAAAAACGGAAAAAAGAACTTCGGCAGCACATGACTCCCGAAGAAAAACACTTGTGGTACGATTTTTTCAAACACTTCAATGAACAGGGGCCGGAATTCATTCACCAGAAAATCATTGACCATTACATTGTTGACTTCTTCTGCTTTGAACTGGACCTGATTATAGAAATAGACGGCAGCCAGCACTTTACAGAAGCCGGCCGGGCCTATGATGCGGCCCGTACGAAAAAACTTCAATACTGGGGCTTTGAAGTCGTACGTTACTCAAATAGAGAAGTCAACAAAAACTTCCCCGGAGTATGTCAGGACATCATAAACAGGATAGAAGAAAAAGCAGTGGAAGTATTTCAAAACTGAAAACCCGACTCAAAAGCCGGTCCTGCCTGGTGTTCTCGAAAGGGGAGCTCCGGCAAAACCGGTGAAGGGTAACAAGTCGAAACGTTAGCTGTCTCTGTCGACAAAATGTGTCACTTGGGGTAATTCCTTAACATTCTCAGAGTATATAATCCAGCTGAAATGCATCTCCGCCTCTCACGCGAACCGAAAGTGCGCGGACATTCATCCCCTCAGTCGCCTGCGGCGCCAGCTC
>OMVW01000035.1 GCA_900314595.1 uncultured Dialister sp. | reverse complement strand
GGTCGATTTCTGCCGCTAACCCAATTATACAGAAAAATTGAACTCCCACCGGTTTTATTTACGGTGGCAACGGCGCCGATATGTGTAATTGGGGAGCTGCCGAGCGCAGCGAGGCTGAGGGGTTGTTCTACACGCAAAAGCCGAAATTGACACAAAAAATAAAAAAGCCCTGCAGCGCAGAGCTCTATTTCCACTATCTCAGAACCGGTCCAGCAGATGGTACCCCTTCCCCTTGAGGAAAGCCTCCGTTTCCGACTCCGTCGTATTGAATACGGCGATCGGAGAACTGGTCTGGCGGTCGAAAGAAATATACAGATACCGGATCATCACATTGGCATCCTTCAGATCCCTCAGGATCCTGTCCAGCGTACCGGGCTTATCAGAAGCCATATCGATAGCGATGACCAGATCATCCCTGCACTGATACCCCGCTTCCTCCAGCGCCTTTACCGCCTCCTCCGTCTTATCCACGATGAGACGGATAATGCCGAACTCCGCGCTGTCCGTAGCCAGCATCGTATAAATATTGATATCATGCTCCGCCAGGATAGAAGTCATCCTGCTGAGAGCGCCCTTTGTATTCGCTGCGAAAAGAGATACCTGATGTAACATAATGATCCTCCTGCAAACTTCTTTGAACGTATTAGAGTCATTTTATCATAACTTTCTAATTGTGGGAAGTGAAAATTGGGATTTGGGATTTGGGATTTCGGATTTCGGGAAGGTGTGCCTCTGCGGAAGAGATTCATGTATTTCCTGCACTACATCTTCAAGGGAAATATGAAAATAAAGGACAGCCTGCCAATCGGTCACCACCTTTCCTGGGATGGAAAGGTGGCCGCGAAGCGGCCGGATAGGTTGTTCAACCGCTCAAGGCACATATGAGGCTGAATGACAAAACAATCGCAGGACAGATGCGGAAACCGGTAAGTCAGGAGGCTCTCCCTCGGGAACACCGCGAAGCGGTGAGCGGGCCAATCGATTCGAAGAATCGATATTTTCTCTATTTCCCACAAAAGTTCCTAGTCTCCTTCTCGACCTCTTTCCTGCCATTTATCATCACTCCCCCCTCTGACGCCTTCGGCGCCAGCTCCCCCAGGGGGGAGCCTGACCGGTCGGCCGCGATGCGGCTAATGGTCAGCCTCCACGGAGTCCGGGGACACTGACGCAGCCAGCGGAAGAGATCCATGTATTTCCTGCACTACATCTTCAAGGGAAATATGAAAATAAAGGACAGCCTGCCAATCGGTCACCACCTTTCCTGGGATGGAAAGGTGGCCGCGGAGCGGCCGAATAGGTTGTTCAACCGCTCAAGGCACATATGAGGCTGAATGACAAAACAACCACGGGAAAGATGAGGAAACCGGTAATTCAGGAGGCTCTCCCTCGGGAACACCGCGAAAGCGGTGAGAGGGCCAATCGATTCGAAGAATCGATTGGCCCTCTATTTCCCATCCAAAAATGGCGCCCCTATATTTCCAAAGGGCGCCACCTTCACGAACCACGAATCACGAACAACGACAATCGCTATTGTAAAAAATCCTGCAAGAGGAAATGTCAGAAATTAAAACTCATCCTCATGATCCAGCAGCCAGCCGCCGGGAGCGCAGGCAGCGCAGAGACAATATTTCTCACCCTTCGCCTTTGCTTCCTTTCCTGCTTTTTCCAGACCCTTGGCCGCTTCTTCGCCCAGGTATTTCTTAGCATCATCGGTGACCACAAATCCCAGCATATCATCGATGGAATTCACACATTCCTTCAAAGCAGCCTTCAGCTTGTCAGCGGCTGCCTTCTCTCCATCAGTCCCTGCGGCTGCCAGGTATTCCTCACACACCTTCTTCAGCCCTTCATAACAGGACGGAGCGTCCTTCACTGCTTTTACCTTTTCAATAACTTCAGCTTTTGCCATGGTAACGATCCTTTCTCTGACAACTCTACCATCATATGAGACGTGCACTCAGCTGCCACCGAGCCATCCTCATGGAAGATTTTCCCTTCCATCACGACCAGCGGGCCCTTCCGTTTCACTTCCCGGCCCTCAATCTTCACCGTCTCCCCGATATCTACCGGAGAACGGAATCGGATTTCCATCTTACCCGTATACGCCGGCCTCTTCTCCGTGAAGAAAAGATAATTTCCCGTCACCTCATCGAGAAGCGTGGAAATAAGGCCGCCGTGCATACGGTCATCATAACTCTGATGCTCATGAGAAGGCGTGAAAAAAGACAGACACCCCTTCGGAATCTCAAAGAAATGAAGATGCAGCCCACTTTTATTTGCATCCCCGCAGGCATAGCACATACCATCCCCGGGCATCCACTTCCACTCGGGAAGCCTGTACCCGTAAGCCGCATCCTCCTTTGCCAGGAGCTCCTTCTCATGATCACTCATGGGAAATAAATCAGTACTTTCCATAGGAAATACCTCCTCTGGGAATATTATATCATATAGCCGAAGGGATACCTGCTATCCGAAAACCTTTGAATCGGGGATATCGGGGATCGCGGGGATATCGGGATTATCGGGACGGTGGCGGGCAAAAAAATTATAAAAGCCCGCCGGTTTATATTCTTCGTGCATAGCCGTTCCTGCTTCCGAGCTTTCATCAGTAGTCCGTCCCGGTTACCTGTAGAATCACATACCGATCAATAAAAAAGCATCTGAACCTTCAGATGCTTTTCCTGGCTTATTTTTCACTGACCACTTTTTTCTCCACGACTACCTCCGGATATGATTCATACTCCGGTGCCGTATAGGGATAACTTTTTTCATAAGCCCCTTCCGGCGCTATATCTATTTCCCCATCAGCCCAGGTAATGACTCCATGGAAGAGAGAGGGATGACTCCACACTTCCCCCTCGGCCAGCCTTTCAAAAGCAGGACCGGTAAGCTCCGTCGTATCCAGAAGCCGTTCCTCACCGGTAGAAAAAGTAAGAAGCAGCATTCCGCCCCGCAAAGCCTTCACCGCCCTGACCTTCAACCCCTCCTTTGGGGACCCCGCATAGCAGACATCATTGACCATATACATGGGAAACACCTCACTTCATAGGTGGAATCTTTTCAAAATGCTCACCCTGAACAGCTTTATTCCATGCCCTGTAAGCTTCCTCCTCATGGAATGCCAGCCACCCCGTGACCATTCTCAGCTGTTTTCCTGGAATTGATCCCGCTAACAATTCACCATCTATGGCGATGACCGCTTCATAATCGCCATAATATACATGAACATGGGGCTTATTATGCTGACCCACATCATAAAAAAGAAGATAAATAACCATTCCGGCAAATCTACTCAATTCGGGCATCAGTATTCAACTCCTTCCTTAATCATCTTAAGATATTTCAAGCCACTTCGCAAGGAAATAATCCCGGAATTACATGCAGGGAAGGTCCCAGTTGCCAGACTCCCATCAGGGACTGAAAGTATTGAGACTTTGATTGAATAGTTGTCTTCGAAAATATGAATTGTCCGGGACTCGGGACATCGGGACTCGGGGCGGTGGCGGGCGAAAAGCTTGTGAAGCCCGCCATTTTTCATCCCTCCCCCCCTCTGACGCCTCCGGCGCCAGCTCCCCCAAGGGGGAGCCTGACCAATCGATGACCTTCGGCCGCCGGAGATCATCATCCTGCACTATCCGTACAAGGCACACATGAGGAAAACGGAAAACCTGACAATCGGGCCCCACCCTCCCGAGTGCTGGGAGGGTGCCGGAGCGAAGCGAAGGCGGGTGGGTTCATCTGTCGTTCTTCGTCGAAAATGGGGCTGATTAACGAAAAGCACATGGCAAAATTGTCTCTATCGGCAAGCAAGTGCTCTCCCTCGGGAACACCGCGAAGCGGTGAGAGGGCAAAATCGATTCGAAGAATCGATCATTTCTGTCTGTTTTCCATTGAAGTTTCCAGTTGCCAGCTCCCTTTCCTCCCCCCTCAGTCTGCTTCGCAGCCAGCTCCCCCAAGGGGGAGCCTGACCATTCGCTCCCCCAAGGGGGAGCCTGACCATTCGGCGGCCTTCGGCCGCCGGAGATCATCATCCTGCACTATCCGTACAAGGCACACATGAGGAAAACGGAAAACAGACAATCGGGCCCCACCCTTTCGAGTGCTGAAAGGGTGGCCGCGGAGCGGTCGGGTAAGTTCATCTATCATACATGGCACTTATGAGGCTAATTGCCAAAACATCCCTGGAAATGATGAGATAAGCGGTAGACAGGAGGCTCTCCCTCGGGAACACCGCGAAGCGGTGAGAGGGCAAATCGATTCGAAGAATCGATAATCTCTATATTTCCCATTAAAGTTCCCAGCTGCCGGAGGACTCATCAGATGAGCATTTAAAATCACATATATGCAGCATCCCTTAACCTCTTTCGATCGTGATGATCGACTGACGTGGCTATCGGGAAGGTGACGCGGCGACAGCAGAAAGCCGCGCCTTTTATATTCTTCCCCTGAAAGTTTCTATTTCCAGGATATCTCCCACATAAAAAAACGTCCCTGAAGGCTCAGAGACGCTTTTCCTGCTTATTACGTTCTACCGATACATATCGTCCAAAGTGATGAGGGGATATTTCTCCCCATCGATTCCGGTAAACCCGGAGCGGGAGAAGAAGCCGAAGCGATAGAAAGGAAGGCCCAGACTCCGTGCCTGTTCCTCTTCCTCCCGGACCACGCTCATATCCACCGGTTTCTTTCTATACTTGCATTCATAGGAAGAAAAGCCCCGCTCATCCTCCGTGACCACGTCAAATTCCCCATTCTTCTGATGGACCTTATCGTTGTACACATACCGGCCAATGGCATAAAACGGCGGCTTTACCAGACCCGCCCGGTTCCTGCGAAGCAGGTATTCCCTGGCCGCCTGCTCAAAGCGGCGGGGGAGATACTCCGTCTCCACCTTTTCCCTCAGCTTCAACCGATAGAAATCCTCCGACGCCATGGCGCTCCGGGCCGTGGTCTCCCGGAAAAGATAGGAATAATAGAAATCCAGCAGCGCATCACTGATGACATACCGGTGCTTCCTCCGGTTCGATCCGGCATTGAGCGGCGAATCCTTCTCGATGAGATCCATCCCCGAAAGCTTCTCCAGCGTATGATAGACAGCGCTCCCCTTCCCCGGGAAACCGGCGGCCAGATCCGAATATTTCCCTACGCCCGAAGCAATCTTCCCCAGCACATAATTGGCATTCTCCTCCTTCGAAAGCTCGCTCGCCAGCTGCAGACGGATCTCATTCTCCAGCATGGACCCCTCGGGGATGAGAAGTTTGGAAATATTTCCTTCCACCGACAGATTCGGATCCACCTGCAGCAGATAAAAAGGCATCCCCCCGAAGACAGAATACAGGAAAAACCGTTCCTCCTTCGAACGATCCGGGAAAAACCTCGCCCCATCATAATAATCAAAAGGCCTAAGCTTCAGGATTTCCGAAAACCGCCCGAAGAGAGGCGCATCACTCTCCACCAGCCGGCGCATCGTATCCATATAAGATCCGCAAAGCACAAGCTTCAGACAGGCATCATGCTGGAAACGGTCGATGGCGATCTGGAACTCCGAATCCACCGATCCATCCTCACCGCGGAAAAAAGGATACTCATCGATGAAAAGAAATACCCTCTCCCCGGCAGCCTTCCGATACACATAATTCAGAAGCCCCTCCAGATTGGGAAAAGAAATATAGGGCTCATCAAAAGCCTCAGCCACTGCCCTCGAAAGGCCGGTGAAATTCTGCTCAAACGGCGCCCTGCGGCACACATAGGAAATAACGACTCCCTCCGCCTCCCGCAAAGCCTGCCGGATCAGCTCACTTTTCCCCACACGCCGCCGGCCATAGACCAGAATATTCTCCGACCGGTCACTCTCAAACCGCTGCCGAAGGATCGCCAGCTCCCGCTCCCTTCCGATAAATTTCATATCTACGCCTCTTACTTAAATTCATTTAACTTAAATTGATTTAACTAAATTGTACAATGATTTCACCTTTGCTGCAAGAAGAAAATATAGCCTGCTTCCCATTGAAGCCGTCAACTGCCAGAGGACCGGTAAGGGGCTCGCATAGAAGTTCCGAGATCCGAGATTTCCATCAGGGGCTGAAAGGGTTGAAACTTTGAATTCTCAGCTGTCTTCGAGACTGTAAGTTGTCCGGGACTCGGGACATCGGGAATCGGGTAGGTGGCGGGCGAAAAAATTATGAAGCCCGCCATTTTTCATCCCCCCCCTCTGACGCCTCCGGCGCCAGCTCCTCCAAGGGGGAGCCTGACCATTCGGCGGCCTTCGGCCGCCGGAGATCATCATCCTGCACTATCCGTACAAGGCACACATGAGGAAAATGGAAAAGCAGACAATCGGGCCCCACCCTCCTGAGTGCTGGGAGGGTGCCGGAGCGAAGCGAAGGCGGGTGGGTTGATCTGTCGTTCTTCGTCGAAAATGAGGCTGATTAATGAAAGGCACATGGCAAAATTGTCTCTATCGGCAAGCAAGTGCTCTCCCTCGGGAACACCGCGAAGCGGTGAGAGGGCAAAATCGATTCGAGGAATCGATAATCTCTATATTTCTCATTAAAGTTCCCAGTTGCCGGAGGACTCATCAGATGAGCATTTAAAATCACATATATGCAGCATCCCTTAACCTCTTTCGATCGTGATGATTGACTGACGTGGCTATCGTGAAGGTGGCGCGGCGACAGCAGAAAGCCGCGCCTTTTTATATTTTCCCCATAGGTCCCATTAAAGTTCCCGGCTGCCATTTTCCTTCAGGGGCACCCATAGAAGCTTCCGGTTCCAGATTTCCTTTCAGGGGCTCCCGGAAGGCCTGTACTTTCCTGTCGGGGCCTCCGATGATTTTTTATTTCCCCAGCATCCGGATAAGTTCCTCCTGGAATTCATACCAATCCTCATCCTTTTTCCATTTATGATCCCGATTCACCGCATAAGCCCCTGCCACGGCGAAAAGGTACATCATTTCTGCCACCTTTTTCTTCACCCCGTAATACTCCATCATCAGAGGCACGAGTTTTTCCCTTTCCGCAGAATAGACGAAATGAAGCACATGAGAAGAAATCGATTCATCCTGAAAAAGGGGCCGGTATTTCTCATCATCCGCCATCCTCTGGCACACAGGAAGCAGAAAACCATTCTCCCTCAGCTTTTCCCGGATATTTTCCTCCTTCGAAAGCTTCAGAAAGGACAGGAAAGACTCCCCCTCTCCCTCCTGCTCTGCCGTCATGAGAGCTTTCGCCAGCACATGATTCAGCACATCGTAAATATCCACATAATGAAGATAAAAAGTTCCCCGGCTGATATCCGCCCTCCGGCAGAGACCTGCCACATTGATCCGGCTGAAAGGCCCCTCCCTCAGCATTTCCAGAAACGTATCCTCAATCACCATCCGGCTGTACGCACTCCGCCGGTCCAGCTTCTCCTCAACCATCATAGTCCCCTTTCTGCACACATCGGCCAGACTGTCAAAGAACAGGCAAATACAGCAAACTGCCAATTGTATTTCCCCATTTTCTCCCTATAATAAATATTGTACACGGTGTTCAAGAAAAATCCAACTGTTCAAAAAGGAGCCCATCATGAAAATTCAGCAGATCCGAAACGCCACCAACAAAATCACCTATGCAGGGAAAACCCTCCTCCTCGATCCCTGGCTTGTCCCGCAATATTCTATGGGCAGCCTCAATTCCATTCCCGGAAGACCCTTCCTCACCCCCGACCGGTTGAAAATGGAAATCCCCATGCCCATCTGCCCCCTGCCCATGACCAGAGAAGAAATCCTCTCCGGCATAGATGCCATCATCATCACCCACATCCATCCCGACCATGTGGATATGGACCTCAAAACAGGCCTCGTGGGCAGAGACCTTCCGAAAAACCTTCCCCTCTTCCTCCAGAACGAAAAAGATAAAGAAATATTTGAAAAATCCGGCTTCACCGACCTCCGCATCCTTTCCGAAGAAGGCACAGCCTTTGGAAATATGACACTCTACAAAACACCCGCCCGCCACGGTACCGTCATCCCCTGTGGAGACTCCATGGGCGTCATCCTTCAGGCACAAAACGAAAAGACCCTCTACATCACCGGTGACACCATATGGTACCCCGAAGTGCAGAAAACCATCGAAAAATTCCATCCCGAAATCATCACCGTCAATGCCTGCGCCGCAGAACTCGAAAACTTCGGCCGCCTCATCATGAACGACGAAGATGTCGCTTCCGTATCCATGACCGCCCCGGAATCCACCATCTTCATCACCCATATGGACAACGTCGCCCATGCCTCCATGACCAGATACACCATGAAAGGACGTCTGGCAGAAAGAAACGTCACCAACTACGTCATGCCGGCCGATGGAGAAATCGTAGAATTCTGAAAACACTTCCTCCCATAAAAGTTCCGAGTTCCGAGAAATTCCATCAGATGATTGTATTAAAAATCAAGTGAATGCAGCATCCTTTACACTCTTGCGATCGTGATTAGCGTGGATACCGTGGCTATCGTGAAAGTGGCGCGGCGACAGCGGAAAGCCGCGCCCCTTTATAGATTTTTTCTTCAAAGCTCGCATGGGAGTTCCGATTGATCCCATCCGCCGCGAAGCGGTCAAAAGTCAAGCCACCCTTGAAAAGGGGGCTCCGCGAAGCGGTGGGGGGAAGACTGATGGAATTCCTGCACTATCCATTCAAGCAGTAAATCAGGAAAATGAAAAGCATGCTATCGGTCCCCACCCTCCCGAGTGCCGGGAGGGTGCCGGAGCGAAGCGAAGGCGGGTGGGTTCATCTGTCGTTCTTAGTCGAAAATGAAGCTGACTGCCAAAACATCCCCGGGACAATCGACTCTATCGGTAAGCGGTAAGGCTTCCCCGCGGGGAAGCTGGCCCGAAGGGCCTGAAAGGGCAGAATCGATTCGAAGAATCGATCATTTCTGTTTATTTCCCATTAAAGTTACCAGCTGCCAGATTTACATCAGGGACTGAAAGCCTTGAAACTTTGAATTCTCAGCTGTCTTCGAGACTGTACGTTGTCCGGGACTCGGGACATCGGGACTCAGGGCGGTGGCGGGCGAAAAAATTATGAAGCCCGCCATTTTTCATCCCTCCCCCCTCTGACGCCTCTCCCCCAAGGGGGAGCCTGACCATTCGGCGGCCTTCGGCCGCCGGAGATCATCATCCTGCACTATCCGTACAAGGCACACATGAGGAAAACGGAAAACCTGACAATCGGTCACCACCCTTTCGAGTGCTGAAAGGGTAGCCGCGGAGCGGCCGGGTAAGTTCATCTATCATACCAGGCACAAATGAGGCTGACTGACGAAACATACAAGGAATAAATGCCTCTATCCCTGAAACGCGCTGCGTCCCCCTACGGGGGAAGCTCCGCCGAAGGCGGTGAAGGGGGCGGTCTTTCATTCAAGTCGAAACTGCAATAACCGGTAAGTACGTTACGTCCTGGCGGAACTCCGCGAAGCGGCGAGGAGACGGCCCTATGTTCATCCTGCACTATACGTAAAAGTAGAAAATAAGGAAAACAGAAAGCATGCTGCAGGGCCCCACCCTCTTGAGTGCTGAGAGGGTGCCGGAGCGAAGCGAAGGCGGGTGAGTTCATCTTTCGTACAAGGCACATACAGGGCTGACTGACGAAAAAAACTCACCGCAAATGCCTCTATCCGTAAAAAGCGAGCTCCCCGAAGTGCGGGGAGCTCCGCGAATGCGGTGAGGGGATGTCAAGCACAAACTAGAAGAAATGTCTTAAATGGTCAAAGACTTTCGGGTTCGCTGCCCGGCACAAACGACTCAAAATTCCCACGCAAAAGTGGCGCCCGGACGGGCGCCACTTTTTAGGCGGAAAATTTTATTTCATCTGACTTTTCTCGTAGTATTTTGTTCCTTTATCAGAGTCGTGCATGAGGTCCATGAGTTCTCTGGCCCTTTCCAGCGTCAGTCCGCAGCGGTCTGCGTATTCCACGAGAGGATTACCCCGAAGCTCTCTCTTGTGTTTCATCACGGCCCGACGTTCTTCGCGGCTCATGCCCTGCACTTCTTTTAAGTCCTGCATACGACGTGCATGTCTGAAAATGAGGTACACCTGGGTCCTTTCCGCTTCTTCTGGAGTCATGAGCTTTTTATCCACCAGCTCCTGGAGGTAGTACTTCGAAACCGCCGGGCTGTGGGGATGGGTCCCCTTCAACTCCGCCGGAACCGATGCAGGCTCCGGCATCCTGGCCTCCACCGGTAAAAACCCCAAAACGCCCAGAAGCGCCAGACCGATCAATAATTTCCCTTTCATAGAAATCCTCCTTTCCATTTAATTTTACTTTTATTTTTATCATATCACAAAATTTTCCATTAAAGTTACCAGTTCCCAGTCTCCCTCCCCGCGGCTTTCCCGCCATTTCCCATTACCCCCTCAGCCTGCTTCGCAGCCGGAGACGAACGATTCTTCACCATACAATCACTGAAGCAGGGAGGATTCACCCATACACTCCGCCGGCCCGGGCTCAAAGACTGGTTCTACGCCTCCCTCATCCGGTACTCCCGGAAAGTACCCTCCATCAGGACAGGCAGCGGATATATCTTTGGAAAAATGCCGCCCGAAAAAGAAATAACCCTCACCGGCTTCATCTCCTGCGTCATGACAAAGAAAAAGAAACTAAGAACCTCTGACTTCATATCCTGCGTCTGCAAAACTACGGAATCACACTGAAAAAAGAAAAAACCGCCCCATTCATCAAAGATCACGAAACCGGATCCGACTCCCCCAGCCAGCCGCCCCGCCCGGCCGGCCGGAACGACAAAAAAGAAAAAATAGAATACGACCAACCCGGCCTCTTCTAATCACGGTCCGTAAAATCGCTTCATTTGGCTGCTGGAAAGCAGGAAAAGCAAAAAGCCCGAATCCTCGGGCTTTTTAAAACAGCAAATCAAATATTCACACTTAACAGCGCTAAAAATTGACTTTTATTTTATACAATACTCAAGTACACTTGAAACACAATTTTTCAAGTCTTTTTTGATATCACTTTCCCAGAAACGGAGTACCAGCCATCCCAATTCTGTCAACTCATCATTAACCTGCTTATCTCTTTCTATATTTCTTTCAATTTTAGGAATCCAGTACTCTCTATTGGATTTTACCTGGGTCTTTATCTTTTCAATATTTTTCCCATGAAAGAAATCCCCATCTACGAATACAGCAATGCGAAATCGAGTAATAGCAATATCTGGTTTTCCAGGAAGCAGTTTATAATTCTTCCTATATCGGATTCCTCTTTTCCAAAGAGCTTTTCGCAGCTTAACTTCCGGTTTTGTATCCTGGCTTCGAATATGCGTCATGTTTTTATGACGCTGCTCAGGTGTTAAATCATCCATTATCATCACCAAAAGAATGATTCAAATCACTGGCTTTTCTAAGAGAAGCATTTCGTTCAGGTACATCTTTGTAGATTCTGGTCGGATTTTCTATATCTGTCAGTCGAATCTGCCTTCCAATGCTGAAAATAGTGCGAAGATCACGATGAGAATATTTAACCTTGCCGGATGTCTGATTTTCAATCATCTTAATGAAATTAGAAACAGTAATACCGGAACCGCTTACGCCGGATTCTTCAATTTCTTTCTGAACCTGTGAATCAAATGTATTGATAAATCCCCCAGAGATATAAGCAAAGTATCCGATGGGATAAGTACATTTACTATAGTTTCCAATCTTCCGGATATAGTTCTGGACCATCCGATTATGGTGATCACCGGTAATGCTGTACTTGCTATATGCCTTATTATCAATAATCGACTGATAACCTTCTGAATCAGAAATCAGCAGAATGTCAGGTGCAGATTTGCTTCCTGTCTGACCCAGATGAGTTGCATTATAGCCAAAGACTTTATCAAAAATCTCAGTTGTTGCTTTTTCAAAATCAACTGCTTCTTCAGTGCCTTTGAAAGCCATCTCAAAGTAGGATGCCATAAAAGCACCGATGGATCCATGGGGATAATTCTTTCGAATAATATCTTCAACTAATGTGTCAGTAATTCCTGTATCGTCCGAAATTTCATCAATAATCTCAGTTGTAAGGCTGAAAATCGGCTTTTTAATGGCAATACGAATATATGCCTGCTTAATCTTCATTTCAGCTATTGTTCTGGCAGTTATTGTCTTTGTTTTTTCCAGATTCCGGGTATCTTTGCGATGATCTGGATCTAATCCATATTTTCTCTGATAAAATTCATGATTGTCGGGACGGTCAACAAATGGGATTTTCTGATTTAGAATTGCTTTTACTTCATCCCGCTTTTCATCCAGGATGACAAGATGCTTATCATCATCTCTTTTAGCAAGCTGTGTATATTCCAGCCAATTCTCCATCGTATTTGCACAATCCTGCAGATGACTATAAGGATGAGAAGGATTTACTGAACCCTTCGACGGTTTATATTTGATGAAGAAATCTTTATCCAGGCAGCTGTCTCCATAGCTGCGATACTGTAGAATTCTTTCGACTATATACTCATAGCAGCGATCGCTTTCATTTTCTGCTTCCACTGCAATAACTTTAGCGATTTCATCCTGTGTTAAGTATTGAATCCGGCTGTCATCCATTAATCTTAGTAAAAAAATAAACGGATGGATTCTGAAGCGAGGATTAACCTGGACTCCGCGGCTTACCGAAAAGGCAGATGGAAACTGATATTTCAATACCTGCCACGTTAAAATTTTAACAGGGGATTCACCATTCATAATGGCTTCACCTGCTAAGGTTAATTTGATCTGCTTAGTCTGTGCCTGATGGAAAATGAGCCCTAATGATTCCAGCCATGCTTGATAAGTTCTTCCGCCGGATCCGCTCTGATCTCGTCTTTGGCCTACACGCTTCAATCCAGCTTTTTCAAGAGCTTCTTCATACTTAAGCTGTGTTCCGCGCTGACCTTCCCATTCCTGATTCAAGGAAATGTCCGCAAAAGCAGCCAATACTTCCGGAATACTATCGAGCTTTCTCTTAGGCCTAGTTACCCACCAATAGTTCAGCATAAGCAATTCCTCGCAAATCAACCTAGCTAAATTTCACAAATTATTCTTTCAGATTTGGTTTAACCCAAGGATATTCAATACCTGCAAAGCTGTTTAATACTGCTGTCAAAACTATATTGGAAAGTCTGCATGGTACTGCCATGCCTATCTGCTTTCTGACGGATGAATATTTTCCTACGAATTCATAACTATCTGGGAATGTTTGGATTCTTGCTCTTTCTCTATTCGTCAGTTCTCTATCAGTCCAGTGATACATAAATGTACCACCGCCGCCTGATGCGGTAACTGTATAAGCTGGTTTGTCAGGATCCAGTTTTCTATAAATCTGACTGATTTTAGTTTTTGTATGAATCTTTAATTCGTCCGGCAGCCGTCCTGCTTCTTCTGCCTGCCAGACATTTTCACCCGGGCGAATATATGACAAACGTCTTGTAACTTTAGCCGCCAATTTGCGAACTTCATTGTTCGGAGCATCCGCTGGAATATTGGATAATGCCTTTCTTGCTGAAATATCACAATCAGCATACAGTGCCGGATCTGGAACATGGAATTCTACATCCAGATCATTTCTAATTCCAACGATGATAACTCTATGTCTGGTCTGAGGAACCCCATACTGCTCTGCTTTGTACAGATTTACGACCAATTTATAGCCAGACTCACGCATATCATTCAAGATGATCTTGAAATCACCGGAACCGGCACTTCTAATGCCGCTGACATTTTCCGCAATAAACCACTTAGGCTTATATTCTCTAAGCACCTCAATACCATACCAATAAAGCTGTCCAAATTTTTCATTGGCCAGTCCCTGATGCTCCCCGACATTAGAAAATGAATTGCAGGGAAATCCATAAGCAAAAGCGTCAATCTGCCCCAGAGATTTAATATCCAGTTTTCTTACATCCATACAATGCACGGATTCCGGATGATCTGGGCAGATATTTTTTCTATAGGTCTCACAAGTATCTGGGTCAAAGTCATTAGCCCAGGCATGGGTAATATTAAATTTTCCATCATCACTCTGTGCATGCATAGCTCCATAAGCTATACCACCGGGACCACAGAAAAGCTCTCCTAATTTAAAGGTAGTAATGGTATCCATTAATTGCTCCATATGACAATACAAGAAACAAATGAACGAGAATACTTTTATATAATAATACCATAAAATAAACAATCTATCGTCCGTTGTCATTTAGATATATCTTTTTAGACATAAAGATATATAAAATTAACTGTCTATCATTAGTATGGCAAACATACCAATACAAGTAACGATTCGATGACAGCCGATTCTTTCCGATGAACGGAAAGCGAATCGCCTGATGCCTCGCAGGGTAATGGTCACTAGAAACTGGGAACTTACATGGGAGCGAAAAATTCGAAGCCTTCTTCTTTTGCCGCTTAGCCTCAGGACAGCCACGATACACACGATAATCACGATTTCATGAGATTAAAGGATGCTGCATTTACTTGATTCTAAAAAACCTTTCTAATAGGAAATTTGGAAATTTCCTGTGATTAAATGAAGAATTTCCGGTAACCGGCGGCTTTATTGGCCCCCAAAATAAAAAGAGGCGTCCATATGATTTCAGGACGTCTCCTACTGCCCAATTATCGATTATAAATGCCGTTAACTTCATTAAAATATGTTTTCAGGCAAGGGCTCATACAGCTATTGTTTCTGATATTCCCAATAGAGTCTGGAATTCCTTCGTCTAAATAGCTTCCCGTCTACTGTAACCGAACGTTTTATTATCAGCTGAATCAAATCATTCCTTGTAAAAGTTTCCAGATAGTTCGGGTTAATGCTGCAGAGGCCCCGCAGGATCTTGAGTAAGGATACGGAGTCAAAATATTCCAGGAGGTCGTTTGCTTCATTATTCTCTGTGTCCATAGACAAAGAATCCAATGATATTATTTGATCCGCCAGGTGGTCATCCATACCTTGTGCTCCTTCAAATAAGGATACTTCCGGTGTTATCTCCTTTTTCCTCAGCTTTTTACTTAAGGATTCCTGAGTCAAATAAGTGTCTTTTGACTTTATATCTGAAGGCCGGATAAATGTGACTGCTTCTGCCGGAATTTGAGGCAGATATTTACTTCTGCGATATAAAATTCCGTTATTTATAGAGTATATATTGCCGCCGTAATGTATTTCCTCCCCTTGAATCAGATTCCACAGGTTCTCATTGTTAACCCATGATAAGAATTTCGTACTCGCCTGCCCAATTATGGCTTCAAGTGCATATCGCGGTGAATATGAGGAGTCAATGGAGGATACCGTTATACCAATACCGTTCCATATATAGAGTACTTTTTTTGATATAACCTTTCCCTGATTAAGCAGTGATAAGATTTTCGTCTTGCTCAAATCATTCAATGAAGTCAGCCCGCTATTGGTTAAATTCGAAAATAACCTGATCAAGTCAGGAGCTTCAAGCTGCTTCTTGTTATGGAAGGAAACATTTAAATATCGGACTTCTCTACAGCCATCGGGAAGGGTAGAAGATTGACCGGAAAGATGGACAATCCCGCCGGAATAAACAGTATTATCATGAGAATTTACAATTTTAGAGGCAATTTCTAATGATACTTTACCCTCAAGTTCCCCGGAAGGTATTTCTTTTTTTACAGTATTTCCGGAAAGAAGAAGTTCTATTTCATCATCGTTTAAAAATTCGATATAGTTCGTCGAAAAAGCGCACTGGTCATTAACCGCTTTCAATAGTTCCTCATGCCTTGTCAAATGAATGCCGCCTGCGGATCCTTTTGTACCATATCCTAATTCCGCAGCTATGAGTTTCGCTCTTTCCAAACTTTTATTTGTCTCATTTTCAACATCTTGAGCGGTCTTGATTTCATCTTTGAGGCAGCGTTTTTCCCAGGAATCTTTGGTCAGAAAGATGTGCGATAATTCCATCTGTATGATAAGGCCTTTTTGATCTGTAATAGAATGATACATTTGATTCGCAAATTCTCTGACGTATCCCCATCCGCAATTTTCAATAAAAATGGGATCGTTCAATTTGACGTCAGATATATCCTTATGAGGGACAGAATCTGTTTGATTGGTTTTATCAGTTTTCTCTTCTCCGACCTCTTTTAAGGCATTAGATCCTTTTTCTCTAAGCCGGACGTCAGCAGCCCTTTCCCTGCGGACCAGTCCATTTTCAAATATCAGAGGAAATATAAACTTGACTGCCTTATTTTCCTCCGTATCATCCATGTGAATATAAATACGATACGAAACGGAATTACGAGCATCAATAATTGTTTCAAAATTTTTAATTGTTCCGCCTTTTAACAATTTTGTATGAAAGACACGTTTGCCTTCCTTGATTTTATATTTATTCTGGAGTGCCAGCAGTGTCACATTCGCAACATATATAATATCAGTTTCTGATGGTTCCATTTTCTTTTCGGTCAGGGGTTGAGCCCATTCCTTTTGTCTTTCGGGCTGACTTGAATCCCCGGGTGCTTCCGGAGAAACCGGCTTCTTAATGGGTTCGAGTTGTGACGGCTTTTTGGCAGGTCCGGATTGAACCGGCTTTTTCTCTGTTTTAACCTGGACAGCTTTATTTGATGGTTTCTCCCCCGTATAAAGAGTTAATGTGCCAACATCAAATGCATACGGAAACTTACTTTGATATGAAGCCTTTTTAGCAGTAAACCATATTTCTACCTGATATTCTCCCGGCCCGTTCGAGGAGAAGCCAAGAATTCTGCCCTTTCCCCTGCTCTTATGTAAAACATAAGTATCTACGTATACATGATACTGATTCTGCAGTTCTTTCAGTCGTAAGTCATCTTCGATACTCATCTTATTCCCTGCCATATGCTCACTTTCCTTACCGGTTTCCATAGGTTCTTCTAAGAATTACAATAATTTGACCTTCACGCCATTAGATTATAGAGTATATCGTTAAAATATCCCTCAACAGTGTTATCAAAGGTTCCAACTACGGCGCCTCTATCCAGGAGACAGTTAAACGCTTCACAGCAGGTTTCAGGCAGGAGCGTACAGGCATGGCAGGCAGCGTAGTTTAAAGACTGGTATCCCTGGGCTTTGGATTCAATGCAGAGCGGATCCGATGAGCACCAGGAAGCGTTTTCCAGCATTTTGAGGAGATTGTATTTCATGGATTCCGTATCTCCCTGCCGGGCAAGCCCGCCCAGGCTTCCATCGGAATCAGGAGAGGAAGTATAAATCAGGATTCCTGCCATAGGATACTCCCGTCCCGGATAGGTACTGTAGATACGTTCTTTCAGGGAGGCTTCCGAATATCCGCATTCCGTTACCATCTGACGGATCAGGAGATGAGCCAGAGTATGCAGCAGGACATAACGGGGTGAAAATTTCTCCTGAATTTCCATCTTGAAGGGACTGGAATACAGCCGTTTTCTCATCTCGTAATAATGGTGTCCATTCTTTTCTTCCCAAAGATGGACTTTATCTTCCTTAAGCGTCAAAAATACGCCTTCCCCAAGCATGGATACCGCAGGGAGCCAGGTGGAATCGACAGGAACTGATGGAATGCATTCCGGTCTTTCCGGGTAAAACTGATGGTCCTCATATCCTTCAAATTCCTTTTTGCCCGGATCCGGTGCAACGGGATAAATGCGCCAGAATCCGACAAGAGCCAGCACTTCCCGGAGTTTTCTTACTTTGACGCAGTTTTCTATATAATCTTCAAACAAGTCGGGTACTTCCACTTTTTCTGTGACAAAAAGTTCGTCATTCCGATTTCCGCCAGTCAAAGCGCCATACTCATCTTCCATCATCTGTCGGAAATCGAAATTCTGCAAAGGCTGCCGGTCAATTTTCAAAATAGAATCGATCTGCCCGGCCAGAGTGCTCGCACTCATATGACGCAGTACTCTGGCAAAGAATGGATCCGATTTGAAATAATCTTCCAGCTTAACCGGGTCATTCCGAATCTGATTGTAAAATGATTCCATATTCGGATGTTTTAAAACGGCAGAGGCTGTTTCCGTTGACCAGGGCGGAATGGTGAGCGCACTTTTCGTAACCGAGTAATAAATATTGGAAGCACTTCGCTGGAGCGGCTTTACTTTTGCTTCGCAATCTTTTTCATTGAGTTCGGAGCGGTTTCCAAGCCATGGCCTTTCACCGTGGCAGTGATAGTTCTTGAACATGGCAGGAGATAAAGCGCCTGCCATGGTTCTTGTGGCATTGCAGGAAGGGCAGGTAATCCGAATACTTGCCAGATCACCTGTATCTCCACTGAATTCTATTTGTAAATAATGTTTATGTTCCCGATTCCCGACGTGAGGGTAAGGACATTTTTCCCCATTATGGACCCACCATTCATAGGGGAAATCGGCAAGATGGCCATTGACGCAGGCAATGAGAAATCGGGACGGTATCAGTTTTTCATGACAGAATGCACAGCGGGTAGGATCATTCGATGACTGCAGGTATTTGGCCTCCGCCAGTTTTCCGCATTTCTTGCAATAGCACCATTTCGGGAATCTATAAGCAATCAAATCTTTTTCCGTATATTCTGCTTTCGGGCTGCTGTCAGAAATGACAGGTGGTTCCTTGAATTCACTGACATGAAGGAGCCGTTCCAGATTTCTGTCATGAATGACTCTGCCATGGTCTTCCCATTTGGGTTCATAGGGTGCACCAATCACGCAGGAATAATCCTTGAAATTAACAACGGCCCCCGGTCCAAATGTGGTTATAAACTGGCTTTTACGGATCTGGCCTATAATTTGATCAACTGAAGAATTCTGCCCACTTACGGGTGTCGGGGGCAAAATAATCTTAACGCGGTTTCCTCTCCTCATCACTTCACCTCATATAAACATTGGAAACATGGTCCACATTTCTCATACTGTTCATCATGGCAAAAGGATCATCTGCCGTATCCGATTGAATCAGGCTCCCCGCTGCATCATTGTATTTAAAGTAATATCTGCAGGAAGCCATCCTTTCTTCCCAGTTTTCCACAATATTGTCTATTTCATCCCTGATTTCATCCAGTATTTCTTCATTTCCGGGATAAATGGTTTCTGCCCGGCGAAGAATAATATCAGCAACCTGCTTTTGAATTCGGGATCCCGGCTTGAACCGGTCTAAAGATGTATTTCCACGGAGGTCCTTATCCAGGTAACGACAGAGTCCGATAAAAACAGCTGCCAGTCCTTTATCCCTGCACCGGTCGGAATAGGGTGTCAGGCTGTTGGATTCCACATAGCGATAAAGGGAAGAATGATATTTCATAAACTGCTCATAATGGCTTCGGTCTCTGGAATGAGTGCCTGAATACGTAGTCACTACAATTCCGGGCTTATTTCGACCGACACGGCTTGTTGCCTGAATGTATTCAGAATTTGATTTCGGCTGGCCGGCTACTACCATAATTCCTAACCGACTGATATCCACGCCAACGGAGAGCATGTTGGTTGCCATCACACAATCAATGACACTGCCGCTGCCCCTTTCATATTTGTTTTCCAGATTTCGGAGGGTTGCCGCCACTTCGGCACCTGATTTACGACTTGTCAGTTCTTCCAGGATATCCGGGAATCGATGATTCTTCATAGACGGATATAATCCTGCAAATTTTGAGTTACACAGGAAATGAAAACGATTTCTGACATCGTCATTATATTGTGTAACACTGGCACCCAGTTCACGGAGTGTATTGAAATAACCTACAATGGTCCAATAATTATCCAGAACTTCCGGTGAGACGCCCTCTTTTTCCAGCAGTCTGGAGGCATAGAGAAGGGCAGCCTGTACTCTGATTCCCACGGTTGTCGGGGTTGCCCCGCTGCCCATAACTCCACAGTACAATCGGCTGGGACTTTCATCACGGGATGATTTCACCGCAAAGAAAGAATCATCCGATTCCAGTCCCTGCGGAGGGAACTGGAAATAATCCCGGGCGAAAAGTGCACCAATCTGCTGCCTGGCATTTTTTACAGTAGCTGTAGAGGCAATAATTTTTGCGGGTATTCCATCCTTAGTAGTACAAAGGGCATCAATAATTGTTTCATAAAGGCCGGTTACAGATCCCAGCGGACCTGAAATCAGATGCAATTCATCCTGGATAATCAGATCCGGCGGATTGGGCTGATCCGGATCCTGAATTCCGAGAAGAGCCGCAGGTTTCTCATTCTTGGGCAGCTGTGCAAATTTATCTACTGTAGCGACAAGAAAATCGGGCGGATTCTCATACAAATCTTCATCAACAAATTGGTAAGGAAGCCCTTCTGCGAAATCATGGGTTATGCACCCGGGGTTGGAGCAATGGATTTCCAGATGAGAATCATTCAAACTGAAGTCTTCTTCCCTGATATCTTTTCCGCACCAGGGACAAACAAGTCCTTTTCCGTTTTTTATCTGGTTTCTGATCCATTCCATAGCTCTGCGGAGTTCATTCGGTGTCTGATTGGCCCCCACCCACAGACCGATAGATACCGGTTCAGAAAATAAATGGTAATCCTGTCTTAATTTTTCACAGGCAATAATCATCATGGCCGCTCTCTGGAATTGCTGAAGGGTCAGAAGACGAAGTGTATACCGCATAAAGACAGCCACTCCGGTCCGGCCGGGATGACGCATCCTGCGAAGAAGGATGGTAAATGCGGAAATCCCCAGATATGCTTCCGTTTTACCGCCTCCTGTAGGAAACCAGAGTAGATCGGCAATCTTACGGGCTTTATGCCTGGGATTGATAATGGACGGAATTTCATGAAGAATAAAAGCCAGCTGGAAAGGATACCACCGAATAGTTTCTTCTTTTTCGAGAGTAATCGTTTCCCCTCTGTTTTTCAGAGTCTGTACCCGTTGCAGGAACATTGCTTCATTGGCTAACTGAAAAGCCTTCCAGGGCATGGTATCCGGCCCTTTTGCAGAATTTTTAAGAAGAGCTGCTGTTTCCCTCATAAGTTTCAGAGCCTGCCTGCAATGATCCAGATTGATTTTTCCTGCCGCTTTATATTTTTCTTGCAGGGAATGGAGCTCCTTTTCTTTTTCAGAAATCCAGAGCTCATAGCGATGCAGGAATTCATCCAGTAATGGCAGTATTTGTTCCGCCTTCCCATAGGCAAGATATTTCATGCTCAATATGGAAAGATTACCAAAATCAGCAGGCTTGATTTGAAGAAGCTCATACTGTGGGAAAAAATCCATCTGAATATAGGAGGGATGTCTATCCTCCCCTTCATCCCATGAAACAGCACAGCCGTGTCCCTGAGCATAGCAGCGATACCGGCGGTAAAGGAGAGACATAATCTGCGCTTCATAATCATCAGACAACGCCGCGTCACTCAAAAGAGGAACAAAAGAATCCAATTTATCTGCAGTGACCTTCATGGAAACCTGAAAAAGGATATGCTCTGCATAGAGATCTTTATCATTGTTTTCTCCTGCAGTCCAATTGTTGATCAGGGTAACTCTCATAATGGTTATTGTGTCATTTTCTTCAGGCATATAATACCAGTCTGCCCGGACTTTCAATCCATTGCCTGCCATTTTCTCCAGGCATTGTCTCCCCCGACCCTTGATTTCAAAGTCCACATCCGTGCTTTCCGGGATACGCTGCCAGGAGTGGACCGGTTTCTTATTCTCTGAAGAATCATTTATGGAATCATCAGAACTGCGTAAATAATGTCCCCATGTAATATGACACTTTATATGTTTTGTTTTACTGCTAAGTGCAAAAGTGATTCCGGCAGCTGCAGGCTTTGTTGTATTGGTCAGAGGAAGTACTGTATCCGTATCTTCCACGTTAGATTCTTCTACCGGTTCATTTAAAGATTCATCGTCTTTTTCAGCCTGAAATCCGCCTTCATCTTTGGGATAAAGCTTTCCCATCAGGTAATATTGCCCCGGATACTCATGGAGGATTTCCTTTTCTTCTATCGGGCCGATAAAGTCCTTTCGGAGAATTCCGATTATTTTTTTTCGGGCCTCATAATACTGATTCATATCTGCCATAGCAGTCTCCCTATAAAATGCTTAATCCACTGTCCCCAGTCCGACAGCATCAATACCGTTCCAGATGCTGCATTTGCCGAATTTTTTGGCTCCATCTCCGGCATCCTGCGGGGAAATGAATGTAATCAGATCGTTAGCGTAGATATTATAGAAATAAGCAGGCCAGATTCCATTGCAGGTCCAATGGTTTAGTAAAACCCGTAAATCCTCTTGAAACATCGGCGAAGTTTCAGCCAAATGAATTTTCCCGTCCGTTTGATTTTCCAAAATCAATTCATATCTGGTTTCAGCAGTCTTTTTATAAAGTCCCCTGCCGATTTTTTCCAGCTTCAACAACTGTCCAATCGGCACTAACTCATGAATTAAATCCTGAACTTGAGGGTAACGGGCAAAAGACTCGGGCTCAAAATCCTCATCATAACCCACTTCAATTCTACTTACACCATTTTTATCGCCCATTTTGGCAGCCAGTTTATTCAGACGACCAAGGCGGGGAGAGCTTCTTGATTTTTTAGGAATTGTTCTGATTTTAAATCCCCAATATTTATTGGGGTTTGTAACCACTGCTATCCCCTTAATTGGCCTGGTCATGCCTACATAAGCTACCCTGCATTCCTCCATCAACTTTTCTTCAGCAAAATAATCATAATCATCTCTTGGTTTAATTATTTCATCCCAGAGATAGACATAATCATATTCCCGTCCTTTTGCCTGATGAACTGTACTAATGATAATCCGGCTGTCAGGAACTAATCCGGAAAACAAAATTCTGGAATCTTCTCTGACATACTGTGCATTACGATATAAATCAAGGAGCAATTTCTCTACAGCATATTTTTCTCTGGGCTCATCTATATCCAGACACCCTTCAAGTGCTTCCCAGTATTTTTCGGGATCATTTCCACCGGCTCGCAGAAGAATTTTTGCTTTTTCCGATTTAAAAATCCTGTTGAACTCAGAGATAAATGAATCTTTTCCAATATAGGCGTCTTCATATTCACGGAAAAAGTATCCAATCCAGCCAGCCAGATAATTGTTAAATCCTCTTCTACGCTGCCAGAAAACAGGTATGTCATTCTTATGAAATAAATCATAAATCAGAAGAGCCCTGTCATTACTTCTAACCAGAACGGCTATTGTACTTTTTTCTCCAATTGCTCTGCTTACATTTTTAACCCACATTACACTGTCGGAAAGTTCCTCTATGGTTATCTTATTTACCCGGTCAAAGCATTCTTGCAATTTAGATTCCGCATAGGTAGATCCATAGGAACAAGTAAGGTGCGTGCGGGCCCAATTCAGCATTGAGTTAATAGATAGATGCGAACGATGATTCCCCATAAAGCAGTAATGTTTCATTCCGGTAATTTTCTTTAACTGATTGAAAAATTCAACTGCCGTTGTGCGGGAATAAGAAAAATAATTTAAATCATCAAATTGATCAAAGTCATATATGGCCTGACAGGGGTCACCCAAAGCAGAAATACCTGAATCTTTGGGAAGTTGCTTCAGCATCTGTAAAATGAAGTCAGCCCGGATTCCATTAATATCCTGCACCTCATCAACAGCAATATAATTTAAGCCTGAAAGCTTCACGATATTGAGACCTTCCGGGTCCTTCTCAAAGGATTTTTTTAACCCCTGATAAGCCTCATTAATGTACCAGTCATAGAAATGTCCGGCACTATTATTCAAATATTCGCTGATACTTTCTGCAAAACGATTATCCTCACTCATTGCGCGAAGCAGCGAAGATGCATAGGAATCAATTGTAGCAATCTGGATATTATCATAAAGAGCATCCGGGTACTTTTCTTCCGCCATCTTTTTCAGCCGACTCCGTATAACAGCGGAAGCCGCACGAGAAAAAGTCAGTACCAGAATCGTTTCCGGTAAAATCGAATTTCTCGTTCCGGGATCAATCATGTACAGCAATTTTTGAACAAGTGCCCACGTCTTTCCTGCGCCGGGACCAGCTTCTATCAGCATACGTTTTTTATGAGATGCTTTTATATATTTCTCCTGCGTGATTAGTGCATCCTTACCCCACTGAATCTCATCAGTTTCCAGCATACACTGATCATATTTATATGCAAAATCTTCCAGTTCTGACAAAGCCGCTTTGAAAGATGTTTCGTTACAACATTTTCTAATGAAATTGCGAAAAGGAAGTTCTCTTGTAACATCATAAAGATTATCCGGTTTCCCAAACGTACCAAATATAGAATCCTTCACCCTGAAATTATTTCCCAGATAAATTTCGAAAAGGCTCAAAATTCTCTTAAATCTAAGTGCGCAAGGATCAGTTGTCTTTAGTTGTGTCTCAGATCTTTCGCAATACTTTTCAAAAAATTCATCGAACTTCAAATCAACAGGCTTCATTCCCATAGTGTCACCCCGGATAAATATGAAAGAAGTATAAACCTTCTCTTTTAGTTTATCATCTTAAAGCATGAAAAGAAAGCATAATAAGAACGCATTCCCTTTATATATCTCATTGTATGTACTAGGTCCTCGAATATGAACGAACTGCCGGTTCGTGGGAGAAGTATAAAAAGGCGCGCTTCCAGTGTTGACGCGCGCACCACCCCGAGTCCCGCATCCCGAGTCCCGGACAATGACAGGCTGCGGAGACAACTGAGATTTCAAAGTTTCGAAGAACCCAGTCACTGGCAACTGGGAACTTTCATGCGAGTCTCCGGGAAATTCCATGGGCCCCACTGGCAACTGGCATCTTCCATGGGCCCAATAAAAAAATCCGCGCTGCTTCATGAATTGCGCAGTGCCTCCTTCCCGACCGACCCGATTACCCCGCGCCCCGCAGTACCCGTGCGGTATGCTGCAAAATTGCCTCAAAAGATGCAAGTCTGTATCCCGGGGCACTGATGGGAGTGACTCGGACCCCGGAGCTTTAATGGGAAAATGAAAAATCCGCAGCCTTCCACTGCTGCGCATCTGCACGGCAGCCAGGATTCACGTACGGTGCAATGCTTATGTTTTATGCTATACTGATGAAAAAGAGGTGATTGATCATGCAGCAGAAGGATATCAATATTTTTCTTGATCTTGTACGTACGCGCAACATTACGAAAACGTCGGAGGATCTACATATTTCCCAATCTGCCATCAGTACGCACTTGAAGCATTTGGAGGAGGAAATCGGCTATCCCTTATTTATTCGCTCCAAGGGGCAGCGTTCCATCAAGCTGACAAGGCAGGGATTGAATTTCATTGCCATTGCTGAACGCTGGCTGAATCTTTTTGAGGAAACCAAGATTCTTCAGTTAAATATGCAGTATTCCATACAGGTCGCATGTAATGAAGGCAATTATTACAGTTTCCTTCAGCCTTTCATGAAGCAGTTTTTTCTGAGGCATCCGGATTGTCATATTTCCCTGGAAATATGTGATTCTCACATCACTTATGATCTGATGGAGCACAATCTCATTGATTACGGTTTCGTGGCCTATGAGTCGTACCGTTCGGGCGTCCGTTGTTCTCTGGTAAAGGCGGATGAGGCCCGGATTATCTGCAGCCGTCATGCGGGAATCCCTTACCATATCAATCCGTCTGATTTGGCACCGGAAAAGGAAATCCGTTTTACCGGCGGTAATTTTGCGACTGTTGATAAATGGCGGAAGGCGCTATTTGGTACGACTCCATCTTGCCGGCTGGAAACGAATAATGTCCTTTCGGTTGCAGATTTTATCAGGGATTCCGACTATTGGGCCGTTTGTCCTGAGATCTTTGCCAATCAGGTAGCAGCGAAGGAAGGTCTTCAAGTTTCTGAGCTTCCGGCAGGCTCATTGCATTGGCAGATGTATCTTCTTACAAGAGAGATACCGCAGAAGGAAAAGCTGACTATTAACAACAATATCATTAACTTAACAGCTGCTAAAGTGCTTCCAAATCGAAATTTCTCTATTGCGTTTAAAGGAAATAGGGCCTTATTCACCCTGTTCGGAGTAA
>OMVW01000013.1 GCA_900314595.1 uncultured Dialister sp. | reverse complement strand
ACTGGCCAGAGCTATACAGAAATACTGATAAAACCGAAGCCACGGAGATAGTAATCATCGACAGTCAAATGAATTACCGAGGAAAACTTGACACTTACCCTTTCGAATCAAATCATTGACATCCCTTTCGAATCTGTTTTATACTATTAAACAGACCTGTTTTTGAAACCGTTATATAGGTATATATTAATAATAAAAAGGAGAGAGCAATTATGGCAGAAGTGCAGAGTACTCTGGTCACTAAAGAAGGCCTTGAAAAAATGAAGGAGAGACTGGACTATCTCCGTTCCACCAAACGTGCGGAAGTAGCTCAGCGCCTGAAGGAAGCTATCGCCATGGGCGACCTTTCTGAAAACTCCGAATATGATGAAGCAAAGAATGCCCAGGCATTTCTGGAAGGTGAAATCAGCGATCTGGAACAGAAGATCCGTACTGCCAAGGTGATTGAAAATAAATCCAAAAACCGCATCGACGTAGGTTCCACTGTGGTAATCGAAGATACGGAAGACGGCAGCCGGATGACGGTGAAGATCGTCGGCTCTACCGAATCGGATCCCTTCAAAGGACTGATTTCCAATGAATCCCCTGTAGGCCGTGCCCTTGTGGGCGCCAAGGTGGGCCAGATTGTGGAAGTCGAAGCGCCCGTGGGACTCCTGAAGTACAAAATTGTCAGCATTGAAGAATGATTCTTCATGCTTTGGAAATGAGGTTAAGGAATGACAGAGAAACAGAATCAGAACCAGCAGGGACCGAAGCTGAATGATCAGATGCTCATCCGCCGCGAAAAGCTGGAAAAAATCCGTGCCCTCGGCGTAGAGCCTTACGGCCATAAATTTGCCTGGGACCATCATGCGTCCGATATCCGCGTCCATGCAGAGCAGCTGGAAAAAGAAGAAACCCGCGTTCGCATTGCCGGCCGTCTCATGATCCGCCGCGGCCAGGGCAAGACCGCTTTCTGCGTGCTTCGCGACCAGAGCGGTGATATGCAGATTTATTTCAGAAGAGATGAACTGCCGGAAAATGAATGGGCTCTTTTCAAACTGGTAGATATCGGTGATATCCTGGGCGTGGAAGGCACTGTCTTCACCACCCATACCGGAGAACTCACCGTCAGGGTCCTCCATTTCGAAATGCTCTCCAAGTCCCTCCGTCCGCTGCCGGAAAAATGGCATGGCCTCACTGACAAGGAACAGCGCTATCGCCAGAGATACCTGGATCTCATCATGAATCCGGAAGTCCGCGAAACCTTCATCAAGAGAGCGGCCATGATGGGCGCTATCCGCAAATGGTACACGGACAATGGTTTCCTGGAAGTGGAAACCCCGGTACTCCAGCCTCTTTACGGCGGAGCCAATGCAAAACCCTTCACTACCCATTTCAATGCCCTGGATATGACCATGTACCTGCGCATTGCCCCGGAACTGTACCTGAAGAGACTGCTGGTCGGCGGCTATGAACGGATTTTTGAAATTACCAGAAACTTCAGAAATGAAGGCATGGACACCCGTCATAATCCGGAATTCACTGCCATCGAAACTTACCAGGCCTATGGTGATATCGAAGATGTCATTAACCAGACAGAACAGATCGTGGCTGCCTGCGCTATGGCTTCCTACGGTTCCATGAAATTTACCTATGAAGATACGGAAATCGACGTTACTCCGCCATGGCCGCGGCTTACCATGGCTGAAGCTGTGAAAAAATACACCGGCGAAGACTTTGATGCCTGCCAGACCATCGAAGACGCCAGAGCCATTGCAGACAAGCTCCATGTGGAATACGGCGAATACGACGGCTTCGGCAAGATTCTTTCCGAATGCTTTGATGCCTATGTGGAAGAACACCTGATTCAGCCGGTGCATATCACAAAGCATCCGATCGAAGTATCTCCTCTCTCCAAACTGGACCCGAAAGATCCGCGCTACACCATCCGTTTCGAATCCTACATTTATGGCCGCGAACTGGCAAATGGCTTCTCCGAATTAAATGATCCCATTGACCAGAGAAAACGGTTCGAACTGCAGGTGGAGGAAAGAAAGCACGGCGACGACGAAGCGCATCCGATTGATGAAGATTTCCTGACCGCTCTGGAATACGGCATGCCGCCAACCGGTGGACTGGGCATCGGCCTCGACCGTCTCTTCATGCTTATGACCAACTCCGCTTCTATCCGCGACGTCCTCCTCTTCCCGGCCATGAAACCGGAAACAGCACTGGAAAAGAAGACGGCCCAGGAAGCTGAAAGACTGGCCAAAGAAGCAGATGATGAACCTATCGACTTCTCCAAAGTAGAAATCGAACCGCTCTTCAAGGACTATGTGGATTTTGATACCTTCAGCAAGTCTGATTTCCGCGCTGTCAAAGTCAAGGCCTGCGAAGCAGTGCCCAAGAGCAAGAAGCTCCTGAAGTTCACTCTGGACGACGGCACAGGAGAAGACCGCATCATTCTCTCCGGCATTCATGCCTACTATGAACCGGAAGAACTGGTAGGAAAGACACTGATTGCCATCGTGAACCTGCCGCCAAGAAAGATGATGGGCATCGACTCCTGCGGCATGCTCCTCTCTGCCATTCATAAAGAAGAAGGGGAAGAAAAGCTTCACCTCCTCATGGTAGACCGTCATATCCCTGCCGGTGCCAAACTTTATTAATCCATGGCGTAACTAATCAAAAAGCTGCCTTAGGGGCGGCTTTTTTGATTGCAATTTTTCCACTGCAGTGATATACTGTATCCAATTTATAAGTTAGCAGAGTAAGTGCAGGTGCGCAGGAAAAGGCTGGTCCTTTTCCTCCAGTGCCGGATGAACGGGGAGTTGTCATCCGGACGAAAAGCAGAAGCTTGCGGTGCCTGTGCTGCATCCCGCTGCTGCATGGAGACCCCTTTCCATGCAGCTCTGCATGAAGGAGGTCTTTTTATAATGCATAAAAATAGAGAAAAGGAAATGGTGGTTCTGGGAATTCTTACGGCACTGGCAGTGCTTCTGTCCTATGTCTTTGCCATACAGACACCTTTTGTGAGGATTACCTTCGGTTTCCTGCCCCTGGCTCTGGCAGGGGCCCTCTATGGGCCATGGAAAGCGGGGCTGGTGGGGGCGCTGGATAACCTGATCGGCACGGCTCTTGTGGGGACAAGCATATTTTTCCCCGGCTTTACCCTGTCCGATTTCCTTACAGGCTTCATTTTCGGCTATTTCTTCTACAGAAGGAAAATCACCTTTCCCTATGTGTGTATTCCGTTCCTTGTCATTATGGTCTTGATCCACCTGGGGCTTAATACCCTGTGGCTAGTACTTTACTATGACAAGGCGGCTTCTGCCATTTTTCTGGGACGACTGATCAAGAATCTGATCTGTTTCCCTATGGAAGTGGGTCTTTTCCTTCTGATATATAAGAAGGCCTACCGGTGGATATCCCTGCTGGCCGTGGGCAGGTAAGATCATAGAAAAACAGCGGCAAAGCAGCGGCCATCAAAAAAGCTGTGGAAACAGGATTTTTCTGTTTCCACAGCTTTTTTACATTTTTGGTGAGGAAAATCAGCGGTCGGAGCCGTCTTTTTCTTTCCGGATAACGTCATGTGCGCCGCCTTCTACGATGGAGGTTGCGGAGACGAGGGTGAGTTTTGCCTTCTGCTGGAGTTCAGGAATGGTGACTGCACCGCAGTTGCACATGGTGGCTTTGATCTTTGCGCAGGTCTTTTCCACGTTTTCTTTCAGCGGACCGGCGTAAGGAACGTAGGAGTCAACGCCTTCTTCGAAGGCCAGTTTCTTGGAGCCGTCCAGATCGTAGCGTCCCCAGTTTCTTGCACGGTTGGAACCTTCGCCCCAGTATTCCTTGACCACCATGCCGTTGACGGTTCTCTTCTGGGACGGGGATTCTTCGAAACGGGCGAAGTAGCGGCCCAGCATGACGAAATCTGCGCCCATGGCAAGAGCCAGGGTGATGTGGTGATCATAAACAATACCGCCGTCGGAGCATACCGGTACGTAAATGCCGGTTTCCTTGAAATATTCATCTCTGGCCTGGCATACTTCGATGAGGGCAGTGGCCTGGCCGCGGCCGATACCCTTTGTTTCACGGGTAATGCAGATAGAGCCGCCGCCGATACCTACTTTGACGAAATCTGCGCCTGCTCTGGCGAGGAACAGGAATCCGTCACGGTCGACTACATTGCCTGCGCCGACTCTGACTTTGCCATTGTATTTCTTATGAATCCAGTTCAGGGTGATCTTCTGCCATTCGGAGAAGCCTTCGGAGGAATCGATGCAGAGTACGTCTGCTCCTGCTTCTACCAGTTTCGGAACCCGTTCTTCATAATCGCGGGAATTGATGCCTGCACCTACGATGAAACGTTTCTGGTCGTCCAGCAGTTCATTCGGGTTTTCCTGATGGGAATCGTAGTCTTTGCGGAATACGAAACCATAGAGACGGCCGTCTTCATAGAGGACTGGCAGGGAATTGATCTTTTTGTCCCAGATCAGGTCATTGGCTTCGGAAAGGGAGATGCCGTATTTAGCCTTGACCAGCTTGTCTACCGGGGTCATGAAGAATTTGACCTTTTCGGAAATATTCATGCGGCTCACGCGATAGTCACGGCTGGAAACGATGCCGACCAGTTTGCCGTTTGCCGTGCCGTCTTCGGTAATGGCAATGGTGGAATGACCGGTCTTTCTCTTCAGTGCGAGGACATCAGCGAGGGTATTTTCAGGGGAAAGGTTGGAATCGCTGGGCACGAAGCCTGCTTTCTTTGCTTTGACTCTGGCAACCATGGCTGCTTCTTCTTCAGGAGTCTGGGAACCATAGATAAAAGAAACGCCGCCGTTTCTGGCCAGTTCTACGGCCAGTTTTTCACCGGATACGGCCTGCATGATAGCAGAAACCATAGGGATGTTCAGGGTAATGGCCGGCTTTTCACCTTTTTTGAATTTAACCAGCGGGGTTTTCAGGGAAACATTTGCAGGAATGCAGTTGGTTCCGGAATAACCCGGGATGAGAAGGTATTCATTAAAGGTATGTGCCGGTTCATTGATGTAGGTTGCCATTATTTCCTCCTTAAATAGAAAAATTTCAATAACAGATTGATGGTTAAAGGATACTATACACCTTTTTCAACAAAGGGTCAAGCCCCTCTTTCTCATTGGGCAAAACCTGTTATATTTTTATCATTATAGCGTAAAATCGGCCGTCAGGGAAGGGGAAATATGGGGGTTGGTCATCATCGATTTTTACGATTTGTGTCATCGGGCATAGTCGTGATTCGTGGTTCGTGATTCGTGAAGGTGCGCCCTGCGGGCGGAGTATATATGGAGATTCTGGCAGAGCAGATTATACATTGAAAAGGAAGCTGGAGGTGAAGCAACTTTTGAATCGGGGATGTCGGGGTTATCGGGAATCTCGGGGTAGTCGGGAAGGTGCGCCGCTTCGCGGCGAAAGTATATATGGGGGGGAGAAACTGTCCTGGCCTACGGTTTTTGTCATTTGTCGTGGTCGTGATTCGTGGGTCGTGATTCGTGGGTCGTGGTTCGTGGTTCGTGATTCGTGAAGGTGTACCCTGACGGGCGAAGTATGTATGGGGCCCTGGCTCATACAGGTGATGACCGACTTTTATATCTATCCCAGTCGTGGTCCGTGCTCCGTGGCCCGTGAAGGTGGCGGCCTGACGGCCGCAGAGTATATATGGGGCCTTTGGCTCCCGATTGTGCCGGCTGAATTTTTTCTCATATGTGCAGGCCGTCCCCTCAGTCACTTCGTGACAGCTCCCCTCGCGAGGGGAGCCTTTTCGCGTACCGATAGAGGCAATTGTCCCGGAATCTTTCGTCAGTCAGCCCATCATCTGCTTCACATCTTTTGGCCATTAACCATTAACCCCAATGCACAGTTTTCCAGTGTGACAGTTTCCTTTTGGACTAAAGCCGCCCGGTGATTAACTATTAACCTCAATGTACAGTTTCCCGTAAGACAGTTTCCTTTAGGAACAAAGCCGCCCGACGATTAACCATTAACCCCGATGTACAGCTTTTTACACGGAATGACCTCCCGTGAACTGCGAGCTGCTCACTATGAACTAAAAAGACAGCTCCCCGCACAGGAAGCTGCCTTTCTATATAGAGTTGAAACAGCAAATTTATAACAGCGGATTAATCACTGCCTGGAAGCAGCGGTCCAGTTCTTCGGGGCTTTCTTTCATGTCGCGTCTGACCCACCACTGGACCATTTCCACGAAGGCTCCGGTGATGTGGTTCAGGAGGAAGGCTCTCGGCACGCCGCAGGTGGGTTCTCCATCGGTGAGGACGTAGGTGGAAATCAGTTTCGTCAAAGCCATCTTGAAGAAGCGCATGAAGATATCGCTGCTTTCGGAAATGAGAAGGTCATGGACGTGGTTCGTATTGGCCTTGATGTGCTGGAGCAGGTGGCAGAAGACGGGGTCCCGGACGCCCGGCGCGAAGTGCATGTCGCTGGGCATATTGTCATTCAGCACGCCTTCGATGATATGGTCGAAAAGTTCACGGCACATTTCGGCCAGAAGGCTGTCCTTCGTCTCGAAATGGGCATAAAATGTGGACCGGCCGATATTGGCACGGTCGATGATTTCCTGGATGGTGATTTTTGAGTAGGGTTCTTCCGACAAGAGGGCGCTGAACGCATTGAAAATGGCGGCCCTTGTTTTCTGCTGTCTGCGGTCCATGATTTCTCCGTTCGTTATTGTACTAAATGTTCATTATTATCCATAGTGTAACATAAAATACGGAAATTACAAGGGGAGGGGGTGGGATTGCTTAAATAGTTTAATATTTTAAGCAAGTGATAACAAGCAAATGATAAAACTTTTGAATCGGGATTGTCGGGAATCTCGGGGATGATCGGGGCTGTCGGGAAGGTGCGCCGCTTTGCGGCGAAAGTATATATGGGGGCGAAACTGTCCTGGCCTACGATTTTTGTCATTTGTCGTGGTCGTGATTCGTGGGTCGTGGTTCGTGATTCGTGAAGGTGGCGGCCTGACGGCCGCAGAGTATATATGGGGCCTTTGGCTCCCGATGGTGCCGGCTGAGTTTTTTCTCATAGGTACAGGCCGTCCCCGCAGTCACTTCGTGACAGCTCCCCTCGCGAGGGGAGCCTTCCCGCTTTTGGATAGAGGCAATTGTCCAGGAAATTTTTCGTCAGTCAGCCCCATCATCTACTTCGCATCTTTAGGCCAATCACCCATTAACAAAATGTCCGGTTTCCTGCAAGAGAGTTTCCTTTCGGAATGAAGCTTTCGGCCAATCACCCATTAACAAAATGTACAGTTTCCTGCAATAGAGTTTCCTTCCAAAATGAAGTTTGCGGCCAATCACCCATTAACCTCAATGTACAGTTTCCTGCAATAGAGTTTCCTTCCAAAATGAAGTTTGCGGTCAATCGCCTATTAACCCCAATGTCCGGTTTCCCGCAAGAGAGTTTCCTTTCGGAATGAAGCTCTCGGCCAATCACCCATTAACAAAATGTCCGGTTTCCTGGAAGAGGGTTTCCTTTCGGAATGAAGCCTGCGGTCAATCACCCATTAACAAAATGTCCGGTTTCCTGCAAGAGAGTTTCCTTTCGGGATTCAGCCATTATCTATTACCCGTTCCCTCCCATTTTTCCCACGAAAAAAGCACCTCTCCAAAGAGAGATGCTTTTATTTCTAAAAAATCAGAATGCTGCCTTGACGGAGCCTTTGTATTTCTTTTCGATGAAATCTTTGGCTTCTTTGCTGTTCAGGGCTTTCATGAGTTTCTGGAGTTCCGGACGTTTTTCGTCGCCTTCGCGTACGGCTACGACGTTAGCATATGGAGAGGTGGAGCCTTCCATGTAGATGGCGTTCTTCGGATCCAGTTTGGCTTCCAGGGCGAAGTTCATGTTGATGACGGCGATATCGGCATCTTCCAGGGCTCTCGGGAGCTGCGGAGCTTCCAGTTCAGAGAATTTCAGGTTCTTCGGGTTGGAAGCGATGTCCTGCGGGGTAGCGGTGATCGGTGCGCCGTCTCTCAGTTTGATGAGTCCTGCGGACTGGAGGACGAGGAGGGCACGGCCGCCATTGGTGGGGTCGTTCGGGATGGCTACATGAGCGCCGTCCGGCAGGGCTTTGATATCCTTCAGTTTGGAGGAGTAAACGCCCATCGGTTCGAGGTGGACCTGGCCGATGGAAACGAGCTTCAGGCCTCTTGCCTTGCAGAATTCATCCAGGTACGGTTTATGCTGGAAATAGTTGGCATCCAGGGATTTATCGTTGAGGGCCAGGTTCGGCTGTACATAGTCGGTGAATTCGACGATTTCCACGTTGACTCCTTCTTTAGCCAGCTGGTCTTTGACGGAAGCAAGGATTTCGCCGTGGGGAACGGGGGATACGCCGACTTTAATGGTGGCTGCTTTGGAAGCGGATGCGGCAGCGGACTTGGCCGGTGCTTTCTGGTCTCCGCAGCCTGCGATAAAACCTACAGCGGTAACGGCTGCGAGAGATGCGATGATTGCCTTTTTGAAGTTCATAATTTCTTCCTCCTCATGATTTTTGGAAATAAAAAAATCCGTCGCCCACTGGGACGAAGGATTCTGTTCGCGGTACCACCCATGTTTACTTTCCCGTCGCCGGAAAAGCCTTATGAAGTACAATCATACTTCTCATCTGTAACGGGAATTCCCGGCCTGCTTAATTGTTTGGCAGGCAGGCTCAGAGGCCATCTTCAGCAATCGTTTCCGTGCCCGTTCCCACCGGCGGGGGCTCTCTTTACCGTTTCGGAATGCTTACTCTTCTCATCTTCGCCTGTATGTAGTTGGATACAATATAGCATTATTTGCGTCTTTTCGTCAAGGGATTTTTTAGCCAGGCGGGGAAATAGGAATGGAGTCTCTTTGCAGTTACTGTGGTTTGAGTCAGTTACGGTATTCGGGTCTTAGCCCCACCTCGGCGTGCCGCTGAACTGTCAATTTCGAGAAATCGGGGCGGCCGGGGCGTTCGGGGTGCGGGAAGGTATCGCCGCTGATGCGGCGATGAATTATTATGGGGGCTGTGCACAGGCGTGGGAATTGGCGGATTTTTATTTTTTCAAGAACGCCGGAGTTTTTGCCACGCAAAAAAAGGCCCGAGGGACTCGGGCCTTTTTGGAGGCAATAGAAAATCTTTCGGGTTTTCCGAAGGGGACAATCCCGCTTCCTCAGGACTGTTCAATCGACCGCAGAAATCGTATGCGAAACGTATGCACCTCGTGAATCATTGTCAGGATTGGGAAATTTGTCGTTGTTTTCGGTTTGTACCGAAGGATTTTCGTTTGTTTTTTACATAATGTGGAAATGGAAAGCTGCGCAGCAGGGACCCGGAATTACATGTAAGCTTTTCCGCCTCCATCCTTCCCGGGATGCAGGACTTTCAGCGGACTGGCTCTGGCCTTTTTCCTTGTCTCTGTCCATATAGTACAAAAAGAAGGATTTATTTTATTAGATTTTCATTAAACCTTTCCATGGCTTGCCAAAAAACGCAAAGAAAACCTCTTTCCATGAGTCTCACAGAAAGAGGTCTTTTAAGCGCACTTTGAAGCTGCGGCATGGGGCAATCCATCAGCAGGGCCATAGGCCCGCGGCGAAGCCGCTTTATGAGATTGGTTCCCGAAGGGAACCATATCCTTCACAAACCACAGACCACATACCATGAACCACGAACCACGACAGATGTCTCAATCCTCTGCCAGCACTTCTTTGATGATAGAAACCGCTTTCTCCAGATCTTCCATGGGAATATTGAGGGCCGGGAGCAGTCTGATTTTTTCTTTTGCCGTCAGGGCGACGACTCCTTTTTCGAGGAGTTTGGGGATGATGGTTCCTACCGGTTTTTCCGGTTCGATGCCGAGCATGAGGCCCATTCCGGCCACCGATTTGACGCCTTTGGCTCCTTCGAAGGATTTTTTGATGAAATTTCCTTTTTCAGCGACTTCTGCCATCAGTTTGTCATCGAGGCGCTGGTAGATGGAAATAGCTCCTGCGCAGGCGATGGGATTTCCGCCGAAGGTGGAGCCGTGGGAGCCCGGGGTGTATACGTTTTCTGTCTTTTCATTAAAGAAAGTGGCCCCCAGCGGCAGTCCTCCGCCGATGCCTTTGGCGGTGGAAACGATATCGGGCTCTACGTCATAATTCATATAGCCGTAGAGTTTGCCCGTTCTGCCGTTTCCGCTCTGCACTTCATCCACGATGAGAAGGATGTCATGTTCATGGGCGTATTTGTTGATTCCTTCGAAAAATTCCTTTTCCAGCGGGTGAACGCCTCCTTCTCCCTGGATGGTTTCCACCATGACTGCACAGATTTCGGGGTGTTTTTCGCAGAGTTCGATGAATGCGGGAAGGTCATTGGCCGGGGTGTAGAGGAAACCCGGGAGGAAGGGGTCGAAATCGTGATGGAAGACGTCCTGACCGGTTGCGGTCAGAGTGGCCATGGTCCGTCCATGGAAGGAATTGATGAGGGTGACGATGGTATTTCTTCCATTTCCATACTTGTCATTGGAATATTTCCTTGCCCCTTTGATGGCACATTCATTGGCTTCGGCTCCGGAATTGGAGAAGAAGACTTTTTCCATGCCTGTCTTTTTGCAGATCATTTCGGCCAGATCGGCCATGGGCTTTGAGTAGAACAGGTTGGAAACATGGTTCAGCGTGTGAAGCTGTTTTGTCACCGCTTCCATCCATTTTTCATCGGCAATGCCGAAAATATCGACGCCGATCCCGCTTCCCAGGTCGATGTATTCCTTTCCTTTGTCATCATAGAGATGGGAACCTTTCCCGCTGACGAAGCACACGGGGTATCTGCTGTAAATATGGGCGATGTATGTGGAATCTTTTTCAAAGGTATTCATGGGGATCTCCTTATTTCGTAAACATGGTGCCCAGCCCTTCATCGGTGAGCAGTTCAATGAGTATGGCATGGGGGATTTCCCCGTTGATGATGAAAACTTTCTTTACCCCTTCTTCTACCGCATGGGTGCAGCAGTCCACTTTCGGAATCATGCCGCCTGCAATGGTTCCGTCAGCCTTCAGGGCTTCCGCATCGGAAAGGGTGATTTTTTTAATGAGGGAATCGGGATCTTTCGGGTCTTTCAGCACTCCATTGATATTGCTCATGACTACCATGGATTCTGCCTTGAGGGCTGCTGCGATTTTGGCGGCTGCCGTATCGGCATTGATATTGTAGGCATGGCCTTCCTCATCGATTCCGATGGAGGAAATGACAGGGATGTATTCTCTTTCCAGTACGTCTTCCAGAAGGTCCGTATTGATTTCATCGATTTCGCCCACAAGGCCCAGTTTTTCATCCTGCTGGTGGACTTTGATGAGTCCTCCGTCCAGTCCGCAGAGGCCTACTGCTTTTCCGCCGAGGGCCGTCAGGTCGGCTACCAGGCTTTTATTGACTTTGCCGGCTAAAACCATCTGCACCACGTCCATGGTCTCTTTGTCAGTCACCCTGAGGCCGTTTAAGAAATGGGATTCGATGGAAAGCTTTTTCAGCATGGAATTGATTTCCGGACCCCCTCCATGGACGAGGATCACATTGACCCCTACGAGGCGGAGGAGCAGGATATCCTGCATCACCGATTTCTTCAGCTCCGGGTCCGTCATGGCATTTCCGCCGTATTTTGCGACTACATAGGTGCCTGTATATTCTTTGATGTAAGGTACGGCCTGGGTGAGAATCTTCGCCCGTACCGCATTGGATGTATTCATAGAGTTCCCCTTTTTATATTTCACAAATGGCGCGCTTTTGAATTTGCTGCGCGCCACCTGCACTTACCACTTACCACTTGTTTTACAGAACCAGTCCCGTTTCTTCCGGCATTCCCAGCATGATATTCATGCACTGGATGGCGGCTCCGGAGGCGCCTTTGCCGAGGTTGTCGAAGGAGGAAATGACGAGCACTCTGTCATCGTTTCCTGCCACATTGATGGTCATGCTGTCTTTTCCTGCATTTTCATTGGCCGAAAGGAAGAGGCCGTTCGTTTCGTCAAGAGACAGGGGAGAAACTTTGATGAGCTTGGCTCCTGCATAATGTTTCTTCAGGATCATCTGGAAATCGTCGGCTTCGATTTCTCCCGGCAGCCCGCAGGGGAGCTGGAGGAAATGGGTGTGGAAACCGATGGTCACCTGCATACCTTCATAGAAATCGTCCACGATGGGTGAGAAGAGGGGCTTTTCGCAGAGGTGGCAGACTTTCATGATTTCCGGCAGATGCTTGTGATTCTGGGAAAGTCCGTACTGACGGGGAGCGAGAAGTCCTGTATTTCCACCTTTGTCATATTCGCCGATCATTTTCTTGCCTCCGCCGGAGTAACCGGTGAGCGATATGCAGTGGAGGGGATAGTTGATGGGAAGGATTCCCGCATGAACCAGAGGATAGAGGATGGCAATGACTCCCGAGGCATGGCAGCCGGGGACGGCCACTTTGTCTGCTTTGGAAATAGCTTCTTTCTGCTCTTTCGAAAGTTCCGGGAAACCATAGACCCAGTCGTCTGCCGTTCTGTGGGCCGTGGAAGTATCGAGGATTTTGATGTCGATTCCCTTGACTGCTTCCACGATTTCCTTCGATGCCGCATCGGGCAGGCAGAGGAACATGAGGTCCGCTTCTTTGGCAAATTCTTTGATGGTTTCTATATCTTTTCTCTTTTCCTCAGGGAGGTGAAGGAGCTCTATATCTTTTCTTTCGGAGAGACGGTCATGAAGGCGGAGACCCGTAGTCCCCGATTCTCCTACGATGAAAACTTTTGGCGCGTTACTCATACATGGTCTCTCCTTTCTTAATTGTCCAGCGGATATTCCGCAAATGTGGCTACCATCACTGCTTTAATGGTGGGGAGCCGGTTGGCCGCTTCCTGGAAAGCCAGGGAGAAGGGGGCTTCGAATACGTCATCTGTCACTTCGATGCCATCCAGGCCGAAACGTTCATAAATGTCTTTTCCCACTTTTGTCTCCGTATTGTGGAAAGAGGGGAGGCAGTGACAGAAGACGGTATCCGGATTTCCTGTATTTTTAATCATGTCCATCGTAATTCTATAAGGCATGAAGAGTTTGATTCGCTCGCCCCAGAGTTCATAGGGGTCGCCCATGGTCACCCAGACACCGGTATAAATGACATCGAGGCCTTTCACCCCTTCGACGGGATCATCGGTAAAGGTGAAAGTGGCTCCTGTCTTCTTTGCCACTTCTTCGCATTTGGCGGTGAATTCCGGCTCCGGGAAGAACTGCTTTGGCCCGATGATGCGGAAATCCATACCGGAAAGGGCTGCGCCTGCCATGAGGGCATGGGCCATATTCGACTGGCCGTGACCTACGTAAGCATAGGAAACCTGGTTCAGCGGCTTTTTGAAATGTTCCTTCAGAGTGAGGAAATTGGCGAGAGTCTGGGTGGGATGGTCATAATCGGTCAGACCGTTCCATACGGGGACCCCTGCCTTGGCGGAAAGTTCTTCCACTGCGCTCTGCGCATAGCCCCGGAATTCGATGGCTTCAAACATGGAACCCAGAACCCTGGCCGTATCGGCGATGGATTCCTTCTTGCCGATCTGGCTACCCGTAGGTCCCAGATAGGTGGTGCCGGCGCCCTGATCCCGGGCAGCCACTTCAAAAGCACACCGGGTACGGGTGGAATCCTTTTCGAAAATGAGGGCAAAGTTCTTGCCATTCAGCATCTTTATTTCCTTGCCTTCTTTTTTATCCTTCTTCAGCTTTGCGGCGAGAGTCAGATAATAATCGAATTCCTCCGGTGTGTAGTCAAGCATGGTCAGAAATGACTTATTCAGTAAGCTTTTCATGGTTATACCTCGTTGTATGGGTGTGAACTTTTCGTGTACTGTATGATTCAATCGTGCATAAACGGTATCGAAAAGGGGAAAGGGGTGGTGGCGCGCACAATTCATGTAGCGAGCCTTTTCGGTTTCCCGGTCAGTCAACCCTCATCGGGCCAGGGCCTCGAGGATTCCGGCCACTTCCAGGGTTACCCCGGTAGGAAAGGCTTTTTCGTCGGCAAAGAAAGACGCATTGTGGAGAGGCGGCTTATCTTCGCCGGCTCCCAGCCACATGAAGGCGCCCGGGAATTTCTGAAGATAATAGGAGAAATCTTCCGCGCACATGGAGGGGTATTCGGGCTGGGTGATTTTCTCTTCTCCCAGATACGATTTACCCACCTCCTGGAGGAAGGCGATTTTCGAAGGCGTATTGATCGTCGCCCCATGACCATGGACATAATTCAGTTCCGAATGGGTGTGGAACATTACGTCCAGCCCCTTCAGGATTTCGCCGAGCCGTATTTCCATTTTCTTTCTGAGCTCAGGCGTATAGGTCCGGACCGTCCCTTCCAGGTACGCATCTTCCACGCCCACGTTGTAACGGGTCCCTGCATTCATGAGACCGATGGTGCAGACCACATTGTCCATGGGATTCATTTCTCTCGACATGAGGGACTGTACGTCAATAATGAAATGAGCCGCTGCGACTAAAGCATCTGTCCCGTTGTGCGGCTGGGCAGCGTGAGTGGATTTCCCTTTCACATGAACATAGAAACGATCCGAAGCTGCCATGAGGGCGCCCGGTTTCAGGCCCATCACTCCGGCGGGAAGTCCCGGCCACATATGAAGGCCATAAATTTCGGAAACATCACTCATCACGGGGGAGGCGGAAATATGACGGCCGCCGCCCACGTCTGCTTCTTCTTCGCCCGGCTGGAATACGATTTTCACGGTTCCATGGATTTTATCCTTCATCTGATTCAGTACCGCTGCCGAACCCAGAAGGATGGCCATATGGCAGTCGTGCCCGCAGGCGTGCATGACGCCTGTATTTTTCGAAGCAAAGGGAAGACCCGTCACCTCCGTCACCGGCAGGGCATCCATATCCGCCCGGAGCGCTGCCGTTTTTCCCGGATGGTCACCCTTGATGATGCCCAGCACCGCATTGGGGAAAAATCCCGTTTCAAAAGGAATGCCCAGCTTCGTGAGCTCTCCCTGAATGTACTTCGAAGTCTCCACTTCCTTCCCGGAAAGCTCCGGATACTGATGAAAATGCTTTCTCCAGGCCTCCACCCGGGGGATGATTGCCGCCACTTTTTCTTTTACTTCCGCTTCAAACATAATATCCTCTTTTCTATGCCCATTTTTCGGAATTTTTATATTACTTTCATTATTTTGGATAATTACTCGCTTTGGATTGTGATAATCATACAACTTTTAGAATAAATATGCAAGTATCTGAATAAAAGTTTTTTGTAAAATTTTTGTATTTGGAAATAGGGGGGAGAAATATACTGATTTTATCGGATACTGGAAATATGGGGCATGGATGCATAATTGAATTTTTATGCAGAAAATGTGAGAGAAAGTGAAAGCAGCCTGTTCCGGGTAATAAGTACCTGCAGGTTGAAATAACTTTTGTTTCGGGGTTATCGGGGTTATTGGGGATCGTTTCGGGATTCCCGGGAAGGTGGCGCCCTCCGGGCGCAGATTTATATGAAGCCTTCGGCTCTCAGACAGCCATGAGGTTTTCCTCTGGAAAAATATGAACTAAAGACAAATCATGCCATTTGAGGATTGGCCCATAAAAAACTCGTGCCGCATCAGCGGCACACCTTCCCGGCAGCCCCGATACTCCCGAGACTCCCGACAATTCCGAAACAAAAGCTTTTCGATTCAAAAGTTCCCCTCCCGAAGAAATAGAAACCAACGATTCCCCATGCTATTTGAGGATTGATCCCATAAAAACTCGTGCCGCGGGAGCGGCACACCTTCCCGAGATCCCCGATAACCCCGAGACTCCCGACAATCCCGAAACAAAAGTTGATTATTTCTACAGTTTTCCTAATCTGTTTACCTCTCATAAATACACCTTATTAAATTTTTCGATAAATTATGATATAATTAAAACGCAAGGCAGGCTGCCCGAGAACGGACAATGAAAGATGAATCATGGGAGACGCCAATGGCGTATTTTTTTATGCCCGGGTACGACCCGGAAGACGCGTGAAGACACCGCGTATGGCAGGCCTGCGAGTTAAGGGCGGAGCGCCCTGCGGCCCATGACGCACAGAGGAGGAAACATGTACGACAATTTCAAAGAGCTGGGAATTTCACCGGAAATCCTGAAAGCAGTGGAGGATATGGGTTTCGAAGAACCGACGCCTATCCAGAAAGCATCCATCCCCATTGCTTTGACCGGTAAGGATCTCATCGGCCAGGCCCAGACAGGCACGGGGAAAACCGCGGCTTTCGGCATTCCGATTCTTTCCAGAATCGATACGTCTAAACCGGGACCCCAGGCCGTCATCCTTTCACCGACGAGAGAGCTGGCCATCCAGTCTGCGGAAGAAATCAACCATCTGGCCCAGTACCTGCCCATCCATGCGCTGCCTATTTACGGCGGTCAGGATATTGAGCGCCAGTTCAAGGCACTCCGGAAACATCCGAATATCATCGTGGCCACCCCGGGTCGTCTCATGGACCATATGAAACGGGGCACCATCGATCTTTCCCATGTGCAGATGCTCGTCCTGGACGAAGGGGACGAAATGGTGGATATGGGATTTATCGATGATATCAGGACCATCCTGGCGGCCATTCCGGAAGAACGGCAGACCATGTTCTTCTCTGCCACCATGCCCGAACCGATTCGTGAGCTGGCAGAAACATTCCAGAAAGAACCGGAACTGGTCAAAATCAAGGCAGCCACAGTTACGATTGATCTCATCGAACAGGAATACATCGAACTTCCGGACCGCCAGAAATTTGATGCCCTCTGCCGCCTGCTGGACATGCAGGATCCGGAACTGGCCATCGTCTTCGTCCGCACCAAGAGAAGATGCGACGAAGTGACGGAAGCCCTGAAAAAGAGGGGATACATGGCAGAAGGTCTTCATGGCGACCTGTCCCAGCAGAAAAGAGACACCGTGGTGCGCCAGTTCAAAGAAGGCACCATTGATATCCTGGTAGCCACCGATGTGGCAGCCAGAGGCCTTGATATTTCCGGTGTGACCCATGTATACAACTTCGATATGCCCCAGGATCCGGAAATCTACGTACACCGCGTAGGACGTACCGGCCGCGCAGGCAAGACAGGCCTGGCAGTAACCTTCGTCATTTCCAGGGAAATGGGACAGCTCCGGGATATTGAAAGAGTCATCCGCCGCCGTATCAAGAGACGGTCTGTCCCCACCCTTTCTGAAGTCATCGAAGGCAACCAGAAGGCTGCCATCGAAAGCCTGTCGGATACCGCCCAGGGCGGAGGCCTCGAAGATTACCGGGAAAGCGCGGAAGACCTCTTAAACGACGTGGATTCCGTATCCCTGGTCGCAGCCGCCATCAAACTCCTCACCAAGCAGCCCGACGTGACCCCGGTCAATATTACCGAAGAAGCGCCGAATTTCCGCAGAAGAAGAGGAAATGGAAACGGCCCCCGCCGCCACTTCGACGGAGACCGCCCGAGAAGACGGTTCAATAAAGAAGAAGGCGAAAACCACCGCGAAAGAAGAACCCGCCGCCTCGAAAACAGGGATAACCGCAAACCAAGATCCGAAAACGGGAAGAATATTCACGAGTCTAACTTCAAGCCGTACTTTAGAGAAGACTGAGACTGTAGTGGTTAGTTTTTAGTGATTAGCAAATAAAGAAAAGCCTTGTGGAAAACAATTCCACAGGGCTTTTTGTTTTTGAAGTTCGCAGCTGGCAGAAAGTCAATCAGGGTGGAAAACTGTACATAGGGGTTAATGGTCAATGGGCCGCTGGATTTATTCCGAAAAGAAACCAGATTACGGGAAACTGTACATTGGGGTTAATAGTTAATGAGCCCGCAGACTTTATTTCGAAAGGAAACTACCTTAAGGAAAAACCGCACATCGAGGTTAATGGTTAATGGACCACAAACCTGAATAGAGAGATGGAAGCTGTGTTGAAGATTACTTTTCATTGAGGTTAATAGTTAACCTGACTCGCCTGTGCAAAGTCCCCATAAAAAAGGTGCCGCATCAGCGGCACACCTTCCCGATATCCCCGACATTCCCGAAATAATTCCCGATATTCCCGATTCAAAAGCTTCAAAAACTGCAGTTCCCTTATCCGAGTACGGTTTCGAATTCAAATTCCCCATAAAAACTCGCGGCCCCTCAGGGCCGTCACCTTCCCGATCACCCCGACCACCCCGATCGCCCCGACCACCCCGATTCAAAAGCCAATAAAAAAAGCAGGTCATCTTTTCGGATGACCTGTTTCTGAAAACTCACTTCACTGCTTCATCGAAGACTTTTTTCACGCTGTCTTTGATGATGCTGTAATCCATGCCCGGTTTGGCTTCGAAGTATTTCCTGCCTTCGATGAAGAGGCTGGGCACGTAATAGTACTGGCGGCCGTAGGGTTTGGCCAGTTCCGGCTGGGTGGTTTCGTCGATTTCTTCTACCGTAATGTCTTTGTAGAGATCTTCTTTCTTCAGTTCCTGGATGGCCATTCTTGCACTGGCGCAGTAGGGGCAGCCGGGGATTTTGATCATAATGATTTTCTTCATATTTCCTCCTTATGGGGCGCGATTCCTATTTATCTTACAGGAAAAGGCGATTTTATGCAAGAAACAGCCGCGATTTTCTGCTGCCATGAAAAATTACTTTGGCGTCAGGGCGGCGGGACTGCGCCCTTTCGGGGGTATGAGGACTATTTCTTTACTATGGCCTCTGTTGCAATTTATGGGGGCACTCATTACATTGAATAGAGGATTTGTTTTATGGGTTCGGCAGGTTTTTATCGAAAAAGGACGGAAAATGAGCCTCTTAAGCAATCTGCCGGGATTTAATGTATGGATTGTTATTTTTCCCGGCCCTGCTGCTTTATCTGCAGGTAGAATCATTTCTCGATTACAGGAAAAATAAAGGCAGGTATCCCCGGAAAGTTGAAATTTTACAGATATTAAGTGTGGAAGGAGCGATAGCGGCCCTTTTTGCCGGTTATCTCGGGATGAGTCATGTGATTCCGGACAGCCTGGCGATAGGTTCTGCATTGTCCATCATTGCACTGATCAGCATTGTACAGGGATTATGGCGGAGGGAATTGCTGCAAAAGTCACTCGTTCCCGCCGGTGAAAGAACAAAAACAAAAATATACCAGTATTTCTCCTTTTTTATGGCTGCCTGGTGTATGATGCTGCTTATGATTGTATTTAGCCCGGATTGATCCGGAGAAAATACAGAATGAAATTTCCATACCGTGAGGAAAACGTCTCTTTTCCGGAAATACAAAAAGCCCCGAAAGACGGCAGGGTACACGACTCCCACCGTCTTTCGGGGTTTTCCATTTCCATTTCACTGCAGAAGATATGGCGCCATATGTGAACCTGAATTCGCCGCTCCATTTTTCTCTGAGATTGGCCGTAACGGAGTTTTGCCGGTGGCTTCACGGTTCTGTCTATATAGTACAGAAAGTGAATTTTATTTTTGAAAATTTTATATAAAATTTTTTTATAAGATGAACTTATAAAAATAAAGCAGGCCGGTCTGCCCGGAACCCCCAGGGGGGCTTAAGACCGCCTGCTTTTTATGGTATTTTAAAAAGCAATCCGAATTCTAACCACTTACCACTCTCATTTCATAAACATATCAATGGCCTTATTCATCCGCTCGATGGCTTCCTGGTCGTTTTCCTGCACTGCCTCTACGATGCAGTGCTCCATGTGTTCCTTGAGAAGCGCTTTGCCGGCGTTATTGATTTCCGAGCGCACGGCGGCCAGCTGGATGAGGACTTCGGCGCAGTCCCGCCCTTCTTCGAGCATTTTCTTCACCGATTCCAGATGGCCCATGGACCGGGAAAGGCGGTTGATGATAGCTTTGATTTCCTTCGGGTCATGGGTATGGGAATGGTTATGATGATGAATATGGCCTTCTTCGTGAGTATGGTCGTGGACCGGTTCATTCAGAGTTATATGTTCGATGGCAGACATGGGCATCACTTTCCTTGAGGAGTCAAGATGAACGAATTTGAAACGAAATTTGAAGAAAGAAACAGGAAATACTGGAATACGAGAAGCGAGAGCTACAACATCCTCCGCCAGAAGGAACTGCACGGGGAAGATGCGGCGGCCTGGACTTCCTATATGATGGAAAATTTCCCAAAGAGGAAACATCTACGGATTCTCGATATCGGCACAGGTCCTGCCTTTCTGGCCATTATTCTCGCCAAAGCGGGCTGCGAAGTCTATGCCCTCGATATGTCCGAAGGGATGCTCAAAGTGGCTGCGAGAAATATGGCACAGGAAAAGGTGCAGCTGCACCTTGTGCAGGGCGATGCCATGAGCTTACCCTTTGAGCATAACTTTTTTGATGGCATCGTGTCAAGGAATCTTTCCTGGAATCTGCCGGACGTGCCGAAAGCCTACAGAAGCTGGCATGAAGTGCTGAACGAGGGAGGAGTGCTCCTCAATTTCGACAGCGATTACGGTCCGGCAGATTACCTGAAAAATGCCCACAGCAATAAAAATGCCCACGCCGGAGTAACGGACGAACTGAACAGGACCTGCCAGGAACTGAAAGATTCCCTTCGGATCAGTACCCACCGCCGGCCTTCCTGGGATGTGGAAATGCTTCGAAAAATTGGATTTTCTGAAGTCTCCGTAGATGAAGATATGGCGTATAAAGTGCATATTTCCGGAGAGTGGAAATATGATCCGGAGCCGCTTTTTTGTTTGAAAGCGATTAAATAAGGAAAAGTAACTTTCTGACTTGAAACTTTTGAATCGGGAATGTCGGGAATCTCGGGGTTATCGGGATTCTCGGGAAGGTGTGCCGCTGATGCGGCACCTTTTTTTATGGGGGCGTTGCACAGGCGGGGAAAGGCGGATTTCGGACTTCGGATTTGGGATTTCGGGTAGGTGCGCTGCTGATGCAGCGGGATTATATATGGGGACTATGGACAGATGAGCCAGGTCCTATTAGCCTCAATGTCCGATTTTCTTGAAAACAGTTGCGTTTCGGAATAAAGCCACCAGCTTTATTAACCATTAACCCCTATGTGCAGTATTTTCAATATATGGTTTCCTCCCAGTGATATAGCCTGCGAACAATTAACCATTAACCTCGATGTGCAGTTTTTCCTTAAAGCAGTTTTCTTTCGGAATGTGGCTGCCGGATGATTAACTATTAACCCCTATGTACAGTTCCATGGGAGAAATGACATTCTGCTATCCGCGAACTAACCACTAACTGCTAACGGCTTTCCACTTTTATTTCGACAACAGTTTTTCCTTCAAAGAAAGGTACCCCTCCGTATAGTACGCCCCCACCTGGGCTTCTCTTAAATCATAGCCGTAGGGCCTTCTGCTGATGGCGATGAGGGGCGGGGACTGGATGCGCTTGGCTACGGAGAAACCGGCGAAGAGGTTCCACCAACGTTCGAGGTCTTTGATGAAATCGGAAGGAGTTTTGAAATAGTTGGAAACTTTCACCCGGCAGCCGAGATGGTCTTCCAGGGTCCCTTCGGCATACCATGTAAGGATGTCTTCAGGGCAGGAACGCTCCCAGGGTTCGATGAAGCTTCTCAGGAGGTAATCGTGGTATTCGTAAATGAGGGGGTCTCCCAGGCCTTTGGTGATATCCTGGCTTTCGGAAAGTTCGGCGGAGGGTTTCACGGTGAAAATGCCTTCGGGGATGACTTCTCTGCCATACCATTCGTTCAGTTTCCTGCCGAGGTCATACATCTGGTATTTCCATAAATCCGCTGTGGCTGCCAGAGCTCCGGCTAAATCTCCATAGAGGGTGCCATAGCCGACCGTGAATTCCGTTTTGTTCGCATTGCAGGTGAAAATCCCTCCAAAGGCTGCGGAAAGGGCGGCGAGGATCCGGCTGCTCCGGTCTCTTGCCTGCATATTTTCCTTCATGAAACCGGTAAGGTGGATTTTCTGATTTCCATAGGGAAGACCTTCCAGAGCTGCTGCCGTCTCATCGATGAAATTTCCGATGGGAATAGAAAGATAGGGCGAGCCCAGATTGTCTGCCAGCTGCTTTGCCAGGTCTTTTGTGAGGGTCGAATTGAAGCGGGTGGGGGTATTGACGAGGAGCAGATTTTCAGCAGGAAGCACGGAGCGGTAGAGGGCCGCATTGACGGCCGAATCGATACCTCCCGATACGCCGATGACTACTTTATTCACGTGGATGGACTCCAGGAATTTCTTTACCCCGTACCGCATGGCTGGAAGGAGCAGGTCTCCTTTATGAGGCTCCATGGGCTCGGAGGGCGTAAAGGTGCCTGTTTCTTTGTGGAAATCAAAAGTGCAGTGGGGCGTCTCAAAAGGCGCGGCTTCCGCTGTCAGATTTCCATTCTGATCATAGAGGGCGGTCATGCCGTCAAAGGTATAGCAGGTTTTGCCATTATTCTGAAGTCCCCGGTTATTCACGTATACCATGGGCACGTGCAGTTTTGAGAGAGAAGCGGTCAGCATGCGGTGGCGCTTTTCATTTTTTCCAAGGGTAAAGGGAGAGGCGGAGAGGTTCAGAAATAATTCCGCTCCTTTATCGGAGAGTACTTTCATGGGGGAGAAGGAATAATTTTCATCCCAGCTGTCTTCGCAGAGGAGGATTCCCACGCGGACTGTCTCTTCTCCATCGGTCAGAAGGTACGGAGCAAAGAAATCTTCCGGCGGAAGGCCTTCTTCCCTCGCTTCGGCCAGAGTGGAGGTGAAATACCTCCGGTCCTCAAAGCAGCGGTAGCTGGGAAGAAGGGTCTTGATGACGTAAGGCCGCATGGACCCTTCGGGATAGAGGAAATGACCGTCTCTGGCCGCAAAGGCAGCGTTATATTTCCTCGGCCTTCCGTCATCATTGGTCTGTCCCCGGTCTATGGCGCAGCTTCCCCACAAAATGGTCAGGCCTTCGGAAGCCTGTGCCATTTTTTCATTATACCTTTCACATTCGCGGAGAAAGGCCGGCTGGTCCCACAGGTCTCCGATGAGGTAGCCCGTGAGGCACATTTCCGAAAGCGCCAGCAGGTCCGCCTTCACGGATTTGGCATAGGCGATTTCTTTTTCAATCTGTTTCCAGTTCTCCCGGATATGCCCGGGAATGACATCAATCTGGGCGGTAACGATTTTCATAGGAGTACCTCGTTTTTTGAATCATTGCTGCCTTTATTTTACAGGCGGATGGATTGGCTGTAAAGAAAGAGAGGGAAAACGGATTTGGGACTTCGGATTTGGGATTTCGGGAAGGATATGGTTCGCCTTGTGAACCAATTGATTTAGCGGCCTCCGGCCGCGGTCCATGGCCCTGCTGACGGATTCATTCCATCTGGTCCCTGAAATCGAATCGGTACTTCCATCCGAATGGGATCAGCCCCATATAAAATTGCTGCCGCATCAGCGGCAGCACCTTCCCGACCACCTCGACCACCCCGAAGCAAAAGTTATTTCACCATACGGTTTCCTTTCAACGAATTTCATAGTATTAAAGAAGCCGAACCGGCTTTTTCATCGCTATGGGACAGGCCCCATATAAAACTCATTGCCGCATCAGCGGCAATACCTTCCCGACCATCCCGATCACCCCGACCGCCCCGACCACCCCGAAACAAAAGTTATTTCACCATATAGTTTCCCTTCCACGATTCCAGTGCATCAAACAAGGAAATAGGTTATAATTAAACTGACATATTGTTTATTGAGACAGGAGATTTATGGAACGATACCGGAATTATTCTGATTACCTCAAAGGGAAATATGGGGAAAAGGTTTACAAGATTCCCATTTCCATTCCCGTGACCTGCCCGAACAGGGACGGCACATTATCCGACAAAGCCTGCATTTTCTGCGGGTCCATCGGCGCCGATTATGAGACGAAGGCCGTGGGCATGGGCATTACGCAGCAATTGAATCGCAGTATGGCCCATGTGGGACCCAAGTACAAGGCAAAGAAGTTCATCGCCTATTTCCTCAATTTCACAAATACCTATGCCCCATTGGACAGATTCCGGAACTGGGTGGAGGAGGCCATGAGCCATCCCGATATAGTGGGTGTCGATATTTCCACCCGCCCCGACTGTATCCACGAGGCTTACCTGGATATTTTGAAGGAACTGTCCGGGAAATACGGGAAAGACGTGACCCTGGAGCTGGGCCTGCAGAGTACGAACGTCCACACCCTTTCGATTTTGAACCGCTGTCATACGGTGGCTGAATTTGTCGATGCATCGCTTAGAATCGGCAGGTATGGCTTCGGTCTCTGCACCCACATCATTGCGGACCTTCCCTGGGATGACCGGCTGGACGTAGTGGAAGCAGCCAAACTCATTTCCGTCCTCCCTGTGACGGAGGTGAAGCTTCATTCCCTTTATATAGTGAAAGGCACGAAACTGGCGGACCTGTATGAAAAAGGAGAAGTCACCCTTCTTCCCATGGAGGAATACCTGGAGCGGGTGGCCCTCTTCCTCGCCTATATGCGGCCGGATATCGTCCCCCAGCGCATCGTAGGCAGGGCTTCGGGAAACAATACCCTTTCCGTCAACGGCGGCTCCCCCTGGTGGGAAGTGAAGGACCGGATTGAAAAGCTTCTGGAAGAAAGAAATATAACCCAGGGGTGCATGTGCGATTATATCGATGGGAAAGCGGTAAGGCGGTTTGTAGAGAATGGCTGATGGCTAATAGCTAATGGCTAATAGCTAATGGCGCCCCATTTGTGCGGACGGACTTTATTTCCATAAAGCGGTCCGACAAAAGTGGATATTCTGCTAACAACTAACTGCTAACTACTCATTAATAAAGTATATAAATAAGAACTGAAATATAGTATTTCCATAGAAAGGAAAAAATACTACGGAAAAGATAGAAGAAATACTCATCAAAGACCAGCAGGAGGCGGCTCATCTTTTTGAAAGGGACAGCTCCTACCTGAAATTTATCGGAGAGCATTACGGGGCCGAACTTTCGGGCCGGGGCAATTTCATCCGCATTAAGGGAGAACCGGAGGCCGTGGACAAAAGTGTGGACGTGATCGAGCGTCTGCGCCACATGATTGCCATGCGTATCCGCCTTTCCCAGCGGCAGGTGGAACTGGTGGTTCGTCTCATCGATGAAGGAAAGGAACAGCTCCTTTCGGACATGGAAGATGATATCATCAATTTCACAAAGAACGGAGCCCCTGTCCGCCCAAGGACTTTAGGCCAGAAATTCTATGTGGATACGATCCGCAGAAATTCCATCACCTTCGGCGTGGGACCTGCGGGAACCGGTAAAACATACCTGGCCGTAGCTCTCGCTGCGTTTGCCCTGAAAAATCATGATGTGCAGCGGATCATCCTCGTCCGTCCGGCTGTGGAAGCAGGAGAAAAACTGGGATACCTTCCCGGGGATTTGCAGGAAAAGGTGAATCCGTACCTCCGGCCTCTTTTCGACGGACTCAATGATATGTTCGGCCCCGAAGAATTCATCCGTCTCCAGCAGAAGGGGCAGATCGAAGTGGCGCCCCTTGCCTATATGAGAGGCAGGACCCTTGAAAAATCCTTCGTCATCCTCGATGAAGCCCAGAATACCACGGTGGAGCAGATCAAAATGTTCCTCACCCGCCTGGGTTTCCGCTCAAAAATGGTGGTAAACGGCGATGTGACCCAGATCGACCTGCCGCCTCATGTAAAGAGCGGTCTCATCGATGCGGAAAGAGTGCTGAGAAATGTGAAAGATATCGGCCATGTCCATTTCACCGAAGAAGATGTGGTCCGGCATGACCTGGTTGCAGCTATTATCCATGCGTACGAAGAAGATGCAAAGCGCAGAAACAAAATGGGAGGCATTGACTATGGAAATCACAATTAATTACAGCGATATGAAATATTACAGTGAAGAACTGGAAAAGCTGATCCATACGGTCCTTTCCAAAGGAGCCGAGCTCCAGCACGTACGGGAAGATGCTGAAATTTCCGTGCTCATCTGTGATGCAGATACCATTCATGAATTAAACCGCACCTACAGAAATGTAGATGCGCCTACGGACGTTCTTTCCTTTGCTTTAAACGAAGGGGAAGACGACGTACCGGAGGAAGAGGCGGAACTGGGGGATATCGTGATCAACCTGGACCGGGCGGTGGCCCAGGCAAAAGAATTCGGCCACAGCAAGGAAAGAGAAATGGCCTACCTCTCCGTCCATGGATTCCTTCACATTCTTGGCTACGACCATTATGATCCGGACGAAAAGAAAGCCATGAGAAAAGCGGAAGAAGATATCCTCGGCGCCTGCGGCATTACCCGTTTCACTACGGAAGGCAGACTGGAAGCGGAAGAAGCTCATGAATAAGGCGGAAATAAAAAACCTTCTCGAAAGAGCCCTTCACGCCAGGTCCCACTGCTATGCGCCCTACTCCCACTATCCCGTAGGAGCGGCAGTGCTTGCGTCTGACGGTTCCATCTATGAAGGCTGCAATATGGAAAATGTTTCCTATCCCGCAGGCCTCTGCGCCGAAAGAAATGCCATCGGTTCTGCCATCTGCGATGGAAAAAGGAAATTTACAGCCATAGCCATCATCGGAAGCTTTGACGATTATACGATGCCCTGCGGCATCTGCCGCCAGGTGATGGCGGAATTTGGGATTCCGGTGATTATCTGCGGAAAATCGGTTTCCGATTATAAAGTATTTTCTCTGAATGAAATATTTCCGGCGGCATTTGATGATGATGAACTAAAAAGTGGTAAGTGAAAAGTGGTAAGTGGTAAGTGAAGGTGGCCCGCATCAGAATTTGGAAGCGGGCCCAATTATATATTCCTTATCTAACCGGTTTTGATAAGCAGGAAAGAATAGCCGGACCTAAATAAAAAAGGCGCCCTTATAAATTCAGGGTGCCACCACCACTCACTTATCACTACCCACTTACCACTTTTCTCTATTGCCTTTTTATATAATTTATATATAATTTTATATACTACTATATTAACTGCTAGTCACTAAAAACTACAACAGGAGAATCTATGACAGAAAATAACGAAAAATTCCATTCCGGTTTTGTGGCCCTCGTGGGACGGCCGAACGTGGGGAAGTCCACCCTCATGAATGCCCTTCTGGGAGAAAAGATTTCCATCGTTTCCGCCCATGCCCAGACCACGAGAAATAAAATCACCGGCGTATGGAACGGAGACAATTCCCAGGTGGTATTCCTCGATACCCCGGGCATGCACAAGCCTCAGGACAAACTGGGGGAGGCCATCCGGCAGAGCACCATCGATGCGCTGGACGAAGTAGACCTCATCGTCTTCCTCTGCGCCTGCGATGACCCTCTGGGAGCAGGGGACCGCTACATCCTTTCCCTGCTGAAAGACAGAAAAGTGCCGGTGCTCCTGGCTCTTTCAAAAATTGACCTCATCGAAAAAGATGCGGTATTGAAGAAAATCGTACAGTACAGCAAAATTTATCCATTTGCAGAAATCATTCCCCTTTCCGCAAAATCCGGCGAAAATCTGGATGAACTGATGAAATGTATCGTCAAATACCTGCCGGAAGGACCGAAATATTTCCCTGATGATATGGTGACGGACCAGCCGGAAAGAAATATCGTCCAGGAAATCGTCCGCGAAAAGCTCCTCATCCGCACAAGGGACGAAGTGCCCCATGCCATTGGCGTATTCACCGAAGAATTCTCTGAAAGGGAAAATGGCAAGGTCTACATCCGCTGCACCATTTATGTAGAGAGAGAATCCCAGAAACGGATCATCATCGGCAAAAAAGGCAGCGTCCTCAAAGAAGCGGGAAGAGAAGCAAGAGAAGAAATACAAAGCCTCATCGGCGCCCCGGTCTTCCTGGACCTCTGGGTCAAAGTGGCCAAAGACTGGAAGAATAAGGATTATATCCTGAGAGAACTGGGGTATAAGGAACATAAGTAAGAGTCTTTAGTCCTGCTATATGGTTTGAGTCAGCTGCGGTATTCGTGGGTTAGCCTCACCGCGGCGAGCCCCGGCAGAGTCAATCTCGAGATTTCGTGATTCGTGATTCGTGGTTCGTGAAGGTGCGGCGCTGATGCGCCGCGAGTATAAATGGGGACTTTGCACAGGCGGGGATGAAAACCTATGGTTTGAGTCAGCTGCGGTTTTCGGATTGCGGATTGGGGAATGCGGATTGCGGGGAGGATATGGTTTTCCTTCGGAAAACCAATTTATATAGCGGCCTGCGGCCGCGGCCTTTGGCTCAGCTGATGGATTTGAGTCATTTCCGGATTAAAGTCCGGCGTCCGGAAGCAGGGGGAACTCCTGCGAGACTGATGGATAGGCGTCCTCCAACGGGGGAAGCTCCCGCGAAGCAGGTGTTGCGGGGCTGACCCACCGTCTTTATTGGAATTGACTGAATCCCTCTCATGCGTAACGTCAAAATCTAAAAACTGGCGCCCATATAATTTCAAGGCGCCACCTTCCCGCAATCCCCAATCCGCAATCCCCAATCCGATTCATCAAATTTGACACAAATATTTCAACAGCTATGAGAGTACCCCCCCAAGGAGGAATGACCTATCGATACGGACCTACAGCGGCTTGCCATATGCGCGGCAGTCGCACTGATTGTTTCTTTTATGAACTATCACAATACGCTGGTGAATTTTTCATTTGCCCGTATGCGCAAGAAGTACATCGAGGATAACGATGAACAGGACCCGGAGCTTATCAGGAAGGTAGCTCCTTTTTATCAGCGGACGAGCCAGATTCTGGGTGGTACCCAGATGGCTTTTATTTCCTACACCGGAGTATTTGCCATTGCCCTTCTGGGCATGGCTTACCATGGATTTCTGCTGCTCTATCCATTCTTCGGGGCCAAATCGGCCTGGATGCTTTACCTGCTCCTTGTAGTGGCAGCAGCCGTCCTGGTGGCAGTTTTCTGGATTGTCACGATTCTCATTCCCGGCACTCATGCCCTGGTGGAGCCGCTGCCGATTCTAGCTTCTCATGGATGGGTGATTTCCTGGAACCGTCATTTCTTCAGGGTCACTGTGCAGACGGGCCTCATGATTGCCCGGCGAATTCTGGAATCGAGAAAGATTCCTTTCAGAAATGAAGTGAATTTCACCTATACGGAAGATGAAATCCGCTGTATCGTGGAGGAATCAAACCGGAGCGGACGGCTCAATGCGCTGGAAAATACGCTCATTAAAAATTCCTTTGATTTCTTCGACCTGATGGTCAGGGATGTGATGATTCCCCGAAATGATATGGTGGTCCTTGATTTCAATGATGATATAGAGACCATGCGGAGGATGATTTCCAAAGCCCATCACACCTGTTATCCCGTGTGCCTGGATGACAAGGACCAGATCATCGGCTTTATCCATGTGAAGGATTTCATGGAAAATCTCCAGCGGGGCGATGCGAACCTGAAGAAAATCATCAGGGAAATACTGACGGTGCCTGAGGTAATGCCTGCTCCCTCCCTTCTGCAGCTCATGAAGAACCGCCGTACCTACCTGGCTGTGGTGGTGGATGAATATGGCGGAACGTCCGGACTTGTGACCCTGGAGGATTTAGTCGAGGAACTGATTGGGGAAATCCCGCAGGCCGTGGATACGATGCCTTATGAAATCCTTCGCAAAAAAGACGGAACCTACGAATTTGACGGAACAGTCATCCTGGAAGATGTATCGGACCGCCTCGAAGTGGACCTGGACGAAGAGGATCTGAATGCGACCATCGGCGGATTCGTATTTTCTCATCTGGAACGGATTCCGAAGGTGGGAGATCACGTGGATTATGCCAGCTGGCGCTTTTCCGTGCTCCGGGTGGACGGTTTCCGTATCGTCCGGGTGAAGGCGGAAAAAATTCAGGAAAAGAAGGTAATAAAGAAAGAAGAGAAAACCGATGGAAAATCGGATTAAAAGCGGAGAAGCCATCGTCCTTGAGGCCCGTCAGGGAAAAGAAGGGGGCAAGAAACTTGTCCTTTTCACGAGGGAGGAGGGCCGCCTTTCCGCCTATGTGCCCAGAGCTGTCATGAACCGCTGCGGCACAGGGCTGACGATGCCCTTTGCCCACATCCGCTATACCGGAGCCGAAGGGGAATACCTCGTACTCAGCCAGTATGAAGGAAAGCTTCTATTCGATATCATGAAGCTCACCTATGAGGAAATGACCTGCTGGTACTGTCTCATTGAGACGGCAGAAAAATTATTTCCTCTCCGTGAAGAGGATGCCCGGGCTTTTGAAATCCTCCTGGCAGCCGGCAGGGCAGGGGAAAAGAGGAATTCCCTCATTACTTCCTTTATCGCCCTGGTGAAACTTCTGGCAGCGGCCGGTTTTGATGCGTCTTCCCCGGAAGCAGAGGACCGTTTTCACCTTTCAAAAAATGCCCGTCTTCTTCTCGCGGATTTCAGGAGTTACCGCTGGAATGAACCTTTCGGCAGAAATATTTCCAAAACCGCCTTCCGCCAGTGCGCCGGATACATGGACGAATTTATCGAGGTCATGTGCGATGTGGAATTGAAGACGAAAGGGGCTTTCCTTTCCGCCCTGAAAGCGATGGGTTAACCTGCCTTTTCATGGGGCAGGTTTTTATTTTGCGGAAAACCGGGACCCTGAATGGAAATAGAAAAGTACAGACACGTTCCAATTATATTTTCAATGCATAACCGCTGACAAATCTTTTACAAATTTTGCATATGACTTGCACAGACCTTGACAGGGGGCGTATACTAGACACGTATATGTCACGAGAGGGTGTATTTTCAGGAGGAGGAATCATTTTGTTTAAATCCATTGCACGCATCCTTGGCAGCGTATCCCTGATCAAGCAGATCGCTGTAGGCCTGGTCATCGGTATCATCATTGCCGTATTTTTCCCGCCCGCCATTCCGGTGGTCAAGATCCTGGGGGATCTCTTCGTTAAAGCCCTGAAAGGTGTTGCGCCGGTTCTGGTCTTCTTCCTGGTCATGAATGCCATGGCCCAGAGAAAAGACGGCTCCAGCGGCAGTATGAAGCCGATTATCGAGCTGTACGTCATCGGTACCTTCTGCGCATCCCTGGTAGGCGTTTCCATGTCCTTCCTGTTTCCGACCGACCTGGCTCTCCAGGTAGCTCCGGATACAAAGCTGGCTCCGCCAAGCGGTATTATCCAGGTCCTTCACAATCTGATCCTTTCTGTAGTAGATAACCCGGTAGCAGCCATCATGAATGCCAACTATATCGGTATTCTGGCATGGGCCATCATCCTGGGGATTGCCCTCAAAATCTGTGCCGGTGAAACCACGAAAACCTGCCTGGACGATATTGCGGCAGGCATTACGAAAGTGGTTACCTGGATCATTCATTTCGCTCCCTTCGGCATTCTCGGCCTTGTGGCTGATTCCGTAGGTACGGCAGGTGTTGGAGCGCTCCTGGGCTATGTACAGCTTCTGGGCGTACTCATCGGCTCCTATTTCCTGGTGGCCCTTGTGATGAATCCGCTCATCGTATTTGCCAAAGTCCGCAAGAATCCTTATCCTCTCGTACTCACGACTCTCCGTGAATCCGGGGTTTATGCATTCTTCACCAGAAGCTCTGCTGCCAACATTCCTGTGAACCTTTCCCTCTGCAAACGTCTGGGTCTTGATCCGGATATGTTCACCATTTCCATTCCGCTGGGTGCAACCATCAATATGGCCGGCGCATCCATTACGATTTCCGTTCTGGCCCTGGCTGCAGCCCATACCCTGGGTATTGCAGTCGATCTGCCGACAGCCCTTCTGCTCTGCATCGTGGCAACTGTAGGCGCCTGCGGCGCATCCGGCGTGGCAGGGGGCTCCCTCCTCCTCATTCCGGTAGCCTGCGCATCCTTTGGTATCGGTAATGATATTTCCATGCAGGTAGTAGGTGTAGGTTTCATCATCTCCGTTCTGGAAGATGCCTGCGAAACCGCCCTCAATTCTTCTTCCGACGTCCTTTTCACGGCTACCGCTGAATATGCGGAACGCAGAAAGAAGGGTACCCTGAAAGCGGAAGATATGGTACCGAAAGATTGATAATCTGTCTTTGAAATGAATCCCTGAAAAGCAAAACTTTTCAGGGATTTTTCTCATTTGCCGGAAAAATAGTTATCGGTCCGCAGTGACCGGATATTTCATCTCTGCGGGGAAGATGGAATTGGTGAAAAATGCGCCAGCTGCTAACAGCTTATTTTCCCTTCTGTGGTAAAATAAAGAAAAAAGCGGGGAGGGAAAAATCATGCTGCACGGAATCATTGATATCGGATCTTCCACGATCCGCATGGCCATTTATTTCATTGATGAAAATCATATGGAAATGCTCATGAAGAAAAAGCATACCATAGGACTTGCGGCCTATATCCGGGATGGCTGCATGACCCGGGCAGGTATCGATAAAACGGTGGAAATCGTGGAAGAATTCAAAGGATTTCTTTCCCATTTCCCCCTGACGTCGGTTCATGCTTTTACGACGGCTGCCCTCCGCAATGCAAAAAACAGCAGGGAGGCCGTGGGGGAAATAGAAAGACGCACGGCCATCCCTATCCGTGTGATTTCGGGAGATGAGGAAGCTTATCTTGACTATGTGGGAGCCGTCCATAATCATCCGGCGGGAGAGGGACTTCTGGTGGATATCGGGGGAGGTTCCACGGAAATCGTGGCCTTTGGCGATGAAGATATCCGTTTCAAGACAAGCCTTCCCATGGGTTCCCTGTCTCTCCGGTCGGAATTCGTGAAGGGTTTCCTTCCCACGGGGCGGGAATGCCTGGCCATGAGGAAAGCGGCAGAGGAAAGGATTGGCCGGGTATCCGAGCTCTCTTCCCTTTCATCACCTGTCATCATCGGCATGGGCGGAACTTTTAAAAGCGCATGTTCTTTATATAATCTCCTTTATCATAAGGATAAAAATAATACGGTCATGGACAGGACCCTTCTTGAGAAAATGATGACCACCTTCCGCGGGGACAATCCGTTGACGGAAGAAAAATCCATCCTCCTCATGAAGGCCGTGCCGGACCGGATGCATACCATCCTTTCCGGACTCATCATAGCCCTGGTCCTCTCCGGCCATTTCCATGCAGGACGGATCACCTACAGCGATACAGGCGTAAGGGAAGGATATATTTATGAGGAAATATGGCCGAAGTATGGATTGAAATAAGTGTAACAGGCTTTAGAATCTTTTCGATGTTCGTGGTCCGTGGTGCGTGGCCCGTGATCCGTGAAGGAGGCGCTGCTGAGGCAGCGCTGATTTTTTGCGGGGATTTTGCTCAGACAGAGGAGACTGGCATAATCCCGCAATTTGAGTCACCATGGGCGGCTCATTGTTCATGGCTGATGATCGGAGATTTTTGAAATCATGGAGGCCGTTTTGATATTTCATATTTTCTGAAAGGCCAACAATAAAAAGGGCCGCTTTTTATTTAATGCGGCCCACCTCCACGAAGAACGAACAACGAATAACAAAGAACGATTGGCACCATTGGAGATAAACGAACTACAAATTTGACCGGGAGTTCCAATTTCCCCATAGTGTCATACAGCAAAAAATGGTAAAATAAAATGAAGTGTGACGTTTTGGAGGACATGATGGAAACAATCGGTTTACTGGCCGGCATCGGGACGCTTCCGGTGGAATTTACGGAGGCTGTGAAATCCCAGGGCTATCGCGTGGTATGCATCGCGGTCATCCCCGGCATTGATGAAAGATTGAAGACGAAGGCAGATGCTTATTACGAAATTTCTGCTTTTAAAATGAATAAAGTGATTAAGACACTGGTCAGTGAAAATGTGAAAGAAGTGACCATGATCGGCAAGGTGACGAAGGAATGGCTTTTCAAAAATCATCCCATTCCGGACCTCCGGGCCATTAAGGTGCTGAATCGTCTCCGCAAGATGGATATGAAAGATGATACGGTGACTCTGGTCCTTGTGGAAGAACTGGCCAAAGACGGGATTTCCGTACTGGACCAGACGAAATATCTGAAACCCCTCATGCCGGGTCCCCAGGTTTTCACCAAAAAGAAACCCACTGAAGAACAGATGAAAGACGTGGCCTTTGGCTTTAAAGCAGCCAAGGCGATAGGAGCCATGGACCTTGGCCAGACGGTGGTTGTGAAAAACCAGGCAGTCATGGCCGTGGAAGCGATTGAAGGAACTGATGCCTGCATCCGCAGGGGAGGCATGCTGGCCCGCGGGGGAGCTGTTGTCGTAAAGACGGCAAAACCTTCCCAGGATACCCGTTTCGATATGCCTGCGGTAGGCCTCCAGACGCTTCATTCCATGGAAGAATCAGACTGCTCGGTCCTTGCTATCGAGGCATATCACACGCTTTTTGCGGAGAAAGAAGCAGTTCTGAAAGAAGCTGACAAAAAAGGCATCGTCATTCTTTCCGTAGAACAGGATACTTTATGAAAATCATGATGTCTGCCGGAGAAGCTTCCGGCGATATGCATGCGGCAGCGGTCGCCGCGGAAATCAAAAGAATACGGCCCGATGCGGAAATATTCGGCATGGGCGGAGAGCTCATGAAAAAGAGCGGAGTCCGGATTATTTATGATATTGAAAATCTGGGAATCATCGGAATTGTGGAAATATTAAAGCACATCCCTTTTTTCTTCCATCTCCGGGATATGCTTCGTCAGGCCATGATTGATGAAAAACCGGACGTCCTCGTATGCATCGATTATCCGGGGTTCAATATGAAAATCGCCCATGTGGCCAAAACACTGGGCATTCCTGTGGTGTACTACATAGCGCCCACCATCTGGGCCTGGAATAAAGGAAGGGCGGAAAATATCGTCCGCGACGTGGCACAGGTGGCTTCCATATTTCCTTTTGAGGCGAAAGCCTATAAAGAGGCAGGGGCCCATGTGACTTTCGTGGGCCATCCTCTGGCAGATACGGTGAAACCATCCATGTCCTTTGATGAGGCACTCGCTTATTTTCATGGAAATAAAGAGGCCCGCCGCATTCTTCTCATGCCGGGAAGCCGCAAGAATGAAGTGACCGGATTATTTCCACTCATGCTGGATGCTGCGGAAGCGCTTTCAAAGAAGGAAAACTGCCAGTTCTTCGTTCCCCGGGCATCCACCATTCCGAAAGAATTTCTCCTTTCTTTCATAGGGAAGAGAAATATTTCCTTTGAAATTACCGAAGGTCATCAGTATGACCTCATGCAGATCTGCGATGTCTGCGTGGCTTCTTCAGGGACGGCCACCCTGGAAACGGCGCTTATGGAACTTCCGACGGTGCTGGTTTATAAACTGGCGCCTCTCACCTGGATTCTGGCCAATCTCCTGGTCAACGTAAAGTACGCGGGCCTTCCGAATCTCCTCATGGGGCGCGAAGTGACGCCGGAACTGCTGCAGGACAAAGCAACTCCGGAAAATGTGACGGAAATCCTTCAGAAATGGATTACCGATGAAAATGCCAGACAGGAAAATATCAGTGAAATCAGAAAAGTCCGGGAAGCCCTGGGTTCCGGCGGAGCAGTGAACCGGACGGCACGACTTATATTAGAAACAGCAGGAGCAGCTAATGGCGAAAAATAACAGCAAAGTAAACAGTTACATCAGATTACTGAAATATGTGAAGCCCTATGGGAAGCTTCTCATCCTTTCCGTCATCTGCATGATACTGGTTTCTGCCTCCAATCTGTACGTACCCTGGATTATCAAGGATGTCATAGATAAGGTGCTGGAAGAAAAAGATATGACCATGCTCTATGTGATTATCGCATCGATTATCGTGGTCATGTTCATCCGCGGTTCTACCACCTTTGCCCACCGGTACCTCATGGGGTACATCGGTCAGTCGGTGATCCGGGATCTCAGAAATAAACTGTACGACCATCTCCAGAATCTTCCCATCGCCTACTTTGACAAGCGGCGGACCGGGGAAATCATGAGTAACCTCACCAACGATATTTCCGCCCTCCAGAATGCCATGACCACCGATTTCATCATGCTGGTGCAGGAAGGGGCTATTTTTATCGGCTCCTTTGCAGCCATGATTTACCTCCAGTGGAAACTGACGGTCCTTTGCCTCGTCATTGTGCCCGTAGTTTCAGTGACTATCAAATTCTTCGGAAAGAAACTTCATTCCTCCGGCAGAAGCGTCCAGGAAAAACTGGCAGACGTGACCAGTATGCTTCAGGAAACGATTTCCGGAGTCCGCATCATCCGTTCCTTCAACCGCACCGGATATGAAACGGGACGGTTTGACAAGGTCAACCAGTCCAATTTCAAAGCCACAGTCAAAGCCATCCGCCAGCAGAGCCAGCTGACTCCTGTGGTGGAATTCCTGGCAGCCCTGGCCATTGCAGTCATTATCTGGTACGGCGGTGTTTCCGTCATCGACGGACTTATGACGGCCGGTGAACTGATTGCTTTCCTTATTTATGCAATCAACCTGGCCAATCCGATCAAACGTATCGCTGAAAGTTTCGGTAATATCCAGAAATCCCTGGCAGCTGCAGACCGTGTCTTTGCCATTCTTGACGTACCGGAAGAAGATTACGATCATTCCCATGAAAAGGAACTGGTCGTCACTTCGGGCCGGGTGGAAGCCAAACATGTGAAATTTGAATATGAAAAGGATAATCCTGTACTCACGGATCTCAATTTCGTGGCCAATCCCGGGGAAACCATCGCCATCGTAGGTCCTTCGGGAGCAGGAAAATCCACCATTGCCAATCTTCTTCCCCGGTTCTATGAAATTACGGGTGGAGAAATCGATATCGACGGTATGAACATCCGGGATGCGAGTCTCGGCTCCCTTCGGGATCAGATTGGTCTCGTGCCCCAGGATACCCTTCTTTTTAACACATCCATCAGGGAAAATGTCCTTTACGGCCGTCTCGATGCGACAGATGAAGAAGTATGGGAGGCCATCCGCTCGGCTAACGCGGAAAAATTCATTAAAGCCCTGCCTCACGGCATTGAAACAAAGGTAGGAGACAGAGGCCTTGTCCTTTCCGGCGGTCAGCGCCAGAGAATCGCCATCGCCAGGGCTATCCTTAAAAATCCGAAAATCCTCATCCTCGATGAAGCCACTTCCGCTCTCGATACGGAAAGTGAAAAAATCGTACAGGATGCTCTCGATAAGCTGATGGTGGGCCGTACCTCCTTCGTCATTGCTCATCGCCTGTCCACCATTAAAAATGCGGACCAGATTCTTGTCCTTAACAATGGGGTAATTGCCGAACAGGGCACCCATGACGAACTGATGGCCAAAGGCGGACTCTACTATGACCTCTATACCATGAGCAGTCAGGTCAATGAAGAAACGGAAGAAGAATCTTCCTCAGAAAAGAAAGAAAAATAGATTTTAGCAGTTAACAATTAGCAGCAATATCATTAACTTAACAGCTGCTAAAGTGCTTCCAAATCGAAATTTCTCTATTGCGTTTAAAGGAAATAGGGCCTTATTCACCCTGTTCGGAGTA
>OMVW01000056.1 GCA_900314595.1 uncultured Dialister sp. | reverse complement strand
TCGTATTTTTTTCGACTTTTTTGCACAAAAAAGCACGCACCTTTCGATGCGTACTTGAACTATTTTATGAATTTCTTAAGTTAATGACATTGCAGTTAGCCATTACCCATTAACTATTAACCATTAACTTCAATGTGCAGTTTTCCGTATGATAGTTTCCTTTGTAAACTGAAAAATACTAGCTGCTAAAAACTAACGGCTAACGGCTTCCCCCTTTCGTGATACAATGGAGAAAACCAATTTCGACAGGCGGTGTTTCTATGACTTTTCTTTTCGCTCCCGATTCGTTCAAAGGCACTCTTTCGGCAGAGGAAGTTTCAGAAATCCTCACAGAGGCAGCTCGTGAAGTATTTCCGGATGTAAAAACGATTTCCCTTCCTTCGGCTGACGGGGGAGAGGGGACGGTTTCGGCCGTCCTTGCTTCAGGAGCCTCTGAAAAAGTGACGGCTTCCGTCCACGGGCCTCTTGGCGGGGAAAGGATTTCTTCTTATGCCAGACTTTCGGAAACGGAGGCTCTCATGGAAATGGCGGAGGCCTCGGGGCTTACCCTTATTTCCAAAGAGGAAAGAAATCCTTTAAAAACGTCCACTTTTGGCACAGGGGAGATGATTCTTCATGCCCTATCCCATGGGGCGCGCCATATATATATCGGAATCGGCGGCTCTGCCACCAGCGACGGAGGGATGGGGGCCATGGAAGCGCTGGGGGTCAAATTTCTGGATGAAAAGGGAAATATCCTTCCCGGCTGCGGGGATTCTCTTTCCAAAGTGAAAAGGATCGATTTATCCGGGCTGACACCGCTCATTCATCACGCAGAGTTTACGATTCTCAGCGATGTGACGAATCTCCTCTGCGGGCCCAAAGGGGCGGTCCGCGTTTTTGCTCCCCAGAAGGGGGCGGACCCGTCCATGGTGGAAATCCTTGAAAAAGGGATGGAAAATTACCGGGATGTACTTACGAAGACGTTCGGCGTGAATCCGGATACTTTTCCCGGCAGCGGGGCGGCCGGAGGCCTGGGGGCAGCGCTCTTATTATTTCTGAAGGGAAAAATGGCTTCCGGTGCAGAAGAAGTGCTCCGTTTCAATCATTTTGACGACTATCTGAAAGAAGCAGACGTGGTCATTACAGGAGAAGGTCGCACCGATTCCCAGAGCGCAGACGGAAAAATTGTTTCCATCATTGCCGCCCACTGCCGGAAGGCGAAGGTACCCTGCGTGATTCTTTCCGCTTCCCTTGGAAAAGGCTGGGAAAAACTGGAAATGCCGGGCGTACTCATTCTTCCTGCGGCAGAGACGGAAGAAGAAATAGCGGAATCCATGACGCATCCGAAAGAATTTTATAAGAAGGCAGCTTTACATTTATTTCGTTCCATGAAATGAGGAGGACTTATGGAAATACAGGCAATCTGGCAGAATCCGAAGGATTCCGTAGTGACAGTGACGAAAGAAGTGCGTCCGGGAGACGTAGTCCTTTACGAGGGAGGACGGCTGACGGCGGAAGATTTCATCCCCCAGTGGCACAAAATCGCCCTCGTGGACCTGCCGGTGGGGACGATCGTTTATAAATATGGCGAAGAAATAGGAAAGACCACCTCTTTCGTCGCAAAGGGTCATCGGGTGGATGATCATAATCTGGAAGGCATTCCGAGGAAATATGAAGATGAATATGTGGGCGATATTCCCTGGGAAGGGCCGAAGTTCACGCCCTACACCGATGAACCTCTCTATTTCCGCGGCTACCGGAGAAGCGAGGGCCGTCCGGGCGTCCGGAACCATATCCTTTTCCTTCCCACCTGCGCCTGCTCCAGCGAAACCTGCCGGGTGGCTTCCTCCCTCGTCAGAGGTTCCGTGCACCTGACTTTTGACTGCGGCTGTGCTGACGTGGGGGCCAATGAAGAAATCAGCCAGCGGATCCTCATGGGCTTTGCCCTCCATCCCAATGTGTACGGAGTAGTCATCATCGGCCTTGGCTGTGAAGCCATTTCTCATAGGGAACTGAAAGAAAAACTGCAGAAACTGACGAAGAAACCCATTATTTCCTTCGGCATCCAGGAAGAAGGTGGGACCCTCCGGACAATCGAAAAAGCAGTGCGGGCAGGAAAGAAACTGGCTGCAGAGGCTTCCATGCAGAAAAAAGAAAAATTCCCCATTTCCGAACTTCTTTTAGGCATCGAATGCGGCGGAAGCGATGCCACCAGCGGCATTGCGGCCAATCCGGCAGTGGGAAATATGTCGGACCGCCTCATCGATATGGGAGGATCTGCCATGATCAGCGAATCCATCGAATGGATCGGGGCGGAACATATTCTGGCCAGAAGGGGCCTCACTGCAAAAATTCACGATGAAATCATCAGGACCTGCGAAGCCTATGAAAATCATATCTCAGGGGCCGGCCAGAACTGCCGCGAAGGCCAGCCCGCTCCCGGAAATAAGGCGGGCGGACTTTCCACACTGGAAGAAAAAAGCCTGGGCTGCATCAAAAAAGGCGGCACAAGGCCTGTCGTAGAAGTGCTGGAACAGGCACAGCGGCCGGCCAAATCGGGAGCTCTCGTCATGGATACCGCCGGTTTTGACGTATCCTCCATTACCTCCATGGCTGCTGCCGGCTGTCAGATCATCATCTTCACCACCGGTCTTGGGACCCCTACAGGCCTTTCCATGGTTCCGGTCTGCAAAGTGACAGCCAACGAACATACGGCCAGCTGGATGGAAGACAATCTGGACGTAGACCTTTCTCCCATCGTCCGCGGAGAAGAAACCATTGAAGAAGGAGGAAAACGGCTCCTTTTGGAAATGAAAGAAATTGCAGACGGAAAAGTGACGAAAGCGGAAGCTTACGGGTTCTCCGATATCGCCGTGGATCATGTGTGCCGGTATGTGTGAGGCACTTGGTATTCACTGCGGCTTGAGTCAGAAGCGGTTTTCGGGGTTAGCCTCACCGCGGCATGAGCCTTTCATCCCACTTTCGAAGAATCGGGGTGCGGGATGCGGGGTGCGGGGAGGTGTGCCGCTTATGCGGCATGAGTTTGTATGGGGATTTTGCACAGACGGGGGAGTACCCGTTTTCCTCATTGGATAGTGTCAATGACGATATTGGCGCAAAGATTCCGTGCGTACTGTAATAGACAGGGGACATGGGAAATTCGCAGAGTGAAAAAGGACCGTCCTGAAATAAGGATCGGTCCTTTTTGCGTATAAAATCCGGAAAGCGAAGGAAATGTCTCTAAGAACAGGTACAAAAAGCTGCTTGTAGAAAAACCTCTTAAAGCTCAAGTCGAAACGGGTGGCTATGCGAATACTTCAAGGCCTCAGTTTCGGACGCCTCAGTATCGCTTGTCGTACCGGCAGGCAGCACGAATACCTCAAAGCTCCGGACTCTGATGCCTCAAATCTTCCTGCCGTTCCGACAGGCCATGCGAATACTGCAAAGTTCTCGGTCCGGGCGCCGCAACACCACTTGTCGTACCGGCAGGCAGCACGAATACCTCAAAGCTCCGGACTCTGATGCCTCAAACCCTCCTGCCGCTCCGGCAGGCCATACGAATACTGCAAAGTTCCCGGTCCGGGCACCTCAACACCACTTGTCGTCCCGGCAGGCTAAAATATTTACTCTTCCTTTACTCATTCATCACTGATAATTGAGACTGGTTGTATATACTCGGATTTAGTATGTGTTACTATGCACGGACGATCGGGAGAAGTTATGAAAATCATTCTGAAAAATATCTGCAAGTCCTACGGCGGAAAGCTCATCATCGACCATGTATCGCTGGAACTTTCGGACCGCCATTTCACCACCCTTCTGGGGCCTTCGGGCTGCGGGAAGACTACGCTTCTCCGCATGATTGCGGGACTGGAGCGGCCGGATGAGGGGGAAATATGGCTGGGCGATACCTGCGTTTCCGCCCCTGAAAAAGGTCTCTTTGTGCCACCGGAAAAAAGAGGCCTGGCTTTCGTGTTCCAGGATTTCGCCCTCTGGCCTCATATGACGGTTTTCGAAAATGTGGCCTTCGGCCTGCGTGCGGCGGGGAGGACGGACCATCTGGAGGAAAATGTGGAGAAAGCCCTTTTTACGGTGAAACTGGACCACATGGAAAAGCGGTATCCCCATGAATTGTCCGGCGGCCAGCAGCAGCGGGTCTCTTTTGCCCGGGCCATCGCGCTCAAACCGGAATGTATCCTTTTCGATGAACCTCTCTCGGCGCTGGATGCCATCCTGCGCATAGAGATGAGGGGAGAAATAAGGCGCCTCGTGAAAGATCTGGGCATTACTGCCGTTTTCGTCACCCATGACCAGGAAGAAGCCATGAGCATGAGTGATGCCATAGCCGTGATTTCCTCAGGAAAAATCGAGCAGCATGGAAAACCGGAGGAAATATATGCAAAACCTGCGACAAATTTCGTGGCTCATTTCGTAGGTTCTTCGAACTGGATCGATGAGACCCATCTCTTCCGCCCGGAAAAAGGAACCATGGAAAAAACGCCGGGAACCGAAGAATTCAGAGCCACTGTCACAAATATCCAGTTCCTGGGCCATACCTATGAAGTCCACATGGATTATAACGGAGCCGATTGGCTTTGCTGGTCTGCGAACCCCCTTCCCGCAGGCAGCGATGTGTCATTATACGTGAAGGGAAAAGACATTATTTCTTTATAAGAAAAGAGGAATTTCAGATGAAAATGAAGAAACTGGCTGTTCTCGCTGCTGCTGCAGCACTCTGCATGGGCATTGCTGCCTGCGGTACAAAGACCGATTCCAAACCGGCCGCTGCTTCCGCTGCTGCAAACAATGAAAAGAAAGTAGTGGTTTACATGCCGTCCCCGGCAGGCCTCACCGATAAACTGGCCAAAGGTTTTGAAAAGAAGACAGGCATCAAAGTCGAAGTTTTCCAGGGAACCACCGGTGAAATCCTGGCCCGGGTGGAAGCAGAGAAAAAGAACCCCGCAGCAGACGTAGTCGTCCTCGCTTCCTGGTCCGACGGACTCAATATGAAGAAATCCGGAGCCCTTGCTTCCTATAAACCGCAGAATGCAGATAAACTGGACAAAGCATTCATCGATAATGACAATCAGCTCATCGGCTACTCCGCTTCTGCCGTAGGTGTCATTTACAACAAAAATGTAATTCCTCAGCTTTCTGCAGACTGGAAAGAACTGGCTGATCCGAAGTACAAGGGACAGCTGGCTATCCCGGACCCCATGAAATCCGGCGCCTGCAAAGATTTCCTGGCAGGCTATGTGAACAAATACGGCTGGGAAGCTCTGGAAGGCATGGCAAAGAACGGTATGAAAGTTCCGGGCGCCAATAAAGCTGCTTTGGAAGCCGTCACTACCGGAGAAGTTGGCATCCTCGTTGCCGGAGTCGATTACAATGCCTACAAAGCAAAGAAGAAAGGTGAACCCCTGGAAATCTACTATCCGAAGAGCGGAACCATCGTCAACCCCCGCCCGGCCATGATTATGAAGACTGCTCCGCACAAGGATAACGCGCAGAAATTCATGGATTACCTCCTTTCTGATGAAGGACAGCAGCTTGTCGCCAATGCATGGCTCCTCCCCGGCCGGACAGATATCAAAGCCAAGGGAACCCAGCTGAAAGACATCCCGCAGATTAAGCCGGAATGGGACAAGATGATGGCTATCGCTACTGAAACAGCAAAGAAGCTGAATGAATTGTGCGGGAAGAAATAATTCTTAGTACCGTTTCATACTAAGGGTTGGAGACACTATCGTTAGTCGTTCTTCGTTCATCGTTGTTCGTTCTTCGTGAAGGTGGGCCCGCAGCAAATTTTATAGCGGGCCCATTTTTGGATTTTTATGATTTTCGATTCGGCTGGCTCGTGACAGTTGATCCTGTTATTCAGAAATGTATAAATCAATTATGATCGCAGAGCACTGATATCTTGATGAACGTTGTTAACCGACTGACAACACGCTTTATCATAATCCTGCGTAGATACAATTGGCCCATATTCAGGCACATTTCCCATATATATTCGTTGCCGCATCAGCGGCAACACCTTAACGAACAACGAACAACGAATAACGAATAACGAACAACGACCAGCTATATGTCTGCATATCCATTATTTCCTCATTGTCAGAAAGGCACCCCATGAATCGTAAATGGTTCCTCCCCATTCTTGCTCTTGCAGCGTTTCTCATCTTTCTCATCGTCTGCCCTCTGGCGGAGGTGGGGATCAGGGCACTGATTATCAATGATGCTCTTGATTTTTCTTATGCCGCTGAAACGCTGATGGAGGAGCAGAATGCAGTGATGATCCGGAATTCCCTCATTCTGGGTGTGCTGGTGGTCATCGTTTCTACCATCATTTCCCTTCCTCTGGCCTACCTCCTTTCAAGGACGGAATGGGCGGAATCGAAGGTACTGGATATTTTATTTCTTGTGCCTTTCATGACCCCTCCCTATATCGCTTCCATGGGCTGGATCCTTTTCATGCAGAAAAGGGGTCTTCTGGGACAGCTCATTCCTTTCTTCAAAGATGGAGTGACTCCTTTCTTTACCCTGGCAGGGCTGGTCATGGTCATGAGCTTCCACATATTTCCCTTCATGGTGACCCTTCTCAAAAATGCCATGCTCCGGGTGCCGGAAAGCCTGGATGAAGCGGCAGCAGTCTGCGGGGCGGGATTCGGCACAAGGCTCAGAAAAATATTTCTCCCTCTGGTTACGGGAAATTACGTGATCGGCGCTCTTCTCGTCTTCGTGAAAACTCTTTCCGAATATGGAACTCCTTACACATTAGGCCGGCGTATCGGTTTTGATGTCTTTACGACAGATATTCACCGGTATGCCACGATTGCACCGATTTCCTTTGGCAAAGCAGCCGTCCTGGCCTCGGTTCTTGTGACAATCTGTCTTTTCATGTGGTTTATACAGAATTACATCACCATGACTCACAGTTACCGTCTTGTAGGAGGCAGGGGAACCCGGCGGGTCTTCAAAATCCTGAGAAGGCCTGTCAAACTGGCCACGGGAGCAGCCATGGGGCTTCTCTTTGCCCTGGCCGTGGGCATTCCTTATTTCTCTGTCATTGCCACATCCCTCATCAAACTCCGGGGGTATGGACTTCAGGCAGGAAATTTCACACTGGCTCATTATGCAGAACTCCTCCTTGAACATGACAAAGCTATGGATGCGATCCTGAACAGTCTTTTTTTGGCCGTTACTGCCAGTACGATTTGTGCCATCCTGGGGACTCTCACCGTTTTTGCGGTGAAAGGTCTGGGAAAGAAATGGGGAAGGCCGCTGGAAGCGGTATCCCTGGTGCCGGAAATGCTTCCGGGAATCGTCATGGTCATCGGACTTATGCTTTTCTGGAATGATATTTATGATATTCTTCCCCTGTATAACACGATGGGAATCCTTGTTTTGACCTATGTGGTCTTATTTCTTCCCTTCTCTGTGCAGTATGTGACAAGTTCTCTCACCCAGATTTCCTCGAGCCTCATCGAGGCAGGCCGGGTCTTTGGAGGAAATACATTTTACGTCTTCCGCCGCATTACGGTGCCCCTCATTCTTCGCGGAATCGCTGCCGGCTGGATGATGACATTTATCATTTCCCTTCGTGAACTGGTAGCGCCTTCCATGATCGCTCCGCCAAATACCCTCGTCATTTCCACTTTCATTACGAGAGAATTCGAGCAGGGAAGCGTATCCCTCGGTATGGCTATGGCAGTACTCTGCATACTCATTACCGCAGGGTGCCTCCTGGTGCTGAATAGGGGAATTAAACGGTTCTAGTTGTCAGATGTCAGCCGTCAGGGATTGGCCTCTCATAGTGCTTTTCGTTCTTCGTTGTTCGTTATTCGTTCTTCGTGAAGGTGGCGCCTTTGAAATTATGAAGGCGCCTTTTTTATATCTACAGTTCAGAGAAAATCCATTGTCTTGAGAATTCAGCAAATCATCCAATTGGGGGTCAGAGGCCTGTGCACGAAGCGCAATTAAAAGAAATAGTGATCAGTGAAAAGTGGTAAGTGATAAGTGAAGGTGGCCCGTATCAAATGATGAAGCGGGCCTTTTATATTGGGGGCACCAATTGAATGCCAGGGGCCCGTGCGCGAAGCGCACTATATAAGATTGGTTCCCACAGGGTAAAACGGTCCCGTTGTCAAGGACACCCATTCCTAATTTTTCTGTTCGGGGTTAGCCCACTTATTCAGGCGGTCTTCTGCTCTTTGTCCTTCTCCTTT
>OMVW01000032.1 GCA_900314595.1 uncultured Dialister sp. | reverse complement strand
TCCTCAATGCCGCATAAAACATCCCAGTATACTTTGGAATGCAATAATGCAGATTTCATCGGAGCTGCCAGGTTATTTAAGGGTGCGAAGTTTGAGTTAATAGTTATTAGTTCGCAGTTTTTCATGCATGTGGACTTGCTGTGATTAAGGATAATGGTTAATAGTTCTTTGTGAAATACAGGTGCCATTAACCATTATCTGTTACCTATTAACAAATGCTCAGTCTCTCTTCAGATTGACCGGAAATAAAATGAATGGTTAATGGTATCTCTTTTGAGATGTACCATTAACCATTATTTTTTCTATACAACGGAAATAATGAAAGGACGGGGGTTTCCTTATTTCCGTATTTCCATATGGTATACTAATAAGGGAAGAAAAATCCCTTTGCCTGTTTTATTGATATTTTCTGTTATCGGTGAATGGATGGTTTTGAAATAGGATTTCCATAACTGATAACTTTTCTAAAGATAGCGAGGTACAATATGTCTGAATTACGAGTCAGGAAAGTACAGGAATTCATCAAGCAGGAAGTGAGCAATATGCTCCTCAACGAATTGAAGGATCCCCGCATCGGCTTTGTCACCGTGACAGGTGTGGAAGTGACGGGGGACCTTCGGGAAGCGAAGATTTTCGTATCTCTTTTCGGGGATGAAAAGATGAAGAAGGCTTCCCTGGAAGGCCTGAACAAGGCCAAGGGCTTTATCCGGAAGGAACTGGGCCAGCGGCTGAAGATTTATTACACGCCGGAGCTTTTCTTTGAAGAAGACAAGTCTCTGGACTATGGTATGCATATCGATGGTCTTTTGAAAAAAATTCACAAGGAGGATGAGGAATGAGTCTTTCTTATGATCCAATGAAAGCGATTTCTAAGGAAATTACCAAGGAAGAAGCCATCGAATTCCTGAAATCCCACAACCGTTTCCTCCTCATCGGCCATGAGCATCCGGACGGAGATGATGTGGGTTCTATCTGTGCCCTGCACAATGCGCTTCTCCTCATGGGCAAAGAAGCGGATATGGTGCTGCCGGACCCGGTGCCCCATGTATATACCCTTGTCAAAACAAGCGCGAAGGTGATGACGGAAATCCCGGAAGGACGGGACTATGATGCCCTTGTTTTCACGGATCTGGGAAATCTGGAACGGGGCGGAATGAAGAAATTCAAATTCCCCGATGTAGATTCCCTCTGTATCGACCATCATGAATCCAATGAACATTACACCGATTACCTCTATCTGAAATACCGCTATGCGGCAACGGCGGAGCTTCTCTCTGAAATGTTCTTCGATATGGGACTTACCCTGGATGAGGATACCTGCAACGCCCTCTACATGGCTCTCTGCACGGACAGCGGATTCTTCAGCTTCTCCTGCACCAGTGAGCATACTTTGACCATGGCTGCCAAACTGGTAGGCATGGGAGCCAAACCGGATTATATTTCCAACCGCCTCGATGAGAAGACGCCGGCTGCCATGGAATGCTGGGGCCGCGTGTCGTCCACGGTGAAGACTTTTGCCGGCGGTCAGATCGTGACTGCTTTTATGGATGAAAAGTCCATGGAACTGGACGGGGAAAATTCCGATGCCTATGCATCCATTCCGAGAAGCCTTGCGGGCTGCCAGATTGCAGCGCTCCTGAAATATCGCAAAGATGAAGAAGGAAAGGTGATCACCCGTATTTCCCTCCGTTCCACAGAACATTGCAATGTGGGAAGGCTTGCCCAGAGATTCAAGGGAGGCGGTCATTGGAAAGCCTCGGGCTGCACCATTGAAAAACCTATTGAAGAAGCGATGCCCATCCTTGTGAAAGAAGCGGAGAAATTCCTTCCCGGAGGAGAGGAGTACCATCTCTGATGGACGGAGTCATTAATGTATGGAAGCCGAAGGGTTTCACTTCCTTCGATGTGATTGCCCGGCTCCGCCGCATTTACCACCAGAAGAAAATAGGCCATGGAGGCACCCTGGATCCCATGGCGGAAGGGGTGCTTCCCGTCTTTCTCGGCCGTGCCGCAAGGCTTATCGAATATGCGCCTATTCATAAAAAGTCCTATGAAGCGGAATTTACCATGGGTATTTCCACGGATACGGAAGACATGACAGGGACGATCCTTGAAAGAGGACCCATTCCGGAAGATACGTCAGTCTTTGAAAAGGCGGCGGAGAAATTCCGCGGGGATATCCTGCAGGTACCTTCCGCCTATTCCGCGAAAAAAATCAACGGGGAGCGGGCCTATAAACTGGCACGCGAAGGAAAGGAAGTCCATCTTGCGCCCCGGCCCGTCACTATTTATAAACTGGAAATACTGGAAATAAAAGCGCCTTATATCCGCCTTTCCGTCACCTGCTCTGCCGGCACCTACATCCGCGCTTTAGGAAGGGACCTGGGGAAAGAAGCGGGCTACCTTCTTACTATGGATAAGCTGGTGAGGACGGAAATGGGACCGTTCTCCTTAAAAGAAGCAAAAACACTGGAAGAAATAGAGAAAAATCCGGAAGGGGCGCTTCTCACGGATCTTCATCCCATCCTTTCGGCTCTGCCGCAGGTTGAAATTTCTGCAAAAGAAGCAGCCGGTTTCTTACAGGGGAAAAGGCTTCGCACAAAAGAAGAAGACCTGGAAAAAGCTGCCATTTTCAGCGAAGGAAATTTCCTGGGTATCGCATCTATTTCAAAGAAAATCATTCATCCAAAGAAAGTGTTCAACTGACAGTCATGGAAATTTATCATCATCTCAATGAAATTCCACAGGATAAAAAGCTGGTGCTGGCCATCGGCTTTTTTGACGGCTGTCACAGGGGTCACCAGGTGGTTTTTGAAAAAGTCCGCTCCCTTGCCCGGGAAAAAGGAGCCCTTCCCGGAGTCCTCACTTTCTTTCCTCATCCCATGACCATTCTGGCGCCCAGCATCCGAGTGCCTCTCCTTCAGTCGGAAGAAGAAAAAGTGGTTTCTCTTAAAAAGGCAGGGATGAAACTTTCCCTCTTCATCCGGCCGGATCAGGCATTCCTTTCAGAAAGCACGGAAGCTTTCATGAAGAAACTGGCTTCCCTTGACGGCCTTCTGGGCCTGGTGGTGGGAGAGAACTTCACCTTTGGCAAGGGAGCGCTGGGAAACAGCGAAAGCCTTCTTTCCTATTTCAAAGATTCCCGGGTGACGGTGAATATCGTAAAGCTGGCGGAAGGAAAGGGAGCGCCTTTTTCTTCCACCAGAATCCGGGAAGAAATCCTTTCCGGACATATGGAAGAGGCCGCCCGCCTTCTCGGCCGCCCCTATACCATGCAGGGAGATGTGGTCCACGGTTTCCGGCGGGGTCACGAGGTGCTGGGATTTCCTACGGCCAATCTTTCCTTCCGGGAAGACCGGGTGCTTCCGCCCGACGGAGTCTATGCCACCCGGGCCAGGGTCAATGGGAAGCGGTACGATGCGATTACGAATATCGGTACCAATCCTACCTTTGGAAATACAGAGCGAACCATAGAGACCTTCATTTTCCATTTCGAAGAATCCATCTATGGGAAACCTTTCACCCTCGAGTGGGTGAGCCGCCTCCGGGGAGAGAAAAAATTTGAATCCTTCGAAGCGCTCAAGGCACAGATCGCGGTGGATATCAGGCAGGCGGAGAAGGTGCTTGGTACAAGTGGTAAGTGGTAAGTGAATGTGGCGCGCATCAGAAAATGAGCGCGCCTTTTTTTATAAATAAAAAAGCAGTCATTTCTCAATGAATCTTCATTTTGAAATGGCTGTTTTATTGTGAGAAAAGGAAAAATTCTGTCGTTCTTTGATTAACTATATGTAAAATCGCAAAGTGCGGGCAGCACGCATTATATAAGATTGGTTTGCGGCAGCCAACCATATCCTTCACTTATCACTTCCCACTTACCACGTATCACTTTAAATAAAAAAGCCTGCCGCCTCTTTTGAGTGACAGGTCTTCCGTGGAAGAGACAAAAAAGCCGCCCTGCGGCGGCTTTCAGGCGAATCAGTTGTTGCGGGAAGACTGGAGTTCCAGTAAAGCCCAGCAGATGGTTTCCTTTTCTTCTTCGACAATAACTTCTTTTTCAACCTGATTTTCTTTCATGAGTGCCTCCACTTGTATAAATCCCGCGTCTTTGCGGATCTTCATTAATTTGTGAGTATAATATATATCTTTTATACCTGCTTATCCAATATTTCTTTTATGCAAATTGATTCATTACTTATATAGGAATTCATACATTGCAGGCCATGATTTTTTAAATTATCCATTTGTCAATTATATAGATTGTAAGTTATGCGAGTCATAGATAAAATTTTAAAGTTATGATTTCAGGGTGGAAAACATTCCCCTGCGTCCCCGTCTTTATTATGATAAAATATGAATAAAAGAGTGGAAACAAGATGAAGGGCTTTTATCAATGAAGGGCTGTGCATCGGAAGTTCCGGCATATGATTTATCGGAGAAAAGGACTTTGAAAATATATCATTGCGGCGCTCATGATTTTGCGCCGCACCACCCCGACAGTCCCGATACTCCCGATATTTCCGACAGCCCCGATCCAAAAGTTTCCGTTTCTGAAGTTATCTTATTTTTATAGAGAACAGGATAAATTTACATAAGGAGGTTAGTATGGGTCTCATTAAAGCAGGAATCGGTGCAATCGGCGGTGTGCTGGCAGATCAGTGGAAAGAATTCTTCTACTGCGACAGTATGACTCCGGACATCCTCATGACAAAAGGGGAGAAGAAAGTGAGCCGGTTCGGCCGTTCTTCCAATACAGGCGGCGAAGATAATATTATTTCCAACGGCTCGAAAATAGCCGTCAATAACGGTCAGTGCATGATGATCGTGGAATCCGGCAAAGTGGTGGATCTCTGTGCGGAGCCGGGGGAATACACGTACGACAAATCCACGGAGCCTTCCATCTTCACCGGCTCTCTTGGAGAAGGAGTGAAGGAAATCTTCCACCAGATCGGTCGTCGTTTCACCTTTGGCGGAGATACGGGGAAAGACCAGCGGGTGTACTATTTCAACCTGAAGGAAATCGTTGGAAATAAATATGGAACCCCGGCGGAAGTACCTTTCAAAGTGGCAGACCAGGCGACAGGCCTCAATCTGCTCGTCCGCATCCGCTGCTTTGGGGAATACAGCTACAAAATCACGAACCCCATCCTTTTCTATACGAATGTGGCAGGCAATGTAGCCGACGTATACGACCGGAAAATGCTGGACAGCCAGCTGAAGAGCGAACTGCTGACGGCCCTCCAGCCCGCTTTTGCGAAACTTTCCGCCCAGCACATCGATTATACGGAACTTCCGGGCCATACCTTTGAAATGGCGGACGCCTTAAATGAAGTGCTTTCGAAGAAATGGCGGGACCTTCGAGGGATTGAAATCGTTTCCTTTGGTATGAACAGCGTAAAAGCCAACGAAGAAGACGAGGCAAAAATCCAGAAACTCCAGATGGGAGCTGCCATGGCCCGTCCTGATATCGCTATGGGAGCCATGACCGATGCGACAACCGATGCCATGCGGACAGCTGCAGGAAATGAAAGCAATATGGGCGCTGCCGTAGGATTTATGGGTATGAATATGGCAGGAAATGCAGGAACCGGTATGTATCAGGCTGTGGCTGCTCAGGCGGAAAAAGCACAGGCCGCTTACCAGACGCAGCAGAAAAAAGTATCCGGCTGGACCTGCCCTTCCTGCGGTGCAGAAGGAAATACAGGGAAATTCTGCAGCAACTGCGGAAAGCCGAAACCGGAAGAAAAGAAACCCTGGGACTGCCCCTCCTGCGGACAGAAAGGAAATACGGGAAACTTCTGCAGCAATTGCGGAGCGCCAAAGCCCGCCGGCTGGACCTGTCCCTCCTGCGGAACCATGAATCAGGGGAAATTCTGCACCAACTGCGGGACGAAGAAGCCGGAATAAGAGACAATTATTGCTTGAAACGATATTTATATTTCGTTTTGAGGAATTGGGAATTAGAGATTAGGGGCGGTGGGCCGCAACAAAAGAAGACGGCCCATTTATATAAAAAAATTCCGGGGGTCTTAATTTCCGGTTTCTCAGAATCCCGGAAAACTGAAGGTGCAGGGAAAATCTTATATAAAAAGGCGCGCTTTCTAATTTTATGCGCCACCTTCCCTAATCCCTCCTGCACTAATGTCACTATGCTTTATAAATACTTATTGACTCTACCCGAATTGAGGTGAAATTATGCCCGATACGACAGTCGCCTATTCCTGTCCGAACTGCGGGGGACCGCTGGAGATGGTGCCGGGGCAGAAGAAAATCGTCTGTCCCTATTGCGATACGGAATTTGAGACGGCGGCCCTGGAGAAGCTTTTTGCCAAAAAAGAAGAAATGGCGGCAGAGGTGGAAAAGGCCAAAGAAGCTAAATTTGATACCGATGCGGCAGGGAAAGACTGGACGGAGGAGGAAATGGAGCACCTCCGCACCTTTACCTGTTCCGCCTGCGGGGCAGAGCTTGTGTGCGATGAAAATACCATGGCCACCGAATGCTGCTACTGCGGCAATCCCACTATGATTCCCTCCCGTTTCACAGGCATGCTGAAGCCCGATTTCATCCTTCCCTTCAAAAAGACGAAGGAGGAAGCCATGGCGGCCCTTAAAAAATTTTATGAAGGGAAATTCCTTCTGCCCTCCAATTTTATTTCCAGGAACAGGGTGGAAGATATCCAGGCCATGTATGTGCCCTTCTGGCTTTTTGACTCTGACGTCCATGCCAGTGCCCAGTTCCGGGCGGAATCGGACAATGTGATCAATACGCCGGACGAAGTCATTACCCAGACCAGCATTTATGACTGTCACCGGGAAGGAACCATGCAGTTCAGAAATATTCCCGTAGATGGCAGTAAAAAGATGAATGACCAGTACATGGAATCCCTGGAACCCTTCGATTTTTCCGAAATGGTGCCCTTTACTCCGGGCTATATGGCAGGGTGCCTCGCCGATAAGTACGATGTGGATGCAGAGGCAGCTGCCTCCAGGGCGGACGAGAGGGTGCACCGGACGGCAGTGAATGAACTGGAAGATACGGTCACCGGCTATACCCGCTGCTCCCTGACCGATGAAGCGGTAGTGAAGGACAAAGGCCATGCCTCTTACGCCCTCCTTCCCGTGTGGATCCTTACCACCCGGTATCAGGACAAGCCCTACACCTTCATGATGAACGGACAGACCGGAGAAGTGGTGGGATTTCTTCCCTATGACAGGCAGAAATCCTGGATGGTCCTTGCGGTAGTCACCATCGTCATGCTGCCCATTTTCTATTTCCTTGTCTCCCTGTTTCTGAACGTGTAAGGAGGGCCTATGAAAAAACTATGGAAAATCCTCCTTGCCCTTGCCCTTTTCCTCATGCCCGCCTTTGCGGAAGCGGCTGGAAATCTGTCGGATCAGGCAAAACTTCTCTCTTCCACGGAAAAGCAGATCGTGGAGACAGAGCTTTCGAAGATGGATGAGAAATACAGCGTCCACATGATGATTGTCACGGCCAGGTCCATTCCAGGAGGAAATATCGGGACTTACGCCAACCGGTACCTGGATAACAATCTCAAAGGGAAAAATGGAAATATGGTCCTCATGATTTCCATGGGCTCCCGGGAATGGTATATTTCCACGGACAATGCCATGCGGAAGAAAATCACCGATGATAAAGGAATCCAGCAGCTGGCCAATGAAATGGTGCCCTCCATGTCCAGAGGCAATTATTATGAAGCTTTCAGGAAATACATCAGCGCCTCAGACAAACTGCTTGCTTACTACGCCAAAGAGGGAAGGCCCTATGTGGAAAAGTCCACTTTGGACTACGCGGCCTATCCCATCATCCTCATTCTTTCCCTCCTCGTGGGCATGGCCGTCCGGTCCCATCTCATCGCGCAGATGAAGAACCTGGACTTTTCCTATAATGCATCGTCCTACCTCGTGCCGGGGAGCTTCAGGCTGAACGGGGCAAAGGATATCTTTCTCTTCATGAATATTTCCAGAATCAGGAAACCCAAACAGCCCAGGGTCACTATGTCCAGCCGCGACGGCAGCCACGGAGGCGGCGGGGGAAGATTTTAAACCGAAAGGAGAAAATGATGAGCGAAATTCAATTCAAAAATGGAAACGGTCGGTTTTCAGAAGCTGTCATTCACAGTGGAATCATTTATACATCTGGCATCGTAGGAGATACGCCGGGAGCAGATGCCTCGCTCCAGACAAAGGAAATCCTGGCCCATTTCGATCGAATCCTGGCAGAGAATCACTCTGATAGAAAGCATATCCTGGACCTCACCGTCATCATTCCTGATATCCGGAAAAATGTGAATGTGGTAGGGGATATCATCAATGCCTGGGTCAATCAGGATGCCCTTCCCGCCCGCTTTACCTACCAGGGGCTGCTGGTCAGTCCCCTTTGGAACGTGGAAATCAGCATGCGGGCCGCACAGAAATCATAGTATTTCCGGAATCTGAAAGTCCGGACAGCCTCGCCGTCAACTTCTGTTGGAATGGAACCATGGCAGGGGAAGCTTCTGAATGAAAGTAATCAGTGGTAAGTGATAAACGGGCCCGCCAAGTCAGGTGCGGGCCCTTTACACTGCCGGACTTTTGTCATATTGACGCAGCCGGATTTGCATGTGCTATGCAAAAAATGTATAGGATTCGGCATCTGGTATGCAGGATGTATATAAATGTAACGCTTGAAATATTCCTATAATCTTTTTATGATGAAATACAGTTAAAATAATTTTTTGTTTGTCGATAAGGGCGTGATTGGAAATGGACGAGGAATTTATAGATTTACTCTGTGAAACGATAAGATTCCAGAAATCTGTAAAAAAGCTTTGGGAATCAAGGATTTCAATAGATGGTATAAAAAACAGAAAGATGGATATAGCGAATAACCGCCTGACGAAAAAAATTGAAAAATTATGTGATAGACTACATGTAGAAATTATTGATAAGGAATATGAAAACACAGAGTATGACGTAGGTATCCCCGTCGATCCGCTTAACCTTGATGATTTTGATAAAAACGAGAAACTCTATATAGGAACTATGCTGGAACCGATTATTAAAGAAAAAGGAACAGCCAATATTATCAAAAACGGCAAGGCCGTTCTTGTTGCAAAATAAAGGGAGACTGAACAATGGCTTATTATATCGGTATTGATTTGGGAACAACGAATAGTGCAATTGCAACATTTGATGGTGAAAAAACAAGGGTATGGAAGACAAAGGAACAGACCGATGTGACTCCATCCTGTATTTTTATTGATAAAAAAGGCCGTACATTTTATGGAAATAAGGCATATAAAGCATTAAACCGCTATGAGGACAGAGTGGCTCATAAATTTAAACGGTTTATGGGGACCAGCACGCCTATAGAATTTGCCGGAAAAACGTTGACTCCGGAAGAATGCAGCGCGGAAATTTTAAAGGAATTATTCCGCTGCCTACCGGAAGATATTTCACAGGCAGAAGACAGATATACCGTCATTACTGTCCCCGCGGCATTTGATCAGATGCAGAATGAGGCGACAAAGAATGCGGCTAAAATGGCAAATATCGGTAAAGTGGCAGTCATGCAGGAACCGGTCGCAGCCATTATGAGTGTTATGAATAATGCGGAAATCAAGAATGGTACATTTCTCATTTTTGATATGGGCGGCGGTACACTGGATGTTGCTATTGCAAACTGCGTAAACGGTAAAGTGGATGTGATTGCCCATGGTGGTATTGCCATGTGCGGCGGTGTAGATATTGATAATCGGATCGTTTCCAATATCATAGTTCCCTGGCTTGTTGATAATGATGATTATGACATTCCAGAAAATTTTGCCGGGATTCCCAGATACCAGAAACTTCTGAAGAGAGCTGCTTTTCTGGCGGAAGAAGCGAAAATTGAACTTTCTTCCTCTGAAGAGGCTGAGATTTATGGTCCATTAGGCCCTGATATTGTGGATGAATCCGGAGAAGAAATTGAACTGGACATTACGATTCATCGTGACCAGGTCAATCATCTGATTGGAGATCTCCTTAGAAGTGCCGTGGATTGTGCAAGGGATACCATTAAACGTTCCGGTATTTCCGCAACTAATTTTGAAAGAATTGTTTTCATTGGTGGTCCAACAAATTATAAACCCCTCAGAGACTATGTTTCTAAAGAACTGGGAATTCGTACCGAGGGGCTTGAAGTCAATCCGATGACCGCTGTAGCGGAAGGTGCATCTATTTATGCGGAAAACATTGACTGGACAAATGAAGAACATGAGCGTAAAAGCACGAACGGCACCATTGAATCTGCTTCCAGCCTCGGGCTGAGTTTCAAATATGAAGCCCGCACCACAAAGGAAAAAGCACGTCTCGCTATATTAATGAAAGCAAATGTAACCGGTTATAATCTGCAGGTTCGCAGTTCTGATACTGGCTGGGATTCCGGGCTGCTTGCGCTGAAAAATAAGTCTATGATTATGCTTCCTTTGGCCAAAAAAGGAGAAAATACTTTTGAAGTCACCGTATTTGATCCGTATAACAGAAAAATCGCTCTGGATGAAGATACGATTACCATTACAAGGACCATGTCTACGGTTGGCTCTGTCCTGGCTTCCTATACTCTGGGAGTCGAAGTCAAAGCAAATAGCCTGAGTAATGAAACTGTACTTGATATCCTGGTACATGAAGGGGATAAACTTCCGGTCAAAGGAATTAAAAAATATAAAGCTGCGGAAAAAATTAAAGCCGGCGATGAAGCAAGTATCAATTTTAAACTTTGGCAGGGCAATATTACGTCCAATATTCATGATAATAAATTCGTAGGCTGTCTGAAATTGGCAGGTACGGATCTTGATTATGGAGCAATCCGGAAAGATGATGATATTGAATTTGAATATACAATTAACGAAGCCGGCTCTATTGACGTCAAAGTGAATCTTGAAAGATTAGATATTACAGTGGATAGTAATAGAAGCTTTTATGCAGCTGATGCCGGTCAAAAAGATATGAGCAGTGAACAGGCTGTAGCTGAGGTCGTTGATGAGGGCAGGTATCTGGAAGAAAGGGCCGATTCCCTTGGAGGGACCGTGCAGGATTCCAGAATTATGGAAGTTCAGAAAATAGCAGAAAATGCACAGGCCCTTGATGATGATGCGATTATTGATCCGGAAAAAGTAAAAAAGAATTCTGATGAAATCATCCGGGCAAAGAAACTTTTAGATGATATTCGAAATGATAATCTCGTCAAAGTAAGGCAATCTGAACTTGATAAGGTAAAAGAAGAATATCAGGAGGAAATTAAAGACCTGGCAACATCTGTCGAAAACCAGGAATTCACCAATGCATTTAATAATCTAAATTCTTTAATTTCACGTAAAGATAAAGGCTTTGAATCGGCAATAGAGGAACTTAAAACAAGATTTTTCCGGATTCGATTTGAACGTTCAAATTCCTATATTGTTGGATTCTTTAATTATTTCAGACGGCGTCCATTTTTGTTTGATGACCAGAAATTGTTTAGAAATCTTCTGGATGAAGGTTTTAAGGCAATTCAAGATGATCAATATGATCGACTGAGGGACGTTGTTATCTTATTGTGGCGTAATGCAAATGTTGGCAGCGGTGACGACATGAGCAGCATTACAGCAAATATTATCAGGGGCTGATAGCAATGGAACCGGAATTAAGAAGAGGAGACGAAGTCCTGGATGGATTTCGCGTCACTAAAGTGATATGCAATAAGGATTCTTATGCCCTGTATAAAGTAGAGGGGAAACGGTATGCCCTCTGCGTATCAGGCGCCGTTGTTGATTTCTGGATTACCGGTGAGTGGCTTCCGAAGGAATTCGTGAAAGACCGGTTCCAACCGTTCCAAAACGGATATTGTTATTTTTCAGACGAAGGATTTAAAATCTTTACTGCTTTATGGGGACCTTATCCGGAAGATACGGAAGAGATTGAGGAATTTGCATGTGGTTTAAAGGATTTTCGCCAGAAGTATGGTGAAAATCATCTTCCGAATCTGGCATTCATTGAAAAATTGGGCCTTATGCTGCCATTGCCTTCTGATGATGATGGGCAGGTAACAGCCGGAAATCTTTTTGGAAAATGGATGACCGGCGGTGCTTCCGTTGATGTTTGTGACAGCCATTCAAAGGTTAAAGTATTCTGCGACTGGCTCGATGAAGATGATATCAACCGGTTTGTCAAAATGGCCGGCTTAGATTCTGAGCTTTCTAAGAAAACGGGGAAAGAGCAGAAGCAGGCTAAAGTGGAAGTAAAAGAGAAGGAAATGACTTATGAAGGGGATTTCTATCTCCCTGGCAGAGAAAAGCTGTCTAAATTCTTTAATGATAGAATTGTCGATTTTCTGCGTCATCAGGGTGAGTATCAGAGGATGGGGATCCATACCATGCCTGCAGTCCTGTTGTATGGTAAACCGGGCAGTGGCAAAACCTATGCTGTAGAGCAGCTGGCAAAATATCTGAAACTTCCGTATTATGAAATCAATGCACAGTCTGTGGCCAGCCCCTATATCCATGACACCAGTAAAAAAATCGGTGAAGTTTTCCAAAAGGCTATCGACCAGGCGCCATCAGTACTTGTCATTGATGAAATCGAGGCATATGTCGGTCAGCGGACCAGTAATTCTCAATCTTTCAATATAGAGGAAGTAGACGAATTTTTAAGGAATATTCCACGTGCCATCGAAGCGAAAGTGATTGTGTTCGGCATGACGAATCATTTGGAAATGATCGATTCCGCAATACTGCGAAAAGGCCGCTTTGATGAAATCATCGAAGTGGGAATGCCCATCCGGGATGAAGTATTTGCCGTTTTGGAGGATAAATTCGGAAATTTACCATTGGCAGATGATATTGATATAAGTAAGTATGCTCAAAAACTGGCAGGTCATCCCATGTCAGATATTTCCTATGTTATTCGTGAGGCGGGCAGGACTGCCGTCAGGGCACGTGAATCGGTTATTACAGACGAAATCGTCATGCAGGTTATCAACCGCATGACCACTCAAAATAAACAGGAATCTACTGACCATAAGACGATTGGTTTTTAATAATAGGATGATAGGAAAATTTTATGGAACTGCGACAGAATCCTTTCTCTGTTCTGGGGATAACTCCGGAAAGCAGCATTGAAGAAATAAATGATGCTGCAGAAAACCTTGCCTTTATGAATGAGGATATGGAAACAACTTATGAGCAGGCAAGGATGATGCTGACATCACCTAATCGCAGGCTTTGTGCCGAGGTAAGATGGATTTTCAGTAATCCGGATATGATGTCGGAAGAAATGTATTTTTCGGATAATGACTGGGGAGAATATCTTACTCATAGAGAACAGTCCATCTTTTGTGCACATAAATTATCAAATCTTATTGATTCTTTACATACAGGGAGATATTCTTCTCAGGAATGGGAGAATCTTGCTATTCAGTGTATAAGAAAGCTGGATAACAGCTGCTTTTGGATGTTTGACAGTGACGAAATCAATGATTTACTTTTTGAAATAAATTCTGCAAGGACCTGTGCGAGGATCGATCGCATTCATGATCCCGATATGATTACTGATACTTTACGCACTGCTATGAGGGAAGACATTCTCCCTCTTATTCATAGCATGATGCAAAGTATCGATATCCAATTGGCAGCTTCTTTATTGAATACAATTGTTTCGATGAAAGCAATTGGCAGTGATAATAGAAAAGGCTATCATGAAATTATAGAAGAAATGATTTCTTCCTATAATGAAATGATTCAAAATGAACTCACGGACTTGTCTGATGACATTCAAGAAAAAATTGAAAATATAGAAGAAGGATGGGTCCGGATAGATTCGGAATCAGATTTAGACAGCCTGCTGTCAGAGGTAAAACAGTTTGATTTCCTGGCACAGCCTTTGCAGCTTTACTTCCTTGACAGGGGAGAATCAAAGAATCAGGAAGAAAGCAATCAAATAGGGCGTGCATTGCGGGATTTGGGTGTTTATTTTAACAATGAACAAAATAGACCGGATTTGTCTAAAATCATTATTGACTGCATTAAAGATGTATTTCCGGAACTCCCAGGAATTTATGAACAGACAAAAACTGACGAGAAAGCAATTGACCAGATATTACGAAAACGGGATTTTGTGTCTAAACTTCAGAATATAGAAAATGAATTATCCCGTTTTATTGTGCGGGAAAATGGACATGAAGCAGAAAACAGAAAGAATATATTGAACCATAAAGATCAATGGTTACAGCAAATAGATGATCTTTTTAATCACATAATAGTTGCAGATGACGATTCTATAGAATCATTTTATGGCTCCCTGGCTGCAACCTGCTCTCATTTAGCATCGGGCTGTACTTGGGGTGATCTATGGGAACTTGCATATCAGGTGAATCAGAAAGCTGTTGCAATTGCAGGTCTTTCCAAAGATAAAGAATTGCAAAAAAGGCTATCAGACGATAATTCCGTTTACTCCGACGGTGCAAGAAAAGAACGACTTCAAAAAGAGCGTATGGAAGGAGATCAGCTTAATAATAGAAATAGTAAAACAAACACATCCACCACAAAGGTTGGAATGAACACAGTAAATCCAGATGACGATGAAATACTTTATGAAGAAAAGTGGGGGCTTATTCCTGAGGACCATGTCAAAATTACGAAGAAGAGTATAACCTTCAATAATTGGGAGATATTGTTTAAAAATGTTCAACATATTCGTGTTGGCTCTGTCCTAGAAGATTTTTTTCACTATCATTATCTTGAATTGTGCTGCGCTGATGTTAGTCATACAATAAAAATAACAGAATACTCTTCAACATTCGATAAGATTGTTAAATTGGTAATTTCCGCTGTGGGCCCTCAAATTTTTGAGAATATGATTTTATATGCGAAATCTGGAAAGTATAGAAAAATAGGCAGTATTGAATATGGAGATAGCGGGGTTCTATGCAAAAAGGGTTTTTTCAGCCGTAAAACTTTATTGGTACCATGGCGGGAAATTCAAACTTCAACCAAGAACGGACGTCTTGTTGTGAGCGATGGAAATTCCCTTTATAAAACAGCGGCTTATCTTGACTGCTACGATGTAATTTTTCTGGAAATGCTGATTAACGCAGTAAAAAGTAACGGCTTTGACCGATTAAGTCAATTACTTGACTGAGCAAAACGGAGGATCGGGGAATACATGAGATTAAAAGATAATCCTTTCCACAAACTCGGGGTTCATCCGGGGGATACTATTGGAGACATTAATGAAGCTGCTGAAAATAAAAGCTTCATGGATGAGGACAATGCATCCTTATATAATGATGCCCGAGATATTCTTGCTTTTCCTCAAAGGAGAATGGATGCAGAAGTTCTCTATGTGGATTCCGAAGAATCCTCTTTAGATGGCTGCCGGGAAAAACTTTTGAGAGCTGTTGATCAGCTTTATATTTCGGGAGGAATGCTTACCCCTCAGGATGCTGCCGGCAGAATTGTTGAAGTGGACAGGCTGTTTTCTCAATCCCTGGAGGACAGTGAAATCGATGCGCTCTTTAGGAAAATTAATGAGTACAGAAGAGAAGCAGGAATTTCTCCGGTGTCGGATCGAAATGAACTGGGAGAAATTGCCCGTACCCAATATTCAAATAATGTCCATGAGATGTTAAAGTATCTATTTGACAGATATATGGATACAGGTGCAGCTGCCATTGGTGAAAATATCGCGCTTCGTGTGATCAGGCCGGGTCTGGGGAAATCACGGAAGCTGTATGGCGATGTAGTACGGGCTTTTTTTGAATTGTATAATGACAAAATACAGAATGAACTGGGAGCCCGGTGTACAAAAATTCTTGACATGATTGACCAGGCTGAAGGCTATACGGAAATCAGGCAATTGACACCGGTTTTTAATGCGGTTAAAAATTTCAATCTACTGGCCGGACCGCTCCAATTGTACCTGCTTGACATTGGCCAGTCTCAAAAGCAGAGAGAAAGTAACAGTATTGCACAAAAATTAAAAAAACTGTGTATCGATTATCATAATAATTTTGGTCGAACCGAGCTTGCTCTGGCAGTCTGCAGGTTTGAAAAAGAAGAATTTGCAAACTTGCCGGAAATAGCCGCATCTCTGCAATCCGTTGAAGCACAGCTGACCCGCATCGCTTCCACAAAAAAACTTCATGATATCATTGACTTCCTGAATCAGAATGTCATTCAGGATTCAAGCCATCTTGAACAGAACAAATCAATCATTGTGGAAAATAAGGATAGATGGCTGCAATCCGTAAGAAATACTGCCTCTCAAATCGCTTTATATAAGGGCGAAGAAAAGATACAGTTAATCATGATGGTTGCTCTTACGTATTTCTGCCTTGCACAGGCATGTACCTGGGGCGGGCTGTGGGGGTTATGGAACAGCATCCTGAGGGAAGGGCTTCCCTATGCAGAAAAATGTGGCAATCAGGAATTTATTGATAAGTATAAAGGCGCTATTGCACGCAGTGAACAGAAAAGGGAGATGCCACAGGCGCCGGTAAGTCATACAACGCAGCCGGCAGAAAGTTATACACCACAGTCATCAGAAAGTCGTACGGTACGAAATACCGCTGTGACGAATCAACCACCGGCTGCTGAAAGTCATACGTTCCGGAATATCGCTATTGTTGCAGCTGTAATAATACTCCTGTACTTCTTCTTTGGAGGATCCGGTAGCAGTAAACCTGCCCGGCAGCCATCTGTAACACCCAGGACCCCTGTATCAAAAGTAGAAAGGGACATAGAAGCGCGAAAGAAAAAAGACGTTCAGTACAGTAAGCCGGATGCCGGAAAAAGTTCAGTTCAACCTTCAGTTCAACCCCGGACCAATACGTCTTCCGTTCCTTCTGAGTCTCCGGCCGGCGCGTTCAGCAGATTCCACAGGAACATATCGTTGAAAAATTTTGACAGCGCCTGGAATTGCCTGACGCCGGATTTCCAGTCTGCTCTTGAATACAGAGGCTGGGTTCAGGGATACAGGACCACTCTGGGAAGTTATCCGGAGAATGTACATATTACGTACAATGACGGGAATCATGCCGAATTAACTTATCGCCTCCGCGCGGTGGATAATATCAATGGTCGGAAGGTAACCCAGTATTTTGTCGGCTCCTGTTCACTGGTTAACAGGAATGGTTCATGGAAAATCGATTCGATCAGTGCGCGGAAAGTTTAAAACGGAGCGAAGGGGAATTGAACGATAAAATGAAAAAGATATTTTTCTGTGTGGCAGGATTGGCACTTCTTGCCGCTTTAGGTGTTTCCGGATGGATGATTCATCCTTCCGGCAAGGAATCTGTTTCCACAGAGACCGGGCCCCGGCCGCTGACTCTGGAAGAAAAGACGGATAAAGTCGTATCTCAGATGACAGCGTCGCAGAAAATCGGCCAGCTCATGATGATCGGTATCGGCGGACCTGAACTGGATGCCGATGCCCGTTATATGTTAACTGAATTTCCGAACGGTAATGTCATCCTGTTTGATCGGAATATGAAGAAGCCGGAGCAGGTAAAAAAATTAAATGATGACATTACAACTACCGTTATTCAGCAGACAGGACTGAAGCCTTTTATTGCGGTGGATCAGGAAGGCGGCGCCGTCATGCGCATGTCCGACTATCTTCCTGCCATGCCGTCTGCAGAAACATTGGGACAGGGAACCCCGGATGGCGCGAAATCCTGGGCGGTAACTACAGGGCAGGCATTAACAGATCTGGGATTCAATCTTAACTTTGCACCGGTTGTGGATTTGAATGCCGCTTATCATCGCTCCTATGGAAAAACTCCTGAACAGGTCATCCCTTATGCAGAAGCAGTGATTCAGGGATATGATAAGGCGGGGATAAAATCCTGCCTCAAACATTTCCCTGGGATTGGAAAAGTAAAGACAGACCCCCATATGGATGGAGATGTAGTCGATATTTCAAGAGCAGCTCTCGATCGGGAAGATGGGAAACCCTATATTGAGCTGATTAAAAAAACCAATCCCGATACTACGTTTGTCATGGTATCCAATGTAACCTTTCCGCAGCTTGATGCAGCGAATCCGGCCTGCATTTCACCGGCTGTCATGACGAATATCCTTCGAAAAGACTATGGCTATAAAGGCCTGATTTTCACAGATAAACATTATTCTTTCAGTGAAATGGGTGTCAAAGCCATCCAGGCCGGTGCCGATATCATTCTGGTCTGCCATGATTACGGGCATGAACAGGAAGTATTCAATGGACTGCTGAAAGCGTATCGGGATGGGACACTACCAAAAAACATGATTGATTTTAAGGTCCGCAAAATAGTTAAAGTAAAATTGCAGTTGGCAGATGAGAATTAATGAGGAAAACCCGTCGAAATGAAGACGGGTTTTTATTTGGGTAATGAAAACCCCCGGATAGTCCGGGGGTTCAGTATTAGCTTTAGCGGTGATTTTCCAAAGACTAAACAAAAAACCTCCCATGATATAGAATATGGTAATGCG
>OMVW01000037.1 GCA_900314595.1 uncultured Dialister sp. | reverse complement strand
TCCTCAATGCCGCATAAAACATCCCAGTATACTTTGGAATGCAATAATGCAGATTTCATCGGAGCTGCCAGGTTATTTAAGGGTGCGAAGTTTGAGCTGCTAACTGATAACTTTCTAATTAAAGTTATATATAATGAATAGTCATATTGTATTGAAACAGGAAGTACACATGGATTTAAAAAACATTTTAACCGCTGTCCGGGAGGGCTCCATGGATATCGAAGCGGCAGAAGCGCTGCTCCGGGAGAATCCGGCGGACCGGGATTATGAGGAAATGGGCTTTGCCAAGCTGGACACGGATAGAAAAAAGAGGTCCGGCTTTGCAGAAGTTGTCTACTGCCAGGGAAAACCGGACGAATACATCGGCCGTATTTTCAGAAAACTTTACGAGGCAGAAGGCGAAGTCTTCGGTACCAGGGCTTCCGAGCATCAGTATGAACTGGTGAGAGAGTTCATCCCGGATATTTCCTACGACCCTGTTTCCCATATATTAAAGAAAGAAAAAGAAAAGGAACACATCGGCTGCGTAGCCGTATGCACGGGAGGCACCGCCGATATTTCCGTGGCCGAAGAAGCGGCCCAGACGGCCGAGTACTTCGGCACTCATGTGGAAAGGGTATACGACGTGGGCGTTTCCGGCATTCACCGCCTTCTTTCCAAAGAAGGAACCATCCGGAAAGCAAACTGCGTGATAGCCATAGCAGGTATGGAAGGGGCCCTGGCCTCCGTCATCGGAGGACTTGTCCGAAATCCGGTGATCGCCGTACCTACGTCCGTGGGTTATGGGGCCAGTTTCCACGGCCTTTCGGCCCTTCTTACGATGATCAATTCCTGTGCCAATGGCATTGTGACAGTCAATATAGATAACGGTTTCGGGGCGGGCTATGTGGCCACCCAGATCAACCGCCTTGCAGAAAGGGGAAAAATCAATGGGTAAACAGCTTTATCTCGAAGCATCCTCCGGCATCAGCGGAGATATGTTTGTGGCAGCGCTCCTGGACCTCGGAGCCGATCAGAAAGTGCTGGAAAAAGCGCTTTCCTCCATTCCCGCCAAAGGTTTTGAAATCAAAATTTCCCGGGTCCAGAAATCGGGTATCGACTGCTGCGATTTCAACGTCATTCTGGACGCAGAACATGAAAATCACGACCATGATATGGCCTACCTCTACGGACCGGCCCCGGTGGCTGTGGAACATACCCATGACCATGAAGAACATGACCATGAAGAAGACCATCACCACGAGGAAGGAGAACACTGCCATTGTCATCACCACGACCATGAGGAAGGTGAACATTGCCACTGCCACCATCATGATCATGAGGAAGGTCACTGCCATGAGGACCATGACCACTGCCACCATCATGACCATGAGGAAGAAGGACATTGTCACTGCCATTGCCACGAACATGACCATATGCATGACCATGATCATCACCATCATCATGAACACCGGCACCTCTCGGATGTAAAAGCCATCATCGATGCAACGGATATGACCGAATCAGCCAAAGCACTGGCCAACAAAATTTTCCTCATCGTGGCCGAAGCAGAATCCAAAGCCCACAACCTGCCGCTGGAAGAAGTGCATTTCCATGAAGTAGGAGCCATTGATTCCATTGTGGATATCATTTCCGCAGCCGTCTGCTTTGATAACCTGGGCGTAACAGACGTGATTGTGCCGAAACTCTGTGAAGGCACAGGCACCGTCCGCTGCCAGCACGGAGTCCTTCCGGTCCCGGTACCGGCTACTTTGAATATCGTCAATGCTTACGATATGCCCCTGGAAATCATGAACGTTAAAGGCGAATACGTCACCCCCACCGGTGCAGCCATTGCGGCAGCCCTCTGCACCAGCCATACCCTTCCCTCCTCCTTCAAAGTGCTGAAGACAGGCCTTGGCGCAGGCAAGCGGGATTATAAAGAAAAGACCAATATCCTTCGTGCATTCCTCATTGATACGGAAAGCGGGAAATATGAAAAAGACGAAGTGGTGAAGCTCGAAAGCGATATCGACGACGTATCCGGCGAAGTCCTGGGCTATACCATGGAAAAACTCTTCGCAGCCGGAGCCCTCGACGTCCACTACAGCCCTATCTACATGAAAAAGAACCGCCCCGCCTGGGAACTGGTAGTCATCTGCAAAGAAGATAAAAAAGAAGAACTGGAAGACATCATCTTCTCCGAAACCACCACCATAGGCATCCGCGAATTCACCTCCCTCATGCGCTCCATCCTCCATCGGGAAACAAAAGAAATCGACACCCCCTACGGCAAAGCAAAAGTCAAAGAAGTGACGCTGCCCGAAGGCAAACGATACTACCCCGAATACGAAGTGGTCAAAGATCTCGCCGAAAAGAACGGCAAACCCTTCCTGACCATATTTAATGAAATTTTGGCTTTAGCAGGGAAATAATTTGGAAATAAAAACCGCCGATTGAGCAATCGGCGGTTTTGTATTGGGAAATTTTTTCAGCAGCCTTTGAATCGGGAATCTCGGGAATCTCGGGAGTAGTTTCGGGGCTGTCGGGAAGGTGGGCCGCAGCAAATTGTGAAGCGGCCCGATAAAAAAACAAACAACCGGTCCTTTGGGCCGAGGAAAACAGGCAAACCCCGCCTTCTGCCCGAAATGGCTTGTGGATGGCTCGCCGGTCCCAGGCAATACGTATTTATGCGTGGACCTTTGAAAATCGGATTTGTAAAAGAAACAGTTTAATTTCTGTTTTTTCTTCTTTGTCAGAATGATCAGTTTCCTTCTGAGGAATCCGGAGAAATCTTTCTTTCAATTATATTTTGGTCAGGATTCTTTACTTTTCTTTCAGTTAAGGTATCCAGGTAAATTTTGAGCAAATTTGAGATACGGTTTGAAATACCTGAAAAACGGGGAAAATTTTCAGAAAATATCAAGGTATAAATCTGTAAATCCTTCTCAAAATTTATGAGGGCTTCTATGTATTGGTTTCTCCTGAGTTTTTCATTCCCGTCCTTATAGTAAGTCCTGGCCCGCATCAGTAAAAGCCAGGGAAAATCATACTTTCCGAAGGGAATTCTTTGTGCCTGCATCAGCAGACGAATTCTCTCGCTTAAAGCTGCGCTTGCTATTTCAAGATCGTGATCGTAATCATAAAGCATATTTTCTGAACCTTTTTCGGGAACGATATACGGAGATAAATTAAATGATAAGAAAGATCTAAGAAGATAAGCATGACCCGGTAAAAGTACTGGCAGAGCAAGGTCTCTGTCATCGGGATTACTTTTCTTCGAGCAAAAGGAGCTGCTGAAAAGGCGCAGCTGCCACAGATTCCTGCGGACGATGATTAAGAATCATTTCTCGGCCAATCCTGAAGATTATGATAGTGTCACAGCCCTTGCTGCTATTCGTATTAAACAGGGTAAAAAAAGCGGAAGCCTGGAAATATTTGCGCCGTGCCGCACCACACTGTGAGGAGGCGAGGGAATTGGGAGGGCTTATTTGATATTTGTCTTAGGCGTTTTTCAATCTTTCCACGACAAAAAGCCACGGGCAGGGAGCTCTCATACCTGCTTTCGTGGCTTTTTGATTCGGATGTTCCAATCGATTCGATCATCGTTTCATTTTATGGATCCATATTTGGGAGTTCATTCATCGCCCTTTCCGCTTTCTCTGAGATTGGCCGTAGCGGAAACTTGCGGGTGATTTCCTTCGCTCTACTAATATAGTGCAAAAAAGGATATTTATTTCATTATTTTTTGATTAAATTTTGCGGTTGTGAATTACCAGGCATTAAGGCCCCAAGGGCCGGGTAAGTTCATCTTTGGTACAAGGCCCATGTGAGGCTAATTATCGAAAGATACATATGCTAAATGACTCATTCGTAGTCAAAAAGCCCACTAAGGGCAGCTGTGCTGGACATATACTTTTGACGGAAAATATAAAAAGGCGGCGCCCATCAATTTGCGCCGCACCTTCTGCCTCTGCATAGGCGGCTCACACGATTTTGAGCGTCGCTTTACTCCTCCAAAATCGGTTCGCTGCCTAACTTACCACTTGTCACTTTTTCTAACTACTACTCACTTTCCTTCCATTCCGCATCGATAGTCGTCCCGAAGACTTCATAATGTTTCCTGAGTTCCTTCTTAAGACTTCTTGCCATGGATCCCATGGTCACATAGGTAATGCCTCCGGAAAGGACCGCTCCCAGAAGGGGAATGGCTTTGGCCACGGTTTTACCGAAAAGCTGCCGGTTAATCTGAATCCCCAGGAACATTAAGACCTGTTTCAGGGTAGGATGCAGCGTTCCTTTCGTCAATGCATGGGTAATCAGTGCCTTCTCGCAATGCTCTGCCAGCTGTCTCATGATTTCCACAATGGCCCTGTTGGCCTGGGTCACGCCAAACATGACTCCCAGAAAAAGGACCAGCTTCATCTTTCCTTCTTCCTGCAGCACCTTTCCCTCATAGAGACTGCTCCAGCCATAAAGGTAAGCCAGCATCTGGGCAAGCCGCATGGCATGAGCAAAAGTCTGTACCCCGTCTGCCATCATAGCCGGAATCATGGAAAGTCCTCCGGGAACGCCGGCTGCTGCCGATAGTACGGTACTTCTCATGCGCTCCGAGGAAATACAGTCCTCCGCCAGCTCATCGATGATATCCAGCGGAATTCCCGCCTTCGCAGGATTCGACCGGATGGCCTCCTCCACCTTTGAAGAATCGCACCTTTTACTCAAAGTTTCGCGAAGGAAAACCTTCCTGTCAATCACCGCCCCCGGCAGCCCCTGGGCCATATTGAGAATGGAATCAAAAGAAATACGATCCGCCATAATCAGAACTCCTTATTTCTACGACTCAAGTACTTTATTTTATTATGGCGAATCTTCGGGCCGGACGCAACGTTTTTCCATCAGAAACTTTACAAAGTGAGGTTGTACGATGCTTACACAATACGTTGAATCACCGGAGATGATAAAGTTATCAGTGAAAGACGCCCGCATCAAATTTGGATAAGGAAAGTATATCTATTTTTGTACGCCGCCCTTCCTGCAAAACTTTTGAGTCATTTCCCCGGGGTGTGTTTTATCAGTGAGTTTCATATGTGCCTTCCCCATGCGAAAAAGGCTTCCTTGCGGGAAGCCTTTCTGACAAGTCTCTGGATCGCTGGTCACTAACCACTAAGCACTAAAAACTAACTGCTGGCAACTAACGTCTAACCTCTCATTCCTCACTCAGAATCGCATAGGCCTTTTTATATTTCTCCACCCGTTTCAAATCTTTTTCTGTCACCACCGGCAGGCGGGTGAGGTCCATATTGTTTCTGAGGTCCGATTTTTTGACGGCTATGGCATAGGGATTGCCGCTGGCTTTGACTTTTCGTATGTAGTCCAGGTAGGGCAGGGAATCGTCGTGGGTGAGGAGCCCCACGGCTTCTGCCACTTCGTCTCCGAATAGTTCTCTCAGTTTTTCCACGGTCATTTCCGTATCTTCCACTGTATCATGCAGCATGCCGACTACTGCGTAAGTTTCGCCCAGGTCCTTTACTCCATTCGATACGGTGAGGAGATGGTTCATGTAGGGTTTTCCGGCTCTGTCCACCTGTCCCTTGTGGCAGGTTTCTGCCACTTTCCTTGCTTTTTCCAGTAATGTTTCCATCATGTACCTCCTTTTCTCTAGCTTTATTATAGTGGAAATGGGGACAGAAGTTGTCGCCGGCCAGGTGACTTTTTCTGCTGCTTTCTAATCACTAATCACTAATCACTAAAAACTCTCTTCCTCCTGCACTCCCGCCTCTTTGTGCTACAATATACGAAAGGAGGTGTTCTTATTGCAGGTATGGAAAGTGAAAGATAATTATTTCCTCATTGAACGGGATGGAAATCTTTTCGCCCGGGCAGAGGAGCTTCTGACGGGAGAAACGGTTCCGGTGGAAAAGGTGGAAATAGAAAAACTGCCGGAGCTTTTGCTTTATGATGTGGGCAATTTCCGCTGCCTCGGAATCGGCCGGTTTTCTTCGGAGGAGGAGAGGCTTTTTGCGGGGGCTCTTTTTCATTTCCTTACGGGTCATGATTATGCGGGAAATCCGGAGCCTTACCGCACGGAGCCTCTCATGATGAGCACCAGGGATTTCCTGGAGGAGCATCCGGAGGTATATGAGGAAATCGGCGCTTACGCGGAAAAGATCATGAGGACCCGGGAGTATGATGAGTGGGAAATGGAATTCGAGTGTTTCCTCGCGGAGTACCCGAAGACCATTCCGGCGAGGGACCGGCCGAGGTGGCGGGATATTTTCCATCTTCTCTGGAAACGGACGGCAGACCGGCTGGACTATGAAGGAAAAGAAATCTGGCCTGTGGAAGAGGAAAAGCTGCAGGAATTTATTTCCTTATGGAAGGAAGGTAAAGCGCCCCTTTCCGGCGGAACTCCGGTGAGAGAAAAAGGGAAGGGAAATATTTCCTTTAGAATCCTCATTGACGGCGATGCATGCCCCGTGATCCGGGAAACGGAGCGGATTGCCGCTTCTTATGGGATTTCCTGCTTCATTTACTGCGATGATTCGAGGGAAATGGAATCGTCCTACAGCAGAATCATCCGCGTGCCCCGCGGGGCGAATTCCGCAGACTGGGCCATCGTGGGAGATGCGCGCCCCGGAGATATCGTGATCACCCAGGATTTCGGCCTGGCTTCCATGGTCCTTGCCAAAAGGGCTCATGCGATGCACCAGGACGGCTGGCGCTATGAGCTTTCCGCTCTCGATAAAGGGGTGAAGAAAAGGAAAAAACGGCATCCCTACGGGAAAAGGAGAGGCGAAGAAGATGGAAATTTCGAGGAAGCGCTGGACGAACTGGTGAGTGAACTGATGAATCCGGAGTGAGAGGACTTTTGCCGGGAGTGGGATGAAAAGACGGATTGGGGACTGCGGATTTCGGAATTCGGGAAGGTGGCGCCTTTAATATATAATGGGCGCCATTTTTTATATGGGGATTTTCAGTGTAGATGGCTTTTGAATCGGGGATATCGGGAATGGTCGGGGTTCATTTCGGGAATCTCGGGAAGGTGTGCGGCCTTCGGCCGCAAGATTTATATGGGAGTTCGTCTTTAAAGACTTTGGGGGAAAAGGAAAACTGTAAGCTGAGGGACTTTTGAATCGGGGGTGTCGGAGATGATCGGGAGTCTCGGGAATATCGGGAAGGTGGCGGCCTTCGGCCGCAAGATTTATAGTTTGACGTTACGGGGCAGCGGTTTGAGACAATTTTTCTGCCTGCGATAGATAGCCCCCTTCACCCGCTTTGCGGGAGCTTCCCCCGTAGGGGGAAGCAAGTCATCATCGCCGGGGAAATTTATTGTCGAAAGCGAACTATCGTGATTTTCAACCCCGTCTGAGCAGATTCCCAATTAAAAAATGTGCCGCATCAGCGGCACACCTCCCCGGCAGCCCCGCACCCCGAAATCTCGGAAATGAGTCGAAAGGGGCATGTCCCAAACAGGGCTAAAACCCGAAAACCGTAACTGCCTCAAGCCATAGTAATTGCCATATGATTGGAAGACATAGTGCAGTTCGTCCCCTCAGCCTCACTACGTTCGGCAGCTCCCCTTTCGAGGGGAGCCTTTCCCATTCGCGGCTGCGGACTGCAGAGATATTTCCCGTATTTGGGTCAATTTCGACTTGTACGAGAGTACAGGTTCTCCGTCGCCTGCGGCGACTGCCCGAACTTCGGGGAGCTCTTGCTTACCGATAGAGACAATTGTTACTGGTACCTTTCGTCAGTCAGTATCCTATGTGCCTTGTGTGGATAGTGCAAAAAACATTAATCAACCATCTCTTGCCCTTTCAGGCCCTTTGGGCCAGCTTCCCGGGGGGAAAAAAGCCTTCTCGCGTACCGATTGTTTCATTTTATCCCGAGGATGTTTCGGTATTTGGTCTCCTGTGTGCCCTGATGAGAATTTTCTCATATAAAAAGCCCGCTGCTGCGGGCTATTTCTAAATGCTAACGGTTAAGCACTAAAAACTATTTCACTGCATCCACAATTTTCCCTATATTTTCTTTCATCACATCGATATATTTTTCGTTATCTGCTGTTTCCATGGTATCCAGGGTTTCTACTTTTGCTCCTGCTTCTTCGGCCAAAGTTCTGGCGAGGGCGGGGTCCATGGTTTCTTCGGTGAAGATGGTTTTTACTTTTCTTGCTTTGCAGTATTCCATGAGTTCGATGAGCTTTCTTGCCGGCGGTTCTCCGGTGGCGAAGGCGTCTTCTACGCTTTCCTGGTTTAAGGAGAGGTCTCTGGCCAGGTAGGCGAAGGCTGCGTGGCCGGTGACCAGTTCTTTTCGCCGGGCGCCGGTAATGGATTTCCTTGCATTGCTTCTGATTTCATCGATTTCGGAGGCAAAGTGAGCGTAATTTTCCTCAAAGGTTTCTTTATTGTCAGGGCTTGCGGAAATGAGACCGTCCCGGATGGCCCGGGCTTCTTCTTTTGCTTCGGAGAGGCCCAGCCAGGTGTGGGGGTCGTAGTCTCCGTGTTCGGCTCGTTCTTCTTCGCTTTCGATGGGAATGGGTTTGATCCCTTTTGATGCTTCTACCACAATCAGATTGTCATGGGCGGCTGATGAGAGGACTTTGTCTGCCCAGTGTTCCATGCCCATGCCGTTGTATACGAAAAGGCGGGCATTTTTTATTTTTATGAGGTCTTTTGTCCTGGGTTCAAAGTCGTGGGGCTCGCTGCCTCTCGGGACCATGGTGGTTACGTCCACCAGATTTCCCCCTATTTCTTTTGTGAGGATTTCCATGGCTCCAAAGGAGGCAATTACGGGAATTTTCCCCGAGGGCGGGGGCGTTTCATGGCCGCAGGCGGAAAGGAGGAGGGCCAGGGAGAGGGCTCCGTATTTCCAGTATTTCTTCATTTCTTCACCTGCTTTACAAGAATGGTGAGGAGGAGGATTCCTGCACTGGTGAGGGCCGTAATTCCGCCCGGGGCGGCTCCTGCGTAGTAGGAAATGAAGAATCCGCCCAGAATGGAAATGAAGCTGAAGAGGAGGGAGAAGAGGCAGGTGGTCTTGAAGCCTTTCCCCAGCTGCAGGGCTGAAGCCACGGGAAGGGTGATCATGGACGTGATAACGAGGATTCCCACAGAGCGGATGGAAACGGAAATGGCCGCTGCCACGAGGAAGGCAAAGAGGTAGTTCAGCCTTTTTGCAGGGACTTTCGCAATCCTTGCCGCTTCTTCATCGTAGGTAATGTAAAGGAGCTGGTGGTAATTGATAATCACCGTCAGAAGTGCCAGAAGGGTCAGAATGGCTGTGACAACCATATCTGCAGGAGATACGGTGAGCATGGAGCCGAAAAGGTAGGCATCCGCATTGGCATGGAGCAGACCTGAGGAAATAAGGGTAATGGCAATTCCTACGGATATAGATAAAACGATGGAAAGGATGAGGTCCGTATATTTCCTGAAATACTGGCGGAGGTATTCGATGAAAAGTCCGGCGAGGGCGGTGAAGGCAAAGGATACAAGCACCGGGCTTTCTCCGAAAAGAAGGCCCAGGGTGACCCCCGCCAGTGACGAATGGGCCAGGGTATCGCCAATCATGGAGTAACGCCTTAGCACGAGAAAAATCCCGATGCAGGGACAGAGGATGGCTATGCAGATGGAAATAAAGAGGGCATTTCTCATGAAAGCATATTCAAACATGGCCGCCCTCCTTTTCTATATATTCTTTAATGTAATGGTCCACGCTGCAGAGGTGGCCTTTTCCGCCGGTCACATGGTAAAGCTGGCTGGAAACTTTTCCCGCTTCCACCATATTGTGCTCCACCGAAAGGACGGTCAGTTTTTTCTCTTTGTTTAATCGTGAAAGCTCGGAATAAATTTCCCGCTGGCTTTCGATGTCCACGCCTGTGGAAGGTTCATCCAGGACGAGGAGGTCCGGATGGCCCATGAGGGCCCGGGCGATGAGCACCTTCTGGTGTTGGCCTCCGGAAAGATTTCCCATGAGTTTTTGGGAAAAGCCTTCCATTCCCGTGATGGAAAGGATGTCTTTCACAGGAATGGAGGGGAGGTGAAGAAGCTTTCCGTAGGAATGAATCACTTCTTCCACGGTAATGGGGAAGGCCTGGTCCCTTGCCGGCATCTGGGGCACATAGCCAATCCGCTTTGCACGGCAGGTGAGGGTGCCTTTGGAAGGATTTAAAAATCCCAGGATGAGCTTCAGAAGCGTACTCTTTCCGCTGCCGTTATTTCCTACGATGGAAATATATTCGCCCTTTTCCACGTGAAGAGAAATATCCTCTAAGAGCCAGGGCGCTTTCCCGGTGTAGGAGAAATACAGATGGTCGATGGTGAGCATGGGGAGCCTCCTTTCTGATTTATCGTTCTTTTACTTTATCTTACCATAAAAGGAAAGAGGGTAGAAAAAGTGATAAGTGGTAAGTGAAGGTGGCGGCCTGGCGGCCGCGAGTATATATGGGGATGGCAGAGGAAGGGTGGAAACTTTTTGGCTCAAAAGTTTTTCATGGGATGTGGAGCACTAATAACTGATAGCTTCCAAAAGAAAATTTAAAAAATATTTCCTTAAAAGTCAAATAAATCAAACAAAAACACAATTTTTTATCCGATAAATACTGGTATTTTAACCAAAAAGATGAAAAGTCAAAATATTATTAGCACTCTATTGACATGAGTGATAAAAGTGGTATACTATAGTTGTCAGGAGGAAAGGAACCGGAAAGGGTTCCGGAAATCCTGAAAATATTACAACAATTCAAAGGAAAGAGGTCTTTGATTATGGGTAGCTTGATTCCATTTGATGGTCTGTTTGGTGATTCTGTGCTGGATCGTTTCTTTGATGACATTCCGACAGTGTATAAAGATTATGTGGCCACTCCGAGGGTGGACATCGAGGATCTGAAGGATCATTATGAAGTTACCTGCGATATGCCGGGCTTCACGAAAGATCAGATCCATGTCGATTATGCAAACGGCGTTCTCTCTATTTCCGCGAAACGGGAAGATCAGAAAGAAACGAAGGATGAAGAACGTCATTTCATCCGCAAAGAGCGTGGGGCTGTTGGTTTCCAGCGTTCTTTCACGGTAAAAGGCATTAAGGAAGAAGATATCAAAGCCAGCCTGAAAGACGGCGTACTGCAGATCGAACTTCCGAAAGTGGATGAAAAGAAACTGGAAGAATCCCATCGCATCCAGATTGCAGGATAATCGGTAATCACGGAAAGTCCGGTGATGGGAATGATTGGAAATAGTTCACAAAGGCGCTGCCGCGGGTAGCAAGTCCTTCGGCAGCAACCCATTTTCCAAATTTCATCATTGTTTTCATCTCTTCATTTTCCCTCTCCCATTTGTTACAACCCCAAAGCAGAAAGCCCCGCTCCCCTCGGGGTTTTTTGCTTTGTCTTTTTGTTTTACTTTTTATGATAAGGATATTTTCAGGACGGATGACTTTTGAATCGGGAATCTCGGGAATTGTTTCGGGAGTGCCGGGGTTGTCGGGAATGTGTGCGCCCTTTGGGCGCAAGATTTTATATGTGACGTTACGGAGCAGTGGTTTGAGTCTATCTCGTTGGCTATGATAGTAAGCCCCCTTCACCCGCTTTGCGGGAGCTTCCCCCGTTGGGGGACGCTGGAGAATTCCCGGGAGAGTTTAGCGGCAAAGGTGCAGTACGGGGATTTTCCCTCGTCTGTGCACATTCCCAATCAAAAAAGGTGCCGCATCAGCGGCACACTTTCCCGAACCCCGAACCCCGCACCCCGAAATCTCGCTAAAGACTCCATCGAGGCAAGCACCGGACAGGGCTAAGACCCGAAAACCGCAACTGACTCAGACCATAGTAACTGATCTGTAATTTCCCAACATAGTGCGGTTCGTCCTCATCGAAGGGATTAGGAATTGGGGGTTGGGGATTAGGGAAGGTGCGGCGCAAAGTTGTTGGGCGCCGCAGTTTTGATATTGCCTTTGGCTCTCGTCTGGACGGAGCGGTGTTTTCCTCATTTGCTCGTGGGTATTTCGTCGGTTAGCCGCATGTGTGCCGTGTGCGATTGTACAACCTATCCGGCTGCTCCGCAGCCACCTTTCCATCCCAGGAAAGGTGGTGACCTGTTGTCAGTTTTTCCGCTTTCCTCATAGGGGACTTGTATGTGCAGTGCAGGGAAAACAGGAATCTTACAATTTTCAGCACGTTTGGGAGCCAAAGGCCGTCGGCGAAGCCGACTATATAAATTGGTTTCCGCAGGAAACCATATCTTTCCCGATCACCCCAATCATCCCGACAACCCGACAGTCCCGATACAAAAGTATTTCCACTTCTATATTCGTATTGTTAACCAGCATAAAATAACTAATTGACAGATTTCATTGTTTATTTTATACTTATTCACGAGGTAACAATTCGAACAGGGGCTGCTCATTTTTGAAAGGAAGAATCCCTATGAACAGTGCTTGTGAAGAAATTATCAGACTGGCTGACAAAGTCATTGATGGTGGTGAAATTACTGAAGAAGAAGCAAAGAAATTAATCCGTACAAAAGATGAGGATACCATGGTCCTTCTGGCCATGGCGGATAAGATTCGTCAGAAGTTTGGCGGCAATGCAGTGGATTTCTGCGGAATCATCAATGCAAGAAGCGGCCACTGCCAGGAAAACTGCAAGTTCTGTGCCCAGTCCGGCTGGTATCATACCGGTGCTAAAGTATACCGTCTCCTTCCGGAAGAACAGATTCTGGAAGCTGCAAAAAAGGCAAAAGCCGAAGGCGCTGCCCGTTTTTCCATCGTAACGAGCGGACGCAACCAGGACAATCCGAATGAATTTGAAGAAATCATCGACCTGGTAAAAAAGATTCAGAAGGAAGTAGGCATCGAAGTCTGCTGCTCTCTGGGCCTCATTGCTCCGGAGCAGGCAAGACGGCTGAAGGAAGCCGGCATCACCCGCATGCACTGCAATATCGAAACTGCTCCGTCTTATTTCCCTGAAATCTGCTCCACCCATACCATGGAAGACAAGGAACAGATCATCAAGGTTGCCCAGGGAGCAGGCATCCGCGTATGCTCCGGCGGAATCATCGGTCTCGGTGAATCCCTGGACCAGAGAGTGGAAATGGCATTCAAACTGAAAGCCATGCACATCGATTCCGTTCCGCTGAACGTGCTGAATCCGGTGAAAGGCACCCCGTTCTATACGAACCGGAGGCTGCCGCCGCTGGAAATCCTCCGCACATTTGCTATGTTCCGTTTCGTCCTGCCAAAGGCACTCATCCGCACTGCCGGCGGACGTGAAGTGAACCTCAGAAGCCTTCAGGCTTATGCCCTTTCCGGCGGCCTGAACGGAATCATGGTAGGCGGCTATCTGACCACTCCGGGCAGAAATCCGGAAGATGATCTGGTCATGGTGAATGACCTTGGCCGCGGCCGCACCCAGCCTCAGCTTTGATTACAATTTCATAATAGAAATAGAAATATTCCGCACATTGCGAGACACGAATATTTCTATTACGCACTCGCGTAAGGTTTGACAATGGCTATACCCTGTATTTCTAACGACAGGTTTTTATTTAAAAAGGAGTGTTTTGCAATGGAAAGCAGCTGTGAACAGATTTTAAAGTGGACTGAAAAAATTTTGAATGGTGGAGAAATCACCGAGGACGAAGCAAGAGCCCTGATTCGTACGAAAGATGAAGATACCATGCTTCTTCTCGCCTGCGCTGACAAGATCCGCCAGAAATTTTCTGGCCGGAGCGTAGATCTTTGTGCCATTATCAACGCAAGGAGCGGTTCCTGCCAGGAGGACTGTAAATTCTGTGCCCAGTCTGCCCGTTATAACACAGGTGTAAAAACCTATAAATTCCTTCCGGAGGAAGAGGTCATTGAAGCGGCCAAGAGAGCTAAAAAAGCCGGAGCTGCCCGTTTCGATATTGTTACTGCAGGCCGTGACCAGAGAAATCCGAAGGACTTTGCGGAAATTCTCGACTTAATCCGTCGCATCCGCAAGGAGGTGGGCATCGAAGTATGCTGCTCCCTCGGATTCCTGACACAGGAACAGGCTTACCAGCTGAAAGAAGCCGGTATCAGCCGCCTGCACTGCAATATCGAATCAGCACCCTCTTTCTTTAAGGAAGTGTGCACAACCCATACCGCTGAAGAAAAAGCAGAAAACGTGGCTCGTGCCCAGAAAGCGGGCATCCGCGTATGCTGCGGCGGAATCATCGGTCTTGGTGAATCCCTGGACCAGAGAGTGGAAATGGCATTCCATCTGAAGGATATGCACATCGATGCGGTACCGCTGAATGTGCTGAACCCGATTCCGGGTACTCCTTTTGAACACAATAAGCGCCTTTCTCCTCTTGAAATCCTGCGCTCCTTCGCCATGTTCCGTTTCGTACTGCCCAAGGCACAGATCCGTACAGCCGGCGGCCGCCAGATTAACCTCAGAAGCCTCCAGTCCATGGCACTGGCAGGCGGCATGAACGGGGTAATGATCGGAAACTACCTTACCAGTAAAGGCTCCAATCCCCAGGACGATATCACCATGCTCCACGATCTCGGCCGTACCCAGACAGCACCGAATCTGAACTGATTGAAATAAAACAGCAGGGAAATTCTTTTCCTGCTGTTTTCGTGGTGGAAATAAAAGTGATAAGTGGCGGTGGGCCCTTTGAAATAATGGAAGGGCCCGATTTTATAAATGGAAATTATCGGAAATGATTTCTAAACCACTATATTCGCGCCGCATCAGCGGCGCACCTTCACTTACCACTTATTCTTATAAATCGAAGTGAACACTATGGACAAAAATATTCAATTTATAACAGACTGTCTGGACAAAGTCCTTTCCGGCGGGGAGATTTCCCGGGAGGAAGCGGGGAAATTGTACGTGGCAGGGCAGAAGGAACCTTTATTTCTCATGGCAGGCGCCGATAAGATACGGAAGAATTTCTGCGGAGACAAAATGCGTTTCTGCTCTGACGTGAACGCAAGGAGCGGACGCTGCACGGAAAACTGCCGCTTCTGCGCCCAGTCGGGCTGGTATAAGACGGGAGTGGACGAATATCCGCTCCGCACGCCGGAATTCCTGCTGGAACAGGCTAAAAAAGCAGAAGAATACGGAGCTGAACGCTTCGGTATCGTAACGAGCGGCAGAGGCCAGAGCGATCCTGTGCAGTTTGGTGCAATTGTCAAAGCCGTGGAAATGATTACAAAGGAAACGAAGCTTTCCGTCTGCTGCTCTCTGGGACTTTTGACTGATGAACAGCTGGCAAGGCTCAAGAAAGCAGGCTGCCAGCGGATTCACTGCAATCTGGAGACCGCGCAGCGCTATTTCCCCCATATCTGCACCACTCATACCTATGAAGAAAAAGAAGACCACATCCGCCGCATCCAGAAGGCAGGCCTCGAAGTCTGCTCCGGCGGAATCATGGGCCTGGGAGAAACGCCGGATGACCGGATCGACATGGCTTTTGCTTTAAAGAGCCATCACATCACTTCCGTGCCTCTTAATATTTTCAGCCCCATTCCCGGGACTCCTTTCGGCAAAAATAAACCGCCGAAACCCCTCGAAGTTTTGACCATGTTCTCCGTATACCGCTTCATCCTGCCTCATACCATTATGAGAGTCTGTGCAGGAAGAGAAACAGCTCTCCGGGACCTCCAGGCCTTCGCCCTGGCAGCCGGACTCAATGGAGCCATGATCGGAGGCTATCTCACCATCGCCGGAAGGCCGCCGGAAAAGGATAAGCAGATGGCGGTGGATCTGGGGAGAGAGTTGTAAAATTGCCCTTCGGTAACGACTTGAAAGGTGGAGGCACTTGTGCCTTCACCTTTTTGGTATTCGAATGGCCTGCCGGAGGGGCAGGCGGGGAAGAGGCATTAGAAAGCGGAGCTTTGAGGTATTCGAATGGCCTGCCGGTTTCGGCAGGACGGACTGAGGCATGTGAGACTGGAAACTTTGAAGTATTCGTGCGGCCTGTCGGAGCGACTGGCGGGGTAGAGGCATTAGAACCTGGAGCTTTGAAGTATTTGTGGGGCTTGCCAGAGCGGCAGGTGAGGAAGAGGCATATAAGCTTGGAGCTTTGAGGTATTCGTGGGGCCTGCCGGAGCGGCGGGTGAGATAGAGGCATAAAAGTCGAGGACTTTGAGGTATTCGTATGGGCCTGCCGGAGCGGCGGGTGAGATAGAGGCATAAAAGTCAAGGACTTTGAAGTATTCGTGGGGCCTGCCGGAACGACTTGACAGTTTGAGGCGTTTGAGCGGTCACCTTTTGTGTATTCGTTTTTTTAAAGTCACTATCGATGAATGCCATGTGTCAATAATCCAAAAAATTGAATGGCCTTTAAAATAATTGAAGGCCATTCTTTTTTATTCCCGCCCACCCGCCCTGACGGCCCATCGCTTCGCTCGGGGATTTGTTGAGTTGTTAACAGTTAGCCACAATATCATTAACTTAACAGCTGCTAAAGTGCTTCCAAATCGAAATTTCTCTATTGCGTTTAAAGGAAATAGGGCCTTATTCACCCTGTTCGGAGTAA
>OMVW01000018.1 GCA_900314595.1 uncultured Dialister sp. | reverse complement strand
ACATTCAGGTTCCTGAAGGATTTCCCGGGGGCCCTTTCTCCTGCCTCCGACTATATAGTACAAAAAGTTGATTTTATTTTTACTTTTTTATTATTAAATGTTTTTATGTGAAGCTGAGAGAGTTATTTATATGGGGTTTATCCGAGTGGCAGGAGATAAGTGATAAGTGATAAGTGGTAAGTGGTAAGTGAAGGAGGCGGCCCTGATGGGCTGCAATTTTTTATGGGGACTTTGCACAGGCGGGGTGAAAGCTCATTAGCAGTGGCAGCCCGCCGAAGGCCGTGCGCGATAGCGCACTACATAAATTGGTTTCCGCAGGAAACCATATCCATCACTTACCACTGATCACTCCACACTTATCACTTTTTTGACTATAATAAAGAAAAAAGTCATTATGAAAGTATTCAATACGAAAGGAGTCCGTTATGAGACACGAATGTAGAATCACGGTCCTGGAGACGAAGGTATTTCCTTCTTATCAGAAGAAATATCTGGCTGATCCGAATTCGGGGAAATGTCCCTGTTTCAAAAAGGGGGATACCTTCCTTCTGAGGCGGACGCCTGAGCAGGATGATTTCTATCATCTCATGAATGGCCGGTTCTGCGGGGAGGCCTGGGATGCCATCAGCCGCTATGTGTATACGGCCCTTCAGGGAGGGTCCATCATGCATGGCTGGACCAATGATGAACGGATCATGATTGCCTGCTGCAATGACGGGACAAGACCGGTCATTTTCAAAATAGAGCGGATCGATATCCCGGAAACGGAAGAGGAGAAGGAATGGCTCGCGAAGCAGGATTTCCATAATTCGGCGGATGATGCCTATACGGGTTAACCGGATTTCATTTTTAAAATTGGAATAATTATAAAACCGCCCATCACTGAGGGGCGGTTTTATTTGAAAGTATGAGTTTTTCAGTAAATCAGGGATTGTCTCCTAAAGGCGTAAGGGGTAAAGCCGGTTCCTGCTGTCGGTACAGGCCATTGACGGTCTTGAAGAACAGCGATGATGGCTCTTACTCCATCATATCCTGCAGCTGGTTCATGAATTCTTCCTGCGGGATGGCTCCTACCATGCGGTTGACTTCTTCACCATCTTTGAAGAGGATGATGGTAGGGATGGACATGATATCGAAGTCTCCTGCCAGTTCCTGCAGTTCGTCTACGTCTACTTTGCAGAAATTGATCTGGTCGCCTAGTACTTTTTCTGCATTTTCAAGGACCGGTGCCATCATGCGGCAGGGGCCGCACCAGGTAGCCCAGAAGTCGATGAGGCTGTAGCCTGCGTGGTTTGCGATTTCTTTTTCAAATTCTTCATTGCTGTGGATTTCGGTAATCATAGGTATCTCTCCTTAATGAGTAATATTTAATTATTTCGATATATTCATTATACCATAAAGTGATTTTTCGTCAAGAGAGGTAATTCCGGTTTTTCATGGATGGGGATTCCTGGTCTTTCCTGATTACGAAAAGGCGCGCTTCACAAAATGGATGCGCGCCTCAATCACTAAAAACCAATAACTAATAACTGATAACTTTCTACAGCAAGTTTGTGAAATTTATATTTTCCCTGTTATCCGTCAGGAATCAGGATTCGCCCCAGTCGGTGCGCGGGTCTCTTTTCAGCACTTCCTGTGCCTGGGTGTGTTTACCGTAGAGATCATAGGAAATGGCCCTTTCATCGAAACGGTTGATCCGCACGGGGCGTCTTTCTGCATAGCCCACGGCGATCATGCAGAAAGCTTCCGCTCCATCGTCGGGAAGGTCCAGGAGGTGATTGATTTTGATTTTTCTGTCCTGGTAGGGATAAACCTGCATCCAGAGAGTGGCAAGGCCGAGATGTTCTGCTTCGATCAGGATATTCTGGGCAGCGGCTGCGCAGTCGAAGGTCCATTCCTCAGGGAAAGAAATGCCTTCTTTTTTGCCTACGATGACGATGACTGCGGAAGCCCTTCTGGCAGGGCCTGCGATGATGCTGTTATAGGAAAGGGAAGTGACCAGATCCTCCCGGGTGACAATGATGAAATCGCGGGATTTCTGGTTGCCTACAGCCCGGGCCTGCATGCCTGCTTTCACCAGCGTGAGCAGCTGGTCATCGGGGATGGGGGTGAGCTTTTTGAAATACCGGCAGGTTCCTCTCCTGAAAATTTCGTCCATAATGATTCCTCCTTTGAAAGTATTATTATTATTCCGTTTCCTTTATTTCTATTATATCATGCCTCACAGGAATCGTGGGTTTTTCAGCAGCGGCGGGTGGTGAAAAGTTGACAGGCACTGGCAGGAACTTTCCGACTCATTCCGGAGATTGTCATCCTTTTATATAGATTTTTCTTTTTAACCTGTTCAATATAGAATTCCGCCAGTCCCTTTTTATGCATTCATAAAAAGGGGGTGCCGGGACCGGTATACTTTCTTTAAAAACTTCAGGGAAATAGTTATCAGCTGAGGCGGGCTTTTAGATAGTAAGAGGCGGCTATTTACATGTAATTTATGCTTTTTCAATGAGAACTATGTATGAAAAGGCCCGCCATTCAAAGATGCGGGCCTCTTTCACTGATAACTTTATCATTTCGGATAATTCAACATATTGTGTAATTATTGCAGGGCCCCGGGGTTGTGAATGAATTCATTTCTGACTCTGAAAATCAGCCGGGGCTCGTTGCTGTGATGAGGAAGCGGATTTATTCTTTCTCCGTTTCTTCTACCGGCGCATCCCGGAGATGCTTTCCGATGCAGCTCCAGAGTTCATCCCGTTCATGAAGGTGGGCGATGATACCGCTCATTTTATCCCGGGGGACCCCATGAAGGAAAAGGACCAGGGAGAGCACATGATCCGGATATTTCTCATAGTCAAAAGGCTCAATGAAATAATGGGCCATCACGTAACCGCTCATGGCGCTTCGTATGGTGAGGGCCTGATGGAAGGTTTCTTTCCTGGAGTAGGGGGTGGCGGTATTTTTAAAGAGTTCGTACACCAGCTCTGCATAGGTTTCCACGAATTTCTTGAAAATCGCGGGGGACGTATAGCCTGCGTAGAAACATTCGCATACGATGGGGCTGGCATGGATGGCATGCATTTCGACGGAGATGGCGGCGAGGCATTTGTAATCTTCCGATTCCCCTTCGCAGACTTCATCGATGCTTTTGATGCATTGCTTCGTGAGCGACAGGATGAGGGACTGAAAGATTTCGTCTTTATTTTTATACAGATAATAAATGCTCCCCGTCAGTATGCCTGACTTGTCCACGATCTGGCGGATGGTGGTTTTCTTGTAGCCCTGGGACGTGAAAAGGTCTTTGGCCGCATTCAGGATTTTGCGTCGTACGTCGATGGTATGCTGCAGAGACCACTGTCTCCCCTTCATAATAACACTCCCTGTCTCTGTTCCCGCAGTACTGAAAGCGGCGAGAAAATGGTCAAAAAGGATCGGCACTGTTTTCAATATGGATACGGGAGAAACCTATAAATTTCTGAAAATAGTATCGAAAAATATTTTCATAAAAAGTGAAAATATTTTATGAAATAGACTTGCAGTCAAGAAAAAAGATGAACCAATAATTATAGTTGAACATGGTCAACGATTAAAAATCCCAAAAGCAGCTTCAACTCCCCGGAAAGCAGTCCGGGATACATAAAGGAGGTGGACTGAGCAGTCAATTGTTTCGAGTTTTCTGATCAGTTATAGCCCTCTCTCTGAAACCCTGAAAGTTTCCCCACTTTCGGGGTTTTTAGGTGCTGAAAAAGGGCGATGACAATGATGATCAGTCTCTTTTACCTTATACTTTATTATAAAGTATAAGGGGACGGTTGGGGATAGTTAAAATAGAAAATTTTTCGTATTTTCCAATCAATTTTTAAAACGAACAGGACCGGAATTTATGCAGCATAAGCTTTATGAATGAAGGTCCGGGTGGGCATAAAGAAATTTTATAATCGTTAAATGACTGAAAGTCATAAAAAGTACTTGCGCTTTTGGGAAAAGATGGTATAATAAACACATAAGTTGACCGGAAGTCAACTTATGACAGAGATCATTCCCTCACCGGTCTTAAATCCCCTTGAGACGGTGGGAAAGGAATCTTTACCATCAGGAGGTGAAGCTTACTTAGCGATTGTATCTGATTTTTCTGAATAATAATTACCCTCTCTCCCTAACCTGCCGGTTTCCCCACCGGCAGGTTTTCACGTGGATGGATTGATGGGCAGGAAAGCAGCAGACTTTCCATTTCCTGCGCCGGGCCTTCTCGGGGAAGCGTCAAGGCCTCGCATGAGGCAGGGGATTTCATATATATAGTATATAAATAAAGAACTAAATAAAGGGTGGGATAAAGAATGAAATAAAGAATGGCCCCGAGGATCCCGTCAGAAGAGGGAGAGCCGGAGCGGTATCCGTTTATTTTGCCATTATTTTCTTTTCATGCATTTACTTAAGTGGTATACTATATTCATAAAGGTGTCAATATTAAAGGAAAATAGTTTATAAGTAGCTACTAGAAACCATTGCTATAACAATATTTTAAACTTGCTATAGATAAGTTTTATTGGCTAATGGGAAAATTAAAGAGTATAGTTGTACCAACATCATCTAATCAAGTTTTTTATTTATTACATTTTATTATGCGTAGAAAGGAGGGGCTTATGGAGAACAGAAAGAGAGCGGTGGAAAGGCTGATATCCGGTTATCGCCGGTATTACAATATCACCCGTTTCGATGGCGGAATGCCGGAGGAAAACAAGGGACTTGCGGAAGCGGCCCGTTTGGAAACTCCTCATTTCACCGGAGATGCCCAGCTCTCCGCAGTATGTGAGTACTATGAACAGTTGGAGAAATATTTCTTTTTCCACTCGGCTAAGCTGTGGGCTACGGCGCAGGAGGAATTCCTGTTCATATTCAATGTGCCGCGTCTGACGCTGCCGCTGTTCGAAGAACTCAGGGATTATGCCCTGAACACGGGTATGGAGCTGGCCCATATAGGACCGGGTCACATGTATACCTACATTTCTCCCATATTCGTCTGTGGATCCATGGATGAAGATGCGAGAAAAGCATTGAAGAGATGCAAGTATTATAAGACCTTCCGCTTTTCCTTCCACGGATGGATGGAATACCATGTGGGGGCACTGGACCTCTCGACCGGCCGTTTTGATTTCAATTCTGCCGGAAAGTGCATGGAAAAAGGTCTGAAAAAAGTTTTTGAGAATTATGAATTGTTAGCTTAATCAGAGACCGCCCAGGCAGCATAGGATGATGGGAATCGGGCGGCGCGTGGTACAATTTCATAATGGCCAATGGCGGCCAAATCTACTGGTTTCCCTGGAAAGGGGGATAAAATGAATACTTTAGTTTTATTGGCAGTTTGTTTAGTAATTCTGCTGTGCGGCTATATTTTCTACGGCCGCTGGCTCGTTAAGCAGTGGGGTGTAGGCGAAGGCGACATCCCGACTCCGGCTCACACCATGGAAGATGGTGTCGACTATGTACCGGCAAAAGCTCCGGTCCTCATGGGCCATCACTTCTCCTCCATCGCCGGCGCAGGCCCAATCACCGGACCGATTGCCGCAGCTATGTTTGGCTGGCTCCCGGTTACCCTCTGGGTACTGGTAGGTGGTATCTTCTTCGGCGGCGTTCATGATTTCGGCGCTCTTTTTGCGTCTGTTCGTCACAATGGCCAGTCCATCGGTGAAATCATTGAAGCCAACATGTCCAAGAAGGCAAAACAGCTCTTCATTATTTTCTCCTACCTCACCCTGATTCTTGTCGTTGCAGCATTTGCAGCTATCGTAGCTTCCACTTTCGGCGCTACCTTTGAAAACGGCGTACTCAACGAAGCAAAGAGTGCTACCCCGGCATCCGTTGCCATGGTATCCATCCTCTTCATTGTTATTGCAATTATTTTTGGTTTTACCGTTTATCGCCGTCATGCATCTTTCGCAGTATCCACTCTCTGCGGTGTAGCTGCCATCGTCATCTGCATGGCTGTCGGCATGAATTTCCATCCGTTCTATTTCACCACCACCACCTGGATGTGGCTGGTTGGTCTCTACATTACCATAGCATCCGTAACTCCTGTCTGGATTCTCCTGCAGCCACGCGATTACCTGTCTTCTTTCTTACTCTATGCAATGCTCATCGTTGCTATCATCGGCATTGTAGGCGCTCATCCTGACATCAACCCGGATCTCTTCCCGGCATTCACCAATTTCGTTGTAACCAACAAGGCAGGCACCCAGTACCTGTTCCCGATCCTGTTCACCACCGTAGCTTGCGGCGCTATTTCCGGTTTCCATTCTCTCGTATCCTCCGGCACCACTTCCAAACAGCTGGATAAAGAAAAGGATGCAAGACCGATTGCTTACGGCGGCATGCTTCTGGAATGCGTACTCGCTATCATCACCCTCTGCGCTATCGCCTACGCTAGAGAAACAGGCCATGTAAAAGGCGCAACCGATATTTTCGCAGGCGGCATCGCAGCTATGATCGCAGCCATCCCGGGATTCTCCGGCATGGAAAATATCATGTACACCCTGCTGGTTCTGACCTATTCCGCATTCTGCCTCACCTCTCTTGATACCGCAACCAGACTTGCGCGCTTCATGTTCCAGGAATTCTGGCTCGAACCTGGCCAGACCCCGAAGGATATCAAGGGCGGTTTCAAGAAACTCATGGTTAACCCCTACTTTGCAACCATCCTCACTGTAATCCTCGGCATCATGCTCGGCATGGGCGGATTTGCCAAGATCTGGGGCCTCTTCGGCGCAGCTAACCAGCTGCTCGCAGCTATCGGCCTCATTGCAGTAGCAGCATGGCTCGGCAACGCAGGCAAGAACAACAAGATGTTCCTCGTACCGATGTCTTTCATGCTGGTTGTTACTATTTCTTCTCTGGCAATCATCGTTAAGAACCAGACCGGAATGATCATGAAAGGCGCTGCCGACTGGGGTCCTTACGCTCAGGCAATCATCGGAGCACTCCTGATCATCCTGGCTCTCCAGCTGGCTGTAGAAGGTTACAAGACCGTTATGCATCCCCATGCTGAAAAGAAAGTCTTCGGCGAACCCACTGAAACCCAGATGGACGAAGGCGAACTTCTCGGCGACGATAAGGACTGATCCTTCTCTGTAGAGTGGAAATAAAAAAGCCGACCTCGAAAGGGGCCGGTTTTTTAGTGCGTCAATGGAGAGATAGCTGGTTGGAGTCAGCTGCTGTAATCGGATTGCGGATTTCGGATTGCGGGAAGGTGTGCCCCTGACGGGGCACGAATTTTATATGGGGACTTTGCACAGGCATTATGAAAATCCCCGAATAGCCCAATATATTGCGTCAATGTTTCAAAGAAATACAATATTTGCCATTTCTGGCATTTAGAATGAGAAGAATAGGAATTATATCCTTGAAGCGCGGGGGACGCTGGGAAGGCCCTTTTTTCGCGTTTTTGAAAGGATTGTACTCTGAGAAGAGATGCACTTCAGAACAAACAGGATTCTTTTCTCCGAAACGGGAAATTTAAAATTTACAACTGGCGGGTGCCAGCCATTAGCCATTAACCATTAACCTCAATGCACGATTTCAGTGAAAATAGTTTTCCTTTCGGGATATAGCTTGCGGACCGGCAACCATTAACCTCAATGAAAAAGGCCCACCAAAGGCGGGCAGAATACAAAGATATTCCGTAAAATATCAGATCTTCGAATTCGGGCTCATGCTTGTATCGCCGGGATCCCAGGAGATGACCTTGCCCGATTTCAGGCTCTTCTGCACGTCGATGGTCCGCTGGTTGGACGATCCTTTGAAGAGGAGGGTCACGTCCTTTTTATCCAGCATGAATTCGCCATCCACCAGCACATCGATGCGCTTTAAAAGCTCCATGGTTTCCGGCATGGCTTTGACAAAGTGACCGAGGAGGTCTCTGTCATAAAGGTAGCCCGTGAAGCACCAGAGGGTTTTCTGCGGGTACATTTCCTTGAAACGGGTGACGAGGGAGAGGAGCCCTTTCTGGTTCACCGGTTCCATGGGTTCCCCGCCCAGGAGCGTCATGCCTTCATAGAATTCCTGGCCCACTTCCTTCAGGATGTAGTCTTCCACTTCCTTTGTGAACGGTTTGCCGTACCTGAAATCCCAGGTTTCCGGATTGAAGCAGCCCTTGCAGTGATGGGTGCAGCCGGAAACAAAGAGGGAAAGCCGGATGCCCGGGCCGTTGGAAATATCGTATTCTTTAATATTGGCGTAGTTCATGATTTTTTGTGCTCCTTTAGCGAGAAAATGGGATGAGTCTTTATCGGTATTCGGGGGTTAGCCTCACTGCGGCACGCCCCTTTTGCGTCTTTTTCGAGATTTCGGGGTGCGGGATGCGGGGTGCGGGGCGGATATGGTTTGCTGCGCAAACCAATTTTATGAAGTGCGCTTCGCGCACGGGCCTCTGGCCCCGCGGGGGAATAGAGGCAGAAGCGATGAGAGTGAAAGAGCAGTGTGCTCCTTTAGCGGGAAAATTGGTTTGAGTCTATAGCGGTATTCGGGTGTTAGTCTCACTGCGGCACGCCCCTTTTGCGTCTTTTTCGAGATTTCGGGGTGCGGGATGCGGGGTTCGGGGCGGATATGGTTTGCTGCGCAAACCAATTTTATGAAGTGCGCTGCGCGCACGGGCTTCTGGCCCTGCGGGGGAATAGAGGAAGAAAGTGAAAGAGCAGGGTGCTTCTTTATCGGTATTCGTGGGTTAGCCTCATCACGGCACGTCACTGCACGGTCACGTTCGAGACTTCGTGGTTCATGAAGGATATGGTTTGCTGCGCAAACCAATTTTATGAAGTGCGCTTCGCGCATGGGCCTCCGGCACCAAGGGTATATTTCTATTTTATCAGTCAGGGCAGTGCGGAATTTTGTGTACTTGCGCTACACTGATAATACATATTGTACCTTTATTACTGCTTAAATACAATAGGTACCATATATTTCTAATTTCTGTACAATGAGCTGTCAGATGTATTATGATAAAAAGAAAGTCCTATCGATGAAGGAGGAAATCATGCTGAATAAGGACTGGAAGGTTCTTTTCTCGAAGACCATTCTGGGGCGGGGAAAGAAGTATGCCCTGGAAGGGGCTGTGGAAAAGCTTATGAAGGAGGGAGACCGCCTGCGGGCTATCGTGATGGGAACGGGGAATTACCTGGTGGAAATGTCTCTCAGAAACGGGATGCCTGTGGCCATGGACTGCACCTGTCCCTATGCGTCGGACGGGAAGAATTGCAAGCATATGGCAGCCGTCCTTTTTGCGCTGGAAAATGAGGAAAAAGGAGAGTCCCTTCCTTCCACATTGCCGGAAGGGGGCGGGATTTTACCATCTCCCGGAAATAGTTCTCCCGTTATTCCGCCAGTGGTTTCTTTGCCGGGGAAAAAAGGTGTCCCGGTGCCTCAAATGCCCGCAAAGAAGACGGTCGATGAAATCATAGACGGTCTTTCCAAAGAGGAGCTGGCGAGCCTTATGAAGAAGATGGTGCGTCTGGATGATAATCTGGCAGACCTGGTCTATATACGGAAGCCCCCGAGCCTTTCCAAAGAGGAAATCAGGGAGTGGAAGCGGGAAATCAACAGCATTTTCAATCGTCATAAGAGGGGCGGCATGATTGAATATTACGATGCTTTTGATTTCCAGAGTGAAATCTGTGATTTCCTCGACACGAAAGTCACGGGTCTTTTAGACGCCGGTCATTTTGAGGAAGCTTTCGAGCTTTCCCGCTATATTTTCGTCAAACTGGGCAAAACGACCATTGACGATGACGGGGAAGTGGCCGCAATTTCCAATACCTGCATGAATCTCTGGCGGCGGATTGTGAAAGAATGCCCGAAGGAAATCCATGACAAAATCGACAGCTGGTTCAGGAAACATGCCTTTGACGGGTCCGTGGCGGATTACATGGAAGATTACCTGCAGGATTTCCTGCAGAATGAGCTGGCTACGGAGGAAGAACTCCGCCGGCAGCTTCTCGTGCTGGATGACCGGATTGACGCTTATGCCCATCGGACGGAAAGTCCCTATGTGCGGGATGTTTCCACCATAACCACCTCCGACGGGGTGTCGAAACGGATGGAAATCATGAAACGCCTGGGGGCGAGCGATGAGGAAATAGAAAAATGGCGTTATGCTCATCGCCATTTCCGGGTGATCCGGGAAGCCTATATGAAGGAAGCCGAGAAAAGCGGAAATACGGAAAAGCTGATTTCCCTTCTAAAAGAGGGGATAGAGGTGGAGAAAAATGGAGGAATCCGCAGCCCCCGCCTTTCCTATAGAAGGAAACTGGCGGATCTGTACTGTGCATCGGGCCTTGCCAAAGAGGAAATGGCAGAGCGCATGGCCCTTTTTGCGGAAGATCCGTCGCGGACCATCGTCGATTACAAACGGATTCGGCAGCTCTCTCCGGCGGCTGACTGGCCGTCGGTGAAGGAAAAACTTCTCACTAAAACCGCCGGAGGTATCCGTCTGGAAATATGCGAAGAAGAGGGCATGACAGAGGAACTTTATCAGGAAGTCATGAAGGAGCCGGACCTCTCTTTACTGAACCGGTACGGATACATGCTGGAAAAAGTGGATGGAAAAGCGTTTCTTTCCGCTTATGCCGCCCTTCTGGATACAATGGCAGAAGACGCCAGGGGCCGCAAGGCCTATGAGGCCCTGATTCGGGAGCTGTCTCGGCTGACGAAATTCAATGGCGGGCGGGACCTGGCCGGGAAACTGGCAGAGAAATGGATGAATCAGCGGCCCGGAAGAAGGCTTCTCAACATTCAACTGGAGGAATTTTTATGACGAAAAAGAACTGGACCCATTTATTTCCCGATTCTATTCTGGAAAAGGGAGAAGATTATGCGGACAATGGCGCGGTAAAAGATTTAAAGGTACAGGATGATCGGATCAGTGCCGTGGTGAGCGGGAATTACGATTATTGGGTGACGATTGAGCTGAAAGATGGATTCCCCGATTCCCTGCGCTGCTCCTGCCCCTATGCGGTGGAAGGAAATTATTGCAAACACATGGCGGCCGTCCTCTTCAAGGCGGAGGAAAGGAAGAATGGTGCCGGGAGCACGGATGAACTGGAAGAAATCGTAAAGGAAATGCCCAGGGAAAAGCTGAATGCCTGGGCCCTTGAGGTCATCAGGAATCATGAGGAGCTGGCCAACGATTTCCTCGTCCGTTTTTCCCCAAAAATTTCTGATGCCCTGATGAAGAAGCTGAAAAAGGAGGCCGATGATATTTTCGATGAATTTGGCGATGAATATGTCGATTATATGGAAGCCGACGTTTTTTTCGCGGATATCGATCACTTTCTGGATGAGCGGGTGGAGACTCTTGTGAGTGAGGGCCATTACCTGGATGCCTTCGAGCTCTCACTCTACGTCTTCTTTGCGTTGAGTGACGCGGAAGAATATGTGGACTCCGACATGGAAGGCTCCTATGACCGGTGCATGGATATCTGGAAAGAAATCGTAGGTGCCTGCTCTGATATGGAGAAAAAGGCCATCAGGGAACGGCTCCTGAAAATCGCAAAGAAGGATTCCATCGATGAATACCTGCAGGATCTGATTTCAAACTTTATAGAAGAAGAACTCTGGTCGGAAGAAGAAAACAGGGAAGCCCTGAAAAAGCTGGACCGGGAAATCGATATCGGCATTCAAAACGGGGGAAAGCCTCCGGCCGGCTCTTCCTATGGGTCTCTTGGCGCCATGATGATGGACAGGATTCTCCTCATGGAGCGGCTTTCCATGGCGCCAAAGGAAATTGTGGACTATGAGAGAGCCCATATTTCCTATAAAGAAGTCAGGGACCACTACAAGTGGAAACTGGAACTGGGGAAGGACTGGGCGGGCCTGATTCCCCTTCTGGAAGAGGACAAGGGGAGAGCCGCCAGGGACTATGACCTGGAAAGCATCGCCAGGGAACTGGTGAAAGTTTACCATGAGACAGGAAACAGGGAAAAGGAACTGGAAAACCGGGTCTTCCTTTTCCTCCATAGTTCCTATAACAGCCTCGAAGAATTCAGGGAAATCAAAAATCTCTGCCCGAAGGAGAAATGGGAATCCTCCCGGCATGAGCTCATTGCCCATGTGAAAGACAGGAAAACGCGCTGCGAAATCCTGGCAGAGGAAGGCTTGCAAGAGGAACTGTACCGGGAAATCATGAAGGACAATGACATGGACTTCATTCATACCTATGGTCCATTTCTCTCCGGGAAATATGATCGTGAAATCCTTCAGCGATATGAAAAATATCTGGACGCCTATGCGGTCGATTCCCGCAGCCGGTATGCCTATTCGGTTCTTATTTCCGGTCTTTACAGGCTGCAGCAGTACAAAGGCGGAAAAGCGCTGGCCCGGAAGCTGGCAAAAGAATGGATGGCCGCGTATCCTACGAGAAAACTCCTGGTCAGTGAAATGGAAAATTATCTGAAAAAGAATAAAGACGTGAAAATCGCGGAGGATGGGACTCTTTTCTCAGCTTCCTGCACATGAATTCATAACGGCTGACGGCCGATAGCGAATAGTGCATCACAGATAATGAGTAACGAACAACGAATAAGATTTTCCGCACGAAAAAAGAGCTGTGCCCGGGCACAGCTCTTTTTGTATTTCTATTTCCAGATCTTACAGATGAAGCACTCTGTCCTTGATTTCCTGGGTTCTTCCCTGGTTCCAGAACTGGGTGCCGATGTAGCCGCAGGTTCTTCTGGCCACGCTCATCTTATGCTGGTCGCGGTTGCCGCAGTTCGGGCATTCCCAGACCAGTTTGCCATTGTCATCTTCCACGATCTTGATTTCTCCATCGTAACCGCAGACCATGCAGTAGTCGCTCTTTGTATTGAGTTCTGCATACATGATATTTTCATAGATGTATTTCATCACGGTCAGGACGGCCGGGATATTGGTCTGCATATTCGGCACTTCGATGTAGGAGATGGCGCCGCCCGGGGAGAGTCTCTGGAATTCGGATTCGAATTTCAGTTTATGGAAAGCATCGATTTTTTCAGCTACATGGACATGGTAGCTGTTGGTGATGTAGTTCTTGTCGGTAACGCCCGGGATGATGCCCCACCGTTTCTGGAGGCATTTGGCAAATTTGTAAGTGGTGGATTCCATAGGAGTGCCGTATACGGAGTAGGAAATATTTTCCGCTTTTCTCCATTCAGCGCATTTATCGTTCAGCTTCTGCATGACGGCAAGTCCGAACTTTCTGCCTTCGTCAGTGGTGTGGGAAACGCCCAGCATGCGTACGCACATTTCGTAGAGGCCTGCATAGCCCAGGGAAATGGTGGAGTAATTGTTGAAGAGAAGCTTGTCGATGGTTTCCCCTTTCTTCAGGCGTGCCAGGGCTCCGTACTGCCAGAGAATCGGAGCTACGTCGGAAACAGTGCCCAGGAGTCTTTCATGGCGGCAGCGGAGGGCTCTATGGCAGAGTTCCAGTCTTTCTTCGAAAATCTTCCAGAATTTATCCATGTCTCCGCCGGAGGAGCAGGCCACGTCTACCAGGTTGATGGTGACTACGCCCTGGTTGAAACGGCCGTAGTACTTGTGCTTTCCGCCTTCACCGAGACCTTCGATATCCGGGGTGAGGAAGGAGCGGCAGCCCATGCAGGGATAAATATCGCCGTTCTTGTATTCCTTCATAATCTTGGCGGAAATATAGTCCGGCACCATGCGCTTTGCGGTGCATTCGGCAGACAGCTTGGTGAGGTAGTAGTAGGGGGAGTCTTCGTGAATATTGTCTTCATCAAGGACGTAGATGAGTTTCGGGAAGGCCGGGGTGATCCATACGCCTTTTTCATTCTTTACGCCCTGCATGCGCTGGCGGAGCACTTCTTCGATGATCATGGCCAGATCCTGACGGGTCTGTCCTTCCGGTACTTCGTCCAGGTACATGAACATGGTGACGAATGGCGCCTGTCCGTTGCAGGTCATGAGGGTGATGAGCTGGTACTGGATGGTCTGGATGCCGGATTTGATTTCTTCCTTCAGGCGGCGTTCCACGATTTTGTTGATGATTTTTTCATCCAGCGCTTCGCCGGTTTCTTCTCTTTCCGCAATGACTTCTTTTGTAATCTTTTTGCGGGAAATGTCAACGAAAGGAGCCAGGTGTGCCAGGGTGAAGGACTGACCGCCATACTGGTTGGAGGCAACCTGGGCCACGATCTGGGTGGTCACGTTGCAGGCGGTGAAGAAGGAATGGGGCTTTTCAATCATGGTCTGGCTGATGACAGTACCATTCTGCAGCATATCTTCCAGATTGATAAGGTCGCAGTTGTGTTCACGCTGTGCGAAATAATCGGCATCATGGAAGTGGATGATCCCTTCGTCATGGGCTTTTACGATATCTTCCGGCAGCAGCAGGCGGCGGGTGAGGTCTTTGGATACTTCGCCGGCCATGTAGTCACGCTGGGTGGAATTGATGACAGGATTCTTGTTGGAATTTTCCTGCTTTACTTCTTCATTGGAGAGATCGATGAGGGAAAGAATGCCGTCATCGGTGGTATTGCTCTTGCGGGAGATTTCTCTCTTGTAACGATAGCGGACATATTTCTGGGCTACTTCATAGCCGCGCATTTCCATGATGCCCCGTTCGACCATATCCTGGATATCTTCCACATTTACCGCATGGGGATAGTTGGCAATCCTTTTGGCAATGGTATCGGCTACGGCACGGATCTGGTATACGTTCATCTGGTGAACCGGTTCCACTTCTTTATTGGCCTTGGTGATTGCGTTTACGATTTTGGAAATATCAAAGGTGACTTCCTGGCCGTTGCGCTTTATAACGTTCGTTTTTACATGAATTTCTTCCGAATTTTCCATTTTCCACACTCTCCTGCAGTAAATAAGCCGATTTTCTCCATGAAATCGGCATTGATGTAATATAGTCTGATTATACCAAATATTGGTCGCTTTTGAGATTGTAGACACAATATCTTGTGACGTGAGATATCATACAACAAATTCCGGAAAAAGGGAATACCCCTGAAGGGCCAATTTGTAATTCTAATGAAACGTTCGGTACCGTAAGCCGGCAAAAAAGCGTGAAAACGTCCGTAAAACAGGGATTTTCGATTTTTACGGTTTCTTGACCGAAGTGTTATGGAAAAATTTTATACAGGGTAAATGATGAGAATGGGAAGGAAATATTGAAAACGGGCTTTCCGATTTCCGGATGGCTATTTTCTTTTCTGACAATGTATAATAAGGAAAGAGGTGGTTATGATGAAATGTAAACGTTGGCTTTTGGCAGTTCTTCTCATGATGCTGCCTCTATCCGCCATGGCGAGTGATATTTCCACCATTTCCATCTGGAAGGATGGGGCCTTTGAGGATCTCCCCGTGCCTCCTCCTCCGGCGGATCCGGAAACGATCATTCCCGGAAAGATTCACCGCCATGCATCGGAAGCGGAGGAGTCTTTGCTGCTCCGGGCAGCCATTCTTGCTTACTTTGAAGGGGCGGACATGGACATTTCATCTCTTTCCTATGCCTTCAATGAGGCGGACCTTGACGGGGGAGAGAAAGAAGCGCTGGTGCTGGTGAGGGGCGATGAGATCGACCGCTCCGGACGGCCCATGCTCCTTATTTTTTCAAAGGACAGGGATGGTTTCCGGGAATGGGAGGAACTGGCAGGCATGGATTATCCCCTGATTATTCCCAAACGGAGTAAAAAGCAGGAGAGCGGCGTCCATTCGGACCTCTATTTCCTGTATACCGATGAAGAAGGGCATTCTTCCATCCGCAGACTGTCTCCGGAGGAAGGAATCTATCCGCCGGCGGTCAACGGAGAGCCGGCCGATGAAAAGTTGCTGAAAAAGCTGAAAGGGGATGCCTGGTTCTGCAGCCGCGATAAGAAGGGCAGGGAGATCACCTGGTTCAGCCTGGGGAGTGAATAGTTATTGGCAGTCAGGAGCCATAGTTGACTTGAGAGCGGGGGTTTTCTTTTGGATTATATTCTTATATATGCAGGGCTCATCAACATCATTACCTTTGCCCTGTACGGACTGGATAAGTGGAAAGCCATTCACGGGAAATGGCGGATTTCGGAAATGACGCTTCTTCTTGCTGCCCTGGCCGGCGGCGCAGCAGGCGCTTTTCTTGGCATGCGCGTCTTTCGTCATAAGACGAAGCACTGGAAATTCAGGATCCTCGTGCCTTTATTCCTGGCGCTGGAAATACTGGCTTTTGGGTATCTCCTTCTCCTGTACTGACAGCAGGCCCGGCTCGCCGGGCTTTTTGATTGGGAAAAAGCACTTTTCGGGCGTCAGCCCTGGAGTTTTCCGGAAGACGGCGTACAAAAAAGAAAGAAATGTTTACAAAAGTGAAAAGTGACTGTTAAACCAATTAGTATACAACATTTTTTCAAGTTTGTGGAAGTAAAATTTTCATGATTTTTTCAAAATATGCTATAATATAACCATAAGGGAAAGTGTTTATAACAGGGGAACCCCCGATGGTCCGGCAAGTTTCTGTATATTTCTTCACTGCAGAAACTTTTATTTTCCAATGGACCGGAAAAAGGATCATCGGTTAAAGGGAGAGCTGACAGGAGGAAAACATGGCGGACTTGGGAAAGTTTCGTGGAGCACTGCTCGGAGGTGCCTGCGGCGACGCATTGGGATATCCGCTGCAGACTTTCTCCGTCAACCGCATCCGGCACCGGTTCGGGCCTTTTGGCCTGAGGACTCTGGTGCGGGACGCCAGAAATGGACGGAAAGCGCCGGTAACGGACAATACCCAGATGGTTCTGGCGGCTGTCGATGGTATCCTGTGGGCTGATGCCAAAAAGCTGGATATGATCGACGGGCTTTACCGCGGCTTTATGCGCTGGTATTACAGCCAGACCGGAGAGGAACCGAAACGGGGGCAGAAGACCTGGATGCGCCGGCAGCCTCATGAAAGGGAATTCTGCCTGCTTCGCGAGAAGTTCATGCATGCGCGCCGGAATCCGGAGCCGGGCCTTCTTTCTGCTTTTGCCAGGGATGTGCGCGGATCGACGAAAGTGAAAGTCAATGACAGCAAAGGGGCCGGTGCCCTTTCCCGGACGGTTCCGCTGGGACTGCTTTATGCCGGGGACAGCAAGCTGGCTTTCGAAATGTCTGTGAAAGCGGCAGCCCTTTCCCATTCCAATCCCATCGCCTATTATTCCGCAGGGGCCCTGGGTGCCCTGATTGCCTGCCTGGCAGAGGGCTATACTCTGCCGAAAGCGCTGGAACGGGCGGAAGAACTTCTGGGGAAATACCACAAGACCGATCCCATCCTGACGCTTCTCTCTGCCGCAAAAGCCCAGGCCAACAACCATCCTGCCGGCAAGTCCGGTACCTGGGATCATATCGACAGCATTCATTCTCTGGGCAGCGGCTGCGAGGCCCATGAGGCTCTGGCCATTGCCATTTATGCATGCCTTGCCGTGGATGATCCTGCCGATGCGCTCATCGCTTCGGCCAATCACGGGGGAAAGAGCAACAGCACGGCTTTCGTCACCGGAGCAATCGAAGGTGTCCGGTTTGGTGAAAAGTTCATGCCTTCCTACTGGGCGGATATTCTGGAAGGCTATGAACCTATCCTCTTCATGGCAGACCGTCTTTTCTATGTATATGGAAAATACAGTAATTAAAAGATAACCGGGATTTTTGAGAGTCCCGGTTTTTTTACGTACCGTGAAAGTTCTTTGCAAGAAATTAAAATATGTGTTATTATCTTAACGGTGTGTGACTTTTCATGGTGTAAAAGATTGGGGAAATAAAATGGATAATAAACTGATTCGTGAATTTCTGCTGTCCTGCCAGGAAGCAAAGAGAATCTGCGAACTTCTTCCGCCGCTGCCGAAGCATATGAAACCGAGGCATATCCGGGTCATTGATGCCGTGCATCATCTGCATGGAAAAAATGGAGCTGTCCGGGTCAGCGACGTAGCCGAAGAAATGGGCGGGACCCTTCCCTCCATTACCAAACTGGTGAATGAACTGTGCATCATGAAATTCCTCGTCAAAACCAGGAGCCGGGAAGATAAAAGGGTATATCTTCTGGAACTGACGGAAACCGGCGAAGCCTGCTATGACAGGTATGTCACCCGTTTCCAGGGCTGGCTCTGCCGCGAGATGGATGAAATATCGGAAGAAGATGTGGAAGCTGCCGTCCGTACCATACTGGAAGTTAAGAGGATCCTTGTGAGCAACAGGAACCCCATCTGATTTTTCAGCCCCTTTACCGGGGCTTTTTTTATTGCGCTTTTTTATCTAAGGGCGGAGGAAAGGCTATATAAAATTTCCCTGCTTCCTTTAAGAGAGTATTTTTATATCACCTGAATTATCCAGTATTTCCTGTTTGGAATCGGAAATGAGGGTAAAAGGATATATTTATTTCCATAAAAGTACACACTCTTGTGGCTCTGTTTCCTTGACTTTTTATGCATAAAGGTATACTATAAATTTGCTGAAGCGAAAAAGTGTACAAGAATTTATTTCTTTATTTTCATCTTCATACCTTAAGGAGGGCTATGATGGACGCAAGAGAGAATGCTTATGTTTTATGGTTTGATGAACTTCACAGAAAGGACGTAAACCTGGTAGGCGGGAAGTCTTCTTCCCTGGGCGAACTGACCACTTCTACCGGCGTTCCCGTTCCTTACGGCTATGCGACCACCGCGCATGCATACCGTTATTTCATGGAAGCTACCGGCCAGAACAAAAAGATTCATGAACTGCTGCAGGGCCTGGACGACGTGGAAGATTCCGTAGAACTTCACGAAGTCTGCACAAAGATCCGTGAAAGCATCGTTTCCGCTGAAATGCCGGAAGACCTGGCTCAGCAGATTGGCGACGCTTATGAAGAACTGGCCAAAAAAGTGGGCGAGGAAAATCCTTATGTGGCTGTCCGTTCTTCCGCTACCGCCGAAGATCTGCCGGATGCTTCCTTTGCCGGCCAGCAGGATACTTACCTCAATATTACCGGCCGTGATATGGTCATCAGAAAAGTAAAGGAATGCTATGCTTCCACTTTCACCGACCGTGCCGTTTACTACAGAGCAAAGAAGAATTTCGACCATGAAAACGTGGCTCTTTCTGCAGCTGTCCAGATGATGGCTGACTCCAAAGTAGCCGGCGTTATGTTCACCGTGAATATTGCCAATGGTGATGATTCCTGCGTCATGATCGAAGGCTCCTGGGGCCTTGGCGAATACGTCGTTCAGGGTACCGTTACCCCGGATAACTTCATCGTCAATAAAGAAGATCTCACCATCCGTTCCCGCATCGTCAATGAAAAAGCCATCGAACTGGTTCGTAAAGAAGGCGGCGATGTAGAAGAAAGAAAAGTTCCGGAAGAAAGAGCAAAATCCCAGGCACTCACCGATGACCAGGTGGTTGAACTGGCTTCCTACGCAAAAGCTATTGAAAAACATTACGGCTGCTACATGGATATGGAATGGGCAGTCGATCACCAGGACCGCATCTGGATCCTCCAGGCTCGTCCGGAAACCGTATGGTCCAAGAAGAATAAAGAAAAGAAAGCAGGTAATGGAGAAGTGAAAATGACAACTGATCACAAAGTACTCGTTAAAGGTCTTCCGGCTTCCCCGGGAATGGCTGCAGGCAAATGCCATGTAATTACTGATCCGAAGGACATTGATGAATTCCAGGAAGGCGAAGTCCTCGTTACTACCATGACTTCCCCGGACTGGGTACCGGCTATGAAGAAGGCAGTTGCCATCGTCACTGATGCAGGCGGTATGACCTGCCACGCATCCATCGTTTCCAGAGAACTGGGTATCCCCTGCGTTGTAGGCACCAAGAGCCGCAGTGTAGAAGCAACCAAAGTCCTGAAGACCGGCCAGGATATCACCATCGACGCACAGAACGGTATCGTTTACGAAGGTATCGTAGCTGACCTTGTAAAGACCGCTGAAGCTGCTCCGGCTGCAGGCGCACCGGCTGCAGGACAGACCGTTGTAGCTGCTGAATACTTCGCACCCACCGGCACAGGCGTCCTCATGAACCTGGGCGATCCGGACCTGGCTGATAAATACGCATCTCTTCCCTGCGACGGCATCGGCCTGATGCGTGAAGAATTCATCTGGACCACCTTCATCCATGAACATCCGCTGTACCTCATCGAACAGGGCAAACCGGAAAAAGTTATCGATATGCTGGCAGAAGGCATTGCCAAAGTATGCCGTGCCCTCTCTCCGCGTCCGGTAGTACTCCGCTTCTCCGACTTCAAGTCCGGTGAATACAGAAACCTCAAGGGCGGCGACAAATTTGAACCGGTTGAACCGGCAGACCTCCTCGGCTGGAGAGGCGCTTCCCGTTACTATGATCCGAAATACACCGCTGCATTCCGCCTCGAACTGAAGGCTGTGAAGAAAGTCCGTGAAGAATTCGGCCTGAAGAACCTGAACTGCATGATTCCGTTCTGCAGAACCGTCGACGAAGCAGCAAAGGTTACCGCTATCATGAAGGAAGAAGGACTGGAAAGAGGTCCGGACTTCAAACTGTTCCTGATGGCAGAAATCCCGTCCAACATCATCCTGGCTGACAAATTCAACCAGTACGTAGATGGCTACTCCATCGGCTCCAATGATTTAACGATGCTGATCCTCGGCTGCGACAGAAACAATGATACCGTTTCCGCCCTCTTCGATGAACGCAATCTGGCTATCAAGAGAGCTGTCCGCCACCTCATCGAAACCGCACACAAAGACGGCAAGACCGTTTCCATCTGCGGCCAGGCACCGTCCGTATACCCGGACTTCACCGAATTCCTGGTAAAGAGCGGCATCGACTTCGTATCCGTCAACCCGGATATGGTCAAGGCTACCAAGAGAAATGTAGCACGCATTGAACAGAGAATCATGCTCGATGCAGCTACCGGCAGAGGACTGAAGGAAGTAGAAGACCTGAAGTGGTAATCAGGAAGCTATATGCCTCAGCTGCTCCCGTGAGTTGAACGATTCCGGCAACCGGGGCTGCGCAAGCAGTCCCGGTTTGCCTTAATTACTGGGGAAATCCCGGATACCATAAGGAAGGAGAAAAGATGCAGCTAACAAGCCGTCAGAAGGAAATAACCCGCATCGTCCGTGAAAACGGGCCTATTACGGGGGAAATGATAGCAGACCGACTGCACGTTACCAGAAGCGCCCTGCGCGGAGACCTGGCTGTCCTTCTTTCCGGAGAAGTGATTGCCGCCAGGCGAAGACTGGGTTATTACTACCTGGGCGGGGGAGAAGACCCGGCGGCCGCAGAAATCAGATCCTGCACCGCAGAAGCCTGCATGTCCAGGCCGGTCCTTGTAAATGCGGACTCCAATGCCTATGATGCAGCAGTCCTCCTTTTCACCGAGGACATTGGAACCCTCTTTGTAGGTAAAGAAGATGATGTGCTGGGGGTAGTGTCCCGCAAGGACCTGCTGAAGACCGCCATGGGCCGCGAAGATATGGCCAAGGTGCCCATTTCCATGGTCATGACTTCCCGTTCCAAGATGATCTACGCAGAGCCTGACGAAGATATGGTTTCTATTGCGCAGAAACTCATCGATTATGAAATCGACTGCCTGCCGGTAGGCGTTTTCCACAATGTAAACGGGGAAAGAAAATTCAAGCTGAAAGGTCGTATTTCCAAGACAAATATTACCCGACTCTTCCTGGAACTGGGAAAGGGCAGGGACAGATAAGGAGTGAATCCATTGACAAAGATTCCGGAAGTGTATGTAGTCTCCGATTCCCTTGGAGAAACGGCGGAAAGCGTGGCCAAGGCCACCATCAGCCAGTTCGATGAAGATATCGACATCGTCAGAGTCCCCTTCATCCGTCACGGGGAACAGGTACAGAAAGTGCTGGAAGAAGCGGCTGCCCATCATGCGGTCGTCTGCCACACCCTGGTGAGCCCGGAACTTCGCCAGACCTTTGAAAAAATCGCAAAAGAAAAGAATGTGCATTATGTGGACATTCTGGGACCCATGATGAATCTGGTAGGCACCATTTCTTCCACCAAACCGAGAATGAAACCGGGCATCATCCACAAACTGGATGAAGAATATTTCAAAAAAGTGGCGGCCATTGAATTTGCCGTGAAATACGACGATGGAAAGAACCCTGCAGGTTTTGAAAAAGCAGACGTGGTCTTAATCGGCGTATCCCGCACCTCAAAGACCCCTCTTTCCATGTACATGGCCCACAAGAAATTCAAGGTGGCCAATCTTCCCCTTGTTCCGGAAGTGCCGCTGCCGGAAGAAATCTTCCGCGTGCCTCCGTACCGCATCATCGGACTCATTATTGATCCTTACAAACTCAATACCATCAGGAGTGAACGAATGAAGGCCCTGGGCTTCTCCGGCACCGCCAACTATACGGACATCGCCCGGATTGAAGATGAACTGGCCTATGCCAAAGAAGTCATGCGCCAGCTTCACTGCCTCGTCATCGACGTATCCAACAAAGCCATCGAAGAGACAGCCAGCCGTATCATGGCCATCGTTCAGAGAAATAAAGAAGTGTATGGGGATAAATATTGAGAAATATGCTTAATCCCGGACCCGCCCTTTGGGCGGGTCCTTTTGCGTGAAAAACTTTTGGGAAGTCGTTCTTCGCTGCTCGTTCTTCGTTGTTCGTTAAGGATATGGTTCCCTGCGGGAACCAATTTTACTTAGTCGGCTGCGCCGACGGCCTTCGGCTCTCAATCCTCAGGAATGAGAATTTTTCCCTGTCTGTGTACATCCCCAATATATACTCGGCGGCGCATCAGCGCCGCCACCTTCACGAAGAACGAACAACGAATAACGAAGAACGATTTCCCCCAAATGACGTCAACCAATTTCAACGACTATGAATACAAACTCTCCTATCCATGCTAAAATATATATAACAACTATGATTTTCGATGGATAAGGAGGAAGCTATGCTGGTTCGTGAACGGAGTGAGGAAATAGAGAAGAAGCTTCTTTGCAGCCGGGCGGCGCTTGCAGTGAATGCAGAAAGGTCGAGAGCGGAAGAGAGAGATCCTCTTCGCACCGATTTCCAGCGGGACAGGGACAGGATCCTTCACTGCAATTCTTTCCGGCGGCTGAAGCACAAGACCCAGGTGTACATCGCTCCCATGGGCGACCATTACAGGACCCGCATGACCCATACCCTGGAGGTGGCCCAGATCGGGCGGACCATGGCCAGGGCCCTTCGCCTCAATGAAGATCTGGTGGAAGCCATCGCCCTTGGTCACGACCTGGGGCATACGCCTTTCGGCCATGTGGGAGAACAGGCGCTGCAGGAAGCGGCCGGTCACTTTGAACATAATGAGCAGAGTGTGCGGATTGTGGAAACGCTGGAAAAAGAGGGCGAAGGACTGAACCTGACAGAAGAAGTGAAAGATGGTATCCTTAACCACTGCGGTCATCTGCAGGCCCATACCCTGGAAGGAGCTATTATCAAGTACGCAGACCGTATCGCCTACCTGTGCCATGACTATGATGATGCTGAGAATATGGGCCTCATCGGGGAGAGCGATCTTCCCGATGACGTGCGGGCAAGGCTGGGCACCACCCATTCTTCCATGATTACTGCCATGGTCACCGATGTGGTGGACCATTCCATGCAGGATGAGAAAGATGGTATCCGCATGTGCCCGGAGGGAGACAGGATCCTTCTCAAATTCCGCTCTTTCATGTTTAAAGAAGTTTACATGTCGGAAAATCTCATCCCGGACCGCAAGCGGGGCAGCAATGTGGTGAAAATGCTTTACCATTACTATACGGAGCAGAAACCGGACGGCACGTATTACGAAGACCGTCTCCCAAAGAAACAGGTGCGCCTGGCAAAAGGAAATATACCCCGGGCAGCGCTGGACTATATTTCCGGACTCACTGATAATTTTGCCATCAATCTCTTTGAAGATATATTCGTGCCCAGGTATTGGACTTTCAAGAAAGAATAACACTAAGTGAGAAGGGAAACTGATTTTCCGATAGCTTTTGAATCGGGGTTGTCGGGGGTATCGGGATTGTCGGGAAGGATATGGTTTTCCTTCGGAAAACCAATTGATAGAGTGCGCTTCGCGCACGGGCCTCTGGCCCTGCCCATGGATTGCTGTCATTCATTTTGGCAATTCTTTCGCACGTAAAAATATAAATGGCGCGCTTCTTATATGTGCGCGCCACATTCCCTTACCCCTCGGCGCCGCAGGTGCCGTATAGAAAGGAGTCTTACATATGGAGGATGTGAAGGATCTCATTGGACGGCTTATGGACCGCGTGGACAGTGCTGTAGACAGTGCTACCGGAAGCGGAGGCTATTCCGATGGAGAACTGAAACGGCAGATCAATGCCATCTACAGTATTTACGCCAGCATTGTAGGCTCTGAGCGGATCATCGTGCAGGCCAGCCGTTTCAATGCATTGAAATATATTCATGATGAAAATCCAAGAATCCGCCTCATCGGGCTGCAGCGTCTCATCATGGAGAATAAGGATTACAGCCATACGCCGACGGATGAGGAAATTCCCCTGATTCTTGACCAGCTGGAGGACAGGCTGGCAGAAATGCTGGCCCGCCAGGCAGTGGAGCGGCAGCTGGAGGAAAAAATCGCAGACCGCCTGGAGGAACGGCATCAGGAGTATGTGAATGAGATCCGCCAGGAAATCATTGAGGAAGAAACGGAAACCACCGAATCTCCTGCGGCCAGACATAAAATGGAAAAACTGGAAGCTCTCGACAAAGTGAAGCTCACCAGTACCATCATGCAGATCGTGCGTCCCGCAAAACTCTCGGAAATCGTGGGTCAGGACCGGGCCGTTCGTGCGCTGGCCTCCCGCATCGCTTCTCCCTACCCGCAGCATCTCATCCTTTACGGTCCGCCGGGGGTGGGCAAGACCACGGCTGCCCGCCTTGTGCTGGATGAAGCAAAGAAACTTCCCTATACCGCCTTTGGCGAAAATGCGCCTTTTGTGGAATGTGACGGAACCACCCTTCGCTGGGACGAAAGGGATATCACAAATCCTCTCATCGGCTCCGTCCATGATCCGATTTACCAGGGGGCAAGGAGAGATCTGGCCGATGATGGAATTCCGGAACCGAAACCTGGCCTTGTGACCGATGCCCACGGGGGAATCCTCTTCATCGATGAAATTGGTGAACTGGACCCCATGATGCTGAATAAACTGCTGAAAGTCCTCGAAGACAAGCGGGTTTATTTCGAATCGGCCTATTATGATGAAGAAGACCCGGCAGTGCCCGATTATATCAGAAAGCTTTTCAAAGAAGGAGCGCCGGCGGATTTCATCCTCATCGGCGCGACCACCCGGCAGCCTTCGGAAATCAATCCGGCCATCCGGTCCCGCTGCGCCGAAGTTTTCTTCGAACCTCTCCAGCCGGACCATGTGGTGGAAATCGTAAACCGTGCGGCAGAGAAACTGAAAGTCACTCTCGAAGAAGGAGTGGCAGAGCTCATCAGCACCTATACCATGGAAGGCAGAAAGGCGGTCTCCCTTCTGGCCGATGCCTACGGACTTGCCGTATATGAAGCGGGGAGCGCGGAAAATGTCCGTATTTCCCTGGATCTTATGAAACGGACCGCCCAGGCCAGCCGTCTTTCGCCCTGGCTTTCCAAAGCAGCGGTTAAGGAGCCGAAAATCGGCCATATCTATGGCCTTGGAGTGGCCGGCTACTGGGGAAGCACCATTGAAATCGAAGCGGCTGCATTCCCGGCAAGGGAAAAAGGACGGGGTACCATCCGTTTCAATGATACCGCCGGTTCCATGGCCAAGGATTCCGTGGCTACGGCGGCAGCCGTGGTCAGGGGAATCGCGGGCAAGGACCTTTCCGATTATGACCTTCATGTAAATATCATCGGCGGTGGAAATATCGACGGTCCATCGGCAGGCTGCGCCATCACCTGCGCCATCCTCTCAGCGGTGGAAAAAATCCCTCTCCGCCAGGAATATGCGGTGACCGGTGAAGTCTCCCTGTCCGGGGAAGTGAAGCCGGTAGGGGGTGTGGCGGAAAAAGCCTTCGGCGCCCGTCAGGCAGGCCTCAAGGGACTCTTCGTGCCGGAAGAAAACAAGGCCGATATCGACCCGAAAACCGCAGGGGTGGAAGTGATTCCTGTGAAGACGATTGCGGAAGTGCTGGACCGGTTGCTGGTGAAATAAGTTTTTTCTTTAAGCAAACATAGAGAAATCGTCGTTCTTTCTTCGTGAAGACGGGCGATTCGAGGTTATAAGGCACCTTTCATATTTCATATAAAAATATTTTATGTGAAAATTTCAAAAATAAAAACGCTTTTTTGTACTATATGGGTAGAGCAAAGAAATTCGCGGAAAACTCCGCTGCGGCCATTCTCAGAGAAGGCGGAGGCGATGACGGAGCTCACAGAACTATATGGCGCCATGTAGAAAATCAGCCGGCAGTGAGCCGGGAGAAGGAAGCCACAGAGCGGATCATTCAGAGAGCCCCCGCCTGTGGCTTCTTGTGATGGTACGATGAGAAAGCCCTTCATTCGAAAGAGTGGAGGGCTTTTTTTGCGTCCTGCGCCGGGCCGCTCCTCTGGCGGAGGGACGAAGGGCATATTCTATCGTAATTGTTACCGGAATATCTACAAATTACAAATGTCATGATATAATAAAGCAAAATACCTGCCATGGTTCAATGCAAGGAGGAAGAACGCCCATGAGCGAAGGCCATATATGGCTTGAATTGATTGTCATCATTATCCTGGTCCTGGGGAACGCAGTCTGCTCCCTGGCGGAAATCGCCATCGTAGGGGCCCGTAAGACGAAGCTGCAGGAGATGATTGATGAAGGAAATAAGAGCGCCGTCTATGCGCTCCGTCTGGCCGAAAGGAAAGAGGAACTGTTTTCCACCATCCAGGTGGGGATCACGTCCATCGGCATCCTGACGGGTATGTTTTCCGGTGCCTCCCTTTCCGGGCCTCTGGCCGATGAGCTCGCCCTCATCCCGCCGCTTGAACCTTATGCAAAGCCCGTGGCCATGACCATCGTCATGGTGCTGGTCACCTATTTCTCCCTCATCATGGGGGAACTGGTGCCGAAGTGGATCGCCATAGCCATTCCGGAGAAAGCGGCCTGCTTCGTCGCACGGCCCATGATCCTTGTGGCCACCATCTGCAAACCGCTGGTCCTCTTTTCCACCTGGTCCACGAAAGTGGTGGTTTCCATGATGGGGATTAAAATGGGCAACGAGCAGCCTGTTTCGGAAGAGGAAATCAAGGTCCTCCTCCAGCAGGGCGCCAAGATGGGTACTTTCGATAAAGAAGAACCGGAAATCATTGACAACGTTTTCGAGCTGAACGACCGGACCGCTGCCGACTGTATGACGGCAAGGCCCCAGCTCACCTGGATTGACCTCGAAGACGATGAAAAGAAAATATGGAAGGATATTTCCGAATCCTCCCATTTCCGACTGCCTGTGGGGAGCGGGTCCCTGGATGAATTCAAGGGCCTGGCAGACGTATCGGAAGTGCTGAAGGACCAGCATGACCATCCGGGAAAAGCGCTGAAGAAATCCATCATGGATACGGTGCATACGACGATTTACATCCCGGAAACACTGATCCTCACCAAAATTCTGAAACTCTTCAAGACGAGAGGGGTGCATGAAGCTATTGTCATCGACGAATACGGCACCCTTTCCGGCCTCGTCACGCTTCATGATTTACTGGAAGAAATCGTGGGCGATATGCCCGGCGGTGAGGAAGATATCCTGGAAGAGCAGAATAAATTCATCCGGCGCAGCGATAATTCCTGGCTGGTGGAAGGACTCTGCTCCATCGATGATTTTCGTGAATATTTCCACATAGAAGACGAATTTCCCGGAGAAGCCGAAGGCTACTACAAGACGCTGGGCGGCTTCATCACCTATTCTCTGGGCTACATTCCCAAAGAAACAGAAAAGACAAAATACGGCCGGTACACCTTTGAAGTGGTGGACTGTGATAACCGCCGCATCGATAAAGTACTGGTGACCAGGGGAAAAGAAAAGGAGAAATAAAATGGATACAGAAGAAACAACGGAAAAATCACTGGGCGAGCGCATCCTTGCCCTCCGTCAGGAACTGGAGGAGAATAAAGGCTTCCTTCAGACCTACATGCTCGCTCCTTCCGACGACCTCCGTCCGGCGGAAGAAGAAAGGATTCGTGAAGTTTCCCGCCTGGCCGATGAAATGGTGGACATCCTGAATGAAATGATGGAGGAAAACAATTCCAGTGCCGTGGAAGATGTGATGAACGATGATGTGGACCTGGAATTCAAGACCCACACCCTGGGTGTGGCTGACGGTTCCGATAACATCGACGGTGACTGGAACCTGGATGAAGAGGAAATGAAGGAAATCAGCGAAGCCAGCCTGCCGGAAGCCGAAGAAATCCTGGAGAAGAAGAAACAGAAGAAAGAAAAGAAATCCTGTCATTCGAAGAAAGAAAAGAAATCAAAGAAAGATAAGAAGAATAAAAAGGATAAAAAATCCAAAAAAGAGAAAAAGGGGAAAGAGGCAGAAGAGCAGGCTGCGGATTGATTCATATGGTGTGAATCGTTCTTCGTTGTTCGTTATTCGTTCTTCGTGAAGGATATGGCTGCTTTGCAGCCAACCGTATATAACGGCCTCCGGCCACTCTTATGGATTGATGAAAAGAGCATGCTTCCGGAAGGGGCATGCTCCCTGTATTTGGAATAGAAATGGTTCAGTCTTCTTACTGCTGATGGCTAACCACTAAAAACTAAAAACTAAGCACTAAAAACTGACAAGGAGGAAAGATATGCCCAATTACGCTGCGCCCGGGGAGGTCATGTACCATACGGGACTCACGAAGGAAATGACAGATGGTGCGAAATACGCGCTGGTCCCCGGAGATCCCGGCCGGGTGGAAGGTCTGGCAAAAGCGCTGGATGAAAAAGCCGTCTATGTATGTTCTCATCGTGATTTCACCACCTGGAAGGCAAAAGTTTCCGGGGAAACGGTGCTCGTCATGTCCACCGGCATGGGCGGTCCCTGCGTCACTTTTGCGGTGGAAGAACTGGCCCGCCTGGGCGTTGCCACTTTCATCCGCGTAGGAACCACCGGCTCCATTCAGGAAGACCTGAATCTGGGAGACGTGGTCATCAATAAAGGGGCAGTCCGTGAAGACGGAGCATCGAAGGCTTATGCGCCTGTCAATTATCCGGCTATGGCCGATATGCGGGTGACCCTGGCCCTTGAGCAGGCGGCAAAGGAACTCAGGGTTCCCTTCAAGACCGGTATTTCCATTTCCACCGACTCCTTCTGGCCCGGCCAGGAGCGGTACGACAGCTTCAAAGGCTATGTGGTACGACGCCTTAAGGGAAGCCTCAATGAATACAGGGCCCTTGGCTGCACGAATTTTGAAATGGAAAACGCCACCCTTTTCACCCTGACTTCCGTCCTGGGCCTCAAAGCAGGCTCCATCTGCGGGGTCGTGGCCAAAAGGACAGACAGCGAATCCGTGGCGCCCCATGAAGTATACGAACTGGCGGAAAAACGGTTCCAGGCAGTCGTGAAACGGGCGATGGAAATGCTGATCGGGAGATTTATGGTGAGCCTCTGAGGTTTTGTTTCATATGGTGCTTGTCGTTATTCGTTGTTCGTTCCTCGTTAAGGTGCCGGCCCTGATGGGCCGGCGATTTTTTTTATGGGGAATGTGCACAGGCAGGAATAAAAGCTCATTATCAATACATGATGGCCGAAGGCCGTGCGCGAAGCGCACTATATAAAATTGGTTTTCCGGAGGAAAACCATATCCTTCACGAATCACGAAGAATGAACAACGAATCACGATTCACTACGATGGAGTTCATCGCTACTTGAACATGTTTTCATAAATTTTCACCTCCCTCTTGCTATTCCGTGAAAAATCATTTATCATAACAATGATATACTGTTATTTCGAATCATTTAAAGGAGTTTCCAATAATGAGAGCAAGAGGTCTTTTATTTGGTGTGGCTGTGGCATTTGGCGTATGGAACATCATCAACAGTGGTGTCACTGTGAGGTCTGTCGCTATTCTGGCCATGATCCTGGTGTGCCTGGCCATCAATTTCTACAATTACCAGCAGAAGAAGAAAGCCCGGGAAGAGGCGGAAAATGCAGTACGGGAAAAGGAAGAAATCCGTCAGCTTCGTGCCCAGGCAAGGCGTAAGCAGAACCACAGACAGAGAAGACATAATAAAAAATAATTCCACTCTGATTGTATTTCCGGGGCCATCGGCCCTTTTTCAGTGAATGAAATCGAGGCTTTTATGGATTATATGCCGGCTGCCCTGATGTATCGCTGGGCAGTATTCATCCTGCTGGCGGTGGGGCTCGTCCTTCTGGCAAAGCATAAAGTGCTGACGCCCTTCGTCTTCTGGTCCAGGGTGCAGTACTATACCTTTTCCACCTTCACCCTCTTCGTGGTGTGGCTGGGGGCCACCCTTTTCCGGGTGGATTTTCCCTTCCTCTACAGTGCGGACTGCCGCTACATCGTGGCAGCGAGCCTGGGGACTCTTTCCCTCATGTACCACCTTATCGTGCGGCCGGGGGCCATCCGCACCCACAAGCTGAATGATATCAGCTATGAGCATTTCTCTTTCTACAATTACATATTTCACTATTTCATCCCCATCCTCATGACGGTGGACTACATTTTCTTCGTGAACAAGACGGACATGCACTGGTACACCATGTTCACCTGGATGATTTATCCGGCTTTCTACGTGGTTTTCGTCTACTTCCGTGCCTGGGTCACCATTGTCACTCACGGGAAGTCCCATCTCTATCCCTATACTTTCATGGATCCCAATTACCATGGCATCTGGGACATCACGAAAGGCTGCCTCATCGTGGGCGCCCAGTTCTTCACAATCGGCGTTTTCGTCTACGCCGTGGGAGAAGGACTATGGCTCCTGGGCATCCCGCCGGTCTCTTGGACGTATAACGGGTAAATAAGAGTGGTAAGTGATAAGTGGTAAGTATTGGAGGCGTGCATAAATCAGGAAGCACGCCTTTTTATATGTTGATAGTGCCGCAGTTTTTCCGGATACCGGGGATGGGCTGCCTGTGTAAAATTCCCATATATTCGCGGCCATCAGGACACCACCTTCAGCCTCTGCATAGGCGACTCACTCGATTTTGCGTGTCGCTTTGCTCCTTCAAAATCGGTTCGCTGCCTAACTTATCACTTAACACTCCACACTTATCACTTTTCTTGTCTCCATCTCTATGAAATATATGCTATAATATTTCCATCGCTGTATCCGGAAATATTTCCACTGCTTTTGCTGAAGGAGTCATTCATGGCAAAGACAACTGAGACGAAAGATTTCGTCGACCATTCCATTTTCTACAAATTTTATGCCCTGCCTCTGGCGATCGGCTATATCCTCTGGCTGGCCTACATCGGCTATACGGATATTTACTACGGTCTTATGATTAACCACCATGTGCCTGTCATCGACGTAGGCATCCAGCTGGCCATCCTCTGGTGGCTGCTCGATATCACCCTGACGAAGACCACCTACCGCCTGGAAAAAGACAAGCTTTACATGATCAAGACGGGTCTCTGGACGAAGAAGGAACTGAACCTTCCCTACGAAGATATCTTCGGCGTTCACCATTTCAAGAACCAGCTGATGAAACCGGTCACCTACCGCTATACCTTCCATGAATATTCCAAGCTGGACAACCGTCCTATCTGGTCCCTGCTCTATGATATCGGCAGCGACAAGAAAGTAGGCCGTGTCCTCATGAAGGCATCGGAAGAATTCTGGAAAGAATTCGAAAAGCGCATGCCCGGCCAGATCCGTATCCCCCAGGAAGAAGTGGTCATGTTCACCTACAAAGCCATGGAAAAGAAACTCCGCGACCAGGGCTATTTCAAAGACCATCCGGAAATGTCCTTCGAAGAGGGAATCAAGCAGCTGCGCCAGAAGGGGACTGAAATGGGCGGTCGTGAAGACGAACTGACCGGCGCTGACTTCCACGGTGAAGAAGTGGAACTGGAAAACGGCACTTCCAAAGAAACCCTGGAAGCTGCCCGCCGCAGAAAAGCCATCCGGGATGATGAAACAGAAGAAAAACCGGCTGAAGGAGAAAAGAAGCCGGAAGTCCGGGAAGAATCAAAAGCTGAAGAAAAGGCTGAAAAGAAATAAAACGAAAGCACTCCGCCAGGGAGTGCTTTTTGTATGTGCTTTCCGTTTGCTTTTCCGGCGGAGCAGGCCGCAGGAACGGAAGAACCTGCTGTCTAAACACTAAGCACTATAAACTATAAACTCCCCCTCTGCTATAAACAGGAAACGGTTACCGCTATAAAAAATATAGTATACTATGCATTTAAGGCGCCTTCCCGGATGATTTTTGAAACAGTAAAACTGAAATATCCATATGACCTAAAATGCAAATGAAAAAGGAAGGAGATTTATCGTAATTACATAGTATACGATGAAATCAAGAACCACTTACATAGAATACTATGTAAGTGACGAAAAGATGCAAAGCTCTTTGCATCTTTATTTTTTTAGAGTAATTGGAAAGGGGAATAATTGGCGTCTTTTGGAAACGCAAAAGGGGTGAAAACGCCGATAAAGACTGAATTTTTGCGGTTGAAAAGGAGAGGGGTCATGCATAGAATAAACATAGATGCCTATGTATTTTCAGATACATGGATGAGAGTCCCGCCCCGGGACTGTGACGAAGGAGGATAGCCGGTTGACCAGGGGATTCAAGAATTTTCCGGTGTACGGATTCATATCGGGAATTCAGCAATTATTCTTTCAAAACTTTATATGAGTCCCAATTTCCGGAAATATTTTCCATGAACATCCGCAGTGCATCGAAACGGAGATACATGGGAAACTATTCAAAGGAAGGTGAACCTTTATGGATCCAGCCATTACTACACTGTGTGTACTGGCAGTAGCAGCATTCCTGTTTGTTACCGAACTGATCCCTCTGGCTGTAACCGCTATGGCAGCCTGCACCGCTCTCGGTATCCTCGGCGTACTTCCGTCCAAACAGGTATATGCAGGTCTTTCCAACTCCACCGTAGTACTCTTCGGTGGTATGTTCGTTATCGGCGCGGCTATGTTCAAGACC
>OMVW01000030.1 GCA_900314595.1 uncultured Dialister sp. | reverse complement strand
TCTATATCATGGGAGGTTTTTTGTTTAGTCTTTGGAAAATCACCGCTAAAGCTAATACTGAACCCCCGGACTATCCGGGGGTTTTCTTTACACAAAAAACTGCGGAGCCGGAGCTCCGCAGTTTTTACATTTTATTTTTCTGATTTAAATTTGAAGCAGAATGCCAGGATGAGAACCATACAGATAATGGCAGCCGCATCGCCGAAGATGCCGCTTCTGGTAATGCCGTCTACTGCATAGCCTGCTACACAGCTGATGGCTACCACAATAACATATGGAATCTGTGTAGATACATGATCAATATGATGACACTGAGCGCCCGCCGATGCCAGAATGGTGGTATCGGAAATCGGGGATACATGGTCGCCGCCCACTGCGCCTGCCAAAACGGCAGATACAGTCATGATCATGAGCTGGGTATCCGTCCCGACAACGGCCAGAACAATTGGAATCAGGATGCCGAAAGTGCCCCAGGAAGTACCGGTTGCAAAGGCAAGTCCGATCGCTACCAGGAAGAACAGCGCCGGAAGCATCATACCGATGGTAGAGCTGTTGGAAACGACAGAACCCACATAGCCGCCGATATTGAGATATTCCTTGCCTACAATACCGGAAAGAGTCCAGGCCAGGGACAGGATCATGATGGCGGAAGTCATCTGTTTGAAACCTTCCACGAAGCAGCTGCAGAAATTGGAGAAATCAAGAACTTTTCTTGGAATATACAGAACGAAAGTGAATACCAGTCCGATGAAAGAGCCAATGACCAGGCCTCTCGCAGATTCACAATTAGCAAAAGCGTCAGCTACACCTTTTCCTTCCAGGATACCGCCGGTATAAAGCATACCGAATATACATCCACCAATGAGAACAACCAGCGGAAGAATCAGGTCGATAATCTGTCCATTGCCTACAGGAGCACTTGATTCTTCATCCGCATATTCCGCCGGGATCACAAGGGTTCCTCCACTCTGCTTTTCATAAGCAGCCATACGGGAGAAATCTTTACCGGTCCAGATGATGATAATCATGAACAGCAGCGTCAGCCATGCATAAAGATTAAGTGGAATCGTTTCAAGGAAAAGAGCAAATCCATCAATCGCGCTGTCCTCAGGAAGTGAAGAAGTGACGGCAGCCGCCCAGCTCGAAACAGGAGCAATAATGCAGACCGGAGCGGCAGTCGCATCAATGACATAAGCCAGCTTTGCGCGAGTGACTTTAAAACGATCCGTTACCGGTCTCATAACCGTACCAACGGTCAGGCAGTTGAAATAATCGTCAATGAAAATCAGGACACCCAGCAGCATCGTGACGAAAAGGGCGCTTTTTTTGCTGCTGATCTTGCGTGCCGCATAATCACCATAAGCCCTGGAGGCACCGGATTTCTGAATGGCCGCCACCATAATGCCCAAAAGGACCAGGAATACCAGGATATATACGTTGGAACCCACCTTATCGGACATGATTTTGAACATCACATCGATTGCGCCGAGTATGCTGAACCCGGAAAACATGAGAGCCCCGATAAATATACCGATGGCAAGGGACATGTACACTTCTTTCGTAGCCAGCGCCAGTATAATCGTGACGACTGGCGGCACCAGAGACCAGATTGTTTCTGCCATATGCATCCATCCTCTCCTCTTAACCGGCAGGTTCTCCCCGCCTGCCTTTTTTATTTGTTTAATTATACATCAAATTAAAGGATGTGAAAATATGGAAATATAAAATTTCTGTATTTACAGTAAATATTCTGTTTCGGAACCGGTATCTCTATTCTGGTTTGTCCCGCTCCGAATGCAGGATTTAAAAATTTATTTTGCAAAATACACAAAATGATGTATAATATGATTCGTGGCTTTGCAGTACTGATTTATGGCAGTCTCCGGGCCCCGTGCAATGGAATCCCATGAACCCTGTCAGGTCCGAGAGGAAGCAGCAGTAAGTGGCCCTTTCCATGTGACACGGTGCATCCTGGAGGCTGTCATAAATGAGAACTGCAGGGCCTTTTTATTTTGTTATTTAAATATAGTATAATAATATTGTTGATAACAGATCCGGCGAGGGCATCTGTCTTCTCGCCTCTGTACTGCAATACAAGGGAGGATTCATGGCTTACCTTGCACTTTATAGAAAATGGCGTCCCCGAACTTTTACGGAAGTAGTGGGCCAGAAACATATTTCCATTCCCCTTGAGCGGGCTATCGAGCAGGACCGGCTGGCTCACGCCTACCTTTTCTCCGGCCCACGAGGCACCGGCAAGACCAGTATGGCCAAAATTCTGGCTAAAGCGGTAAACTGTCTTAACCCGCAGGGCGTCAACCCCTGCAACGAATGCAGGAGCTGCCGGGAAATAAACAATGGTTCTTCGCTTGACGTTTATGAAATCGATGCCGCTTCCAACAGAGGTATTGAAGAAATCCGGGCATTGAAGGAATCCGTACAAACCCTGCCGGCAGTCAGCCGAAAAAAAGTATACATTATCGACGAAGTCCATATGCTGACGAAGGAAGCTTTTAATGCTCTTCTGAAGACACTGGAAGAACCGCCTTCCCATGTTCTTTTCATTCTGGCCACCACGGAACCGGAAAAGATTCCTCTGACCATTCTTTCCCGCTGCCAGCGCTATGAATTCCATCGTATATCAGTTGAAGATATCAGGAATCACCTGCTTTATATTGCAAAAGAAAGCGGCCTCTCACTTACAGAAGAAGCTGCAGACCTCATCGCTGTTCGGGCAGACGGCGGACTCCGTGATGCTCTCTCCCTTCTGGACCAGTGCAGTTCCGCATCTGAATCCCGTAATCTGGATGCAAAAGAAGTGTATGAACTTCTGGGGCTCACCGGAAAAGACCGGATTTTGGAGCTTTCTCATCATATTTTCAACGGAAAGAGCAGTGAGACACTGGCCCTGTTCTATTCCATCCTTCAGGAAGGAAAAGAACCTTCTTCCATTCTCCAGGATCTTCTCGAACATTTCAGAAATCTCATGATCTGCAAGGTGAATCCAAAGGCACCGGAACTTTCTGCTTACGGCGAAAAAATCGATATTATCCGTTCTGATGCTTCCAGGCTGACAGAGCCCTATCTGGATTCTCTTTTTGATTATCTCCATCAATCCTTAAGTGAAGCAAAAAGAAGTTCTACTCCCCGTCTCAGTGCGGAAATGGGCCTGCTTCATCTCTGCCGTATCCGGGGATCGAGGGCTCTCGACTCTCTTGTCGAACGGGTGGAACAATTGGAAAAGGAAGTGGAATCTTTGAAAAAAGGAGTCCCTGTTCCTGTCCGCCAGATAATGCCCGGTCCCGGTTTGCCGGATTTCAACGCACCTCAAGCATCATTCACACCGGTCCCTACCGCTGCTCCTGTACCAAAGAAATCTGAGGCTTCCGGTTCACCTATTAAAAAGCCCTTAAAGGACGGCACTGAATCCCACTCTTCCAATATGCGGAATGCCCATAACCCTCCTGCGGATTCCAGGGCCATTCCTGCATCACCGGCGCCTTCTCCTGCAGTTAGTTCCATTCCTGCTCCGCAGACATCTACAAAAATTCCTGTCCCTGCAGGCAGAAGTAATATTATCGCTCAACCCAAAATTCCTGAAAATCCTGCTCCGGTACAGTCATCAACCCCGGGAGAAGAACTTGTCGACCCCTCTTCCTATACAGAATTATGGAAAAAAGTGCTCAGTTACTTTATGTCCATTCACCGCATTGATGTGTACACCTGTCTCATGAAGAGTACATTGATTTACTGCACCAGAACAAGAGCCATCGTTTCAGCGCCCCAGCAATTTCTTGTAATAGCAGGAAATAATAAATCCTATCAGAATGTAGCAGCTGAAGCCTTCAACAAAATAATCGGAGCCCCTGTCCGGATTCGTACGGTCCTCAAGGGTAGCGCAGAAGAGTCTGAAGCCTTTACCATGCTCAAAGCAGCCCGGAATACGCAAGCCTCCAGAGAATCAACTCAGGTACAGACGCCGATTCCCCAAACTTGTAAGGACGAGTACCGCCCTATAAACAGAGACCATATCCCGGACGTTGACAGAAATGACCCTTCTTTGAAGGAAGCCTTGAAAATCATGGCTGACTGTGATATATATGAAAAAGATTGATTTTATTCCGGCTTCGCCGGACCATTTAAGGAGGAACTAAAATGTTCGGAAATAAAGCGCAGATGCAGAATATGCTGAAAAAAGCCCGTAAGATGCAGGAGGAGCTGCAGAAGAAACAGGAAGCCCTGAAAAAGCAGACTGTTGATGTCTCAGTAGGCGGCGGTGCGGTAGCTCTTACCATGAACGGTGAAAAGCAGATCGTCTCCCTGAAGATTTCCAGGGACGCCATTGATCCGGAAGATCCGGAAATGCTGGAAGATCTCATCACCACGGCTGTCAATGAAGCAGGAAAGAAAGCCGATGAAATGGTTCAGAAGAGCATGAGCGAAGTCACCGGCGGCCTTGGTCTTCCCGGCGGAATGTTCTGATGGGAAAAGAACTTGAAGAAGTGGCCCGGCAGTTCAGGAAACTTCCGGGCATCGGGGTAAAAAGTGCCCGACGCCTTGCCTATTTCATGATGGAACGACCGGAAGAGGAAGTCAATGATTTCCTTGAGACCATCAGGAATGCACGCAGTAAGGTATGCTACTGCAGCCATTGCTGCAATCTGGCAGTTTCCGATCCCTGTGATATCTGCAGTGATGAAAGAAGAGACCACTCCATCATCTGCGTGGTAGAACAGCCCCAGGACGTAACCGCCATGGAGCAGAGCCAGGAATACCGCGGCCTTTATCATGTACTTCACGGTTCCCTGTCTCCTTTAGACGGCATAGGTCCCGAGCAGCTTAAAATCAAAGAACTCCTGAAACGGCTGGAATCGGATGAAGTGAAAGAAATCATCATTGCCACCGACCCGGATCCGGAAGGAGAAGCTACTGCAGTTTATCTTTCCCGTCTCATTAAACCGGCAGGTATCAAGGTCACCCGGATCGGCCGCGGAATCCCTGCAGGCGGAGCTATCGGCTATTCTGACGGCATGACCCTGGCGGGAGCCGTGGAAAACAGGAAAGAAATGTAAGAATGGAAAGGCTTTCCCCGAAGTCCTTCTTTTTAAAACATCTGCCAAAGGCAGCATTTTTCTGGAGGCACTTATGCTTGAATCTTTAGGAGCCCTCGGAGGCTATGGCATCACCAGTATCATCATTATCCTGATTGCCTTTTTCTTCTTTGTTCATGCGGTGAAAAAAGTAGTTGGAAACATCATTTGCGGCGGCATCCTTTTCTACCTGCTGAATACCCTCGGTATTACCCATATTACCTGGACTTTTACCAACGGTCTCATCGTAGCTCTCCTCGGCACACCGGGAACCATCCTCCTGGCGATTAGGGATCTCTTCTTTTAAACCATAACGACAAAAACAGTGGGAAATAATTTCATTTCCCACTGTTTTTTTATTGTCTCATTTCTTCAGAAACGGTCATCTTACTGACGGCTGAGCTCAATCTCTCATTCTGTCTTTGCTGCCAGCTCGTCCCACTGTTCATAAAGTTTATCCAGTTTTTTCTTTGCGTCTTCATATTCAGCAGCCAGTTCGGTATAGTTTTCCGGAGTCATACTCATCTGGACCGTATACATCTTGATAGTAGCCTCGAGGCGGCCGATTTCCATTTCCACATGAGAAAGTTTTGAAATATCGGCAGCAGACGGTTCATCTCTGGATGAAGATTTCTTTACATCCACCGGTTTTTCTATTTCCGGTTCTGCTTCCTTCTCAGGTTCTCCATTCCTGTCCTTCTCAAAATCTTCCAGATCTTTTTTCTTTTCTTTATAGTAGCTGTAATTACCAAGATACTCGGTCAGCTTCCCATTATCCATTTCCAGGATACGGGTAGCTATCTTGTCCAGGAAGTAGCGGTCATGAGAAACGACGAGGCAGGTGCCGCCAAAAGCCTGAATCGCATCCTCCATGATTTCTCTGGTAGGTATGTCCAGATGGTTCGTCGGTTCATCAAGGATGAGGAAATTCGGCTTTTCCAGGAAAAGGCAGAGAAGGGAAAGTCTGGCTTTTTCACCGCCGGAAAGCATACCCACATTTTTAAAGACATCATCCCCCCGGAAAAGGAACATGCCCAGGATATTTCTTGCCTCTTTTTCTCCAAAATTAAAAGTATCTCTTACCTCGTCAAGTACGGTGAGTTTGGGATGGAGCCTCTCCTGTTCCTGGGAATAATAACCCATTTTCACATTGCTTCCAAGCTGTATAAAGCCTGCATCCGTTTTTTTATCCCCGGTAATCATTTTCAGGAGTGTTGTCTTTCCGGTACCATTAGGACCGATCAGACCCACAGTCTCCCCTTTTTTGATATGCATGGAAAGATTGCGGAAAAGGATGTTATCCCCGTAAGAACCTTCCACGCGAAGTATATCAAGCACCTTTTCCGCACACTCCTGCGGCGGATCAAAGTGAAACCGGAGCGTTGCCTGATGAACCGGTTTTTCCAGCCTTTCCAGACGGTTCAACTGGGACTGTCTGCCTCTGGCCTGTTTTGCCTTGATACCTGCCTTGTAACGCCGGATATATTCTTCCGTTTCCTTGATATGCTCCTGCTGAAGGTTGTAAGCTTTCTCATACGCCTTATCCTGGTTTGTCTTTGTCTCCAGATACCTGGTATAACCACCCCTGAATGTACGGATATGATGATTTTCCAGATCGATGATGCCCGTAGCCGCCCCATCCAGAAAATAGCGATCATGGGAAATCATCAGAATGCCTCCCTTATAGGAGCGCAGATAATCTTCCAGCCATTCAAGCATATTCATATCCAGATGATTTGTAGGTTCGTCAAGAAGAAGAAAATCCGGATGACGAACAAATGCGGCAGCCAGGTTGATTCTGACTTTCTGCCCGCCTGAGAAGGAATGAATATCCCGATCCCAGTCTTCGTTGGAAAATCCCAGACCGGTCAGTATTTTCCTTGTAGTGGACTCATAATCATATCCACCCAGAAATTCAAATCGTTCTTCTGCCCTGCCATAGGCTGATACCAGGGCTTCATCATTTTTATTTTTAGAAAGTTCCCGGGTAAGGTCTTCAATCTTATCTTTATAATAAAGTACATCCTTCCAGGCATATTCCATTTCTTCCCGAATAGTGCGACTCGAATAATTGAAATCCTGCCTCAGATAACCGATAATAGCCCCGTCACTTGCCTTGACAGAACCCTTATCATATTCCTCAGTTCCCATGATGCACTTTAAAAGAGTGGTCTTGCCGGCACCATTGGCGCCAACAAGGCCGATTCTTTCACCACTTCTCACCTCAAAGGAAACGTTTTCAAATACTGTTTTAATTCCAAAGGATTTAGACAATCCGGTTATTTTTAAAATTGACATATCAGTTCGATTTCCCTGCCGTTTTATTTTACAAGTTCCGCTTTAATGATAATAATTATTTCTGATTCCTCTGTACTTGTTCCATGGCTTTGGAAGAGTTTCCCCAGAATCGGAATATCACCAAGAATAGGCACTTTGCGGAATGTTTTTGATTCTTCTTTATCGATAAGTCCTCCAATGGTAAGCATGTCTCCCGATTTCAGACGCACCATGGTATTAGCCGAGCGGGTAATAATGCGGTATGCCTTCATCTCAGGCACAAGATAAGGTGTAGCCACTTCTGCCTGCACATCCGCCGTGATTTCCTCTTTCCGGCTGATAATAGGCGTGTAAGTGAGCTTGATACCTGCATCCTTATATTCAGTGGCAGTCGTCTTGACCCCGTTTTCCAGATGCTCTACGATAACAGGGATACGGCTTCCAATCAGGATTTCCGCCTTCCTTCCATTCATAGTCACCACATTGGGCCTTGCCAGTACCTTCGCTTTTCCTTTCGTAACCAGCGCATTCAACTTTGCCTGAAAGAAGAAAGTATAAGGATGCCCCGCAATAGAACGACCGTATGAGATACCGGCATAACCATCAGGAATATCTATATCCCATCCGCTCTGCTCCACATTGCGGACTCTGGGATTTCCATCTTCATCATAACGGATATTTCCTTCATCATCTGTGACATAGCGCTGCTCACTCCAGCTGTCCCTTTCATAGCTGGCGCTGCCCGTAAGACTTCTGAAATCCCAGTCAATGCCAAGCTCTCTGGCATAGCTTTTATTAACGGCTACAACTTCCGCCTCTACCTTTACCTGTTTTTCCGGAACGTCCAGAAGGGAAATCAGACTTTCTGCCTGCATCAGCTCCGCAGGTGTACCACTGACAAGGACAGTATTGGAAGAAGGGCTGAAAGTAACCTTGCCCTTCTCTGAAATATTCTTCAGGCCCTCAGCCACTTCCCGGGCCTCTGCATAAGAAAGACGAAAAGCTCTGGTGGAAATACCGGCATCTTTTTCCAGTTTATGATTGAATACAATCATCGTATTTCCTTCTGTCCTGGCTGAAAGGCCGCAGGATGCCAGAATAGATGAGACGGCCTCTTCCGGAGTCACATGATCCAGGCTTGCAGTTACGGTCTCATTCAAATGGCCGGAGAAAATGAGGTTTTTCCCTGTCAGGTCCGCAAGGCTCCTCAAGACTTCTTCTGCCGGCGCATGAATCACATGAAGGGAAAATTCGCCTCTTTTTTCCTGTTCTTTGATTTCAACCGCCGATTGGGCAGTTTCAGCTTCAGGCAGACGGGAAAGCTCTTCCTTAACCGTCTCATGGACAGGTGAATCGATATCCATTTCGGCCCTTCGCCCCTCTTCAGCCTCTGCAGCACAAAGACCGGTGGAGAAAAATACGGCGCAGAAAAGAGCGATACCCGCTCTCTTAATTAGCGGGTACCAAGCTCCAGCGTGCCCTGGGCGCCGGTGAGTATGATATTTTTCTCTCCTATATGGGAAACAGTCCATAGACCTGCCCTTTCTCCTTCTTTAACCACCATGGACATTCCGTCTATTTCCAAAATGGCCCTGCGGTCATCCCTGTAGGCTAAAATACCCTTCAACACGGGAATATCGGAATGCTTCTTTTCTGCAGTCCGGATTTTCCCCAAACGGTCATCTCCCGGAGCAGATGCCTTCCCGGCAGGAGCCCCAGAAATTCCTTTAGAATACGCTTTCTTTTCCTGAGCCATGGCTTTAGCTATGGCCTCAGCATGAAATGGATCTGCCAGCGGTTTTGCACGGCGGTAACGAGCCGCATCATATTTCATGACAGGCCCGCTTTCCTCATTAAAATCTGCTTTTGATTCTTTCACTGAAACTGCCTGTTGAGGAGCAGCCTCTTTTTCCGGCAGAAGTTTCCGGGCAGTTCCCTCTCCGGTAAATCCCCAGATAATAAGGATTGCTGCAATTGTGCCGGCAGCCGGTATAATCCATTTCCCCTTCAGTTCCATAGGAATCCACCTTCGTGAGTGCCGGCCTCTCCTGCCGGATTAGAATTTGAAATCCTTAGGCATAATCATAAATTTGGTTTCATGTTCAATATCGTCATACCGGATCCAGGCATAGAAAGAATGCATGTCTCTGTAGTAGGTCCAGTAACGATGATCCAGATGTCCATCCACTGTATCGATGGTCCAGGATAAACTGAACGCATCCATATGAGTGGCCTGCCAGCGGAATCCAAGCCCCAGTGGCTTTTCACTGCTGTAAGAATCGTAGCGATACCGGGTATAGCCTTTGATATCCCGGTCAGTGTAATTCACCCACGCACGAATCGGTCCATAACCGCCGGAAAGCCCAAGTGAATAGTACCCGTTACGGCGAACATTACTCTTTTCCCGATGACCTTTATACCAGAAATAATCATCGAAACTGTAATAATCCTTCGCATAACCTGCTTTCCAGCTGAAATTCACAAATTTACCAAGTTTCCATGGATTACTGGAAATGTAGGCATCAAAGCCTTTGTAGGTTCCTTTGGGATGACGCCTTCCCTGGTCTTCATCCCATTTGGCAATTTCCCCATAGGCGCCCACATAGAATCGGGAACCGAAGAGGTAGAAATGCCTGGTATCGAAGGAAAAGGCCGGTTTTTTCTTTACCCAGATACCGCCATCATCATTGGTCGTACTTTCCTGTTCAGCATAGAAGAATTTAGCCGTACCGAGAGGTGTACGATAACGAATACCCATATCGGGCTTGTATCCGGATTTTGTATACCAACGATTTTTCAGATAAATTTCCAGGTCCGGATCTCCACCCAAAGGAATATGCAGTTCGTTATGAAGGCCAAAACCATTATCAGAATCAAATACCGGCCGGGGAATAAGAGACCACAGGCTTATAGCTCCCTCATCATGAACAAGAGACCCGCTATAGCTGGCAAGGGTAATGAGGGTGGTATTTTTCGCCATCAATTTCACGTTGTGGGCTGTATAATGATCACCGGGATAAATATCGATGGAATCAGCTTCGATCCGATAGTCCGGAACTTTTGCCACAGCATGTTTCGTGGTGAAGTAACCATTCTGCACCAGAATTTTATTATCATTTCGATCATAAACACCGGCACTGCCCTTGAAGTAATAGGTATTGGAATCCCACCCATCTAAATTTTCGAAATGGCCTATTCCTTTGGCTGCATCATAATCAGCCCTGGCTGCCTTCATTTTAGTAGTGGGATTAACCCATTTCAATTCACCCGGAATCACATATTTCTGGGCAAGGGTATTGCCATAGACGTATTCCGTCTGATAATTATCCATCATATGACGTATAATCACCCGGCCCATGGCATCCACATCACCGGTAGCATCATTGTAATGCATGCGGTCTGCAGTTACATAAAGAGGATTTTGGGCGGAAATACCGTTGCTCTCTGCTTCTCCATCCTTCCCCTTCTTTTTGGGTGCCTTTTTCTTTGGTTTTGCAGCAGAAGACGTGGAAGACTGAGCAATGACCATGACGCCCTTATCCGCTTCTTCCAGTTCTTCCCTGTCCTTTTCCTCCTCCGCATCCAGCATGTTGTATTTAAGAGCTTCTTCAGGGCTCATTTCAGCAAGCTGAGTCGGCCTTGCCTCTGCCGGAAATGCGAGGATGCCTGCCAGTACAAAAGGTACGAGCAGTTTGATTGATGTCTTAGTCATTTCTCACGATCACTACGGACGGTTCTTCATTTACGGAAGAATCACTGCCTGCAGTGCCCTTTTCTTCTGAACTCTTTTCACGGACTGCCTCCAGTTCCGCCTTGGCTTTTTCATTCAGGCTGCCGGTTTTTGCAGAAGTTTCCTTCACTGCTTCTCCGGCTGTTTCTTTAATCGTGGTTCCTTCTTCTTCAATTTTGTTATCTGCTGCTGAAGCGGCAGTGGTTTCGTTATTTGCGACAGCGCTTCTGGAAATACGTTTGCGGATGACCGCATTAGGAGCACCATTGGTGAGTACGAGGCCTTTTGTAGTGACAGCCTCCTGCGTTTCAATATAGAGATTGGTGCCAGCCGGTAGACTTACATCCTTGCCTTTGACAAAGAAACCGCCGACAAGGCCGATTGGTCCCAGAGCCAGGGCGCCAATGGTAGAAGCACCTACAGCAGCTGCTTCCATCTTCAATTTTTCCTTTGCTTCAGGTCCAAGCACGGTCGGGATAGCTTCATCATCCATGGAGAATACCTGGTCAAAGGATATATCCAGTGCTGCAGAACGGCCAAAACTCTTCGGCTGGGTAACCTTTGTCACCACGCCGCTGCCCTGAGAGCCCCTTGGCAGGACCAGCACATCTCCTACCATTACGTCTTCCTGTACCGTGAAGGTCACCGGATCACCAACTTCATTAGTCTTGCTGCTTACATCATCATTGAGAGAAATCTTGAATACCGTATCCGCCGGAAGTTCCACACTCTTCATTTCATAATGCTGGTCACCATAAACTGACTTTTCCAGATTGGATACACGCTGGTCCAGGGCACCGGTTTTGGCACTTCCATATACCTTTGTTTCCAGCTCGCCAACTCTCGTATTTACACCATCTGTTTTAATCTCATCAGTCAGATAATATTCCATGGCATTAATTCTGGTGGAAATAGAAGGAGTGGCATCATTATCATTCTTTACCACATCTATATACAGATTGGTAATACGGTCATCCAGTCCATTGGCTGAGGTATTTCCATTACCATAAATCACATTGTCTGCCCGGTCCACACGGTTCAAGAGAGACCCATTCTGGGCCGTGCCATAAATCACTTCATCCACCCGGTCGATGCGCTCAGAAAGAGTAACCGGTTCTTCTGCAAATGCAGGCATAGTCAGTAACAGAGAAATTCCCGCTGCCAGTAAAGCTTTTTTCATCATACAATCATCCCCCAGAATTACACTTTAACATCAATCACCGCAGATACACCGACACCCTGTACACGAGAGAATGAGGTCGTCGGATTTTTACTGTCTATAGGAATAAGGCCCTTAATCCGGAATAATTTGTCATTCCAGCTGATTTCAAGCTGTCCTACAGCCTGTACCTTTTCCACCTGATCGGCATCACCTATAACTTGTGCTGCTCCGATATAACCATTATTTCCGATACTGATGATTGGTACCACCTTGGTGGCATAATTCGTACCGGCCCCTTCTTTCATCATGACAGAATTGATGGCACTGTTAATGGATTCTCCATATTTATCTACAAGGAATCCGATACCGCCCACCTTGACCACCCCGCCAAGTACGCTCCCAAAATTGAAAGCATTTGACTGAAGAATTCCGCCGGATCCAATGAGGCAGGCTGCTATTGCACAGACTGCCATTCTTTTCAATTTCATCAAAGAATCCTCCTTTTATGAAAATCCTTCTGCTGAACATCAAATCTACCGGTGATGCCGGGCAGAAAAGGATAACAAAATTAAGGCATTCTCTTTCCTTGTTTCTGCCGACAATTATTCCATATTAATTTTGCATACACCTAATAATATTATAAATTAAAAGAGGCCTCTGTGCAAACAGAAACCCCTTTTTCATCGGGATATATGAACTTATTCCAATTTTATTTCTGACTCTCTGCCGCTTCCCGTTTTGCCTCATAAGTTCCGGGCTGAGCCATGACTTTTGGCTTTCTGAGCTGGTTATAGGCCTGGATCATCATGGCACATTCCACGCGCTTTTTCTGGATTTCGCAAGTGATTTCATAAGGCTTGTGGATATCGCCGGCAAAGGCTTCGTTATTCGCATGACATCCGCCGGAGCAGAAGAATTTTGCCCAGCAGTTTACACATTCCGGCTTGGTAAAAACATGATTGGTGCGGAAATCGTGCATCATTTTCATGTTTTTTAATCCTTCATAGACATTGCCCAGCACATAGCCATCACGACCAACAAACTGGTGGCAGGGATAAATATCTCCGTTAGGCACGACTGCCAGGTATTCATGGCCGGCCCCGCAGCCCCGGAGCCGCTTCGGCAGGCATGGTCCCTTCCAGAGATCCATATTGAAATGGAAGAAGAAGAAAGGTCTCCCCTCTTCCTCTCTCTGAATGAAAAGCTTTGCCAGACGGTCATATTCTTCCTTCACCCGGGGCAGGTCTTTCTCCGTAATGGAATATTCCGCAGTATCCTCTCCCACTACCGGTTCCATGGAAACTGCAGGGAATCCATGATTGAGCATATCCTCCACATCAGTTGTGAAGTCAAGATTATATTTTGTAAAAGTGCCGCGGACATAATATTCCTCTCCATTCCTGTGGGCTACACAATACTGGAGATTTTTCACAATCTGGTCATAAGTACCATCACCATTTACATCAGGACGCATGCGGTCATGCATTTCCTTTCTGCCGTCCAGAGAAAGAATGAGGCTGATATGATTGTCGGTCAGGTATTTCACTTTTTCCTTGTCCAGCAGCATGCCGTTGGTGGTGAGGGACATTTTGATTTTCTTGTGATGTTTCTTTTCCTGTTTATGGACATAATCAATGGTCTGCTGCACCACATGCCAGTTCATGAGGGGTTCTCCGCCGAAGAAATCGAGTTCGCAGTGTTCCCGGGGCCCGCTGTGGGCGATGAGGAAATCGACTCCTCTCCGGGCCACATCAAAAGGCATGAGCATACGCCACTGACCATAGCCGCCCTGGCCTGCAAAACAGTACTTACACCGGAGATTGCAGTCATGAGCGATATTCAGGCACAGGGCCTTAATAATCGGCCGGTCTTCGATGGCCATCTGGTAATTGGGGTCCATGGGTGCGAAAAGGGTTTCCTTCCGGATGAGTTCATCGAGATCATCCATGACCTCATTCAGCTCTTTTTGCTCATAGTCCTTTGAAAGATTGGCAAGAACCATGTCCCGGTTTTTGCCATTGTAAAATTCCAGGACCTTATATGTCACGTCATCTACCACATGAACGATACCGCTGTTCACATCCATAACGATATTCATGCCGTTCTGACGGAAACGATGAATCATGGGCTTTACATGATAATCCATGAAATACTCCTTTAATGAGCAACGCTCAACAATCATAAAGCATATAAAAACCCCCGGCCACTGGGCCGGGGGTCTGGCCGTGCGATCAGGCTCTCTTTGCTTCCTTGGCTTCTTCCTGTGTAGTGCAGATCAGATTGCCAATGGTGCAGCTTGTCTTGCAGGCAGACTGGCAGGAAGTCTGACATTCACTGCAGCCTTCGAACTTGATGGAGTCCTGCAGAGAAGACTGATTGATTGTAACGATGTGTTTGGACATAATGTCACCTCCCTGAAAAACATGATTTATGCTGAAATAATCATACCATAGAAAAGAGGGGAAATACAAGTCAATTCTGGTTCTCTGTGAAATTTTATGACTTTCCCTGCAATGATAAAACTCAGGAATCACAGAATCTGAGTGAGTCCGTAAATAGCGCCGATGGGAATGACAGTCAATGCCACGAGAGCGCCCAGACAGCCATTCTTTTTGCCGTGAACAGCAAACCAGTCATCAGCAATACGGTTCATTTCCTTATATTCCCGCTCCAGCCCCTGGATAATACGCCACAGTTCCCGGCAATCCTCTTCCGTAAGCGTTTCATCATCCGACCGGGCTATGGGCGTTTCTTTTTCTCTTGCCCGTTCTTCCTCTTCCTGCTTCGCTTTTTCTTCGGCTTCTTTCATCTGGCCCTTGATATGAGAACGCCAGTCTGCCGATTCTTCCTCTTTCTTTTCCTTTTCTTCCTCTTCGCGCTTCCGGGCTTCTTCCTCTTTTTTCTTTTCCTCTTCGAAATGACCCGATTCTTCCCCCTGATCCACTGCCTTCAGAAGCTCATCCTTCAGATTCTGGAGATCTTCCGTATATTTATGGGTAGCCGCATCCCAGAGAGTATAGTCCAGTTTCTTCTTCATATCATACATGGTACCGGAAGTAGCCTGCTGAAAAAGAAACTGGGTATTATCCATATCTGCGAAAATTTCTCCTACCCTTCCCTTGTGCTTGAATTTGGACTTGCCCACTTTTACGAAATAGAAGAATGTGCCGATGTGGGACCGAAGATTGCCCATAGGGCTGTCTTTTTCATGTTTTTTATCAAAAAATCCCATGGAAACTCCTTATTGAAAAATCTTTTCCGGATAACAACCAATTATTTAATCATTATAAAGTATTTTAATGGCCGTAGCAAAGGTAAATCCATTACCACAGCGCTTCATATCCATTGTCAAATATTGCGATTCCCACACCCATGGATTTCATGAGCGGCGAGACGTAAGGCATATCTCTTAAGAAGAAATCTGTTTCCCGGCTTCCTTTTTTTAGAAGCAGTCTTCCTTCGAGAAGCGAGTCTCCAGAAAGTTTTAATTCCTTTAAAAGTTTGCCCCCATCGATAAGGGAAATATGGGTGTAAAGGCGGAGCACTGCTCCAAGGAGAGTATCTCCCGATTCCGGTGTTTCTACAATTCTGAGCAGCGACGATGCCCCCTCAGGGCTTTTAAATGAATCATAAAGGAGGAGTGCCGGCCGTCCAATCTGCTGCTGGCGGCTCCCCAGTATCAGCAGATCATAAGGAAGCACTCTGCCGAATGGCGGAAATACTTTCTGATTTCTTACAGCCCTGAACACTTCATTCTTCATCATCATTTCCGCACGCTTTCCCCCTATCAGGCGATATCCGCCATGCGGAAAATGAATCCACAAATCACGATTGGCGGAAAACCATTCCGCCAGCACCTTCGCATAAGGTTCTCCGGTATCAGACGTAACACCGGGACGATAAATGTAATCTTTCCGATAGAGCACTTCAGGATGAAGGCTATCCTTCTCCACTAAGGAAAGAAGCTCCTTTCTGGAAAGCTGTCCCGGTGAAGAAAGACCGGGATTAACCGGGGTCAGGTATGAGCCATGGAATAGATAAAATTCCGACACTCCCAGAATGGCAGAAAGCCGTTTTCTCGCCATAGGCACCTCGTCTTTTTCAGCTATTCCATAACGTTCATTTGAGGCCCCCGTAAAAAGAAACGCCGCTTCAATCCGCAAAGGCCCCGGAAGTCCCAGTGCCTTAGAGAGAATCATCGGATCAACCGCTTTCTTCAGGCTCCATAGTCTAAGCATCCGGGAAAGAGGCGTCTCATCAGTACCTGCCGGTTCCATAAAATAAAGAGTCAGCCTTTTCCCTGACCGGTCAATTACTGAAAACGAAAAACGATTCTCCCTCACGCCACCCGTCAGAATGACTGTCATGTCCAATGCAATACCGCGGGCAAACGTGCCCTGTGCCAGGATAGAAGACACCAGGCGGTTTCCGGATTCAGACGCCCGCTTGATCACTGTCCTTACGGGAGATAAGCCGATATCTGCCCCTTTCAGCTCCTTAACATGGTCCAGCAGGTAAGGAAGAATGATTGATTCATAAGTTTTCTCTGTATCTGTCGTTATACCGTCTCTTGCGACATACTCTTTTCTGAAAAGCAGATCGGGATGACCTATATCCTTTTCCAGAGCTTCCAGTAATGATGCTTCTGTATATTCCATGACTGCCTCCTGATTGTATTTATATTATCACATGCATTAGAGAGGTGCACATGTTTTTCGATGGATTCTCAAAATCCTTTCTCCGTGAAAATGGATATCCTGTAAAAACTTAAAAAAAACATTTGACATATCAGAAAACTGATGATATACTTATCTACGTTGTCGGGGCATAGCGCAGTTTGGTAGCGCACTTGGTTCGGGACCAAGGGGTCGCAGGTTCAAATCCTGCTGCTCCGACCATTACTTTGCGGGTGTAGCTCAATGGTAGAGCGCCAGCCTTCCAAGCTGGTTACGAGGGTTCGATTCCCTTCACCCGCTCCATTTTTTATACCATAAAAAATAAAGGGCATCTTCGGAGAAATCCGATAATGCCCTTTTTCGCTTCTAATGACAAGAAATATTTCCTGAAAGGAATCACTGATTCAGTAAAACAATCGTCTCGAACCTTGGAAATACAATAAATGACATCCAATGTTATTTATTATTTCATTTTCCTGTAAACATCCACCGCTTCCAGATCCGCCGAAAGCCAGGCGACAGATTGCAGTTGATCTTTGGTCAGCCATTTGGCCGCTTCATGTTCTTTCAAAATCAATTGTCCTGATTTCAGGGTACAGAGAAAACACATCATGGAAATATGGAATTTCGGATAATCACAATCCACCACGGTCAATAATCTTCCAACTTCAATTTCCGCCTCCAGTTCTTCCCGGATTTCCCGTTTCAGAGCTTCCTCCGGTGTTTCACCGGCCTTCACCTTCCCGCCCGGGAATTCCCAGCCATCCTTAAATTCACCATAGCCCCGCTGTGTGGCAAAGACACGGTCTTCATCCTGTATGACTGCTGCCACTACATGAATTGTTTTCATCAGTTTCCTTTCATCAAATATGATAAACTTCCGGAGCAGGCATAAAGGAGATAATGCCCCGGTCTTAATTTTACTTGCCTTTATTAAATTGTATCATAAGCTTTCTGAGCTTCAATAATGTCCTGCATGCAGGAAAAACATGGCATATGAAAAGCAGCATTTCCATGATACAGGAAATGCTGCTTTTCATATAAAAGAGGAGGTTATCCGGTTTAACTTGATCCTTAACGATTTATCTTTCTCCAGATTCCCTGCTTTTCTGCATGGCGGACAAGTTCATCATAAAAAATCGGATTGGCAATACCAATCAATGCTTCCGCCCTTTCCCAGGTGGACATGCCTTTTAAATTTACAGCTCCATACTCTGTCACTACATACATGGTATTCGGTCTGGCCTCTGTCACAGCCGTACCGTCCGGAAGATGTGGCACAATCCGGCTGTGGGGTACGCCATTTTTATCTGTATAGGTGGATGAGCAGCAGATAAAACTCCTGCCTCCTTTAGAAAGATAGGCGCCCAGAACAAAATCCTGCTGTCCGCCGGCGCCGCTGATCTGTCTGAAGCCGCTGCTTTCTGCACTGACCTGTCCGTAAAGATCCACTTCTATGGCTCCGCAGATAAAGGCAAAATGATCAATGGAAGAAATTGTCCGGATATCATTAACGTAGTCAATAGGTGCCGTCATGCACTCCCTGTTATTATCCAGATACTCATAAAGCTTCCTGCTTCCCGCGGCGAAAGAGAAAACCTGGCGTCCTCTGTCGATATTTTTATATTTCCCCGTAATTTTCCCTGCCAAAGCAAGGTCTACGAATCCATCCACATACATTTCGCTATTCACGCCAAAATCTTTCAAATCGCTTTGTGCTATAAGAGAGCCTACCGCATTAGGCATAGCGCCTATGCCCAGCTGCAGGCATTCGCCTCCGTGGAGTAAAGATACAACATTTTTAGCTACTGCACAATCCACATCATTGAAAGGCTTGGCCAAAAGTTCAGTAACGACTGCAGCCAGGTGAGAACAGCTGGGGCCAAAATTGAAATTGCCATTTTTATCCATAGGAGTCACCTGAAACATGGCCACTGCGCAGGGTGCAAGATTTTCTCTGTACAGACGGGGCAGTTCGGAATAGCGCAGGGGAATATAATAGCACATCCCCATTTTCTGCATCTTCCGTTCATCCCCCATTATAGCCCAGCTGTGCCAGGTAAAATGCTTTGGCGCATCAGGAACTTTCGCTATTTCAGGAAGCCAGAGAGCATTCATCCCGCGAATTTTCACATCGAAAAGTTCTTCTGACCTCGCAGCAAGAGCCCGATCCAAGGCCTTCGGATGAATGGCACTGACCCCATAATCCACCCAGTCTCCGCTTTTAATGCATTTCACGGCCTCCTCCGGTGTGGTCAGTTTATTTCTGTATTCCTGCTGATAATCCATAAGATGACCTCCGCCCGTATCTTATCAAAATATTTCTATTCACCTCCATCATCATATGGTAGCAGGGTAAACAAAACGAGTATCGACAGCTATTTTGCATCTGTTTTAACTGATTGAAACCCAATCCCTATATACTGTATAATCAGAAATATATTTTTGAAATTAGAATTATATATTTTTATTCTCTCTAATTCCACAAAGCGAGAATACAGAAAAACTTGGGGGAAAACCTGGGGGAACGCAGGACATTTTTGTTTAGTCTCCATATAAGCATGCCAAAATAAAAAGCCCCCGAAAGCCGATATAATCGAGCTTCTCGGAGACTTTATCTTTGGAGCCAGCAACAAGACTTGAACTTGCGACCCACGCATTACGAA
>OMVW01000065.1 GCA_900314595.1 uncultured Dialister sp. | reverse complement strand
TTCGACTTTTTTGCACAAAAAAGCACGCACCTTTCGATGCGTACTTGAACTATTTTATGAATTTCTTAAGTTAATGACATTGTGGTTAATAGATAATGGGTTCTACTCCGGCACGGACTGGGTGAGTGGGATGATATTATTTTCACCCGCCTGACATCAATGCAGCTATTAACTATTAACCATGAACTATGAACTTTTATCGTACAGCTGTAATTATCAGAAATGATCAGTCATCGGAAGAACTGAGTTAATGGATAAACGTGGAAAATCGCAGAAACTTCAAAAGGAGAGCGCTGCGCTTTCTCCGCTCCACGCGCGGGGCCGGGAATACACTTTGTCCCTCGTGCGGAGTTACAAATTCTAGTGCGGCCGGGAATACAGGGGCAGGTCGTTAGTAAAGAGCCACCGCCTGTGTACAATCATTTTCAGCACAAATGGGGGGCAACAGCCCGTGGGCGGAGCGCACTATATAAGATTGGTTTCCGCAGGAAACCATATCCTTCCCGACCGCCCCGATCATCCCGATCGCCCCGATTCCCCCGATTCAAAAGTTATCGAAGAAATAAGTCCGCCCTCCGTTTTTCAATGACTCTATTAACTGCCAACCACTAAAAACTAACCACTAAGCACTCGTCAAAGTTTGCAGTGCTCAGTGGTTAGTGATTATTCGATGATAAATCTTATCAGAAAAACATTCCCCCCTGCCGCCGGAGTTCTTCTTCCGCTTCTTCGCTGCCGAGATTTGCGGCGAGGGTGAGGTAGTCGATGCCTTTTTCCCTGTTTTCTTCGGTTCCCCGGCCGGTGAGGTACATCATGCCTGCGATGTAGGCCGCTTTGTTATTGGGGATTTTCGCTGCCGCTTCGAGCCAGGGCAGGGCTTCTTCTTCTTTTCCGTTTCCCATATAGAAGAGGCCCAGGGTGAAGAGGGCGTTTTTATTTCCCAGAGTAAAGGAGTCTTTCAGGATGTCTGCCGCTTTTTTCAGGTCTTTTGGCACGATGAGTCCTTTTTCGTAGAAATGGGACAGTTCTTCCATGGCTTCGGCGCTTCCCAGGCGGGCAGCTGTTTCATACCAGTGGAAGGCTTTGTGGAAGTCCGGATTTTCCGCTTCTTCGTAGTATTTCCCAAGGAAATACGCGGCTTCTTCATTGCCGTGATCTGCGGATTTGTCCATGAGCCGCAGCGCTTCTCCCGTCTTTCCTTCTTCGTAGAGGATGTCCGCCAGTTCGTATTCGGAATTTTTGTCGCTGCATTCAGCCGCTTTCCTGAAGCAGACTTTTGCCTTTTCCATATCCGGCGCCGTGGCAAGTCCTGCCTCATAGGCCATGCCCAGGTCGTAGAGGGCTTTCCAGTATTCGTAGAAAGCGCCCTTGGCCAGCCATTTCATTCCTTCTTCGTAATCGAGGAGCATGCCCCCTCCGGTGTAGAAAAGGCCTGCCTCGTCCATGGCCAGCACGTCGCCCGCCGCCGCAGCCAGAAGGATACGGGAGAAATCCTCATTTACCGTATCCCACATAGTCTGATCTTTTTCGCCGGAGAAAAGGGAGAGGCCGCACAGGGGATCGCCCAGATCTTTTCCCTTTTTGAAATATTCCTCCGCTTTCTTCTCGTCCATCTTTTGATGGCCATAGCCTTCCCGGCAGATGAGGCCCAGAAGGTAGAAGCTCCTGGGAGTCCCTTCGTCCTGAAGGGCTTTATATGCTTCGTCGATTTTTCCCTGAAGAAATAAATTCTCACCGGTCATTATTTTTTCTCCTGTAAATATAATGGTCAGACCATAGTATCTCAAAACAGCCGGACACCCGGCGCCTCAAGAATTTTCTCTGCCTGCCAATCATTTCAATGTTTCACGTGAAACATTTTCAGACAAGCCCCAGATTGATGCGGTTCAGAAGGTCCTGCGCTTCTTCGACCCCCTGCATGGCGGCGCTTCGGAGGTAAAATACGGCGGTCTGCCTGTTCTCCGGCACTCCCTCTCCCATGAGATAGAAGGAACCCAGCACGAACTGGCCGTGGGGTTCACCCAGGTCCGCCGCCATTTTCGCATATTTCACGGCATCTTTCTTCTTTCCATCCATGAGGGATACCTGAACCATGAGGGTCATGCCTTCGGCAGATCCTGCTTCCACCGCTTTTTTCAGGTATTTCACTGCTTCTTTCCGGTTCATTTTGACCCCGTCTCCCTGAAGATAGCAGGCCCCCAGGGTGGAAAGGGCATTGCCGTTTCCTTCTTTTGCCGCTTCTTTAAGGAGGGAGATCCCCTTTTTATGGTCTTTTTCACTCTTTTTATCAAAAATATACAGACCGCCCAGCTCCACCTGAGCATCCGTATTTCCCATATCCATGGCCTGTTTCAGATATTTCTCCGCATTTCTGATATCGCCGTTGATGGAATAATACTGTCCCAGATCGTACACGGCATCATCGTTCATCAGATCTGCCGCCTCTTTCAGGTATGTCAGAAGCTTATCCTCGGAAATATCCGGCAGCGCCTCTTCGATTTCCCTGCCATTATCCAGGTACTGTTCCCACATGTCTACAGCGGATACGCTGTAACCGGCTTTTGCCGCTCTTTCCATCAGTTCATAGGCTTTCCGGATGTCCCTTTCCTCATGGACCCCTTCATAATAATCGCGGCCCAGCGAGTAAAGCGCCTCCGGATAACCGGCGTCTGCCGATTTGCGGAGGAGTGCTTCCGACTTTTCATCATCAGCTCCGTCGAAATCAGGATAGTCATAAACAGAAGCTGCATCCATCATAGACCGGGGATCTCCTTTTTCTGCGCCCTTCAGCAGCCATTTCAGGGCTTCGTGTAAATCTTTTTCCACCAGCACCCCGGATACATAGAGAGCACCCATCAGATTCAATGCGGCTATATTTCCCTCATCCGCCAGGCAGCGTAAATCTTCCAGCACTTCTTCCGAGTCCCCAAAATTTGCATAATTCGGGAAATGAAGCATCGTATGGGCAGCAATGAGCGGTGATTCCAGCTCCAGTCCGCGAAGCAGGTTTTCCATGATTTTTTCAAGATCCGGCTGGCTTCCCGGGAAAAAAGAAGAACGGACGTAAAAAGCCATGCCTCTGGCAATTCCTTCTTCTTCCTCATCCTCAGAATCATCAATAATTTTTTCAAAAGCCGCAAGGCTTTCCCTGTATTTCCCCTGTAAATAAAGATTCTGCGCTTCTTCTAATGCATCAGTCATCTGTCATGCCTCTCTTTGTGAAAACGATTATTTTTTAGTTTATAGTTATCAGTGGTACAAAAGGAAACTGAAATATAGAAAGGATAATGGTTAATGGTTAATGGCCAATAGCTAATGGCTAATGGCTAAGGTCGTAAGCGGGATGAGCCTTACGAATACTTAAAAGCTCCAGGCTCAAAAGCCTCAAACCCTCATGTCGAACCGGCAGGCCACACGAATACCTCAAAGTTCCGGGCTCAATTGCCTCAAACCCTCATGTCGAGCCGAAGGGCCACACGAATACCTCAAAGCTCCAGGCTCAATTGCCTCAAACCCTCATGTCGCGCCGGCAGGCCACACGAATACCTCAAAGTTCCAGGCTCAAAAGCCCCAAACCCTCATGTCGGTCCGGCAGGCCATACGAATACCTTAAAGGGCCAGGCTCAGATGCCTCAAGGTCCCAAGTCGAGCCGGCAGGCCATACGAATACCTCAAAGTTCCAGGCTCAAACGCCTCAAATCCCCATGTCGCACCGGCCGGCCATACGAATACCTCAAAGCACCCGGCTCAATTGCCTCAAACCCTCATGTCGAGACGAAAGGCCATACGAATACCTTGAAGCCCCAGGCTCAATTGCCTCCAAGTCCCAAGTCGAGCCGGCAGGCCACACGAATACCTCAAAGTTCCAGGCTCATTTGCCTCAAACCCTCATGTCGCACCGAAGGGCCATACGAATACCTAAAAGCTCCAGGCTCAATTGCCTCAAACCCTCACGTCGAACCGGAGGGCCACACGAATACCTAAAAGCCGCCCGCTCAAACGCCTCCAGGTCCCAAGTCGATCCGGCAGGCCACACGAATACCTAAAAGCCGCCCGCTCAAACGCCTCCAAGTCCCAAGTCGAGCCGGCAGGCCATACGAATACCTCAAAGCTCCAGGCTCATTTGCCTCAAACCCTCATGTCGAACCGGCAGGCAAAAAATCTCACATGACTCCTTCGATATGGGAGAAGCCTTTATCCAGCAGGTCCTTTGCCCATTTGTGGCCGTTTCCGGCAGAGCGGTAGAGGATTTCCTGGGCCTTTTTGAAATTTTTCGGCACCATGACTCCTTTGATATAGAAAAGGGCAAGGTAGAAAGAGCCTTCTCCATCGTTATATTCATCGGCCTTCCTGAAAGCATCGAAGGATTCCTGAAATTTCCGGTCCTTCAGATACATTTTCCCCAGTTCTCTCGCGGAAGGGCCGTCTTTTTCGGAAACTCCTTCCTGAAGCAGGGAAATGGCCCTGTCTTGATCGATTTCCACACCCATGCCATAGGCATAGCAGAGGCCCAGCTCCCGGATGGCGTCTACACTGCCTTCCCGAATAGCCTGGTTCAGGTAGGAAATACCTTCTTTCTTCCGGTCATCGCCAAAGCAGCCCTCCGCATACATGGTGCCCAGGGCACAGCCGGCCGCCGGATCGGCGCGGTTCCAGGCTTTTTCATACCATTCCCTGGCTTTTTCGAAATCCTTCTCCGTGCCCAGGCCCCGGTAATAGCAGAAGGCCAGGTCCATCGTACAGTCATGATCATCCAGGGAAGCGCCCTTTTTCGCATAGAGAAAGCCCTTTTCCGGATCCAGTACTTCTTTTCCGTTTTCATCCTCAAAGCCCAGTTCACTATAAATATGGAAAAGAGCCCCGCAGGCTTCCGTCTGACCCGCATCAGCCGCCTTCCGGAAGAGGAAGACCGCTTTTGCCTGATCTTCTTCGATTCCGATGCCCCGCCAGAAGAAATAGGCCAGCTGGAACTCCGCTTCCCGGTAGCCGGAAGCCGCCGATTTCAGCGTCCACACATAGGCCTCATGGTCATCGGCTTTTGAGAAATCAGGCTCCAGATAGAGGAAAGCCAGCTGCAGCATAGCTATGGGATTTCCAAGTTTCGCAGCCTTTTCCAGCCAGTTTCCCGCCTTTTCCAGATCCTCCCTCAGGTGGATACCGTAAGCATAAATGAGGCCCATCTGCACCATGGCCTGGGAATTGCCCTCCTTGGCCAGAGACCTGAGGTCCGTGAGAAACAGGGTGAATTCCTCATCGCTCACTTCCTGATCGGATGTGTAGAAATAAAAGCGCGCCAGGGGACAGGAATATTTCATACCCTCCATCCCCACTTCCTCCATGGCCTTCTTCATGCCTGGCCCCGTGAGACCCTCCTTATAAATCGTCATGGCCATGGAAGCGGCAATGCCCTTTTCCCGGCCCTCTGCAGAAGACTTCCGGATGCGGTTGTACATGGCAAGACTCTCCGTGTACTTTCCCCCGCAGAAAAGAGCGTGGGCGTTTTCCAGTGTGTCAGTCATACTCGTCACCTCGTTCGGTTCTTTTTCATTCTTTATATTATTTTATCATATAAGAGAGTAGTGATTAGCAGTTGAAAAACGAAAGGCGAACTTTTTTATCCCATTACTTTTGAATCGGGGCGATCGGAGTGGTCGGGGCGGTCGGGAAGGATATGGTTTTCCTGCGGAAAACCAATTTATATAGTGCGCTCCGCGCACGGGCCTCTGGCCCGCAATTGTGCTATTAAGGGTTGTACACAGACGGTGGCTCTACATGAACGGCCTGTACCTGTATTCCCGGCCTTACGTGAACGGGCATCTCCGCACGAGGGGCAAAGTGTATTCCCGGCCCCGCGCGTGGAGCGGAGGGAGCGCAGCGTTCTCCTTTGAAAATTTCTGCGATTTTCCACTGTTATCCATTAACCCGGCTCTTCCGGTGACCGATTATTTCTGATAATTACAAGCTGTACGATAAAGTTAATAGTTGCATTCATGTCAGGCGGGCAGGAAGACATTTATCTCATTCCCCCTGTCCGTACCGAAGTAGAACCCATTAACCATTATCTATTAACCATTAAACACAATGTATCGTTTATAAAAACTGAATGACTTCAGAGTAATTCGAATAAATCCCATTAACCCCGATGTACATTTTTTCCAATGAATAATCATCTCTGATAATTACAAGCTATATAAAAACAGCTAATAGTTCATAGCTAATGGTTAATAGCTGCATTTAAGTCAGGCGGGTGAAAATAATATTATCTCACTCACCCTGTCCGTACCGGAGTAGAACCCATTAACCATTATCTATTAACCACAATGTCATTAACTTAAGAAATTCATAAAATAGTTCAAGTACGCATCGAAAGGTGCGTGCTTTTTTGTGCAAAAAAGTCGAA
>OMVW01000045.1 GCA_900314595.1 uncultured Dialister sp. | reverse complement strand
ATTTTTTTCGACTTTTTTGCACAAAAAAGCACGCACCTTTCGATGCGTACTTGAACTATTTTATGAATTTCTTAAGTTAATGACATTGCCATTAACTATTAAACTATTAACTCCTGTCATACAGTCTGCCGCTTCAGGAAAACAGAACGGATATTTATAAAAAGGCGCGTTTCTAATTTGGCTGTGCCACCACCGCTTACCACTAAGCACTAAAAACTAAAAACTAACTGCTCACGACTAATTGCTAAAATCAGGAATTTCCATCTTTATATACTCCCCCTCCTGTGCTACAATATAGACACCCAATATATAGAAATTTTTCTTTATAGAAAGGAGATATATATGTACGACAATGATTTTGCCCTGGAGAAGGAGAAGTCCCTTTCCATCAATATGCCGGGCATGATGAAAGACGTCTATGCCTGGATGGCCATAGCCCTTGTGGTGACGGGCTTCACCGCTTATACTGTGGCCGATTATCCGGTTATCCAGAGTATTTTCATGGGCGGAAGGTTCCGCATCATTTTCCTCATGATGGCCACTTTTGCTCTCGTGTGGCACCTGAATACGTCCATCCGCACCATGGGCCTCAAGAAGGCAGCGGTCATGTTCCTGGTGTATTCCGTTTTAAATGGCATAACCCTCTCTTCCATTTTCCTGGTTTACACCATGAGTTCCATTGCGAATGCATTCTTCCTCACAGCCGGCATGTTCGGCATTATGTCCGTCTACGGGTATGTGACGAAGTCGGACCTTTCGAAAGTGGGAAATCTCTGCCTTATGGGTCTGGTGGGCCTCATCCTGTCCACTCTTATTTCCTTCTTCTTTGCGACTCCCTTCTTTGAAATGCTGATTTCCTACGCAGGAGTCCTCATTTTCATGGGTCTCACGGTCTATGATACGAACAAGATTAAGAAACTGGCTCTCACCTATCATTCCAGAGCCACCGACGAAGGACAGAAACTGGCCATCCTGGGCGCCCTCATGCTGTACCTGGATTTCATCAATCTGTTTCTTTATCTGCTGAGAATCTTTGCGGATAGAAAGTAAGTGGAAATATTTTAGGGCCGGCTGTGCGCAGCCGGTTCTTTTCGTTTGGAAAGAAAGTGGTAAGTGATAAGTGGAGGTGTGCCGCTGATGCGGCACAAATATATATATGGGCTCTGCACAGGCGGGCTTTTGGAAATAAGGTCACCGGGGTTTCAAAAATTAATGAAAGTCTAATAAAATAAATTTCCTTTTCTGTACTATATGGACAGAGAACGAAAAAGGCAGCAGATTTCCGCCGGTTTCCATACTGTACATTCCCGGGAAGGATGGTAAAGTGGAAATAAGCCTTGCAGATTCTCAGCTGCGCAGCGAAAAGAAATAAACCTCCGAAAAGGAGGGCAGAATTAACCACCAGAACTTCGATCGGCCGGATTATTGGACATCCGGCGTGCAAACCGTGGGCGGATTCTGTCTTCCTTCGGAGGTTTTTTATTTTGAAAATAAACAGTGCACCTCGAAGAGATGCCCTGTTCTGCTAATGGGTAACAGGTAATAGCTAATGGGTCATGGGTAATGGCTAACCACTAACAACTAAATACTAAATACTAAATACCAACTACTCTCACAACCCTGTCTCCCGTATATCTCCGTCGTTCTGGGCGGAGCCGAGCATGACGGCCAGGTTGTACAGTTTTTCATGGAAAGGTTCTTTCACTTTCTTTGCTTCCGCATAGGGGAGGATGACGACCTCTCCTTTTTTTGTGCCGATGAGGGCGCCGGTTTCTCCGTCCAGGAGGGCTTTCACCGAAGCTGCGCCCAGGATGCTGGCCAGCTGCCCATCTCTGGCAGTGGGCTGTCCGCCCCGCTGGATGAAGCCCAGGATGGTGGTGCAGATATCGATGTTCGTCCGCTCTTTCAGCCAGTCGCCGAGGGCTCTTCCGTCGTCGGCCCCTTCGGCGCAGATGATGATGGAATTCGTCCGTCCCGCATCCATCTGAAGTTTCAGGGAACGGGCCAGCTTTTCGCGGCTGAAGGGGACTTCCGGTACCAGGATGTATTCAGCGCCGCAGGCAAGGCCTGCATCGAGGGCGATATTTCCTGCGAACCGGCCCATCACTTCCACGATGGCTGCCCGGTTGTGGGCGGAAGCCGTATCGCGGATGCGGCTTACCGCAGTGACCACTGCATTGACTGCCGTATCATGGCCGATGGTTTCATCGGTTCCATGCATATCGTTATCAATCGTGCCGGGCATGGTGACCGTGGGGATGCCCAGGTTCGTCAGCTTCTCCGCTCCCTGGATGGAGCCGTCCCCGCCGATGACGATCAGTCCGTCGATGCCCCGTTTCCGGAGGATGGCGGCCCCTTTCTTCTGGTAAGATTCTTCGAAAAATTCCTTGCACCGGGCCGTTTTCAGGATGGTCCCGCCCCGGAGGATGATTCCGGAAACGGAAGAAGAATTCATGGGTACCATATCATCCTCAATGAGTCCGGAATACCCGCGGTAAATGCCGTAAATTTCTTTCCCATAGTAAAGGGCCGTGCGCACGACGCTTCGTACAGCCGCATTCATGCCCGGCGCATCGCCGCCGCTGGTGAGTACTGCCAGTCTATTCATAGTATCAGCTCCCTGGTTTGAGTCAAATGTTCCTGCATTCTGTTTTTGCAGGAAGTGGTAAGTGATTTTTATGACCTTCGGTGCCACAAAGTGCGCTCGCTGCAGTTTCCCCATCTCTGCAGGTAGTGGTAAGTGAAGAATATGGTCCCCTTTGGGGACCTATTTTTTTATAATTTTTTTCTCCTGCCATTTCCCCGTGGCAGGAAGGATCGCTGAAGGTGGTCGGAGAGTTTGTAGCTTTTAGTGCTTAATGCTTAATTTTTAGTCGTTAGCAGAACGATTCCGCCCTGTATCCCCGGGCAGCACACGGCTTTCCAAAACCACGGTACATGAGTGCGCCTGAGCCCTCAGCCCGCACAGACAAAGACTGATGAAAAACTGAGCAGAGATAGTTCCCTGCTCAGTGGTTTCTCCCGATATTCATTCTTCTTTCTTCAAAGGTCACGTGGTGCTGGTCCACGTAGCGGGCGATGAGGAGGGCTGTCTGTTCAGGGTGGTTATTGGTGGTATTCACCACGAGGTCCACCCGGTCTCTCCACTTGGTCCATTTGCGGAGCATCTGGCGCACGTATCCGTCTACGTCTCCGTAATCCATGGTGGGCCTTTTTCCGATGCGGCGGCGCACCCGTTCGGCCAGGCGGAAGGGTTTCGCATAGAGCAGGACCATGAGGCCGTATTCCGAGAGGAGATGGAATTTTTCTTCCGTCATGGGATAGTTGCCTCCCATGGCGATCACTGCTTCATGGTAGTAGCGCACATGGTTGATGATCTGCATTTCTTTCTCTGCGAATGCCTCGGGACCGGCCACTTTGTAGTAATCTGCGATTCTCAGGCCCGTTTCTCTTTCCATCATCCGGTCCGTGTCGGCCAGCTGCCACTCCAGGCCGTCAGAGAGGATTTTTGCTGCCCGGCTTTTGCCCGTTCCCATGGGACCGATGAGGACGATATTTCTCTTGATCATAGGTACCTCGGCTCTGGAACGTCCGAATCTCCACCTCGTAGGACAGGACGTCTCCTGCCCGTTTCAAACTTTTGAGATTCATGGCGCACCAGCGATCTGTTTCTTTTATTATACCAAAGCTTTGCACCATTTGTGTGTAGGCAGCGGTCCCTTTTATATTAAATTTTTTAATTTTTCCCTTTGGCCCTTCTTCCTCTTCTTCGGAAATAGAATAGACCTTCGCTCCGGTTCCTTCTATAGCGGCTGCCATGGTCTCTCCGGAGACGGGGCGGAGGAATTTCGTGAGGAAGGGGAGGGAGGACGGTCTTTGCGGCAGGCCTGCGAAATGGATGATTTCCTGATTTTCCAGGCGGATTGCGGCGGCTCTCCCTTTTTCCGTGGCCCTGGCGAGGAGGAACCAGCCGCCCAGGGCGAGGAAGAGGCAGGAGAGGAGGACGAAGAGGCGGGTATATTTCCGGTCATTCAGGATTTTTTCCATAAGTCTCTCCTTTCTCCCGGGAAATCGCGAATTTCACGAGCTTTGTGGTCTCATCCACCTGACGGCGGACGCGGATATTTCCTCCCCAGGCGCTGGCAAGGCCGGACTGGAAAGCATTCAGGGCGGAAGGGCTGGCAGCGGTGCCTTTCAGCTCCAGCCGTCCTTCTTCGCCGCCTATCTCTGAAAGCACGATGCCCGGCGGCAATCCTTCTCCCAGAGTGAGGAGCTTATTTTCCCAGTTCAGGTCTTCCGCATCCAGCTGCTTCAGGAGATTTTTCAGCTCTCCTTCTTCCCTTCGCTCCGTGCGGAGGGCGATCATTTCCTCTTTCTGCGGCCGGAGGGCCAGCGCTTCTTTTTCCAGCGCTTTCACTTCGCTTCTTGCGGTGAGGAATACGGAAAGGGAGGCGAGGAAGAAAAAGAAGGTCACCACAAAAGCTGCCTGGGAGAGGCGGAGGTACTTATTTTTAACATTATATATAGCGCTTGGATTTTCGGAGAGGGGGAGGGTGACCGTGCGGGAGGAAATATGCTGGAGCAGGGGCGCCATTTCCTGGAAGGGCGTGAGGACATCGGTGAATTCCAGGTTCCACAGCCATACGGCGCCTTTTGGCAGGTACTCCCGCTTTTCTTCTTCGGGAAGTATTTCTTCTTCGGCGGAATTGTCTCCGCTTTCCGCATCCAGATCATAGGGGTCCGGTCCTTCCGGCGATGTCTCCCTGAAAGAAGGATTGTCCATGAAATGGTCTTCCGTATTTCCTGTTTCTTCATCCGGCAGGAAAGTCTCTGCAAAGAGTTCTTCTGCGGGATGAGAATCGGATATTTCTTCAGGATTTTTGGCCGGTTTTATTTCTTCTTCCAGCCAGTCCTTCCATTCCTTTTCTCTTTCTTCGCTGCAGTCCGCCATGGGGATGAAGAAACAGGGCGCTTCGGTGAGACCGAAATTCCGGAGGGTCTTCTTCATGAAGAGGGCTCCTTTTCCCCGGTCCTCCTCTTTGAGGATCCGGCTTCGCACAAGGCTTCCTTTCCGGAAAAGGAGGATTCCCGAATTCCGCCTGCCGAAAAAGGTGAAATGGCTGTCCTCTGAAAGGGGCACGCCGGTCACCGGGATGGCTTCATAAATGTATTTCCCTCCTGCCTCTGCCGCTTTTTCCCAGAGGGAGAGCTCTTCTTGCGGAAGGCCTGCCAGGTGGACTTCCCAGCCCTCCGGGCTGTGGCGCATGATGGTGTGGCCTGCGGCATAGGGGTCTTTACTGTGGAAGGTGCGGTCCATTTCCCACTGGATGGTTTCCACCATTTCCTCTTTTTCCATGGACGGGTATTTCCTGTTCGCCGTGCGCAGGCGGGGGGAATTGACGAGAAGGGTGACCGCCCTTTTTTTCATGCCTTTGGCAGAAAGCTCCCGGAAAGCGGCGGAAATCGTCTCGATCGTGGGTTTCCCGGAAAGTTCTGCCGGTTCGGTGCGCAGGAATTTTCCGCCTTCCATTTCAGCGGCCCAGAGGGTGCCGTCCAGCAGCACGCATACGAGCCGCGGGCCCCTCGGTGCGGTGAGGCGCTGCCAGAGGGGCAGTTTTTCCAGTTCCTGCAGTAGTTCTTCAGCTCTTGTCACTTTGGATGTCCTCCACCTGTAACCTGCGCGCTCCGTCCTCTTCAGTCACGGAGTAGGAAATAGAAATATATCGCTTGTAATTTCCGGATTTGCTCACTGCGGATGCAGTGAGCCTGCCGCTTCTGTCGTGCTCTTCAGCCTCCACTGTCACATGGCGCCGGTTCACGTCGAAAGTGACCCGCCGGTCCAGGGGTGCCGCCTTCAGCGCTTCCAGGGCCCAGTTGGCGCCGCTTTCTGCCGCATAGACGGAGATGAGCCCTTCCTGATAAACGGCAAGGGTTGTCCTGCTTCTCCCGGCGAAGAGGAGAAAGGCCCCGGCCACCGTGAGGAGGGAAGCGAGGAAGAGAAGGAGGAGGAGCCCCATGCTGCCTCTGTGCTTATTCATAGGCCTGCCCCTTCCTGTAAAAGTCAGCGTAGGGAAGGATGGAAGTTTCATAAACGATGGATTCTTCCCCATCCTTTTGAGAGAGGATGAAGGAAATATGGACCGGCCTGCCCGGCTGCCGCCGGAAAAGGCCCTCTTCTCCGGCGGAGAGGGGGATTCTTTCCCCGCTCCCCGATTTTTCTCCGGTCACCGGTTGCACCAGGCCGTTGTATAATTCCACCTTTATTTTTTCCTGATTCAGCATGAGCTCGTAGGGGGCAGGGTCGCCGCAGGCATTTTTCGCGTAATAGGTGAACCGGTCTCCGGAAACGGGAGAAACGGAAGGATTCATGGAGTTCCTGATTTTTTCCGTCATGAAATCCATGGCAAAGAGCCCGGTCTCGCCCATTTCTGCCCGGAGAGAACCCAGGAAAGAAGCGCCGGCCATGCGCCCTGCCAGGGGGAAAACGGATATGGCCAGGGCGGAGAGGAGAAGGAGAGCCGTCAGGGCCTCCAGGAGAAGGAATCCTTTGCGCTTTTTCATAGTTCTCCCTCCATAAGGGTGGCAAGGCGTATGCCTTCCTCTCCTGCGCTTTTCACGGTACAGGAAATTTCCACCATGGGTATCCCTTCCACCACCCGCAACCGGCGGTTGACTTCCACTTCATAACGCCTGCCGTTCCGCTCGATTTCATTTACCAAAGAAGGCTCGGATGCAGAAAAGCGGCGGTTGTATTTCTCCCGTTCCATCACGTCCTGGGCGATGAGCACTTCATCCAGGCCCCTTTCCCTCTCTCTTTCCAGGGAAAGGGCATACCTGATGGCAGAAGCGGCGCCTGCTGCCAGAAGGCCGGTGATGAGGATGGCGGAAAGGGCATAAATCATGACGAATCCTTTTCTTCTCATAGTGCCTCCTCAGGTGACCCGCACCCGCCCGGTGTACATGGCCACCGTCACCTGGCGTTTATATTTCCTGTCCTTCGTATACAGATAAACGGAATAATTCTGCCCCTGCCCGGCAAAACCCTGCTTGTCAAAGACCAGGGCTAAGCTTCCCGAAAGAATTATCCGACTGGGAAGAGTGCCGGAAGGCTTCATCCTCCTGGCTCCCCGGCTGGTGTAGTATATCACCCGTCCATTGGCGTCCGTATTGGCGTTGAAGTGGTAATTCCTGCTTACCCTGACGGAAGTCTCCGCATCGTTTTTTGCCAGCACCGCTGCCTGCCGTATGGAGGCTGCCAGGGTCTGGGCGGCCATATCCAGTTCCCGCTCCTCCTGCCAGTCCCGGAGTGAGGGCATGGTGAATGCTGCGCCCAGGGTGAGGATGAGCGCTACAAGGAGGGCTTCAACCAAAAGGAAGCCCCGGCGGCAGGGGAAGCCATATTTCCATCCCATAAGCCAGTATCCCTCCCAGTGCCATGAAAGGCCCGAACCGCACCGGACTCTTCCGGTTCCATTTCCCTGTCAGAAGGAAATAAGCCGAAAATAGAAGGGCAGTGAGGGCCGAAAACCAGATGAAGAGGAGACAGGTCACCGGAGTCAGCCAGCAGGCGGCTCCGGCGGATAAAAAAATATCCCCGGTCCCCATGGATTTTTTGGAAAGGAAATATAAAATCGTGTAAATAACGGCCGCCAGGAGGCCTGAAGAGGCGGAAAGGAGCACGTCCCCCGTCATGAATGCCATGAGAAGGCCAAGGACGGTGAGGAGGATGCTCCAGATATCGGAAATATAACCGGTGAAACCGTCCTCTGCCGCGGCGCCTGCCAGGAGGAGAATAAAAAAAGCTGGCGAAAGAAATCCGGCTCCCTCATGAAGAAGGACGAAATAAAAAAGGCAGAGGGCCGCACTTCCACACGGAACTTTCCATTCTTCCCACAGAAAGATCCATGGGAGGCGCGATTCACTCCCTGTCCTTTTCATAAGCATTTCCCCGCTGCCTGTTACGTCGTCGATTTTGTATTGGTGCCGTCAGAAGAATACGTCACTCCCTTGAAAGTGGCCTTGATTGTCCCATTGGCAATGGTATAGGTCACGTTCTTGTCCGGAGGCTCCGGCACTTTTTTCAGGTATCCCGACGTTTCATCGGTCCCTACCAGCTGATCCAGGCTTGTCGGATAAGACCCGTTCTTCACGTAGTACACCTCAGAGGCCGTCCCCATGGCCGAAAGGTCCGACTGGATCCTGGCAATCTTTGCATCATCCGTCATGCCCGTCAGATTCGGCACGGCCACAGCGGCCAGTATGCCGATGATGGCCACCACGATGATGAGTTCCAGAAGCATAAATCCCTTTTTCTTTTTTCTCTCCATAATGACCTCCTGCTCCCATGTACACTTACTCCAGATCCTCCTCATCTCCGCCATGATAGCGGATAAAGGCTGCGCGGACATCGGGATAGCGCCTTTTCGAGATAGGGAGGTTCCGTCCGGTCTTCGTGACCACCCGGTCCGGCAGGACTTCAGAGACCTGCTCCAGATTCACCAGCACACCCCGGCAGGAAGTGATGAAGAAGAAGGGGGAAGCATCCTTCAGCCGTTTCTCCAGCTGGGTGAGTTTCGTCCGCACTTCCTCCGTGGATCCGTCGGAAAGGCAGAGCACCTGATGATGGTCGTCGCTCACCACCGCTTCCAGAGTGGACAGGTCCACCACTGCTTCCCCTTCCGTGGATTTGAAGAGGAGTTTCCTATGCCAACGGTGCTCCAGGACCGAAAGGGCCCGCTTCAGCGCGATGAGGAGGTCCTTATCCTTCATGGGCAGCTGCAGGAAATGGACCGCTCCCACCCGGAATGCATCTTCATAGTAGCCCTGGGCCGCAGCGGAAAGGAAAACCATGACAGGCACGTCTTTCCGCCTGTTGATGCGGTCTGCCAGATCCACCGCGTTGATGCCCCGCATAGCCGTATCCAGGAAGAGCAGGTCGAAATCCCGCTTTCCCCGTTCCAGGTCCTGCTGAAATACGTAGGAATTCTCGTAGGAGTAAAAAGCGCACGCTTTCCCCTCGTCCCGCAGATACTTCCCGCAGACGCTTTCCACCTGGCGTGAAATCTCCGGATGCTCACTGATTGATCCTATATGTATCATAGGAATCACCTCCCAATAACAAACGGGCGGCCCCGGGTTTCCTCAATTCTTCAATTAAACCTTCTTTATCATTTTTATTATCGGCCTTTTTTTAACAAGAGTCCAATATTAACTAATCATGAAAGACGCTTATACTTGCGTTTTTGTAATCCATAAATGATTTTGATAGAAAATAAAAACAAATAATAAACGGAAACTGCGAATCCTTTCCATTTGTAATATTTCTATAAGGAAATACAATGAAATAAGTCACCTTAAGACTTCCTATTCCCCCAAAATGAAAAAATTTCAGTTTTGGGGAATAGAAATGGGCGGAACGTAAATATGGCGCCTTTATAATTTTAAGGCGCCGCCTTCACTTATCACTTACTACTTACCACTTGCCACTATTATTCCAATTGCCCATTCTGAAAAGGAAATACAGCGGGATTTTGTAAAAATATTTCAAAAAAGACTTGCAAAAAATGAAAATATCTGTTATGATTATTCAGTCGCAAGCAATGGGAAACCGTTGAATGCCTGCAGGGGCATAGCGCAATTGATAGAGCAACGGTCTCCAAAACCGTAGGTTGGGGGTTTGAGTCCCTCTGCCCCTGCCATATGGCCCAATAGCTCAGCTGGATAGAGCACTTGACTACGAATCAAGGTGTCGGGAGTTCGAATCTCTCTTGGGTCACCAAAGAAAAGCACAGTCTGTGGACTGTGCTTTTTTATTGTCTGACGAAAGGCTTTGGGGTGGAAATAAAAACTTTCCGTTAAAAAGACTTTTGAATCGGGGGTGTCGGGATTCTCGGGAGTCTCGGGGAGGTGGCGCTGCAGGATTTCATGAAGCAGCGCCTTTTTGATGGGGAATTCATTGGATAGACTTGAAATCGAAAAGAGAGCCTTGAAGGGGAGGACCTTTGAATCGGAGGACGGGGAGTCTCGGGCAGGTGCGGCACAAATTCGTGAGCGTCGGATTTTTATATTTTCAGCACTTACAGGCAGGATACAGATGAGGAAGACCATCAGCATGATACCGGTCACCACCTTCCCTGGATGGGAAGGTACCGGCGGAGCCGGGGGATAAGTGTTTTAACGCTGCAAGTCGGACAGAAAGACCATACAAATACCCCAAAGCTCAAGGGGAAAATGCCGCAAATGCTCAAGTCGGACCGGCAGGCGAAACGAATACCTAAAAGCACCAGGCACAAATGCCTCAGGCGGTCAAGTCGGAAGGGAGGCCCAACGAATACGAAAAAGGCGCTGCGCTAAAAAGCCTCCCCATTCCAAGTCGGAAGGGAAGGCCCAACGAATACCAAAAAGCTCCGGGCACAAATGCCTAAGATGGCCAAGTCGGACCGGCAGGCCCAACGAATACCTAAAAGCTCCGGGCACAAATGCCTCAGGCGGTCAAGTCGGAAGGACAGGCCCAACGAATACCTAAAAGCTCCAGGCACAAATGCCTAAGATGGCCAAGTCGGACCGGCAGGCGAAACGAATACCCCAAAGCTCCGGGCACAAATGCCGCCAACGCTCAAGTCGGAAGGGAAGGCCCAACGAATACCCCAAAGCTCAAGGCACAAATGCCGCCAACGCTCAAGTCGGAAGGGAAGGCCCAACGAATACCAAAAAGTTCCGGGCACAAATGCCTCAGGCGGTCAAGTCGGAAGGGAATGCCATACGAATACCTCAAAGTTCCGGGCACAAATGCCTCAGGCGGTCAAGTCGGAAGGGAAGGCCACACGAATACCTCAAAGTTTCGGGCACAAATGCCGCCAACGCTCAAGTCGGAAGGGAAGGCCACACGAATACCAAAAAGCTCCGGGCACAAATGCCGCCAATGCTCAAGTCGAAACGGAATGCCATACGAATACCAAAAAGCTCCAGGCACAAATGCCTAAGATGGCCAAGTCGGACCGGCAGGCGAAACGAATACCCCAAAGCTCCGGGCACAAATGCCTCAGGCGCTCAAGTCGGAAGGGAAGGCCATACGAATACCAAAAAGCTCCGGGCACAAATGCCTAAGATGGCCAAGTCGGGGCGCTCAAGTCGGAAGGGAAGGCCATACGAATACCAAAAAGCTCCGGGCACAAATGCCTAAGATGGCCAAGTCGGAAGGGAAGGCCATACGAATACCTAAAAGCACCAGGCACAAATGCCTCAGGCGCTCAAGTCGGAAGGGAAGGCCCAACGAATACCAAAAAGCTCCAGGCGCAAATGCCACAAAAGGACAAGTCGAACCGGCAGGCAATTTATTTCCTTGCCACCAGTGCTACAGCAATGATAATAAACGCGATTCCCAGTATTTCCCAGAATCCGAAGAGGGTATGGAAGAGGAGGAAAGCAAAGACGATGGACGATAGGGGTTCGAAGGCAGCGATGATGGATGCTTCGGCCGGTTTGATATAGGCCACGCTGTTGAGGTATAGTCCAAAGGCGAGGACCGTGCCGAAGAAGACTACATAACCGAAGGCGCCTAAAGTTTCCCCGTCCAGGGTTCCCGTAAAGGGAGTGAAGAGGGAAATGAGGCCCATAACGACCGAAGCGATGAGCATGCCCCAGCCCACGACGGAAGGGGAACCATATTTTTTGATAATTGTCACCGGCACAACGGAATAAATGGCACAGGAAAGAGCGGAAAGGAGACCCCAGAAGAGGGCGAGGGGAGAAATGGAAAGGGACGAAAAATCACCGGCCGTGGCGATTAAGGCAGTCCCGGCGATGGCAAAAATGGTGCAGCCTGTTTCCACAGACGAAGGACGGCGTTTTTCCCGGAAACAGGTCCAGAAAATGATGAGGATCGGCATGAGGTACTGAAGAATCGTGGCCGTCGGCGCATTGCTGTACCGGATGGCCGCAAAATAACAGTACTGGGTCCCCAGCATGCCCAGGGCGCCGAAAATGAGGAGGGAAAGCCGGTCTTTTCCATTTTTCCAGATGGAGAAGATATCCTTTTTCAGGAAATACGCTGTCAGCACCAGGATCAGTCCCGAAACGAGGAGACGGAAAAATGTGAGCCACTCCGGAGGGATTCCCTTTCCCTGGAGCAGGATTTGCCCCGCAATGCCGCTGGATCCCCAGAGAGCCGCCCCGATGGATGCGGAAAGAATGCCCGTCCTCCGTTCACTTGTCATACAATCATCCCCTTTGTGTGTTTTCTATCATAAAGGATTTATGTCATCAGGGCAAGAAGGAAATTGCGGCTAAAAGGAATTGGGTATTAGGGGAGGGATTAGGGGAGGTGGCGGGCATCAAATTTGTGAAGCCCGCCATTTTGATTATGAAAGTCATCCGGATATGTTGGAAAATACAAATCATGGAATTTTGCGGGAGACGGCTATTTTAAAATGTGGCATTCTGTGGAAAGAGGCTGTAAATCAGAACATTTTGCGGAAACAAGGTCAATTGCCATTTTAAATTTTGCGGAAACCGGGTGTTTTGGGAGAATAGAAAATGCGGAAAACTCTTTAAGTATTTTCGGTACCCACGCCGGTGGAACGGATTGATGAAATTCATAGGTTGGCAGCTGCTGCCTGGAGCCGGTGAGGGAAAATACCCTTTTGAAGGGAATGCTGCAAGCCCAAAATGCACGCCGAAGGCAAGATATAAAACTGCGCCCGAAGGGCGCCACCTTCCCGCAATCCCCAATCCGAAATCCGCAATCCGATTAGTTCCAAATGGAATTTATTTCCATTTTTCCGGATCTTTATCCTAAATACCTATTGTCAATATATAAAAACCCGTGCTATAATCTAAGATACAACAAAAAGTATCCAACGCCGGACGTCCAGCCTTTGCTGTGGTGCCCGGCGTTTTGTTTATGGGGGAGGAATGAAGTATGGAACAAAAATGGAGGGATTATCCGCAGCCCCAGGGGCTGTATGATCCGAGAAATGAACACGACGCATGCGGCATTGGTTTTGTAGCCAATATCAAGGGCCGCAAATCTTATGACATCGTTTATGATGCATTGAAAATCCTTGAAAAGTTGAAGCACCGGGGCGGTGAAGCGGCCGATCACAAAAGCGGCGACGGTGCAGGTATCCTCACCCAGATTCCGGATGAATTTTTCCGCCGGGAATGCGGCGTCCTTGGCTTTAACCTGCCGCCGGCAGGCGAATACGGCGTAGGTATGATTTTCGCCCACCGCTATGATGATTTCCGCAAGGAACAGATGCGGCTCTTTGAAGAAATCGTCAAAGAAGAGGGCCAGACCGTCCTGGGCTGGCGCGAAGTGCCTATCGATGAATCCATCATCGGCGAAGTGGCCCGTTCCGTGCGACCCCATTTCCTGCAGGTCTTCATTGCAAAGGGCCCGGATATCAAAGAACCTATGGATTTCGAGCGCAAGCTCTACATCATCCGCCGGCTGGCGGAAAAGAAGATCATTCCTCTTTCCGAAGGCATGGGCACCGATTTCTATATCGCCTCCCTTTCTTCCCGCACTATTGTTTACAAAGGCATGCTCACATCCCTGCAGCTCCGCCATTTCTACCTGGACCTGTCGGACCTGGACTACAAGACGTCCATGGCTATGGTTCATTCCCGTTTCTCCACGAATACTTTCCCCAGCTGGGCCCGTGCTCATCCGAACCATTACATCTGTCACAACGGGGAAATCAATACGATTCAGGGAAATATCAACTGGCTGAATGCCAGGGAAAGCAAGTCCCGTCCCTCGGACCATCCGGAACTGGTAAAGGCATTTCCTATCGTTGATGCGACCGGCTCGGACTCTGCCATGTTTGATAACTGCCTCGAGTACCTCCACATGTCCGGCCATTCCCTGGCTCACGCCATGATGATCATGATTCCGGAACCCTGGGAAAGGGATCCGGCCATGAGCCAGGAAAAAAGAGATTTCTACCGGTACCACAATTTCATGATGGAACCCTGGGACGGTCCGGCGGCCATCTGCTTCTGCGATGGAGTGACAATCGGAGGTATGCTCGACAGAAACGGCCTGCGCCCTGCCCGCTACTATGTAATGAAGGATGACCGGGTCATCCTTTCCTCCGAAGTCGGGGCAGTCTCCGTCAACCAGAGAGACGTACTTTACAAGGGCCGTCTGGAACCGGGAAAGATTTTCCTCGTGGATACCTCCCAGCAGCGGATCGTGAGCGATGCGGAAATCAAACATAAAATGGCTTCCTCCCATCCTTACGGAGAATGGTGCAAAGAGCACATTCTGGACCTGAAGGATATTACGGAGAAAAAGGAAATAGAAATACCGGAAGACCTTCTGGAGCAGCAGAAGAATTTCGGCTACACCCAGGAAGATCTGCGGGATATCATCATCCCTATGGCGGACCAGGCGAAAGACCCCGTAGGCGCCATGGGCATGGATTCACCGCTGGCCGTCCTTTCCGACAAGCCCCGTCTCCTCTACGATTATTTCCAGCAGAATTTCGCCCAGGTCACCAATCCTCCGATTGATGCGATTCGTGAAAAAGTGGTCACTTCCTCCACCGTTTATGTGGGAAATATGGCCAACATCATGGATCCCGACGAAAAAGGCACGGCCTCCCTGGCCATCGACCGCCCGCTCATTACCAATGAAGAAATGGATGCGGTGAAAAATCTCAAAGACGACCGCCTGCGCCCATATGTGCTTTCCATGCTTTATACAGAAGGCAAGGGGGAAATGAAAAAAGCCCTGGACAACCTCTGCGCCGAAGCCCTGAAGGCAGTGAAGGAAGGACATAATATCCTCATCCTTTCCGACAAGGGAGTGGGCAGAGAAAAATTGGCCATTCCGGCACTCCTCGCCTCTGCAGGCCTTCACAATTTCCTGATCCGCGAAAAAGTACGCCCGGACGTAGGAATCATCCTGGAATCCGGCGAACCCAGGGAAGTGCACCATTTCTGCACACTCATCGGCTACGGGGTAACGGCCGTGAACCCGTACCTCGCCCTTTCCACCGTGGCAGACCTGGCAAAGAAAGGCCGTCTCTCCGGCAAGACTCCGGAAGAAGCGGTAGATAATTACATGAAAGCTTCGGTAAACGGCATCCTTTCCGTCATGTCGAAGATGGGTATTTCCACCGTCAAATCCTATCACGGGGCCCAGATTTTTGAGGCAGTCGGCATCGGACGGGAAGTGGCAGACGAATATTTCGGCCACACCACCTCTCCCGTAGGGGGCATAGGCATTGGAGAAATCGAAAAAGACAATGTTCTCCGCCACGAAGCGGCTTATGGAAATAAAAAAGGCCTCTCCTCCGGGGACGTCTTCAAGTACAGAAGAAACGGCGACGAACCCCATATCCTCACGGCAGAGGCTATCCGCCTCCTCCAGCAGGCCTGCCGGACCGGCTCCTATGCGCTGTACAAAGAATATGCAAAGAAAGTCAATGAACCTCTCGTGCGTCTCCGGGACCTTCTCGAATTTATTTACCCCGAAGGCTGCTCCATTCCGATTGAAGAAGTGGAAAGCGTACCGGATATCATCCATTACTTCCGCACAGGGGCCATGAGCTATGGCGCCCTTTCGAAGGAAGCCCATGAATGCATTGCAGAAGCTATGAACAGCCTGGGCACCCGGAGCAATACAGGCGAAGGCGGCGAAGATGCAGAGCGTTTCCAGATCCGTGCCGATGGAACTTCTGTGAACGATGAAATCAAGCAGGTTTCCACTGCCCGTTTCGGAGTCACAGGAAATTACCTGGTCCATGCGTCGGAACTCCAGATCAAATGTGCCCAGGGCGCAAAACCGGGCGAAGGGGGACACCTCCCGGGAGCCAAAGTAGACCCGGCGATTGCCCACACCCGTCACTCCACACCTGGCGTATCCCTCATTTCCCCACCCCCGCATCACGATATTTACTCCATCGAAGACCTGTCAGAACTTGTCTTTGACCTGAAGAATGCAAACCCCAGGGCGGAAATCAATGTGAAACTCACTGCAGGCAAAGGCGTAGGTACCATTGCAGCAGGCGTGGTAAAGACAAAGGCAGACAGCATTACGATTTCCGGCTATGACGGAGGGACCGGCGCAGCGCCTCGTACTTCCGAACGGCACGCAGGCATTCCCTGGGAAATCGGCCTGTCCGAAGTGCAGCAGGTACTCCTTCTCAATAAACTGAGAGACCGGGTGAAACTGGAAACAGACGGTAAACTTCTGACCGGCCGGGACGTAGCCATCGCTGCCCTCCTGGGGGCTGAACAGTTCTCCTTCTGCACAGGACCCCTCATTGCCATCGGCTGCCAGATGTTCCGCGTATGCAATAAAAATACCTGCCCCTTCGGCATCTGCACCCAGGATGAAAAACTCAGGAAACGGTTCACCGGCAAACCGGAATACGTGGTGAACTACATGCGCTTTGTGGCACAGGACCTTCGGGAAATCATGGCCCGCCTGGGCTTCCACAAACTGGAAGATATGGTGGGAAGAAGCGACCGGCTGAAACAGAAAGGCTTGACGGGCAACCGCAAGGCAGATACCGTGAGCCTCGATGCTATTCTTTTCCGTCCCTACACCGATGCATCCGTGGGCCATCATTTCTTGAAGTCCCAGGACCATGAACTGGAAAAGACCATGGATATGTCCAAACTCGTCCGCATGTGCCGCCCGGCTCTTGAAGAAAAGAAGCCGCTCCGCGCGAAACTGTATATCAAAAATACAAACCGCGTGACCGGTACACTCCTGGGCAGTGAAATTTCCAGGCGCTACGGAGAAGAAGGACTTCCGGAAGATACCATCCGCCTCGACTTCGTAGGCTCCGCAGGCCAGAGCTTCGGCGCATTCATCCCCAAAGGACTGACCCTGACCCTGGAAGGGGACGCAAACGATTACGCAGGCAAAGGACTTTCCGGCGGAAAAATGATCATCTTCCCGCCAAGAGAAGCCACCTTCAAAGCCTCTGAAAATATCATCATCGGAAATGTAGCCTTCTTTGGCGCGACAAGCGGCCGGGCCTTCGTCTCCGGCAGGGCCGGTGAACGATTCTGCGTTCGAAACAGCGGGGCAACAGTCGTCGTAGAAGGCGTGGGCAACCACGGACTCGAATACATGACCGGCGGTAAAGTGGTCATCCTCGGCGCAACGGGTATGAACCTCGCAGCCGGTATGTCCGGAGGCATTGCCTATGTAGTGGACCTCGACATCCGGCTGGTTAACAAAGGAATGGTCCATACCGAACCATTGGAAGACGGACCAGAAGCCGAAGAAGTAAGGAAACTCATCGAAGAACACTACATCACCACCCGAAGCGAAAAAGCCATGGAAATCCTCGCCCAGTGGCACCTCTACCGCGCAAGGATCACCAAGATCATCCCCAATGACTACCAGGCTATGCAGGAAAAGATCGCGAAATACCTGGCAGAAGGAAAGACACAGCAGGAAGCGGAGATGCTGGCTTTCAAGAGCTGAGTCGTTAGTAAGTTAGTGGTTAGTTGTTAGTCTTTAGAAATAAGAGCCGACTGTGCGGGCAGCCGGCTCTTTTATTTTGGGGGAATCGGGGCGCGGGGCGCGGGGTGCGGGGTGCGGGATGCGGGGAGGATATGGAGCTGCGCAAAGCAATCTTATTTAGTGCCCTTCGGGCACGGGCCCTTGGCTCCCGCTTGTGCTGTAAAGAGTTTTAGACAGGCGGTGGCTCTACATGAGCGACCCGGGCCTGTATTCCCGGGGACTGTCAAGCATTTTGTGTAAATTATTTTATCTACTTAATGAAAGCTCTTCAATATCCTGTTCATCGACAAAGCCAGGGAGAAGGAGATTAACTTCCGCCATGATCTGGTTCCACTGGTATACGTTTTTGTTCCATTTATCGGTCACCAGCCGCATTGCCAGATAAATGGATTTCCATAGGGATTCTTCAGTAGGGAATTGTGTTCTCGCTTTAGTATACTTTCTAAGTCCCCTGTTGAAGTTCTCTATCGCATTTGTCGTATAAACCAGCCTTCTCAATGAACTGGGCATTTGGTAGAAGGATGTCAGCTCTTCCCAGTTATCCTGCCAGGTCTTGACTATTCCAGGATATTGTGTACCCCATTTTGCATCAAATTCATTCAATTTTGCCTCTGCTGCCTCAATAGTAGGAGCTTTATATATCTGCTTCATATCTCCCACTACAGCTCTCCTGTATTTGTAGGGAACAAGCTTCAGACAGTTCCGAATCTGATGTACAATACAGCGCTGGACTATTGATTCAGGGAACATGGCATGGATGGCTTCGACCATGCCATTTAAGCCATCTACACAGAAAAGAAGGACTTTTTTAACTCCGCGGCTCTTAAGGTCATCAAGCATACGGGCCCAGTAGCTGGCGCTTTCAGATGCGCCTATCCACATTCCGATGACGTCCCGTTCTCCACGCATGTTTACGCCTATTGCGACATAGGTCGCTACCTTCTGGTATACACCGTCTTTCCTGATTCTGAAATAGACAGCATCGAGGAAAATATACATGTATTTCTCACAGAGCGGCCGGCTGCGCCATGCCGTAATCTCCGGAAGTACCGCATCGGTTAGCCTGGAAACCTCCGCAGCAGACAGACCAAACCCGTAAACTTCCTCAATCTGTGCAGATATGTCTCTCGTGGTCATGCCCCTGGCGTACAGCTTAATGACATAGGGGGCCAGACTGCTGATATCTACCTGATTCTTCTTTACCAGGTAAGGCTCGAAGGAGCCGTCTCGGTCGCGCGGTGTCTTTAATTCCATTGGGCCATAGTCGGTCTTTACCATCTTTTTGCTGTAACCGTTCCGGGAATCCGTTGTCATTGCCTTATGCTTGGCTTCCTGATCATAACGATCGTATCCCAGATGGTTGTCCAGTTCGGCAGACAGCTGCTTTTCTACAACGGATTTCATGGCTTCTCTAAGGAATTCCTGAATGTTCTGCACATCAACGTGTACATTCTTTGCCTGAAATTCCTTAAGTACTTCCTGTCCGATCCGGTCGGCATCGGGAAGATTGCATCCGGAGTTTATCTTGGTCTTTGGCATAATAGGTCCCTTCCTTTTCAGATTCAATTATATGCTTGACCTCAAAAGGAAGCTGCTGGAGGAGGAACCCGATTAGCAAGAGCATCCGTTAAAGTGCTTATTGACTTACAGCGGTATCCTATCACCGTTTGCAAAAAGCCTTATTGAGAGATGATTTTGTTAATTTCAGAAACCTTTCTGCTGTTTCTCGTTTGAGTTACAATTCAACTTTACACAGTCTATTGTACACTCCC
>OMVW01000020.1 GCA_900314595.1 uncultured Dialister sp. | reverse complement strand
ACTGGCCAGAGCTATACAGAAATACTGATAAAACCGAAGCCACGGAGATAGTAATCATCGACAGTCAAATGAATTACCGAGGAAAACTTGACACTTACCTGCGGGTCTTTTTTGTTGCCTTAAACTCTGTATGATGATAGAATTAATTAGAGTTAAAAATGCAAACACTATCGTTGGGACTTGGCAGTATCTGGATCCACCGGGCTAAAGAAGAGTTCGAAATGGACGAATGGAAAGATCTGCTGAAATCACTTGGTGTGGAAGGCGAATGGGAAGGCATCGGGCATTGTGCGGTCGGTTATGTTGAAGGGGATAAGCCGGCAGCTGCAAAACGTAGAGAAGGCAGAGTGTATTGGGTTGCATAATACAATCTTTTAGTTGCGAAGGGAGGCCTTTTGTATTATGAAAAGTGGATTGGTTAAAGTCAGCGACGGCGCGCATATTTATTATGAGATGGAAGGCAGTGGCCGCCCCGTCGTGTTGATTCATGGCTGGGGCTGCTCGGGGCGGTTCTATAAAAAGAACATGGAGGGCCTGAAAGACCGTTTTACGGTGGTGACCATCGATTTACGAGGTCATGGTCGTTCCTCCAAGGGGATTGACGGATACCGCATTGACCGGCTTGCACAGGATATTCATGAAGTCATTATGAATCTGGATTTGCATGATATGATTCTGATGGGCTGGTCTATGGGCGGGCCGACTATGCTGTCGTACTGGAAACAGTTTGGTAAAGAAGAAGGAAGGCTGGCCGGGCTAGGCCTGATCGACATGACGCCGTTCCCGTTCAGCAGCGGCGCTTGGAATTCACACGGCCTGCGCGATTATAACATGGAAGGCTTCAACGCATTTGTCGGTGCGATTTTGAAAGACCGTGACGCCTTTGCCACAGCGTTTGCCAAAAAAATCTTTAAAGATGGCGTGATACCGCCCGGTATGGACTGGCTGCATGAGGAGATGATGAAACTGCCGCCGTATTTGGGAATCGCGCTGTATGGCGATTACTGCTACAGTGACTATACCGATGTGCTGTCCACGATTACCGTCCCGGTTTTGGTGGTCGCTGCGGATAGCGGCATTTTCCCGAAAAGCGTGGAGCAGGGGAAATGGATCGCTGCTCAGATTCCCAAGGGAGAGTTTGTTCCATTTTATGAAGGCGGGCATCTACTGTTCTGGTTGGAAGCAGACAAATTTAACCAGGCAGTAACCGATTTTGCGAACAGGTTATGATGTATACCGATCCAATAATATGCTGGAGTGATAATAGTGTACGTAAGATATAATTAAATGTTTAATTAGTGCATCCCGCAAGTTTTTGCGGGATTTTTTTATTTCCTCCCGGCCTTCGCGCCACTACCTGATTGATGGAGTACTGCTAAAATGTCGTAAGCGTGATATAATACATATGATATTTCACTGTTAAGAAACAGGCAGAGCGTAAAATCGCCCAGAATGTCCGGAGTGAGGCGCAGAAGCGTAAAATGAGAAACTATAACTGGCCAGAGCTATACAGAAATACTGATAAAACCGAAGCCACGGAGATAGTAATCATCGACAGTCAAATGAATTACCGAGGAAAACTTGACACTTACCATGGACTGCGTAATGCATTGGCAGGCGTGATTTTTGTATTTGCCGCCCAGCTGGTAACGCGACGGAGCCTCTTTCATCCTTCCTGGCGGCCGGGCCTGGTTATTTTCTATCTCTGGCTTGGCGCGTTCTCTTATATCCAGGCAAAATCCGGTGGAAACTGGGGCATTCGGGTAGAGGCACTCAACAATGATGTGCTTACCCTTATGCCCGTTTTAGTGCTCACGTTTTTGATGGAATACGTAGGCTCTATCTGCTGGAAAATCAGGCCTTTCCTTCGGATATTCAATTTTCTTCTCATTGGCTACCTTTCTCTGAGCGCCTTTGTCTACATGACCTATTACAAAATCTTTGGCGCCGGATTTACTTCTACGGACATGATTTCCGTGCTCCTTACCAATTCGAAGGAGGCCATGGAATTCCTCCAGTCCCACTTGGGCTTTGGCTCCCTGGGAGTGGTACTGGTACTGTTTGCGGTCTATATGATTTTTATTGGACGGCTCATTGTCAAGGGAAGCCGAATTGATGAAAATGGGGGGGTTACATCGCCTTCATTAATCAGAAAGATTATTATTGCGGTTCTTACTATAGCGGCACTGGTGACCATAGCCCACTGGATTCCCCAGATCTTCCCAGCCTGGCCCTATCATGTAGCTCACAAGTACCTGATAAGAGCAAAGGCAGCTATGGCTAAACATGATGAAAATATGGAAAAGTTCCATTTCATAGGGAACGCACCAGATAAAATGCAGGGAACGATCATAGTTGTCATTGGCGAAAGTGCAAATCGGAACCATATGAAGGCATTTAATCCGGCCTATCCGGCTGAAACAACTCCATGGCTTTCTTCCCAAAAAGATAACGCTGATTTTTATCTTCTAAAAAATACATATTCTTGTTATCCGCTGACCGAGAAATCCCTCTCCATGGCGTTGACAAATCTTAACCAGTATAATGGAGTAGATAGGAATGATATGATAACGATTACGGATGTGGCGAATAAAGTTGGTTATAATAGTTACTTTATTAGCAATCAGGCTCCATCACCAGGAAATATGACATTAGCTCTTGTTTCTGGTTCATCGAAAAAGAGCTTCACTACCACTCATCCTGGCGGGGATGATATGAAGGTTATGGATTATCTTAAGGCAGTTCCAACAACAGAGAGCAATTTCATTGTGATTCATCTGGAAGGAAGTCACGATCGGTATCGGGATCGGATACCACCTGATTTTGACAGAATTCATGTGGATGGGAATTCGGAAAAAGTCGATGATTATGATTCCAGCATTAAATATACAGATGAAGTGCTGAAGAATATATATCAGTATGCAAAGGATAATCTAAATCTAGAAGCCATGGTGTACTTTGGGGATCATGGAGAAGATATGGTTCGTTTCCATGGAGATGGAATATTTACGTGGGATATGATACATTCCCCCTGTTTCGTTTATCTGTCATCGGAATATAAAAATAACCATTCCGCTGTGGCTAACAATCTAAGAGTAAATGAGAATCGTATATTTACCAATGATTTGGTCTATGACATGGTTTGTGGTATTATGGGGGCGATCAATAATGAATATGATACTGTATATGATATTTCCTCGCTCCATTATGGCCTGACTTGGGATAAGGCTGTTTCTAAAAATGGGGATGTGAAGATTCAGGAAGATCCAACAACCTCAAAATAATTAAAGAAGTAAACAAAAGGGATTCGTTATGCAAATTGCTAAATTGAACGGCATTGCTGGGGTGGTAATAAGTCTGTTTCTTGTTATGTTATCGTGCCGTTTTACCGCTGCCTATTCCAGCTATGCATTTATAATTTTCGCTATATTTTTTATTGGTGATGCAGCTTTTTCTTATAAAAAGAGATGTCGTTTTTACCAAAGGTTACGAAGCCATTCGTTTATATGGCTTTGGGGATCTTAGCTCTTTATTTTCTGTTTATCTTATCAGCAGTACTACATGAAGATTACCGGGATATATCAAGGGCTGTAAATCATTTTGCTTTGGTAATCCCCTTCTTCATGACTTGGTGGATTTCAGCAAAGTATCAAGTAGAAAAAGGAATCAGATGGGGGATTCTGGTTGGATTGGCGATTGCCTGTGCTATTGGTCTATACCAGTGGTATTTGCAACCAGGGATTCGAATTTTAAGCCTTATGCTCATCCTAACCATTTTGGTACTATGATTAATCTTATGGCACCTTGTATTGTATATGCAGATATTAAAAATAAGGACAAATGGTATAGGATTCTATCTGTTATTGTTTTGGCATCTGCTATTGTCTGTCTTGTAATGACTCGTTCCAGGGGAGCACTTATTGCGCTTTCCGCATCGGTTATCATAGGCATAATAATAGCTGTATTTGAAACGAGAAATTTTATTTCACCTTTGGTAAAAAAAATAAGTATTATTGTGGTTGCTGCTACAATTATTTTTGCTGGTTTGGGTGCTTACTATATGCAAAGCGGTCGGCATGAAGTCAAACTGGGTGGAGAAAGAGGTTCGATGATTACAGCATCTATCCAGATGTGGGAAGAACACAAAATGATTGGTGTTGGTGCGGACCACTGGGAGGAAAACTATTACGGGAAATATCATCCTATAAATGTACATGAGCAGGGCCTTAGTATGCTCCATAACATGATGCTCTATTATATGTCTACCGGCGGAACTTTAGGCGGTTTTGGCTATTTAATCTACTTGGCAGCAACTATAGCAGGACTCTATGCAACTGTTAGAAAGCAACGCGATTATTATTGGTGCCTTTTAATTTCGATCATATTTTTATCGTTCTTTTTACAGGGGATGGTAGATACGACTATAATTAATAAAATTCCAAGTAGGATGTATTTCGCATTGATGGGGATTATAGCAGGTAGCATGCGATTAAAATCAAACTTAAAATAGAATAATTGAGTTTATATATGTGGGGTATCATGGTTGAGATTCTTCAAATAGTATTTGACCCTTTTATTATCAGTGCAATTATATATGGGTTTGCTATTATTGCAGGATGCACAAATCTATATAAATGGCGTGGGCTAAGAATAGGATTATTTGGTCTTATTTATATGGCTTTGTCATCTTGGGCTTCCGGCATTTCTTTTTTATCAGCAGATGGAGTGCTATTCGTCTTTCTTGTATTTTGTTGGACATTGCCTTTTGCATGGGTCAGGGGACATGCATTGTCACCGGAAGATAAGGATTTTTCTCGAATGAAGAGTGAGTATACATTCGGAATGGCATTTACTTCACTTGTTATAACTCTTCCTCGGTTTGGGAAATGGGGGCAGACTGCAGATTCAATCATAGTTCCGCTATTTATACTTTTTACCATTGTTTCTGTTGGGAGTTATTTATGGTATTTTTCAAAATATCATAATGTTTTCCAGAGTGGTGATATGATTCCTGTATTGCTTACAAATCTCAAAGAGGCAAGCGCATTCATCTTGGATGAAGTTGGAATCCTAAGGCTTTTTATGTGCTTGGCTACATGTATTTTATTGGTAGGAGGATTTTCTGCATATTATCTTGGGCTATCAATCAATTATTCAAAGGGTGGCTCTTTTTACGGGGCTTTTATTTGGGGTCTGCTCTGTTTTGTGGTGTCATTAAAATATGTAATGTCCAGTTATCCTATAAAACACCTGAAAGAAGCTCGGAGAAGTATCTTAGCTATGAAGAAAATCAGCAAGGTTCATGGAGATAATATTAAAAAATTGGACGTTCACTTGGAGGATGGTCATCCGGGGACTACGGTTCTTATTATCGGTGAGAGTGCAAATAGGAATCACATGAGAGCCTTCAATGAGGGCTATTTTGCAGATACCACCCCCTGGGAAACAGAGATGAAAAAGGCTTCACATTTTTATTTTCTGGATAAAGCTTATGCCTGTTTCTCGCAGACTGCACAGGTCCTATCCTATATGCTGACAGGGATGAATCAGTATAACCACCAAGATCCTTCCTATATGGTGTCACTGGTTGATGCAGCGAAAGCGGCAGGAATGGATACATGGTGGATAAGTAATCAGGGGGCTAATGATACACTTACGGTTTCAATCGCTAAAGAAGCAAATCATCAGCTATGGACGATTGCAAGGCAGGGGGATGATAGCCAGATTTTGGACCTATTGAGCGAAATCCCGGATAAAGGGAACCATTTTATTGTTATTCACCTCATGGGGAGCCATATTAGGTATAAGGATCGGGTGCCGAAAGAATATGTAAAAGAAATCGGCTCAAAGCTGGATAAGCCTCTTGGTGATTATGATATGTCCATTATGTATACAGATTATATACTGCATGGGATATATGATTTTCTTATGAAACGCATCCATCCGGATTCTATCATTTATGTTTCGGATCACGGTGAGGATATGAAATATACTCATGGAACAGGCCATTTCACATTTGACATGGTTCGTATACCATGCTGGATTTATGCTTCTTCGGAACTGAAAAAAAAGAGGCCAGAGCTGGATAAGCATCTGCGGGGAAACAGCCTTGGAGTATTTACCAATGACCTTGTATTTGACACGGTAAGCGGACTCATGGGAGTTAGGACATCTGCTTATTCCCCACAATGTGATTTATCTTCAGATTCATATGACTTACCTGTTGAGGTTTCTTGCACTATGCACGGAAAAGTAAAATTGGAATCGGATATGTAAAGGAGATAAAATGACTGGAATTGTTGTATCCATTATTGTCCCGGTTTATAAAGCGGAGAAATATTTGAAGAAGTGCCTGAACACATTGGTCCATCAGACGGCGACTAATTATGAAGTGCTTTTAATTGATGATGGTTCCCCGGATAATTCAGGTAAGATTTGTGATTCGTATGCTGGTACTCACGGGTTCGTGTATTCCATCAGGAAAATCAGGGAGTTACCAGGACTCGTGAAACGGCTATAAAAAAGGCACGTGGTGACTATATTATCTGGGTAGATGCAGATGATTATGCTGACAAGAATCTTGTCGCAAAGGTGGTAGAAAAATTTATGCAAACAGGTGCGGATCTGGTAGCATATGGGACAAGGGATATTGAAGAAGGAGTTTTAACAAAAACCCATTTGCCTCAAGAAGAGGATTTAACAGTCATGCAGGAGAAGGCTGTCATGGGAAGATATTCTACTCTTTGGAACTTTAGTGTGTCCCGTACTATGTGGATTGATAAACATGCACCTTCTGAGATGGCAAGGTCTGCAGCTGATGGCTATATGGCTATCCAAATGTTTTTGGAGGCTCGTAAAATAGCGGTTATCGAAGAACCTCTTTATTATCATCTTATTGACAATCCAACTTCTATCCGGCATACATTTAATGGAAAGAGATATATGGGAAATTTTTATCTCTGGTATTATCGGCTTATGATCTGCAGAAAACATTTTCCGCATCATATTGAACATTTTGAACATTGTACCAGCAGGGCCTTTTCTGGTGCAGTTAAGGCTTACAGCATGGCGGTTCTGTTACATGATTTGTCTAGTAAACACACAAATGAGCTCTTTGAAGCTATTAGAACGCTTTGGCCTTATCCCATAAAAGGACGTTGGTGTGATAAATTTCTTGGTTGGTGTATATTGCATAATATGGATATTTTTTGTGTATTCTATGCTAGGCATAAAATTAGCAAGATGAAAAAATAATAATATAACATTGTTTATTAATAGAGGCTTGTAAATCAATAAGCTTGCAGTCATAGGATTTTAAAGGAAAATCATGAGGATTACAATAGCTCATTTTGGGACCCATTATGTGGATATGCCAGGAGGAGTAGAAAAGCTGACCTGCTACCTGTCCAGTGACCTTGTGAAAAAAGGATATGATGTGACTGTACTGTATCGGGATGGAATAGAAGGGAATCCCCATTTCCCTATTGATTCTAAGGTGAGACAGCTCAATATTCTCTTTGAAAATAGACATAAAGTGGTCTCAGAAAAATTGCCTTTTACCCTGCGGGTATATCGAGAATTGGCTCGGCTTTTCAGTCAGAAAAAGGCGCAGGGCATCAATGCAGAATTTACAGGAAGACCGTATGGTCCACGGATACGCCGATTCCTGAATGAATATCCGGCAGATGTCATTCTTTCCTGTTCTGCACCTTCTACGAAGTATGTAATTACTGATGCTGATTATCAGGGATCTGTAATTACCATGTTCCGTGGTGATCCGGCGGTGCAGATGCCCCTTCTTTCTGATGAGGAAAGGGAGGCAGTTGCTAAAAGTGCAGCTATCCAGGTTCTCTGGCCATCGAAGGTAGAAGTTGCGAAGAAATATTTTCCCGGCGTTCCGGTGGTGGCAATCGGAAATGCAGCCTTTCCAGCAGAGTACCAGGCTACTCCAGGGAAAGAAAAGGGAAAACACCTTATTTCCTGTGTAGGAAACGTATCTGGGAGGAAAAATCAGAAATTGCTGGTCCAGGCCTTTGCAACATTGGCAAATCGGTATCCGGACTGGAATGTAGAATTCTGGGGAGAGAAAAGTTCCCATTATGCCAGAAGTATGGAAGAGGAAATCAAAGCATCTGGGAGACCGAATTTTACTGAAAGGCAAAACAAACCACATCGAAGAGGTTTATTATCGGAGTGATATTTTTTGCATTCCCAGTACCAGTGAAGGATTTCCACAGGGACTGGCGGAAGCCATGTCGGCAGGGCTTCCTTGTATCGGGCTCAAGACCTGCGGTGGTACCAATGAGCTGATTCATGAAGGAGAAACTGGCTTTTTGGTGGATAATGAACAGATGTTATTATCCAAGGCCTTGTCTGCATTAATGGATGATGCAGATCTTAGAATCCGGATGGGCAAGACAGGTCGTGAACTAGTGCAGCAGTACAAGCCAGACTGTATGTGGACTATGTGGGAAGAGCTGATACACAAGGTCAGTAAGATTTGAATTGAAAAGCGGTATGAACAAATCAGTTCATACCGCTTTTGTTTTTCTGGTTTTCAGTTTTTCTTAAATTGCTTTCGATTTAGGAATGTATTCATCATGCCGAAGAGGATAAAGGCCGCAGATAAGGCTGCTGCCCAAATGGGCCAGTAAAAGAATGTGCAGATAATAAAAAATGCCAGACAAATAATGATGGCCGGCAAGTGCAGCTGGTCTGCACTTGCGCCCTTGTTATCGGGATAGTGGATTTCGCTGACCATAAGAAAGGCCAGGATGAGCACGCAGATTACGGCCAGCCAGTTCCAGATCTTAGCCCCCGAGAGGACATAGGATGCCACGATGATGCCGGTCATTGGGCAGGGGAGCCCTTCGAAATAACCGTGAACGCTGGTGACTTTTACATTAAATCTGGCCAGTCGAAAGGCACAGAATGTACCAAGCAGGGCGCAGGGAATGAATCCGAGGGGACCCACTTCATGAAGCTGGTAGGCGTACATGAGGGCCCCAGCAGCGATGCCAAAGGAAATATCATCGGAAAGGGAATCCAGTTCTACTCCCATGGGACCAGCGGTATGTAAGGCCCGGGCTACACGGCCGTCCAGGGCGTCTGCCACCATGGCAATCAGAATGAACACAGCAGCGGTTTTAAAATTTCCGGATATGGACATCATGATAGACAGCCCGCCAAAAAATGCATTTGCCGCGGTCACTGTATTTGCTACCCATGATTTATTCACTTATTTCAGCCTCCCTACCACCGTGAGACCGCCTTTCACTTTGTCCCCTCTTTTGACAAGGATATCGCAGTCTCCAGGAATATAGAGCTCCGTACAAGAGCCAAATTTAATCATACCATAGAGTTCCCCCTTTTCCAAATGGTCACCCAGATTCTTCCAGGACACCACCCGCCTAGCTAAGATGCCTGCAATGAGGATGACCAGGATAGACCGCTTCTTGCCGGTAATACCGATGGCACCCTGTTCATTGACGAAGCCTACACCTTCTTTATAGGCGGGAAGAAATCGGCCCTGAGTGTAGGACTGATATTTGATGTCTCCTTCCATAGGAGCCCTATTGCAGTGGACATTGAAGATGGAAAGGAAGATGGTAATCTTGTGGCATTTTTCTCCAAGAAACATGTCCTCTTCCACATCTTGAGATACATCCACTACTGTGCCGTCCGCAGGAGAGACGAGGGTATCATCACCTGCAGGAATTTTGTTGTTTCTCGGCGGGCAGCGGAAGAAATAAGTGAAGTATAGACACAAAATGAAAGGAATGACTGCCAAGTAATACCATTTCATATAGTATAAGGCAGCACCGAAAAAGAATGTCACAAGGATAAATGGAAATCCTTCCGGCAATATAATCGGTTTCTTTGACATTATAGACTCCTACATTACTAAATCGCTTTACGAAATGATGATATAAAAAACCAACTAGCATTATACCATATTAGTTGGAGAAGCGATGATTAAATCACTCACGGGTTTAAACCTTTAATTATTTATTCAATGCAATAAATGGAAAAAGGAATAGAAAACTATTTAAAGAATTCCATAAAGGCGTAAGATGCTTATGCTGTTTGGCATAAAAAAAAGTAAAATATAAAATTCCTAATCCCATTTTATCGTTGATTTCAACATAGCCTTATTTTGAAATGAAAAACACCTGCAATCCATGTCTGCTTTTATAACAAAGATGGTGTACAATATATTTAATACATTAGGACGTCTATCATACATAGAGTAATAGTTCTTAACAGGGAGGAACAGTCATGAATATAGCAGTAGCAGGTACGGGATATGTAGGCCTTTCATTAGCTACTCTTCTTTCGCAGCACAACCATGTGATGGCAGTGGACATCATTCCGGAAAAGGTGGATATGGTGAATCATCGGAAGTCGCCCATCCAGGATGAATACATAGAGAAGTATCTGGCAGAGAAGGATTTGGATCTCACGGCTACCATGGATGCCGAGGCAGCTTACAAAAATGCGGATTTCGTCATTATAGCAACACCCACCAACTACGACAGCCAGCGGAATTTCTTTGATACTTCCTCCGTGGAAGCAGTCATCAGACTGGTGATGAAATATAATCCAAATGCCATTATGGTCATCAAATCCACCATTCCCGTAGGCTACACGAAAATGATCCGCGAAAAGATGGGCTCAAAAAATATCATTTTCAGCCCTGAATTCCTCCGCGAATCGAAAGCTCTCTATGATAACCTGTACCCCAGCCGTATCATCGTGGGCACCGATCTTTCCGATGAACGGCTGGTGAAAGCAGCCCACACATTTGCAGAACTCCTGCAGGAAGGGGCTATCAAGGATAATATTCCCACCCGTTTCATGGGATTTACCGAAGCAGAAGCAGTGAAACTTTTCGCCAATACCTACCTGGCTCTTCGTGTTTCCTATTTCAATGAACTGGATACCTATGCAGAACTGAAAGGCCTGGATACCCGTGAAATCATCGACGGAGTCTGCCTGGACCCCAGAATCGGGGAATTCTACAACAATCCCTCCTTCGGTTATGGCGGATACTGCCTGCCGAAAGACACGAAACAGCTTCTGGCCAACTATAAAGACGTGCCGGAAGACCTGATCGAAGCCATTGTGAAATCCAACTCCACCAGGAAAGACTTCATCGCAGACAGAGTGCTAGACAAAGCAGGTTACTACTCCGCCTCCAGCGATTACGATAAATCAAAGGAAAAACCGGTCACCATCGGCGTCTACCGCCTGACCATGAAATCCAACTCCGACAACTTCCGCCAGAGCTCCATCCAGGGAGTCATGAAACGGATCAAAGCCAAAGGAGCCGAAGTCATCATTTATGAACCGACATTGGAAGACGGAACCACCTTCTTCGGAAGCCGGATCGTCAATGACCTTGCGAAATTCAAGAAAGAAAGCCTCGCCATCATCGCAAACCGGTATGATCATTCTCTCGATGATGTGAGGGAAAGAGTGTATACCAGAGATCTCTTTGAAAGAGATTGACCTTGGCAAAATTTTAAAATCTTAAGTGTTGCTTTTGAATCATGGATAATAAGGGAAACTCCATGACTCAGGAGTGATATGCTTGTTTTGATAGTTGATGCTGCTTTCTGATTGGATGGGTTATTTCATATGTCCTTTAACTATTATGGTTTTTGTATGCAGTCCACTGAGATATTTAAATTCTAGGACTTGAAGACATTATGGGAAATATCTATTAAGCATAAATATATATTGATGGGATGAGGGTTTAAGCTTAATTGATCAGGGAAAGTATCTTATTCCTCAGTAGGATACTTGGAAAAGAGCAAAGGATATTGATTTTGAGACTTTACTCAGGAAGTTCATCCTGAAAGCAAATCACACTTCCGGTAGATTTATTATCTGCCAGGATAAAGAATATTTTGATAAGAAAGACATTTGTGCTAAGTTAAACAATCGGCTTGGCGAGCTTACTTTTCCTTGCAAATGGCAAGGGGCGTTTTGAACCGGAAATTTGAGATAAAAGACTGGAGAATATACTGAATTTAGATATAATTAATTCAAAGTATATTATTAAAAATAAAGACATTCCAGTTAACCTTACTATATGGTTATGTTGTTTATTGTGAACTGCTTTGTGTAAAGGCAAGAAAATTTCCAGGCTTTACTGTATAATAAATACAGTGTTTTAAACATATTTTTGGGAGCATGCGAGAAATAACATTTCTGCCAGTTTTTTACTGCAGCTCTTTTATTGTATAGTCTTGTTGAACAATTCTGATTTTGCGATTTTATATGTTTAATTCTTTCGGAGCTTTCCTATGGCCAATACGGGACATCTTATAAAACTGGTATTTGAGCCGGTTTTGATGGTCACAATTATTTACATATTGGCGAAGCTTTTTCATTGCACCAGGGTTTTGCGGTGGCGGGGGATCCGTTTCGGCATTCTTGGCATGATTCTGCTTTGGGCAGCGGAGGTGGTGACGGGGCTTACCATTTTCCGCGGCTCCTGGATGCCGGGAATGGCTTTTTTCCTGCTGATGGTGGTGCCTTATGCCTATATACGGGGCCATTCGGATTCGCTGGAGGTCCGGGATTTTTCTAAATTGAAGAATCATTTCATCACCGGAATCAGCGGGATGGTCATTTTCTTCATCCTGGAAGTGGTGAAGGCTCATTTTTTTCTGGGCATTATCATAAGCATGGCGGAATGGCTGGCTTTGATCATAGCCATGTCCTGTGCATTTTCGTGTTTCGTGTATTACCTGATTTATCATAATCTTTTCCAGACAGATGACATGCTGCCCATTCTTCTGACGGATCTGGGGGAGGCTTCGGCTTTTCTGCGGGGTCAGATCGGTGTGGGGAAAATTATAGGTACTGTATTTTCCATCTGTGTGTGCTCCATCATTACGGAGTGGCTGGTCATTACGGTGAAGAGGATTCCTAATGGGATTTCTCCTTTGTATCTTGGCATTGTATTTGTGGTTTCCCTGTTTCTTTTCATCCGTTATGTGAGGGGATGTTTCCCAGTCCATGAATATCTGTGGGCGAAGAAGCATATCCGGGATATGGAGAAGGTACGGGGGCAGCATCGGGAGAATCTGAAAAAGCTGGAGGTGGAGACAGAAAATACGCCTGACCGTATTGTCCTTGTCATCGGGGAAAGCGCAAACCGGGATCACATGAAGGCGTTCAACCCGGATTATCCCGTGGATTCCACGCCCTGGGAAACGAGGATGAAGGAGGAGAAGGGATTTTATCTCTTTCCCCGCAGTTATTCGAATTTTACCCAGACTGCCCAGGTGATGGAGCAGATGCTGACGGGGATGAATCAGTATGGTCATGAGTCCGGTGAATATTTCATCACGCTCATGGATATTGCCCGGAAGGCTGGCATGGAAACCTGGTGGCTCAGCAATCAGGAAGATAATGATTTCTTTTCTGAATATATAGCCAATCAGGCGGATTATCGGCTCTGGACGGAGCACCGCAAGGGGGATGACCGTCAATTCCTTTCCATGCTGGAGAAGCTTCCAAAGAAAGGAAAACAATTCATCATTATTCATCTCATGGGAAGTCATCTGCGGTATGAGGACCGGATTCCTGAGGGCATGCATCTGCTTCCTACTCCGGGTGCCGGCAGGGATGTCCGTGCTTACGATACGTCTCTGCTTTATACGGATCAGCTTCTTCAGGATATGATGGAGTGGAACCGGCAGAGGGCAGGAACTTCTGCATTTCTCTATGTTTCTGACCATGCAGAGGATATGGTTTATACTCATGGGACCGGTCACATGTCTTTCGATATGGTGAGGATTCCTTTCTGGATTTATCTGTCTCCGGAAATGGAGTCGGTCAATCCGGAGCTGGCGGCCGGCCTTTCGGCAAACAGGAATGCCCTTTTCACGAATGATCTGATTTATGATACGGCCTGCGGTTTGATGCAGGCACCCAATTCCATGTATGTGAAACGGTTTGATATTTCTTCCCGTAGCTACGATCTGAAGGAGAATGAGGCCATGACTATGCATGGGAAGATAAAAATCTGTGAGGATCCGATGCTGAGAAAATAATCTTTCCTGGAGGAGGGTAGATTTTTCAGTAATTTTCATGAATTTAAAAGATAAAAAATGCGGCCCGAATCATTATTCTGCGTTACAATAGATACAGGCCACATATTTTATGTATTGTTTATGATTTGGCTTGCACGGAATGACGGATAATGACTCCGAGGAATCAAACATGGGAGCTATAATGACTCTGAACATTGCCAATGTATCGATTGGACTTATATTTTTCATATTGACGGTGCGCTTTTCGGCGTCCTATTTTTCCTATGCCCTGGCAGTGTTTATCCTTTTTCTGATTTATGATTTCTATATCAGCCGGAAGGAAAAGAAGCCTTTTTTGGAATTGCAGAAAGAAATCATCGCGCTGGCTCTGAGCATCATCATTTTCTTCGGCCTCCTCGTGGTGGATAGTCTGGTTCTGCAGGACCGGGGGAGTATCAATAAGGTTTTCTGGGTGGAATGGCTATCCATTCCGCTCCTTATGACCTGGTGGATCCGGCGGAAATACGCGGTGGATCTGGGAGTGGAAATAGGGATCCTGGCAGGAATGATCGTGGCCTGCGGATTTGGCTTCTGGCAGGCCATGCATCCTCTTGAACCGAATATGCGAAGTCTCAGCTTTTATGCTCATCCCAATCATTTTGGGACCATGATTAATCTGACGCTCCCCTTTCTTTTCACTTTTGCCTTGAAGGAAAAGCGGCAGTGGCTGAAAATCATGGAAATACTGGTCGTTGCCATGCAGATGGGATGTCTGTATCTCGCCGGGTCCCGGGGAGCTATGGCAGCTTTCGGCCTGAGTGTCCCGCTGGCAACTGTTTTGGGCCTGATTATGATGCGGGATAGAATTACACCTCTGACAAAGAAGATTGCCATAGCGGCCATAGTTCTTTCTATTGCTGTCGGCGGAGCTTTCTTCTATGTCCGTCAGCAGGAGGTTTCAGGAACCCAGGAAATCGGCGGGGAACGAATCCAGATGGCTATTGCCAGCGTGGAAATGTGGAAGGACCATAAAGTCTGGGGCGTTGGTATGTCCAGATGGAAAGATAATTATTACGGCGAATATCATCCGGCAGACGGGAAAGAAGTGGGTCTCAGCATGCCCCATAATATGCCTCTCTATTTCCTTTCTACGGCAGGCCTTGTGGGCTTTGCAGGATATGTGCTCTTCGTGGGAGTCACATTCTGGGCACTTTTGTCTATCGGACGAAAGAGTGATGATTTCTTCTTCTTCACAGCGGTCATGATTGCATTTCTTACCTTCTTTGCCCAGGGATTCGTGGATACCACGATTATTAATAAGATTCCGGCCCGAATGTATTATGGAATTCTGGGATACTACATCGCTGCGGGGGGACGATGTCTCCTGAGGGGAAGAAATGCGGAAGCAAAGGAAACGTGAATGGGAGAGCTTGGAAAGCTGGAAAAAAATATCAAGGGAAATCCGTCATCTGTAAAGGCGACGATTGTGATTCCCGTATATAATGGGGAGACTACCATCCGTCGTGCTTTGGAAAGTGCGATTCATCAGGAGACTGGGGAACCCTATGAAATTCTTGTCATCGATGACGGCTCCAGAGACCGGAGTCCTGCTATTGTGGATGAATATGCGAAGGCATATGACTGGGTCCGAGTCATCCATCAGAAGAATCAGGGTATTTCCAGAACCCGTGAAATTGCCATTTCTCTGGCGAAAGGAAACTTTATTTATTGGATTGATGCTGATGATTATGCGGATTCCCGTCTTCTTTCAAGGACTCTGCCCCTGCTGGATCAGGGCTTTGATATCGTGGCTTTTGGAGTGCGGTATTTCTACCAGAATGGAAAAACAGAGAAAGAAGTCCTGCGGGATCCGCATAAAACAAGTGAAGGATGGAAACGGGATACACTGAACGGTCAGCTGTCTACTCTGTGGGGCTATGTGGCAAAGAAAAATTTCATGAAAGAGGAAAAAGTACCATCAGACCTTTCCTATGCGGCGGAGGATGGGTATATCAATATCCGTGTTTTTGGCAAGGCAGAGAAAATCACGGCCATTCCGGATATCCTGTACTACCATCTCGAAGATAGTCCGTACTCTATCCGCCATACCATCAGCGGGAGAAATTATTATGGAAATGCGTCGCTGTGGCTCTACCGGCTCCATATTTCCGAAAAAACATATCCGGAAAATATCCGCCGGACCGCAGCCCGCGCTTTCAGCGGCTATGTGAAGGCTTTCTGCATCGATACCATGACTCATGATTTGAGTGAGGAAGAAAAAGATCACATCAAGTCGGCTTTGCGCGAATTGAAGAAATACTCCATTCCCGGAAGGCAGAGAGACAAATTCCTCGCCTGGGCCATCCTGAATGGTCATACATGGTTCTGCAGAAAATATGCGGAACATAAAAATAAAAAGACGGAAGAAATGAACCGGAAAATTGCGGGGAGAAAATAGAAAGAACTCTTAAAATGGCATCTATTTCGGCAGGCTCATCAAAAAGTGATCGGCTTCAGATTTCCCGGTCGGGTCCGCTCTTCACAGAGGGGACTGTATCTTGCTGATTGATGAAAAAGCGGGTTGAATAGTACTTTTTATAGAAATGAACAGGAAATATTTCTTTCGGGAAGTTGCCTTTTACGAGGATGGCTTCTTTTGCATAATAATAAATATGAAGCAAATGCTTATGATGGTAGAAATTTTATAAAGAGGACAGGAGAAACATGGAAAAGATTACTTTACAGCACAAGACGATCCTGATTACCGGAGCTGCGGGTTTTATCGGTTATTATTTGGCAAAACGGCTTTTAGGGGAAGGCATCGGTGCCACTATTGTGGGCATTGATAACCTGAATGATTATTACGATGTCCGTTTGAAGGAATATCGTTTATCCGAACTGGAAAAGGCAGCGGAAAACAGTGATTCGAAATGGGTATTCGTGAAAGGAAATATTGCCGACCGTGCTCTTGTAGAGGATCTTTTCCATACGTATAAATTTTCCATTGTAGTTAATCTGGCTGCCCAGGCCGGGGTACGTTATTCGATTACCAATCCCGATGTATACATCGAATCGAATCTTCTCGGTTTCTATAACATTCTGGAAAACTGCCGCCATTCTTATGACAATGGAGAAAAAGGGGTAGAACATCTCGTATATGCTTCTTCCTCCTCTGTGTATGGCGGAAATAAAAAAGTGCCCTTCAGCACGGATGATCGCGTGGACAACCCGGTTTCTCTCTATGCGGCTACGAAGAAATCGAATGAACTTCTGGCTCACTGCTATTCCAAGCTGTACAATATTCCTTCTACCGGTCTTCGTTTCTTTACTGTTTATGGACCGGCGGGCCGCCCGGATATGGCTTACTTTGGGTTCACCAATAAACTGAAGGCGGGAGAAACGATTAAGATTTTCAACTTTGGCCACTGCCAGAGGGATTTCACCTATGTAGATGATATCGTGGAAGGCATTCTTCGTGTCATGCAGGGGGCTCCGGAAAAGAAAACAGGAGAGGATGGACTTCCCATTCCGCCTTATGGAGTTTATAACATTGGCGGAGGACATCCGGAAAATCTTCTTGATTTCGTGGATATTCTTCAGCAGGAACTCCTTCGTGCCGGGGTTCTTCCCAAAGACTATGATTTCGAGGTTCATAAACAGCTTGTCCCGATGCAGCCCGGGGATGTACCGGTTACCTATGCAGATACCAAAGCCCTGGAAAGGGATTATGGCTACCGTCCTTCCACTACACTGAGAGAAGGACTTCGAAAATTCGCGGAATGGTATAAAGAATTTTATAAAGTGTAATGGATGCACTGATTTCGGAAATGTGGCATTTGGCGTATATTTGAACACTTTTATCTGACTAAAAACGGGTCTGTATCCTGATGGGGTACAGGCCTGTTTTTCTATTTCTACAAATTCCCGCAGTACGAACTGAAATGATATGATATAGACAGTAAATTCGGATTTTTATTTCCTTTCCGATGTCGGGGTGTTTCTTATGCTTTTGTTTTCTACTTTGCTGGATATCGAGGATTCGCTGACTCCTGATGATTTCATCCGTCTGGTGATTGAGTGGAATCAGAAGAGCCCTTACCGGGTGAATGTGATTCCGGATCTCAGGTGGCAGGGGGAGCGGAATGTGCGGTTCGGAAGTCCTGATTTATGGCTGGATATCCGGGAGGAGTCGGAGCGGCGGATCCTGGCGGTGCGGTATGAGAAGCATCAGGAGGATGGGATCATCTGGGATACGGATTATGTGATGAATTTCCCGGAGATGCGGATGGCCATCCGTCTGGAGCGGAGTTATCAGGCCGATGCGCAGAGTGCGGATCTGGCTTTTTCGACGCCTTATTTCCTGTCTCTCCTGATTAACCGGGGGTATCTGAAGGAGGATGGAAATCTTCCCATTCTCCGGAGGCCTCTGGAAATCGGGGATTCGGAACTGGAAATGGCGGCTTCCATCATGCGGGGGGAAAGACGCTATCGTCTGCCCGTGGTTTATATTTCCAGGAAATATAATGAAATCCTCCCGGTGGATGTGAATCTTCTTTCTTCGAGGCTGAAGGGGGCGGCCCATGTGCTGGTGCAGAAGGAGTATCGTTCCAATCAGAAGCTCCGGGAGCTCACGAAAAATGGAAATGACCATGACGGGTCCATCGGCATTTATTTCCCCCAGCCTTCGATTCCTCCCAGGCGGTATGTGTACCGCGGGACCATTGGAAATGACCGGCAGCTCCTGGAAAAGGTGGTGCGGACGGTCATTCTGTATGGAAATTCGCTTGAGACGGATCCGCTTTATACCTGGCAGGGGGTGAATCATGAAATCCTGCGCCGCCTGTATGATGAGCAGCGGAAGGCAAAGCTGGCGGCGGAAAGTGAGAATTCCGATCTCTGGCAGACCTATGAGCAGGAAAGTGAGGATTTCCGGCGGAGGTTCAGTGAACTGACGCGGGAAAATGAGCGGCTCCGGGCGGAGAATGAGGGCCTCAAGAGCAAACTGGATGCGAGGGAATCGGTGCCTCTCCTTTTCATGGGCGATGAATCGGACCTTTATCCCGGGGAGGTGCGGGATATCCTCCTGGAAATATTGACGGCGGCGAAAAATAATGTGCCCCCGGATTCCCGGAAAATGGACGTGCTCAGGGATGTGCTCCGGAGCAATCCCTATGAGAAACTCAGCCGCAAAAGGGCAGAGCAGGTCAAGGCCCTTCTTCGCGATTTCCGGGGAATCACGAAACGGCTCCGCCAGTCTCTGGTGGATCTGGGCTTTTCCATCACGGAAGATGGAAAGCACTATAAAATCACCTTCTGCGGAGATAACCGCTATATGTCCATCCTCGCCAAAACCCCCAGCGATAACCGGTCCGGGAAAAATAATGTGGAAAAAATATGCAATAAGTGCTTCTGAGGGATGGAACTAGTTCAGTTAGAGGTCTCTATAAGGAAATAAAGAATGATGATTTCAAAAGACTTTATCAAAAAGCAGTTTGAAAGTTATCTTGCCCATTTCGACAAATCCGATCCGCAGGTGGCGCTGAAGGTGGTTCATTCGGGGCGGGTGGCTTCGAACGGGGAAATCATTGCGAGGGGGCTGGGGCTTTCGGATGCAGATACGGACTTTTCCCGGGTGCCGGGGATGCCGAAAATACGAGCGGAGAGCTGTATGGGATCTTATCCAATCGTACATAACTATATTTGCATAACTTTAACGGACTGATGTAAAATTGATTCATAAGATACAGGGATTTCAATATTTTATGAAATCGTGATTTGGCATTTTCAATGAAAATGGAAACTTTCTGGCAAATATTGGAAACTTTCTCACCTGTTTTGGAAACTTTCTCAGCGAAATGGAATTTTACAGGAGTAGAGTTTCCGATAGTTTTGCCAGGCTCTTTTTATTTTAGTTCCTATGGGAGGTGAAAATAATGTGGGATAAGTTGGATGGGGTAGAAGATACAAACCTTGACTATAAGGAGAGATTGGAAGAAAACAGGCCGCACAGCTGGTTGAAGTCGGTTTCAGCATTTGCCAATACCCGGGGCGGGAGTATTATATTGGGGGTTCGTGATAAAGATCACAGCATAGTGGGAATTGATAATATACAATATGTGTCTTCTAAGATTTCTGAATTTATTTCCAGAAAGATTGAACCTGCTGTTCAGTATGAACTTCATGATCTTAAATATCCCGGTGATAAATACTGCCTGGAGATTAAAGTATTTAATGGTCCGGACTATCCATATTACTATATTCAGGATAAAGCAAAAACTGCTTATGTCAGAAGAGGTGATCGTTCTGAACCGGCTACAGCCATTGAGCTCAGTCATTTGGTGTTAAGAGGACTAAATAAGACATTTGACATGCTGCCGTCTCACTATTTGTTGAATGATATCAGTTTTACACTGTTTCGGGCGACCTATAACGGAGTGGCAGAAGAATCTCTGGAAATGCCTAGGGATCTTCAGTCGATGAAATTAATAGATGAAAGTGAAAGAGTGACTTATGGAGGATTGCTTTTGTGTGATCAGGGAGTGCTGGCACAATCAAAAGTGGTATGTACGCATTGGAAGGGTCTTGAAAAAGGTTCTGTAGATGAAGATGCGATTGATGATAAGGTATTTGAAAGGGAAAGCCTTATTTCTTTATTGACGGATGCAGAGTCCTTTGTCATCAATAATTCCAAAAAATCCTGGTCAATCCGAGGAATTCAGAGGGAAGAAAAAAGCGATTATCCTTACCGCGCTGTTCGTGAAGCATTGGTGAATGCTTTAATTCATCGGGATTATCAGAATATAGGCTCCGAAGTTCATGTGGATATGTTTGATGATAGAACTGAAATCACATCTCCTGGTGGAATGATGAATGGAAGCCGGATTCAGGATTTGAATCTTTATAAAGTACCTTCCATGAGAAGGAATGAAGTTATATCTGATATATTTGGACGACTCCACTTTATGGAGAGGAGAGGCAGCGGGATCCAAAGGATTTTGAAATCATACGAAGGGTTTGGGAAGAAACCCGAATTTTATTCGGATAGCACGATGTTCTGTGTCGTTTTACCAAATCAGGGATATTCGAAAAAAGACAGTAAAGAAGATCAAAATGACGTAGAGAACACTGGATTTACAGATTTCTCTAATCATGTCCGGGAAATATATCATGAACAGATGGCTTTACATATTATTGCATTTGCGGGACAGCTTGGTAAAGATCAGAGTTTTAACAGGAAAAAGTTGTCTGCCTGTTTAAATGTTACTGAAAATGCGGCTTCTAAAATCATACGAAAAGGAGTAGATAAGGGAGTTATTCGAAAAGAAAGACGGGGCTCTTATTACTTCCTCTTTGATTGACAGGAGGGATGTTTGGTAGATATCCGGTAAATCTCATTGAAACTATGAAAATAAAAGGTTTTCTTTTAAACCGGAAGTGTATTCCATTTGGGACTGTTTGAGGTTTTCGTGCCGAAAGATGTGCATGGGATGTAATATTGTCTGAGTCTTCAAAGGGAATGTCCCGGTTTATCCGAAAATCGGAGGAAATATGGTTATTTCTAAATCCTGTATTTCAAATCAGGTTGAACGTTATCTCCGGCCTTTTGACAAATCCGACCCGCAGGTGGCGCTGAAGGTGGTTCATTCGGGGCGGGTGGCTTCGAACGGGGAAATCATTGCGAAAGGGCTGGGACTTTCGGATGCAGATACGGATCTTGCCTGGGCGCTGGGGATGCTGCATGATATCGGGCGGTTTGAGCAGATCGCGCGGTACCATACGTTTTCGGACGGAAGGTCCATGAATCACGCGGCCTACGGGGCGAAATATCTTTTTGGCGAGGGTCATATCCGGGATTTCATGGAGGATGGTTCGGAGGATTCGCTCATGGAGAGGGCGATAGCGCTGCACAGTGTTTATGAGCTGCCTTCGGGATTATCGAAGAGGGAGCTCCTTTTCTGCCGGCTTCTCCGGGATGCGGACAAGGCGGATATTTTCCGTGTCTATGCGGCGTACTCGGATCATCCGGAAATCATCTGGAACGTTCCGCGGGAGAAGTTCGAGCGGTCGAAGCTGACGGATGAGGTCTATGAGATGGCGCTCACGAGGAAATCCATTCCTACTTCCATTAAAAAAGAGCCTCTCGATTTTTACGTGGGAGGCCTTGCCATGTACTTTGACGTGAATTTCGAGGTGACCAGAAAGCTCATCCGTGAGCAGGGGTACCTCGCAAAGTTTATGGATTTCCACAGTGAAGAGGAGGAAACGGAGAAGAGGCTTTCTGAGGTGAAGAAGCTGATATTTCCTCCGGCGGAGTGAGCGGATTGCGGAATGCGGTGAAGGGGTGTACGATGGTACGCGTCGAAACTGAAGCTGTATTTCCATGCCGCCATAGGAATGCAATCCGGAAGTTGGAATTTCTATGCATTCATTATTACGTAACCCATGAAATTATAGTGTCAATTGGCATGTTTTCCATAGATAGCCCCCTTCACCCTTGCGGGAGCTTCCCCCGTTGGGGGAAGCGAATCTACAGCGACCTGGGGAATTTACGTCCGAAAGTGCAGTTTCCCTCTCAATCAATCTTACCCCAATCTGCTATCCGTCTTTTCGAAATGCCCACGCAAAAAAGCCACTACTCCCTGAAGTATACTGCTTCGAGGGGTAGTGGCTTTCCTCATACTGGTATTTTCTTTTTCATTTCACGGGCCCGTGAATTTTCAAGCCCGGTCCGTCGCCCTTTCCGCTTTCTCTGAGAATGGCTGCCGTAGCGGAAGTTCGTGGGTGATTTCCCTTGCTCTGCCTATATAGTGCAGAAAAGGAATTTTATTTTATTAGATTTTCGTTAAATTTTTGCTTGCCCATTTATTTTCGACAATTACAGCAGGGATTGGTCCTGCAGGGGTGCCATGGAAGTTACCGGCTGCCGGAGGAGTCGTGCCTTTGGTACGCATAAACGATTGGTGTGATTCGCCACGGCTCTGAGAGTCAGCTCTCTTTACCACTGCTCGGACGCAGCGTACTTTTATTTTGAGTCAATTGCGACTTGCAGGGGTAGTACGACCCACCCGTCGCCTTCGGCGCCACCCTCCCAAGCCTGGGAGGGCAGGGACAATTTGACTTAATGGATGGAGTCATTTGTCCCGGGATATTTCATCAGTCAGCCTCGTATGTGCCTTGTATGATTGGTCAACCTATCCGGCTGCTCCGCAGCCACCTTTCTATCCCGGGAAAGGTGGCGACCTGCAGCATGCGGATGGTTTTCTTCATAGGGACCGGGAATGTGTAGTGCAGGGATATTCATTTCTGCCCTTTCAGGCCCTGCGGGCCTACCAAGCCCCCTGGTCATGGGTCAGCCGAGCGAAGCGAGGCAGGGGGTCGTATTATCGTACAAGACGGAAATGAGCTAAAAAGGAAAGCAAGACTCCCCGATGGGAAGCCTGACCGCGGGAGATTTTGCTTTATTTTCGGCTTGAACGGGTAGAACGACCCACCTGCCCTTCGGGCACCCTCCCAAACGTGGGAGGGCTGAAACGATAGCATGCTGTCCGATATCCTCATATGGGACTTGATGGTATTGGTCAGGTATATAAAAAGGACGCTGCTTTAAAATTCGTGCAGCGCCACCTTTACCAACCACGAATCACGACTGGCAGTTTGTGAGAAAAAATTTGAAAAATCAATGATGCCCCGCCCTCTCCGCTTCTTCTTCCATCTGTTCGCTCCAGATGCCTGTGGGGATGAGTTCTCCGTTTTTGCTGTCATAGCGGACGGAGGGAGGCATATTGAGGGCGTTGGAGATGGGACTGGTGAAACCCCGGCCTATGACGTCGGTGGTATTCATGATGAAAAGGAAGGCGTGGGGGTCTATTTCTTCGATCAGGTGACGGACTCTGGTGACCTGGGTGAGGTCGACTATGGCGAAGACGATTTTCTTTTCAGCTCCGGAGAAGGCGCCCTGTCCGTAGAGGAGGGTAGCTCCGTGACCGATATTTCTAAGGAGGGTATCTGCTATTTCCAGAGGTTTATCGGAGACGATGAAGGCTGCTTTTCTCTGGGCGAAGCCGATGACTATGCGGTTGGCCAGGTTTGCATTGATGTACATGGCAATGAGTGTGCAGATGGCCGGTTCGAGGGCAAAGAAGAAGGCTCCGGCTCCTACGATTATCACGTTGATTCCAAAGACCACGTATCCTATTTCCAGATTGTAGAATTTCTTCATCACGGCCCCTACTACGTCCAGGCCTCCCGTATTGGAGTTGTAGCGGTAGAGGAGGCCCATGGAGAGGCCCAGGACCACGCCGCCTGCTATGGCGGAGACCAGGGGGTCTTTCACTACTTCATAGTCGGCCATGAAGCTGGTGAGGTCGATGAATACGGAGCAGAGGACGGTACCCAGGATGGTGATGAGTGTATAGAGTTTTCCCATGCATTTCAGGGAGAGGATGAGAATCGGTATATTGAAGATGAGGTTTGCTATACCGATAGGAAAGCCGGTCATGTAGTAGAGAATCATGGCGATACCGGTGAGGCCTCCCGAGAGGAACTGGTGGGGTACCAGGAAGGCATTGACGCCTACGGAATAGCCGAAGGTGCCGATGATGGTAATGACCACGATAAAAGCGAGCCGCTGCCAGTAGGTGGCAGAATGTGCGTCGGCTCCCAGTATGTTTTTCATAAGATAGTCCTTTCTTAGAGCATCTTTGCCTGGTGAAATTGTAATCTATTCTACACGGAATTTTTTAATTTACAATAGGGATTTCGTCCTGATCATGTAAATTATATAGATTTCAATTCTTTTATGGGAAATATTTGTCCCATTTGTAGTGGAAACAGGGGATTCCTGCAGAAAGGCATAAAAAAACCGAAGCGGTGAGGCTCCGGTTTTTCTTTTTTATTCTGCTTTTTCTTCCGTCTGTTCTTCTGCAGGTTCTTTTTCTTCAGTCTGCGGTTCTTCGGATTCTTCAGCAGGAGCAGCTTCTTCGGCGGCCGGTTTTTCTGCCGTTTCTTCAGGAGCTGTTTCTTCCGCAGCCGGTTCTTCTTCGGCGGGAGCGGTTTCTGCCGCCTCGGCAGCCGGAGCCGGTTCTTCGGCTGGTGCAGCTTCTTCTGCCGGCGCTGCTTTTTCGGAAGGAGCCGGTTCTTCGCCGGAAACTTCGGCCAGGGTCGGAGCTTTTACATGGTCCAGCTGGTCGATGGCAGCCAGGGCCAGGGTGAGGTCTTTTCTGATCTTTCCGATGTAGGTCTTCATATTTCCTTCGGTACGGATCATATTTTCCACCAGTTTTCTGCGGGATTCTTCAGCTTCCTGGACCTGCCGTTTGCTCTGGGCCTGGGCGTTGGAAACGAGGATTTCCGCGTCTCTCTTTGCATTTTTCTTTACGTTTTCAGCGGTATCCTTGGCCAGCTGAAGGGTATTGGACATGGTTTCGGAAATGCGTTCATAGTTGGCCAGTTTCGTTTTCATCTGGTCCATCTGCTCTGCCATTTCACGATGTTCTCTGTAGATCTGTTCATAATCTGCAACGATCTGCTGCAGGAAATCATCCACTTCTTCCTGGCTGTAGCCGCGCAGGGATGCTTTGGAAAAAGTCTTGTTATGGATATCCATTGGTGTAATCATCGGTAGTCCTCCTTGGGATAATTCTCTATTCATTTTACTTGTTTCCTATCGATTAGGCAAGATGCCTGATTTTGACTCGCTTACATGTTTGGAGACAGTCCGGCGAGAGAACTTTAAGGATGAAAGTGCAGTTCGTCCTTTTGGGGGGAGGAATTGGGAATTAGGGGATGTGCGGCGCAAATTTATGGGCGTCGCTTTTTGATTTGGCCTCCGGCGTATATTTTCGACATGTACCATTGAACAACCTCTCAGTCACAACACGTCCGCTCTCCAGGCTTGGAGAGCTGGTGCCCGATAGTATGTTTTCGCTTTGCTCATATAGGCCGGGAATGGCTGGCGCAGGAGATTTCATACCCTGATGTTCCGGCTGGTTCGAAACCTTTCCGCGAGAGTTTTGAGCCGGCAGCCGCAGGATTCGTATTTCTTCCCCTCATCAAAAGAGCCGGCTGCAGGAAACCGGCTCTCATTCTAATCACTAACCACAAAAACTAACTACTAAATGCTAACTACTTCTCCAGAATCTCCTGTATCTTCCTGACTTCTTCCACTGTCAGCTGTCCCGGGGCGCTGGCTTCACGGCCTGCGGCGAAGGTGAGGGCTCCGCCCAGATTATTTCCTGTGATCCGGGTAATGACTCCCAGGGGGCCCATGGCGATGGTGACTACCGGGATGTCCGGATATTTTTCTCCGAATCTGGCGGCAGCGCTCATGAGGGCGGATACGTCGGAGGGCTTTTCGGGCATGACGGCTATTTTTTCAATATCCGGTCTGAAGAAACGCATATTTTCCAGCACGTCCAGTATTTCCATTTCTGAAAGGGCCCGCTTGAATTTATGGTAGCTCATGAGCACCGGGAGGCCCTGCTTCTTTGCCTGGGAGATGAGGACTTTCGTATCCATCATTTCATGGCCGTACTCTACGTCCAGGATGTCTGCCCAGTGGGAGGCGATGATGAGGGAGAGGAGGCTGATATATTCTCCTCCCGGCGTCTTGTGGACTCCGCCCTGGCTCTTGGTGCGGACGGTGGTGAGCACGGGTTTGCCGGGGAAATATTTCCTTATGATCCGCCATGCGGCATCGAGGTCCCGGGTGGCATTGAAATTTTCCTTGTTCATCAGGTAGTCCACCCGCCACTCGACCATATCCAGGGGGGACTCTTTCAGCGCTTCACATTCTTTTTCAAGACTTCCAAGGTCAGAAGAAACGAGGGGTACGCAGATGGCAGGTCTGCCTTCTCCGATGGTTACGTTTTTTATTTTCAGCATTTGAGCTCCTTTCAGAGGGAAATTCTCCAGCCCCGGTCAGCCTGGTTCAGTACTTCGCAGCCGGTATCGGTGACCATGACCAGATCTTCGATGCGGATTCCAAATTTTCCGGGGATGTACACGCCCGGTTCGATGGAAAAGATCATGCCCGGTTTGGCGATGATTTCAGAAGTGGCGCTCACTTCGCCTGCTTCGTGCTCCCGGATGCCTATGAAATGGCCCAGGCGGTGGGTGAAGCAGGGGCCATAGCCGCCTTTGGAAATATAGTCTCTGGCTGCCTTGTCCAGTTCTGAGAGTTTGATCCCCGGGCGGACCATGGATTCGGCCAGTTCTCCTGCCTCCCGTACAAGATCATGGATTTTCACCCATTCTTCGTCAGGCCTTCCGTAGAACCAGGTGCGGGTCATATCGGAGCAGTAGTTATCTTTTTTGCAGCCGATATCAAAGAGCACCGTTTCCCGCCTTTTGAGGGGCGTTGCATCCGGCATGTGATGGGGGTCGGCCCCATGGGCGCCGAAAGATACGATGGGCGGGAAGGAAAATCCTTCGGCTCCTTCTTCTTTATAAATGGCAAGAAGTTTTTCGGCGCATTCTTTTTCCGTAACCCCCGGCGCAATCCATTGGGAAATTTTTTTCATTGCCCGGTCGTTGATATTCGAGGCCAGGCGCATGATGCCCATTTCCCTTTCATCTTTCACGGCTCTTGCATCGTCTACGGCAGGGGAGCCATTGATGAATTTCAGGTCTTTTCTCCGGCTCATGAGGTCAAGGAGGAAGGCGGAGGGCCAGACTTTGTCCACGCCCACTTTTCCTTCCGGCAGATGACCGGCCAGAAGGGCCATGCCGTCTTCTCCATCTTCATAGGAAATATCGGCGATGTAACCGGCCGCCTTCGCTTCTGCCATGGTCCAGCCGGTGCCGGATTTCAAAGGGAAGAGACGGTTCCGCACCCAGAAAGCCGGTCCTTTTTCCTGAACCACCAGCACGGTCAGCCGTTCACCGGGATGAATGGTCTCTCCCGTGAGATACCACAAAGCAGCCGTTTCTGAAACAATCAGCGAGGAAAGGCCGAGAGCTTTCATATTCTCCCGTACTTCTCCCATCCGCCTGTCATGCATAATGGACATCTTATCGACCTCCTTGTTTTTGTCTTTTATTTATATTTCTATTATAGACCATATCTATCATTAAAAGAAAGTTAATAGTTATCAGTGATCGGGGTGAAAGGGAAACTGTCATGTGAATAACTTTTGAATCGGGAGTGTCGGGGGTATCGGGAGTATCGGGGGACTCGGGAAGGTGGCGGCCTTTGGCCGCGAGTTTTTGATGGGGCCTTCGGCTCTCATTCGGGCCGGGGGGAATTTTTCCCCATCAGTGCGGTTCGTCCCCTCACCCGCTTCGCGGGAGCTCCCCTATCGAGGGGAGCCTTTCCGCGGATGTTTTGAGACATTTGGCATGGAAATGGTACGGCATCGAGTCCCAAATGTGCAGGTTATGATCGGAGGCTTTTGATGTGATGTCGGGCTGTCGGGAAGGTGGTGGCTTTCTGAGGCAGGAATTGGGGATTAGGAATTGGCGGGAGGTGCGGCGTAAAGTCGTGGGCGCCGCATTTTGATTTTGCCTTCGGCTCTCATCTGTGTCCGGGAATATTTTTCCTCATCCGTGCAGTTCGTCCTCCCACCGCTTCGCGGAGCCCTCCTATCGAGGAGGGCCTCCCGTGTTCCGATTTCCTTATTCTCCCGGGTGCCTTTTGCCAGTTGTCTTCATATGTGCTGATTCCGGTCGGTTCATTTTGGGTAATATCGGGGTTTTCAGCCCTGTCTGTGTACAATCCCCATATAAAATATTGGCTGCATCAGCAGCCAATCCTTCCCGACAGCCCCGTGCCTCCCGACATTCCCGATATTCCCGACACAAAAGTTATTTCACCTTCTGCTTTCCTCTTTCATTTATTGGCAAGTAAAGATCATCTAAAGTATAATAAGAAGAAATATTTATAAAATATAAATAAACGGAGGAAGAAAATGGCTCTTAAAGAATTCAAGCTGCCCTTTGGCCATGGAACGCAGTCTGTGCTGCTGCCGGAGGAACATATTTCTGATGTGCTGGTGGGCGTGCCAACTCCTGCCTGCGATGTGAAGGAAGCAGCCATCGAATGTATGCGTCATCCGATTGGCTCGAAACCTCTTTCTGAAGTGGTGAAAAAGGGAGATAAAGTCTGCCTGATCGTGGCGGATATCACCCGTGCCTGGAACAGGGCAAGGGAATTCACTATTCATGTGGTCAATGAACTGAACCTGGCAGGTATTCCGGATGAAGATATGTACATCGTCTTTGCCCAGGGGACTCACCGCGTTCATACGGATGAGGAAAATATCACCTGCGTAGGCGAAGAAGTGGCAAAGCGCATCAAAATGTACCAGCATGTTTCCACGGACAAATCCATGCTTACCCATATGGGCGTGACTTCCAGGGGTACCGACGTATGGATCGATACAAGAGTGGCCCAAGCAGATAAAGTCATCCTCATCAATGCGATTTCCACCCATGATATGGCAGGCTTCGGCGGTGGAAGGAAACTGATCCTCCCGGGAGTGGCCGGATTTGAAACGGTCCAGCAGAACCACTGCCATGCGCTGGGGGATACCCTGGGAAGCGGTCTCAACCCGGATGCAAAGCTTCTGAAAATCGAGGGCAATCCTGTTTCTGAAGATATGCAGGAAGCCTGCGATATGGTGAAACCCTGTTTCCTCGTCCACTCTGTCATTAATGAAGATGGAAATATTTCCTCCATGGTCGGCGGCGATCCTTACGAAGCCTGGCTGGAAGGAACGAAGCGGACCTACCGCATGCAGAAGGTTCCCATGAAGCAGCAGGCAGACGTATGCATCGTTTCTGCCGGCGGTTATCCGAAGGATACGAACCTCTACCAGGGGACCAAGTGCTATACGACGGCAGAAATCGCTGCGAAAAAAGGCGGAATCATCATTACCATGATTGAGGCGGAAGATATCATGGAACCGCCGGCTTACCTGGGAAGCTTCAAATACCCGGATCTCACGGAAATGGAAAAAGGCCTCCGCGCCTGCTTCACCATTCCTTTCTTTGTGGCTTTTGAAAATCTGATCACTGCCATGACCCATACGGTTTACATTGTGACGAAACCGGAAAACTTCGAGATCCTTCGCGAAAGGACCCACCAGATCCCTGTAGCCACCGTGGCGGAAGCCTGGGAACTGGCACAGAAAAAACTGGCCGAAGAAGGAAAGACCGACTATACCATCAATGTCATCCCTCATGGAAGTGCGGTAGTTCCTTTTATCAAATAAGCGGCGCTGAATTTCTTCTCCGCACTCGTGTACCGTGGTTATCGGTCATGAATGGTGCAGGCTGAAATTATTTGCCCTACTCGAGTACCGTGGACCGGGCCGCGGGTCTGACAACTAAAAATTATAAATTCGTCCCCGCCTTGCCGGTTTTATTCCTCCTTTATATGAAACATTCAATCCCATGAGCGGAAATGCTCCTGTTCTCGCCAAATCTCAAGGAAATTGCTGAGGGAATTGGCAGAAAGTAGAGGTATCTATGAAAAAATTACTCGCTGCCCTGGCTCTCTCTGCTGCAGCACTCCTTCCGGTTTCTGCATTTGCCGCTGATTTCATGACCCTGGATTCTGCATCCTACGATGCTATGTGGGCAAAAGGAAAGACCGTGAAGAAACACGGCCTTCTGGAAAATCCCATGCACTATGGGGTGGAAATGCGGCATGGAACCATCGGTTCCAATCAGGTGGTGGTGGTCACTCCCTATACGGCGGGCATGTATATTTCTTCCACCGAAGACCTGCGGCTCCTCGAAGTACCGGAAAATTTCAAGGATATCCTTCTTTCCAATCAGGATATCCTCTTCGTAGCGCCAGCCTACATGCCGGTGCATCATCTCGTTTCCTACTCCATGGAAACAAAGGGCAGCAACCGCTCGGAGCACCTGGTGCTGGAAAAAGACGGAAAACGCATTTACCCCCGCTATGAAATGAATCCTGTTATCGACAGCCTCATGCCCCATTCCCATTACGTCCGTTACTTCGGATTTACCAGAGAGCAGATCCTTGACGTACCCTACACCGTGAAATACGTAAACGGCGAAGGAGACATCATCGAATTCCCGGTAACCGAAAAGACGCTGAAACGGATGCTCGAGCAGGAGAAGAATTTTGAGGCGTGAGTCTTTTGTCAGATAAGACGGATTGAGTCAGTTGCGGTTTTCGGGCATTAGCCTCACCACGGCGTATGGCTTTCATCCCGCGTTCGAGATTTCGGGGTGCGGGATGCGGGGTGCGGGAAGGATTGGCTGCTGATGCAGCCAATAATCTTATATGGGGGCTGTGCACAGGCGGATTTATTGGAGGCATTTGTCAGATGGTACGGGTTGAGTCAGTTACGGTATTCGTGAATTAGCCTTACCTCAGCGAGCCCCGATACAGGCTTTCTCGAGATTTCGTGATTCGTGATTCGTGGTTCGTGAAGGATATGGCTGGCTGCGCCAGCCAATCTTATATAGCGGCCTTCGGCCGCGGGCCGATGGCCCTGCTGATGGTTTCAGCCTGTATTTGAAATTTCGTGGTTCGTGAAGGTGTGTCCCTGATGGGGCACATTTTTTTATGAAAATGTGTCGGAAGGGGATGATATGGAAGTCTGTTCCATGAATGTGTTTTGCTGAATTGTAAAGAAAAGAATTGAAATAAATAAGAAAACAGTCACATATCAAAAAATTGTATTTCTCATTCTTGTACTATTCCTTATTTTCGATTAAAATTATAAGTATAAAAACTTAGCTTAACCATAATAATAAATATAATCATCCATGAATGGGAGGCGGAGTAATGACTATGATTGCCCGCAGGCTGGAGGGATCCATAAGGGAACTCATGGAAAGCCGGCCTGCGATTCTCATCGTGGGACCCCGCGGGGCGGGGAAGACCACGGTTCTTGGAAATTTCGGGGTTGGAGAGAGGACATATGCGGCGTTATCGGATGAGGAGACGCGGAATCTGGCGGAAAAAGAGCCGGACCGTTTCTTTGAGAGATATCCTGTGCCCCTCATTATAGATGAAGTGCAGCGTTCGCCCGTTCTTGTACAGGCATTGAAGGAAAAAATCGAAAAAGGACGTCCCGGAGATTTCCTCCTGGCTGCGTCCTGGATGACGAGGGAGCTGGAGGAGCTCATTCCTGCTCTTTCCGGGAAACTGGAGAAGCTGACTCTTCTTCCTCTTTCCCAGGCGGAACTCCACGGACTGGAGATCCCGCCATTTGACCCGTCGGCAGAGATGGACGGAGCGCCCTGTTCCTCCGATGCGGTGTATAAGGAAATATGGACGGGCGCCATGCCTGCCGTGCGAAGCGGCGAGAAGGCTCGGAACGTTTTTTACGCTGAATATATCCTTAAAGTGATTGAGGAGGATATGAGGAAATTCGTGCGTCTCCGGAATGAGCGGAAGTTTCTTGATTTCCTTATGGTCCTTGCTGCCTGGGATGGGCAGTCCGTCAATTTCGACGGGCTTGCCAGGGAAGCGAAGGTCAATACCCTCACCGCCAGGAAGTGGGTGCAGGTACTGGAAAAACTGGGACATATCTATTTCCTTCGTCCCCTCCTTCATCCTGCCCTGAAGCGGGCCGTCCGCACGCCGAAGCTTTATTTCACCGATACCGGTCTTGTGTGCTACCTCAGGAATCGTCCCTCACCGGCATCGGTGATGACCGGAGCCATGAAGGATGTGCTTCTTGAAAATTTTGCGGTCAATGAAATCCGCAAATCTTATTTCTATCATGGAAAAGTGCCGCCCCTTTCTTACTATCGGGATATAGACCGGAAGGAAATACAGGTGGTTTTCATCGGAGAGAGCACGCTGTATCCGGTGAAAATTTTAAAGACGGTCCATCCGGCGCCGGGAAACGGGGCCGATTTCCCTGTGCTTGACCAGACAGGAATTCCCCGGGGGAAAGGGACCATTCTCTGCCTTACCATCAGGAAGAAGGAACTGGGGAGAAATCTCACCGGCCTTCCGGTGACCGTACTTGGATGAAAATTCCCATTCCGGAAAGGAGGGCTCCATGCTCATCGCGTATGCCGCACCGGCGGATATATTTCATAAAGAAACGGAAATCAAAAAATCCATATTCATCGCCCATCTCATGCCCGTGACGAGCGAGGAAGAAGCGCAGGCCGCACTGGATGGTTTCCGGAAGGAATACAAAGATGCCACCCATAATTGCTATGCCTGGCGCATCGGTACCACGAGGGTCCTTGAAAAATCCGGAGACGATGGAGAACCCCAGGGCACGGCGGGCCATCCCATGCTTCACGTACTGCAGATGCAGCACCTCACCAACGTGCTGGCCGTAGTGACGAGGTACTTCGGAGGAATCAAGCTGGGAGCCGGCGGCCTCACCCGCGCTTATAGTGGGTCTCTGGCCGATGCAGTGAAAGAAGCGCCTATCGTGGTTTACACGCCCTATGAATGTTATGAAATCATCCTGCCCTATCCGGCGGTGGGAGGATTTGAAAATTATATCAAAGATAAAGATATCATCGTCAAAAACCGCGCTTTTGCAGATAAAGTGCGGATGACCATCCTCTGCTTGCCGGAAGAGGCAAAAAATCACCTCCGCTTCTTCACCGACCTCACCGGAGGCAAAGCGGGAATTGATAAAATGGGAGAGGAGTATGTAAAGATTCATCGGAGTCATTAGGCAGTTTAAAACGGTCCCGTTGTCAAGGACACCCATTCCTAATTTTTCTGTTCGGGGGTTAGCCCTTTTTAGGCGGTTTTCTTCTCTTTGTCCTTCTCCTTTTCA
>OMVW01000031.1 GCA_900314595.1 uncultured Dialister sp. | reverse complement strand
ATTTCCATCAGCCCTGCGGGCTTGAACTGCATTTGAAACAACTTTGAAATAGCAGTTGTCCGAGATGGCTGTACGTTGTCCGGGAGACGGGAAACGGGAATCGGGGAGGTGTGCCGCACAATTCGTAAAGCGGCACGAAGTATATATTTCCATCAGCCCTGCGGGCTTGAACTGAAGGTGTGCTGACTTTGAAATAACAGCTTTCCGAGATGACTGTACGTTGTCCGGGAGACGGGAAACGGGAATCGGGGAGGTGTGCCGCACAATTCGTAAAGCGGAACAGAGTATATATTCCCGCCCACCCGCCCTTTATCGGCCCTGCGGGCGGCTGCTTATATACATTACCGTCTATACGATCGATATTTTTCTTTGCAGGGTGTTTTATTTCCTTTAAAATAGAGTAAGGGAGGAATGTACTATGAATGATATTTATTCGTATAAAGATCTTGTGGTATATCAGCGGTCCAGGGAATTAACACGGCTTGTATATGCAGTCATTCGGCAGCTCCCGCCTTCGGAAAGTAAAAACCTGTATGACCAGCTGAGCAGGGCGGTCATTTCTGTATCATCTAATATAGCGGAAGGAAATGCAAGAATCGGGACGCAGGATTATATACATTATCTTGGTATGGCCAGGGCGTCAAATGCGGAAGTACAGGCACAGCTTCAGGCCTGTCTCGATATAGGGTATTGCAGAGAGGAAGATATAGAAGCTGCCATGGCTATGAGCGCCCGGGTCGCACAGATGCTGAACAAATTGATTAACAGCCTGAGACGGAAGATGATTATAGATAAGGCAAATAAAAATTACGAGAATTGGGATAAGTAATAGGAAGTCCTTATCGGTCCCGGTTATTCTAAAGTCCCCGGATAGTTGAAAAATCAAAGCCGTTACATACCATCTCGGCCCGAAGGGACTGAAGAAGGGTGGGCGGGTGGGTATATAAAAATGCGCCGCTTCACAAATTTGATGCGGCGCACCACCCCGAGTCCCGCATCCCGAGTCCCGGACAATGCAAGGTCATTGAAAATAACTGATTATTCAAAGTTGATCGATTTACAGTTAAAATAGTTATCCTTATTTCTCCAGTTCTTTCACACAATTGAGTGCCGCATTAATGACCTGGTCCATATCGTAGTACTTGTATTCTCCAAGCCGGCCGCCGAAGGTGACTTTTTTCTCGCGGTCTGCCATTTTCTTATAGGCGAGGTACAGTTTTCCATTCTTCTCATCGTTTACGGGGTAGTAGGGTTCGTCGCCCACTTCCCATTCGGAGGAGTATTCTCTGGAAATAACGGTCTTCGGCAGGTCCCTGCCATCTGCATCTTTGCCGAATTCGAACCATTTGTGTTCGATGATGCGTGTCCAGGGGGTCTCACGGTCGGTGTAGTTCACAGCTGCATTGCCCTGGAAGTTCGGCTTGTCCAGTACTTCCGTCTCGAAGCGGACGCTTCTGTACTGGAGGGGGCCAAGGGCATAGCGGAAGTAGGCGTCGATGGGTCCGGTATAAATGACGTGGTCTGCTTTTGCGTCCAGTTCTTCTTTATTTCCCAGGTAGTCATAGTGGAGATGGACGTCGATGCCTTTGAGCATCCTTGCCACCATTTTCGTATAGCCGCCTACCGGAATGCCCTGGTAAAGGGCGTTGAAATAGTTGTTGTCAAAGGTGAGGCGCACAGGGAGTCTCTTGATAATAAATGCAGGAAGCTCGGTGCAGGGGCGGCCCCACTGTTTTCCGGTATAGCCTTTGATGAGTTTTTCGTAAATGTCGGTACCTACGAGGGAAATGGCCTGTTCTTCCAGGTTTTTCGGCTCCGTAATGCCGGCTGCTTTTCTCTGTTCTTCAATCTTTGCAGCCGCTTCTTCCGGAGTGACTACGCCCCACATTTTGTTGAATGTGTACATATTGAAGGGGAGGGAGTAGAGTTCTCCATGGTAATTGGCCACGGGGGAATTGGTGAAACGGTTGAAGGTGGCAAAGCGCTGCACGTATTTCCATACGTTGGTAAGGTTGGTGTGGAAAATATGGGCACCGTACTTGTGCACCTGGATGCCTTCAATGGCTTCTGTATATATATTTCCTCCGATGTGGGGGCGTTTGTCTACAACGAGGCATTTCTTTCCGGCATCGGTCAGCTCTCTGGCACAAACGGAACCAAAAAGACCGGCACCGACAATGAGGTAATCGTATTTCATAATGAATCTCCTTTTACTCACAATAAACCATTATCATCATAGCATAAAAAGGATGAGCAGGGAATTAGAAATACGAATTGCAGATAAATTTACGCTTGCCGGAGGGGACTCGCGTGGAAGCTCCGATTTCCGAACGCCCACACTGGGGCCCATGGAAGTTACCTGTTCCGAGTCAGGCATCAGCCTTCGGCAGGTCGTATCATAGGCCTGACTGTATAAAAATTTATGTCGATGCAGCTTAGTATAACAACGCCGCATCGTGATTATCGTGGCTGACGTGGCTATCGTGAATGTGCGGCGCAAAAAATTATAAAGCGCCGCGAGTATTTATTTTGCATGGGAGTTCCGGACAGGGGCGCATGGAAGTTCCGAGTTCCGAGTCAAACATCAGCCTGTGGCAGATTCCATCAGCCCGCCCACCCACGGTCAGGCTTGCGGCCGGGGATGGTTCGGCAGTCAGCCATTTTTCGACTTGCAGGTGTAGAACAACCACTCAGCCTCTGCATGACTCTCACTGCGATTTGCGCGTCGTTCGGCTGTGCCCCATTCCTTCAAATCGCGTTCGAGAGCAAAGCTTGAGGAGATGGTGACCGATAGCATACCGCGAGTTTGAGATAATTGATATATTTTTGATTGTGCCGCTTCATAAATTTGATGCGGCAACCCGAGTCCCGTTTCCTGACTCCCAGACAATGCAAAGTTTCGAAGACAGCTGAGATTTCAAAGCTTTTGAAAAATTAAGTCCATATTCTCAAGTCTGATGAAAGATTGGGAATTTTTATGTTTCTTTAAAGTTACGGGTCAATTATATTATAGAAGCGTTTTGTGCTTTTATTCTCATCCGAAAAATGTGGAAACCATATATTAAACGCACGCGTGCGTTTCTATTGCTTCAAATAAACGCACGCGTGTGTTAATATATCTATAAAGAGGTGATTTTCATGGCAAATATCAATTTCAAGGAGTCATTAACAGTTGAATTCAAGAGTGATAAGAAGAAGTATCCCGATAGTGAGATAATTGAGGCTGTCGTTGCTTTTGCTAATACTGAGGGTGGCGAGTTCTATCTCGGGGTAGAGGATGATGGGGAAGTTACGGGTCTGCATAAAGATCACCGGGATATTGACCGGGTAAATGCTTTTATAGCTAATAAGACGATTCCACCGGTATCAGTACGTTCTGAGATTCTTCTCTTTGATGGAATTCCTGTATTGAAAATCACTGTTCCAAGACATAAGAATATTGTGGCCACTTCTTCCGGCAAGCTGGTCAGAAGGAGAATCAAGGTTGACGGAATGCCGGAGAATGTTCCTATGTATCCTTATGAGATTGTTTCCCGCTTATCGGATCTTTCTTTACTGGATTATTCTGCCCAGCCTGTAGCCGGGAGCAATGTTCAGGATTTTGATCCGCTGGAAAGGGAACGGCTGAGAAATATTATCCGGATTTACCACGGAGAGACGATGCTGCTTGGATTGGAGGACAGGGAATTGGATCAGGCGCTTCGTCTAACGACGATGGTTGATGGGAAAATCTGTCCTACTTTGACAGGGCTTCTCATATTGGGTAGAAAGGACAGGCTTCAGGAACTGGTCCCAACTGCAGAGTCTGCTATTCAGGTGATGGATGGAACAAATTTGAAGGTCAATGAGTCTTTTACGCTTCCTCTTTTAGCTGCCTTTGAAAAAATTACTGATTATTTCAATGCATGGAACAGGGAGGAGGAAATGGAAGATGGGCTTTTTCGCATTCCTATCCCGAATTATGATAAAAGGGCTTTCCGCGAGGCTCTGGTCAATGCTTTCAGCCACAGGGATTATTCCATGCTTGGCCGGGTGCGGGTGCTTATCAATAATGAGGGGCTGACGATCAGTAATCCGGGTGGTTTCATAGAGGGAATCAATTATAAAAACCTGATTGATGCGGAGCCTCATGGACGTAACCCGGTCCTTGCAGACTGCTTGAAGCGAATAGGGCTTACAGAACGCTCGGGACGTGGGATTGACAGAATTTATGAAGGAACCCTCCGTTATGGGAAGGGGGTCCCGGATTACAGTCAGTCAAGTGATCAGATGGTGAGACTTTTTATTCCTAATTCACTTCCTGATAAATCATTTATTTCTATGCTTACGGAGGAGGAGAAAAAACATCATCACGATTTTTCTGTTTATGCTTTATTAGTTCTCAATTATCTCAAAAAGCAGCACAGGGTGCAGTTTGAGGATTTAAAGGGTGATTTTTCCATAGAAGAAAGCCGGCTTAGAGTGATTTTGGAAAGTCTGGTAGAGTATGGCATTGCGGAAGCTATTGGAAATGGGAAAAACAGGTCTTATATTTTAAGCGCAAATGTTTATAAGGCTCGTGGTGCATTACCCGGTTATGTCCGTCAGGTTGGTATTAATCGTATCCGCTATCCGGAAATGATATTAAAATTTCTTGCTGAAAAGGGAAAAATATCTCGACAGGATGTGGCAGAACTGCTTCATGTGACTCCTTCTGCGGCTTATCGTTTGCTTCAAACTTTAAAGAATGAAGGGAAAATCCGGTTAGAGGGAAAAGGCCGATCTGCAAAATATGTAAAGGCGGTTAAATAAGGGTGTATCACCTAAGGCCTCGAATCCCGGACAATGCAAAGGAATTGAAAAAACCGATACATCAAAGCTGTTGAAAATTCGGTTTGAAATTATAGACGCTGGCGCCTCGAAGGGTTTTGACTCGTTCGTCCTGCCACGGCTGCGCGGAGCCCCCTGTCGAGGAGGGTCTGATGCCGGTCATGGCCTGCATGTGAGTCAGTATGTTTTTGGCCCGCAAGGCCTGATCGTATCATAGGCCTGACTATATAAAAATTTATGTCGATGCGATGAGTGGGATTATGCTGCAACGAATGGTATGAAATCCGGCCGGGCAGTTGATACTTGCGGCCCGCAGGGCCTGATGCAGGGTGGGTGGGGATATAAAACTGCGCCGCTTCACAAATATTTTGCGGTGCACCGCACCCAATCCCTAACCCCTCTCCTCAATTCCTATATTAACGTACGTAACTACGTACGTTATACTGAGACAAAGAGGTGATTGCTATGACCGCTATCAGTGTAACAAAGGCAAGGCAGAACATTTACCAGCTGCTCAATGAGGTGAATGAAAATTCAGAACCGGTGACGATTACGAATACGAAGGGAAAGAACGGGGTACTGGTTTCTGAGGATGACTGGAAGGCCATTCAGGAGACTCTGTACCTGGCCAGTGTACCGGGAATGGTGGAATCTATCCGCGAGGGAGGGGAAACGTCCATCGGGGATTGTGTTCCGGAGGAAGAGGTAGACTGGTAATGTTTCATATCGTTTGTACGAAACAGGCTGTTAAGGATATTTCCCATCTGAAGGCCGCTCATCTGGATGAAAAGGCAAAGAGGCTGATACAAATCCTGAGGGAGGATCCATTTCTTAACCATCCTCTTCATAAGGTGTTGGTGGGGATTTTTCAGGGTTATTTTTCAAGACACATCAATCTGCAGCACCGGCTGGTGTACCAGGTCTTCCGGGAGCCCTGCGAATATAAGGGCACCCGGTATGAAGGCACTGTAAAAATCATACGGATGTGGACACACTATGAATAATCCACGGTCCAAAGAGACTGTGGATTTTTTATTGGAATCAATGGTCCATCGGTCGGTCAGGCTTCCCCCCGGGGGACGGCATTTTTTGATGGAGTCTTTTGGCACATGTACTTTTTGGCAGTCAGCCTCATATGTGCCTTGAAACGGTAGAACAACCCCTCAGTCTCGATGCGTTCGGCAGCTCCCCAAGCCTTGGGAGCCTGAAACGATAGCATGCTGTACTTTTATCTCAATTGGCATGAAGTGGATATTGTATATAAAAAATGCGCCGCTTTACAACTTTTTCGCGGCGCACCTTCCCGGATTCCGATTTCCGGAATATCGTAATCTTCAGCATGCGTTCAGGGGTACAGGTAAAATCGATAATCCACTGGTGGATGAATGGCACGAAGGGCCTGATGGGGAACTGGGAACTGGGAACTTATATGCAAGCCAATTACAGTTTCAATACTCCTAAAATTTCCCCAGGTTTATCTACAATCTCATCGGCCCCCGCTTTTTCGAGTTCTTCTCTTGTGCCGTAGCCGTAGGTGACTCCGAGGGAGGCGATGCCTGTTTCTTTAGCTCCTTCGATGTCAAAGTGGGTGTCTCCGATCATGACTGATTCTTTGCGGAGGGTTTCTTTGGAATAGCCTTTCTGTTCCAGGAGGGAGAAGACTTTGAGAATGGTCCTGGCTTTCTGGCTGTGACCGTCGGGGGCTTTGAGTTCGTCTTCGGGATTGGAACCGCAGATGATGGTGAAATAGCCGGTGAAGCCGAACATGTCTATGATTTTCTTCACGAAGGGTTCCGGTTTGCTGGAGGCAACGGCTAGGATATATCCTTTTTCGTTTGCCTTTTTGAGGATTTCTCCGATGCCTTCATAGGTGCTGCAGAGGAGGAGTCCTCCTTTATTTTCGTACATGTCCCGGAAATGGGTGACTGCTGTGGCGATATCTTTTTCGGACAGGTGGTAGAGTTCTCTCAGCCGTACGTTCAGCGGCGGGCCGATGAAGGTCTTTAGGACTTTTTCATCCGTTTCATGGATGCCTACAAAAGTCAGTCCGTAGGCCATGGATTTCATGATGCCCGGTGCGGATTCGGAGATTGTGCCGTCCAGGTCGAAGAGGAGGAATTTTTTCATTGGTATACCTTTCTTGGAAATATGTCATGCCCCGTCGACAGGTGTGCTGAAGGGGAGAAGGCCCTGGAGGGGCAGAGGTTAGCGAAAAGGGGAAAAGCGTCAGCCGCTTTCAGCGGCGGATGGGTCAGGCTCCCCCTGGGGGGAGCTGGCGCCGCAGGCGACTGAGGGGGGAGGGCAGCTTTTGCATGATTGATGAACAGGGAGATGGAAATATAGCAGTATGATTTTCCTGCTTGTGCATTTTGCCGCTCCTGCCGTGGGAGGTTTCAGCTTGTTCGTCCCCTCACCGGCTGCGCCGGAGCTCCCCTTTCGAGGGGAGCCTGACGCCGGACAGGGCCTGCGTTTGAGTCAATTGGCAAAAATCATTGTCTATGAATTTTATTATACCAAATGGGCACAAAAAAATGCGGTCCCGAGGGGCCGCATTTTAAATTACAGTTGTTGAAAAAGAATGGAGAGAAATCATCGAACAACGAATAACGAACAACGAGTACTTTATCTCACTCCCTGCAGTATTTCCTTGATATACACATTCTTCTCTTTCTTCTCTTCCACATTATCGAGGAGGATATCCACGTATCTGTCGAGGGTATCGGGATCGGTATAGGCGGAGATGAAGGAGTCTTTTTTGTTGGAGACGAGGATGATCGGAAATTCTACGGCTGAGAAGAGCTGCATGGCTTTGAGTTCCAGGTCTCTCTGGTCGGTGTAGCCGGTCATTTCAGCTATATTGTGGATGACTTTTTCCCAGCACTGGCTGTGGAGGAGGGAGAGGTAGATGAAGTAGGTGTCTTTGGCTTCTTCGCTGGAGGGGTTGGAGATGCTCCGGAAGAGGGAGGGGTGCTGGCGGGCGAGGGCGAAGTAGGCGAGCATGTATTTCTTCATTCTCTCTTTGGGCCCGAATCTGGTATCGTCCAGGTAGGCGACGATATTTTCCAGGTTACCCATCATGTATTCCAGGGCGCAGCCGATGAGTTCTTCTTTGGAACCGAAGTAGTAGCGGATGGAGGCGATGTTTACGCCTGCTTCTTTGGCGATGGCCCGGACGGTGGCTTTTTTGAAGCCCTGCTGCTGCAGGATGTGCACCGTGGTTTCGATCATTTTCTCACGGACTCTTTCGCCTTTGTCGGTGAGTTTCTTCGTCATAATGTGGTTCCCTTTCTGATGGTCATGGTATTTCTTTCAACAAACGGGATTTCCCGGGCTGCTTTTTCCTGTTCATTGAGCGCGTTCATCATGAGTTTGAGGCGGTTGGCCTGGTTCACTTCGCTGGCAGAGGCATCGCAGTCGAGGGCGAGGAATACGGCTTCAGGGTATGCGCCGTGGAGTTTGTGGATCATACCTTCGCCGGTGATATGGTTCGGCAGGCATGCGAAGGGCTGGAGGCATACGACGCCCCGGCATTCGTGGTAGAGGAGGTCGATCATATCGGCGGTGAGGAACCAGCCTTCACCGGCCCTGTTGCCCAGGGACAGGTACTGGGAGGCCCGTTTGGCGAGTTTGGAAATAGGGGTGATTTCGTGGAATCTCTTCGATCCTTTGAGGGCTTTTTCCAGGGGTCTTCTGTACCATTCGATGATGTAGCGGTTGAAGGAGTCTTTCAGGTCCTGTTTGAAGGAGCCGTCCATATATTTGCGCTGGAAGTGGCTGTCCAGGGAGCCGTAGAGGAAGAAGTCCAGCATGCCGCTCGTTTCTGCTTCTCCGCCGTTGGCTTCGATCGCATGGACGATATCATTGGAGGCGATGGGGCTGAATTTGACGTAGATTTCGCCGACGATGCCGATGCGCGGTCGCCGTTTTACGTCGGTCAGGGGCAGTCGTTCGAAGTCTTTGATGATATTGGAAATATTTTTCTTGTACTGGTGGTAGGATTCGCCTTTGAGGATGGATTCTGCCGCTTTTTTCTGCCAGGAGCGGTAGAGGGTCTCTGCGCTGCCCGGTTCTTTTTCGTAGGGGCGGGTGCGGTAGAGGCACATCTGGAGGGCATCTCCGTAGACCACGGCCTGTACGAGGCGGATGCCCAGGCCTGCGGTGAATTTGAAGCCCGGCTGGGGTTCAAAGCCCTGGGTGTTCAGGGAAATAACCGGAATCTGGGAGAGTCCTTCTTCGTCAAGGGCTTTGTGGATGAATCCGATGTAGTTGGAGGCACGGCACATACCGCCGGTCTGGCTCATCATGAGAGCTGTCTTGTTCAAATCGTACATGCCCGATTTCAGGGCTCTTAAAAGGGAGCCGATGGTGATGATTGCCGGGTAGCAGGCATCGTTGTTCACGCAGGAGAGGCCTTCGTCGATATCTGCATGAATCGGCGGAAGCATCTTCACATTGTACCCGCAGCTTCTGGCTGCCGCTTCGATGAGTGGGAAGTGGATGGGGGACATTTCAGGAACGAGGATGGTATAGTCTTTCTTCATTTCCTCGGTGAAAGCGGATTTCGGATAGAGAATCGGGGCAGCCGCCGTACTTTCTTCCACTCTTTCTTTGATAGCGGATTTGAGGGAACGGAGGCGGATCTTTACTGCGCCCAGGTTCAAACTCTGGTCAATCTTCAGGCAGGTGTAGAGGCGGCCGCGCTTGGCCATGATTTCCTGTACCTGATCGGTAACGACTGCATCGAGGCCGCAGCCGAAGGAGTTGAGTTCGACGAGTTCCAGATTGGCATGACGGGTGACGAAGTCTGCCGCTTTGTAGAGGCGGCTGTGCCAGGTCCACTGGTTCATGACCCGGAGGTTCGGGAATTCTCCGCCCACCATGGATACTCCGTCTTCGGAAAGGACGGCCATACCCAGCTGGTTGATGAGGTCCGGTATGGAGTGGTTGACTGTGGGATCTACGTGGTAGGGCCTGCCTGCCAGGACGATGCCGATGATGTGTTTCTCATCGATTTCTTTCAGAATCCGTTTTGTTTCCAGATAGAGTTCCTGCTTGTATTCTTTTTCGGCCAGCCGTCCTTCGCGGACAGCCGCTTCGATTTCACTTCCGGAAATGCCCAGGGGTTTGAAGAATTTCTGGAGTCTTCCGATGACTTTATCGGAGTGAAGGGGAAGGAATGGATGGTAGAGGGTGGCTTTATATTTGGAAAGGACTTCGTCCATATTGGCCTGGATATTTTCCGGATAGGAGGCAACCATGGGGCAGTTGTAGCTGTTGGTGGAGCCTTCGTCCGGTCCTTTATCGATGCAGGGATACCAGATGAAGTCCGGGTGCCGTTTGGCCAGGTCATAAATATGGGCGTGAGCCAGTTTGGCCGGGAAGCATTCGGAGTAGGATGGAATGGTTTCCATGGCTTCCGTAGGAATGTCCCGGAGCTGTTCGCTGGAGAGAAGGACCCGGTAGCCCAGTTTCGTGAAGAAAGCATGCCAGAAGGGGTAGTCTTCGTACATGTTCATGGTCCGGGGAATGCCCACGGTGCCTCTTCTTGCCTGTTTCGGCGTGAGGGGGCGGCGGTGGAAAATCTTGTCGTATTTCCAGCGGTAAATATTGGGCAGGGAAGAGTGGGGAGCGGTCTTTCCGGTGAGCATGATGGCAGCCCCTCTTTCGCAGCGGTTGCCGGAAACGAAGGCACGTCCGTCGTTGAAGCGGGTGATGGTGATCATGCAGTGGTTGCCGCAGCCGGGGCAGCGTTTCATTTCATTGGTATAGGAAAGGGCAGCCAGTTCTTCCGGGGTGACCAGGGAAGATTTGTGGCCTTCGGGGCAGGCGTCTTTCGTGATGAGGGCAATGCCGTAGGCGCCCATGAGTCCTGCCACGTCGGGACGGATCACATGGCAGTCCAGGAGTTTTTCAAGAGCCCGGAGGACTGCATCGTTGTAGAAGGTACCGCCCTGGACGACTACTTTATTTCCAAGGTCCGAAGCTTTGCGCAGACGGATGACTTTGTAAAGAGCGTTTTTAATGACGGAATAGGAAAGGCCGGCGGAAATATCGGCCACAGAGACTCCGTTTTTCTGGGCTTCACGGACGCGGGAGTTCATGAAGACCGTGCAGCGGGAGCCAAGGTCTACGGGGTGGGGCGCTTTCAGGGCAATTTTCGAGAAAGTCTCGATGTCCATGCCCAGGGACTGGGCGAACGTATCGAGGAAGGAGCCGCAGCCGGAGGAGCAGGCTTCGTTCAGGAGGATTTCATCCACTGCCCCGTCTTTGATGCGGCAGCATTTCATATCCTGACCGCCGATATCGAGGATGGTGGTCACGTCCGGCAGGAAATGGCGGGCTCCTCTATAGTGGGCCATGGTTTCTACTTCGCCGATATCGGTCTGGAGGGCCCGTTTGATCAGTTCTTCGCCGTAACCGGTGACACCGGCGCCTGCGATGGTCACGCCCTGCGGCAGTTTCGCATAGAGGTCGGAAAGGATCTTCTTCGCTCCTGCCAGCGGAGTGCCTTTATTGCCGGAATAGTATTCATAAAGGATATTTCCATCTTTATCGAGGAGTACTGCTTTAATGGTGGTGGAACCGGCATCGATGCCGAGCCATACGGAGCCTTCCGCTTTGGAAATATCGGATCTGGGCGCATGGAAACGGCTGTGGCGGTCGATGAATTCTCTGTATTCTTCATCATTGGCAAAGAGGGGGTCCAAAGTCTTGGAAATGCCCAGATCCACGTCTTTTTCCTGTTCCACTTTGGAAATCCAGCTGTCCAGGTCAAAAGGTTTATCGTGGCAGGCGGAAACGGCCGCACCGATGGCTACGTACAGTTCGCCATGGTCCGGGACGATCATATCTTCATCGGCAATATCCAGGGTTTTCTGGAAACGTTCGCGCAGCACCGGCTGGAAAGTGAGGGGGCCTCCGAGGAAAGCCACTTTGCCGTGCACCGGACGGCCGCAGGTGAGGCCGGAAATGGTCTGGTTTACGACGGACTGGAAAACGGAAAGGGCGATATCTTCATGGGATACGCCTTCGTTTAAAAGGGCCTGGATATCGGTCTTTGCGAATACGCCGCAGCGGGAAGCAATGGGATAAATCTGCTTCGCTTTGGCGGCCAGCTGACCGAGACCTGGAGCATCGACGGAGAGGAGGGAAGCCATGCGGTCGATAAAAGCACCGGTACCGCCGGCACAGGCGCCGTTCATTCTCTGGTCTACGCCATTCCGGAGGTAGGTGATCTTTTCATCTTCCCCGCCCAGTTCGATGATGACATCCGTATCGGGATGGAAAGTCTGGACAGCCTTCGTTTCCGCCAGGATTTCCTGGGTAAATGGCAGGTCCATGAGTTTCGCAAGACCCATACCGCCGGAACCGGAAATGGACGCCGTAATGCGGTATCCGGAAAATTTTTCCTGTAATTCTTTCAGGAGGCTCATGGTAGCGCTCCTGATATCTGACATATGACGCTGATACCGGCCAAAAAGAAGCTTCAGGTAAGGCGAAAGGGCGGCTACCTTCACCGTGGTAGAACCGACGTCGATGCCTACATGAATGACTGGTTTCATTGAAATACCCTCCCGAAACAGAGAAATAAACCCGCATAATAAGTACAGTATAAGGCCTGTGCCCCATACAGATTAAAAACTGTTGTTTATAATCGAATGATTAATTTGTTCGATTATATTTTAGCACCGAGGTCAATAGAATACAATGAGAAGTTTAAACAGAGTTTGAAAAAATGGGCGATAAATTTTAAAAAATGTTGGAAATAATAATCCCGGGACGGGCTTTCTGTTTGAAACAGGAAACAAGAGCCATCCTGTCCTCTGCCGGGGAAAGTACAGGGGCATCAGTCCGGTCCCTTCGGGCGGTGGAATTCGGATACAGGCGGGTCTTTATATGTATATATAATATAAATAAAAAGCAGGTCCCTTTTACGGGTACCTGCCTGTGGCTGCTGAAGGGTGATGGCTTTTCACTAACCACTACATGTAGTGCTTAATGCTTAGTTTTTAGTGCGTAGTGGGTTCGACAGGGCTTACGCTAACTGCTAAAAACTAAAAACTAAAACCTCATATCTGTTTCAATATCTCCATCACTTCTTCCAGTTCCTCGCAGAAGTGGATGCAGGAGAGGTCTTCTTTGTCCACGAATCCGGCGGAGAGCCAGTTTTCAAAGAGGACTTTGAGGGGATCGTAGATATGATCCAGATTGATGAGGAGAATGGGAGGGCGCTTTCCATTTCCATAGATGCGGTAGTGGGAAAGGGTATCGGAGAATTCTTCCAGGGTTCCGATGCCTCCGGGGAGGATGATGAATGCATCTCCTGCGTCCATGAGTTTCTGTTTCCTTTCCATCATGTCCGGCACTTCGATGAGCTCGGTAATGCCCCGGTGGGCCTGCTCTTTCGCAATGAAGATTTCCGGGATAATGCCGGTGACTTTTCCTCCGGCGGCCATGCAGGCATCGGCGGTAATGCCCATGAGGCCCACGGTGCCTCCACCGTAAATCATGTGGAAGCCGTTCTTTCCCAGGGCCTCGCCCAGGCGCCCCGCAAAGGAGGCGTATTCGGTATTATTTCCAAAGCGGGAGCCGCAGTAGATGGTGACGTTTTTCATAGACTGTCCTTTCTTTAGGGAACTGTAAGTGGTTTGGCTTTATAAAATCGGATTGGGGATGGCGGATTGGGGATTGCGGGAAGGTGGCGGGCGACAGTATATGGGCCCGCCTTTTATTTTGAATAAATTATATAAAAGGGAAACTGCAGGTGAAATGACTTTTGAATCGGGAATTATCGGGAATAGTTTCGGGGTTGTCGGGATTGTCGGGAAGGTAGCGGGCGACAGTATATGGGCCCGCCTTTTATTTTAAATAAATTATATAAAAGGGAACCGCAGGTAAAGTGACTTTTGAATCGGGATGATCGGGGTGGTCGGGAAGGTGGCGGCCCTTCGGGCGCAATATTAATTGGGAATTATGACAAATCCGGCCGGGCAGCGCGGGTATAAAATCAGCTTCATTTCACCCTGACCGGAAGAGCACGGGGCTATGATGATTATCTGCGTCATCCGGCATGCATGATTGTGCGGTTCGTCCCCTCACCGCTTCGCGGAGCTCCCCTTTCGAGGGGAGCCCGTCCGGGGCTGGATTGGGACACACTGAAATCACGAAGAACGAACAACGAAGAACGATTCAACTCGTATGACTCTAATCAAAAGAATCCCGATTGCGCCTCAAATTATATAAGATTGGTTCACGAAGCGAACCATATCCTCTTCCGAAGAACGAAGAACGAACAACGAAGAACGATTCAGCTCATTTGACTCTAATCAAAAGAATTCCAATTGCGCCTCAAATACTATATGATTGGTTTGCGCAGCAAACCATATCCTTCCCGACAGCCCCGATTGCCCCGATAATCCCGATACCCCGAAACAAAAGTTATCGAAGAATAAAGTTCGCCCTGTTTCATACAGTATTTCTACCAATATTTTACATTCCCATGATACCATATTTCCTATATAATAATGATAGCGGACCAACTGAGAAAGAAAAATTTCCTCGAGAAAATGTGGAATGATACACACGGATACGTTGTAAAAAAGTTCTGCATAAAATCGAAGAAAAAAGGTTGTAAAAATGTTTGACATTGGTGACATGTAATGGTATAATTCCAATGTTGCGTGGATTACGTGTAATGGTACGCAGGAGGACTCATGACGCTGGAAGAGTTAAAGTCAGGAAATTTTGTAGTAGGCATGAAGGAAACGGAGCGGGCTCTTGAAAAGCAGGAAGCCGCTTTGGTGTTCATCGCATCCGATTGTGATGAGCGCATATCTCTGCCTCTTATGGAAGCCTGCAGCGCGAATGGGATTCCTGTGGAACGGCAGTACACGAAGAAGGAAATCGGCCGTGCCTGCGGAATCAAGGTGAAGGCCGCATCCGCTGCGCTTCTCAAATCCCGGTAATATCTTTCGAAGCTTTATTTCTTAAAGCTTTGGAGGATCAATTATAAATTTAATCTTATGGAAAGGAGGTGCCCATTTTGCCGACAATCAATCAGCTGGTTCGTAAAGGACGCCAGACTCTGGCAACCAAAGCGAAGACCCCGGCTCTGAAACAGTCTCCACAGAAACGTGGTGTCTGCACGAGAGTTTACACCGCTACCCCGAAGAAGCCGAACTCTGCTCTCCGTAAAGTAGCCCGTGTACGCCTGACCAACGGAATCGAAGTTTCTGCTTACATTCCGGGTGAAGGCCACAACCTGCAGGAACACTCCGTAGTCCTCATCAGAGGCGGCCGTGTTAAGGATCTTCCAGGTGTCCGTTACCACATTATCCGCGGCGCACTTGATACCGTAGGTGTATCCGGTCGTCAGCAGGGCCGTTCCAAATACGGCGCTAAACGCGAAAAGAAATAAAATAATATTTCTAAAATAATGTGATTAACAGACTACTATATAAGGAGGAAACTAACAATGCCGAGAAAAGGTGCTGTTACGAGACGTGACGTACTGCCGGATCCAGTGTATGGAAATAAGACAGTTACCCGTTTCATCAACAGAGTTATGCTGGACGGCAAGAAGGGTGTCGCAGAATCTATCGTTTACGGCGCATTCGATATCTGCCACAGCAAGCTGAATAAAGATCCGATCGAAATTTTCGAACAGGCTCTCAATAATGTTATGCCGGTTCTGGAAGTCCGCGCACGCCGTGTCGGCGGTGCCAACTATCAGGTGCCGGTAGAAGTCAGGGCTGAACGCCGTCTGACTCTGGGTATCCGCTGGATGGTATCCTATGCCCGCCAGCGCAGCGAACGTACCATGGAAGAACGTCTTGCAGGTGAACTGATGGACGCTTTCAACAATACGGGCGCAGCAGTAAAGAAGAAAGAAGATACTCATAAAATGGCTGAAGCCAACAAGGCTTTCGCTCACTACCGCTGGTAATTATATAAGGAGAAAAAATCGTGGGCAGAGAATTTCCGCTTGAAAAAACAAGAAACATCGGCATCATGGCTCACATCGATGCAGGTAAGACAACAACCACGGAACGTATCCTGTTTTATACCGGTGTAAACCACAAGATCGGCGAAGTTCATGATGGCGCTGCTACCATGGACTGGATGGTTCAGGAACAGGAACGCGGTATTACCATTACCTCCGCTGCAACCACCTGCCACTGGAAAGGCTATCGTGTCAACATCATCGATACCCCAGGGCACGTAGACTTCACTGTAGAAGTTGAACGTTCCCTCCGCGTACTCGACGGTTCTGTAGCTGTATTCAGTGCGAAAGATGGCGTTCAGACCCAGTCTGAAACCGTATGGAGACAGGCAGACCACTACCGTGTTCCCCGTATCGCATTCATCAACAAGATGGATACCGTAGGCGCTGATTTCGAACATGCCGTAAAGACCATCGACACCCGTCTTCATGCAAAGGCTATCGCCATGCAGCTCCCGATTGGCAAGCAGGATACCTTCAAAGGCATCATCGACCTCTTGACCATGAAGGCTGAAATCTATGAAGATGACCTTGGCAAAAATATTCATATCGAAGACATCCCGGCTGATATGCTCGATGAAGCAGAAGCAGCTCGTGATGCAATTATGGAAGTTGCCGCTGAAGGCGACGACGACCTGATGGAAAAATACCTCGAAGGTGAAGAACTCTCCATCGACGAAGTAAAAGCTTCCATCCGTAAACAGGTCCTTGACTGTGCACTGTTCCCTGTATTCTGCGGTTCCGCATACAAGAACAAGGGCATCCAGATGCTCCTCGATGCAGTTATCGACTACCTGCCTTCCCCGCTGGATGTTCCTCCGGTCAAAGGCACCAGCCTTGACGGCGAAGAAGAAGAACGCGAAGCTTCCGACTCCGCTCCGATGTCTGCCCTGGCATTCAAGATCATGGCAGATCCATTCGTAGGCAAGCTGGCATATTTCCGCGTATACTCCGGTGAAATTCATCAGGGCACCTACGTCCTCAACTCCACCAAGGACAAGAAGGAACGTGTAGGCCGTATTCTCCAGATGCATGCAAATCACCGTAAAGAAATCGATGTAGCTTACTCCGGCGATATCGCTGCAGCAGTAGGCTTCAAGGATGTAACCACCGGTGATACCCTGTGCGATCCGGACAACCCGATCATCCTTGAAAAGATGGAATTCCCGGATCCGGTTATTTCCGTAGCCGTAGAACCGAAGACCAAAGCTGACCAGGAAAAGATGGGCAATGCCCTTCAGAGACTGGCAGAAGAAGACCCGACCTTCCGCGTTGCTACCGATCCCGAAACCAACCAGACCATTATTTCCGGTATGGGCGAACTCCACCTGGATATCATCGTTGACCGCATGAGACGTGAATTCAACGTTGAATGCACTGTAGGCAAACCGCAGGTTGCTTACCGCGAAACCATTCGCAAAGAAGTCGAAGCCGAAGGCAAATTCATTCGTCAGACCGGCGGCCATGGCCAGTATGGTCACTGCTGGCTCCGTCTGGCTCCGATGGAAGCAGGCAAAGGCTTTGAATTCGCTAACGAAGTCGTTGGCGGCGTAATTCCTAAAGAATTCATCAACCCGATTCAGGCAGGCGTCGAAGCTGCTATGCAGGATGGCGTTGTAGCCGGTTATCCGATGGTTGATATCAAAGTTACCGTATATGATGGTTCTTACCATGATGTCGACTCCTCCGAAATGGCATTCAAGGTTGCAGGTTCCATGGCATTCAAGGCTGGTGCCCAGAAAGCTGATCCTGTCCTCCTCGAACCATACATGAGCGTTGAAGTCGATGTTCCGGAAGACTACATGGGCGACGTTATCGGCGGCCTGAACTCCCGCCGCGGACGTATCGAAGGTATGGAAAGCGAAAACGGCGAATCCAGAATCAAAGGTTTCGTTCCGCTTTCTGAAATGTTCGGTTATGCAACCGCTCTCCGTTCCTCCACCCAGGGCCGTGGTACCTTCACCATGACCTTCGATCATTACGAAGAAGTTCCGAAGGCTATTTCTCAGAAGATCACTGAAGAAAGACTCGGAAATAAATAAAATTTTTTAAGGAGAAAAGAAATGGCAAAAGCTCATTACGAAAGAACAAAGCCGCATGTTAACATCGGCACCATCGGTCACGTCGATCACGGCAAGACCACCCTCACCGCTGCTATCACCAAAGTTCTGTCCGAAGAAGGCAAAGCAAACTTCCTCGACTATGCTTCCATCGATAAAGCACCGGAAGAAAGAGCTCGTGGTATCACCATCAACACCGCAACCGTTGAATACGAAACCGAAACCCGTCACTATGCACACGTTGACTGCCCAGGGCACGCTGACTATGTAAAGAACATGATCACCGGCGCAGCTCAGATGGATGGCGCTATCCTCGTAGTATCCGCAGCTGACGGCCCGATGCCGCAGACCCGTGAACACATCCTCCTGGCTAAACAGGTAGGTGTACCGGCTATCGTCGTATTCCTGAACAAAGCTGACCAGGTAGATGATCCGGAACTGATCGACCTCGTAGAAATGGAAATCAGAGACCTCCTCTCCTCCTATGACTATCCGGGCGATGATATTCCGATTATCGTTGGCTCCGCTCTTGGCGCTCTGAACGGCAACGAAGCTGACAAACAGAAGATCCATGAACTCATGGCTGCAGTTGATTCCTACATCCCGACCCCGCAGCGTGAAACTGATAAACCGTTCCTGATGCCTGTCGAAGACGTATTCACCATTACCGGTCGTGGCACCGTTGCTACCGGCCGTGTAGAACGTGGTACTGTTAAAGTTGGCGATGCAGTTGAAATCGTCGGCCTCCAGGAAAAACCGACCCCGACCGTTGTTACCGGCGTTGAAATGTTCAGAAAGACCCTTGACCAGGCTCTGGCTGGCGATAACATCGGCACCCTGCTCCGCGGCATTGACCGTAAGGACATCGTAAGAGGCCAGGTTCTCGCAAAACCGGGTTCCGTACATCCGCACACCGAATTCACCGCTCAGGTATACGTACTGACCAAAGATGAAGGCGGCCGTCATACCCCGTTCTTCAAC
>OMVW01000046.1 GCA_900314595.1 uncultured Dialister sp. | reverse complement strand
GGACTTATTTGACCCGTTCACGGGTCGCAAGCAATAATATGCAAGTGACAGAAGCACAAGCGCGTTAACGCGCAGCCGGTAATAAAAGGCCCTTGTGGCCGCATGTGAAGAACCACCAGCTATGCTGGTGGATTTCTTTTTATATGGGGATTCTGCTTTTAAAACCCGCCTGTGTACAGTCCCCATATATATTTGTGCCGCACAGCGGTACACCTTCCCGCCATCCGTAATCCGCAATCCGCCATCCGCAAAATGCAGTCCTTATTTTCCAAACTTATCCTTCTCGCAAAAAATCCCTTGCATAACTTTATTTCCCCTGCTATCCTATATTTAGAATTTGCAGGGGAACTTTTACAGTTGAGAATGACCTGGTCTAAACCCTTTGAACCTGATGGAGCCAAGACTCTCGTAGGGAGCAAAAATGTCCGGAAAAGGATGAAAGGACCGAGTACCGCTGCATGCAGCGGTTTTTTATTTCCTGCAAGGAAAGGATGCTATGGATTTAGAGGAAATACGAAATGAAGTGAAGGCGGCCGTGGAAAAAGCCAGAAGGACCTGCCCTCTGGTGCCTTCCATTACGAATACGGTGACTATCAATTTGGTGGCCAATGCGCAGCTCGCAGCGGGCGGTTCGGCGGCCATGGTATACCTTCCGGACGAAGGGGAGGGCATCGGTGCCGTCTGCAATGCATTTTACATCAATATGGGTACCCTTCTTCCTGTCTATGCGGAAACGCTGCCCCGTACGGCAAGGGCGCTGGCATCTTATGGGAAGCCTTGGGTGCTGGATCCAGTGGGAATCGGTCTGGGCGGCCTTCGGACTGTGCTTCTCAAAGAATTCAGGGAGACACCGCCTTCCATTGTCCGCGGCAATGCTTCGGAAATCATCGGTCTTGCGAACCTCTGGGGTCTCGATGCGGGAATCAGGAAAGATGGCGGACGGGGCGTAGATTCCGTGGATTCCGTGGAAGCGGCTCTTCCGGCGGCCAAAGCGCTGGCTTCTTTCATTCACGGGGCAGTGGCTGTTTCCGGGGAAAAAGACCTTGTCACTGATGGAAACAGGGTGGCCCGTTCTTCCGGCGGCACCATCCTTTTCACCAAAGTCACCGGTTCCGGCTGCTCCCTGGGCGGGGTGACGGCAGTCTATGCGGCAGTGGCGGAGCCTTTCATCGCAGCCCTTACGGCTACCAATATGTACAATGCAGCCGGCAGTCGGGCGGCAGAAATCGCGAAGGGCCCCGGCACGTTTGAAAAATATTTCCTTGATGAGATGTATACTATTCCTGCAGAAGACGTGGCAGAAAATCCGATGGAAATGGTGGAGGGATTATGAATACACTGATTGCAGTAGCCATCGCTCCCTGCGGCACGGGAGAAGAACTTTCCGCCTATGTGGCGGAGGTGGTGCAGGTCATCCGTGAATCGGGCCTGCCAAGCCGGACGAATTCCATGTTCACCGAAATCGAAGGGGAATGGGACGACGTGATGGCTGTGGTAAAGAAAGCGACCATGGTCCTTGCAGACCGCGGGATCCGCACTGAAGTGGTGCTCAAGGCTGATATCCGCCCCGGATACACGGGTATGATGGATGGCAAACTGGACAGGCTGAATGAACAGCTGGAAAAAGGTGGCAAATCATGAATATGAGAAAAGCGCTCGATATTTCCTGCTACCTTGTGGTGGGACCCGAAAATACGATGGGCCGCCCGGTGAAGGATATCGTAAGGGATGCGGTGAAGGCAGGCTTTACCTGCGTCCAGATCCGCTCTAAAGTGGCTTCGGCAAGGGAACTCATCGAAGAGTGCAGGGAAGCGGCAGAAGTCCTGGCAGAACTGGGGAAATCGGACTCCGTAGTCCTTCTCGTGGATGACCGGCTGGACGTGGCCCTGGCAGCAAGGGAAATGGGCATCAAAGTGGACGGCGTCCATGTGGGACAGAGCGATATTCCTCCCGAAGTGTGCAGGAAACTCCTTGGACCCGATGCAGTGGTAGGCCTTTCCGCACCCACTTTGCAGCTCATCGACTATGCGGCTCATTATGATACGGAATACATCGATTACTTCGGTGCAGGGCCTCTCCATGAGACTGCATCGAAGCCGGAAAGCGGTCTGCTCGCCGATGGCAGGCGAATCACCAGGACCTTTGACGAACTGGCACAGCTTCACAAAGTCAGCCCGGTGCCGGTGGTGGTAGGCGGAGGAGTCAAGGCAAAGGACCTTCCGGACCTCAAAAAGACAGGCGTGGAAGGCTTCTTCTGCATCAGCGCCGTAGCAGGAGCGGAAAAGCCTTTTGATGCGGCAGAGGAAATGGTTTCTCTGTGGAAAAACTGTAAATAGAGGTATAAAAACTAATTATCAGGAAACTTTTGAATCGGGAATCCCGGGAATTATAGGGGTTCTCGGGATTATCGGGAAGGTGGCCGCTAGAAATCAAGATGGCGGCCATTTTGAATGGGGTTTTCAGACTTCTGGCCTTTAGAAATGGAAGGGAACTGCAGAATGAATGGACTTTTGAATCGGGAATCCCGGGAATTATCGGGGTTCTCGGGATTATCGGGAAGGTGGCCGCCGGAAATAAAATGGCGGCCATTTTGAATGGGGTTTTCAGACTTCTGGCCTTTAGAAATGGAAGGGAACTGCAGAATGAATGGACTTTTGAATCGGGAGTCCCGGGAATTGTCGGGGATTATCGGGAAGGTGGCCGCCAGAAATCAAGATGGCGGCCATTTTGAATGGGGTTTCCAGACTTCTGGCATTTTGAAATGAATGGAACTGCAGGATGAAAGGACTTTTGAATCGGGAGTCTCGGGAGTATCGGGGGTTTCTGGAGACTTGGGAAGGTGGGCCAAAAATAAAAAATACCGCTCATGATTTTGCGCCGCACCGCACCGACAGCCCCGATATTCCCGAAATAAATCCCGACAATCCCGATTCAAAAGTCATCGTAAAAGAAAATTTCCAATAAAAAAGGCGCCTCTATTATTTCAAGGCGCCCACATTCACGAATCACGAAGAACGAATCACGAATCACGATCCGCATATGGTTTTTGAAAAATATGTATGCTATGGCAGAAGACGATCACTTCTCTATTTCGTACGGCCAGTCCAGAATCCCTCCCATATCCCTGACGTCTTCATAACCTTTGTCAGTCAGCTTGAATGCTGCAGTTTTGCTTCTGGCTCCGGAACGGCAGTAAACGATGAGGGGCGCTTTTTTGTCGGGATAGGCCTTGGAGACTCCTTCCACCACATTGCCCAGGGGGATATTCTTTGCGCCGGGGATGTGGCCTTTTTTGTATTCGGAAGGTTCCCGCACGTCAATTAAGGGAACCCCTTTGGCAATCATTTCTTTTCCGGCTTCGGGAGTGATTTTGTGATAGGCATCGGAAGCTTTCGATCCGCAGCCTCCAAGGAACAGGACGGGAATCAGTATGGCAAGAATGAGCGGTGCGAAATGGTGCATGGGATAATATGTACCTCCTGGGACGATAGTCCATTAAGTCCTCATCTTGATCTTGTCTATAGGCCCATCAAAATGGCTGCCTGATGTCAATGCCGATTGCGCCAGCGCATTTACATCAGGTTGCCATTTTGATACAATTGCCGGCTGATCAAGAAGACTTAATGGATAGGTGTTTCACGTAGGAGGCTCGATAATATCAGGCTTTCTTTTTTATTGACTACATATAAAATACAATCCTCCTCTCAGGAATGTTTCATAAACGTGAAGAATGATTTGATGCGCTGCCAGAGAGATTTCGGCTTTGCAATCTGCACCGGCGCTTTTGGTTTGGAAGCTGCCTGTGCCTGGCGGACGAGCTGCATATTCCTATGGGCGCTGCGGGTGACGATTCTTGGCGGTGGAGTGAAGGTCTTTCCTTCTGCCTTTGGCGCTTCCTTCTTCATATCCGGAAGGGCATTTCCCGTGGCATGAATGGTCCTCTTCTGATGGCTCCGGTCCACCGTTTTGAAGGTGATTTCATCTTTCCTTTCCTGCCGGAGCTTCGGCGGCTCCGGACCTTTGACGGAAGGCGTATCGGAAATAATCTCGCCCGTTTTGAGGTCGAATTTTGCAAATCCCGCTTTGGCGCTGAAAGGGTTATTGTCGAAATCATGGACGTGGGATGCATTCGTTTCCATCTGCAGCACTGGCGGCTGCTCCTTCCCTTCCATGAGGGTTTTCCGCTTTTCTTCCCTCTCAATCTGCTTCATCATTCTGTTTTTCGTCCGGGCATCAAAGACCGGTTCCTCCGTGGCCCAGAAGCCGGACTGCTGGATATTTCTTTTGTCCAGATCGTAGGAAATATGGGCCCCGCAGCGGGTGCAGCGGATGGTTCCTTTTCGCTTTTTTACGTCGATATCAAATAAAGTCAGCTTCTGTCCGCAGGCGTGGCAGACGAGTGTAAATGCCATTTTCAGGCCTCCTTTTGTATAAGTATAATGGACGGGATGGAAATGGTAAAGGGGGAGGGAAATAGTTGGCCCTTAGCAGTTCGTAATTAGTGAATTCATAAAAAAGGCCGTATCTGGAGATGAGACATGGCAGGGAATTGGTAGTGGCTAATGGGTAATGGCTAATGGCTGGCAACTAACCACTAACAACTAACCACTAACAACTTTCTCCAGCCTGATTTCCTGATCAAAGAATCCTTCCATGATTTCAGGATGATGGGTGGCGATGATAAGTGTCTTTCCTGCTTTTTTGAGGGCCGGTAGGAATTCGGAGAGGAGGGAAAGGCCTTTTTCATCGAGGTAGCTTTCCGGTTCATCAAAGGTCCAGACCTTTGGATTCATGGTGAGGATGGCTCCGATGGCGGTCCTCTTTTTCTCACCTCCCGAAAGGGAGTAGGGGGCCCGCCTTGCGAGGTGGGTGATGGAAAGGAGATCCATGGTATCGGAGACTCTTTTCTTTATTTCTTCCTGCGGAAGGCCCATCTGCAGCGGTCCGAAAGCCAGCTCTTCTTCTACGGTCGCACAGAAGAGCTGGGAGTCCGGATTCTGCCACACGTAGCCCAGACGCTGGTGGAAGGATTTCGCAAATTTCCGGTCCTCCAGTTTTTGGGAGGTGATTTCTTCTCCGTCAAACGTGTAAGTCCCTTTTGATGGGAAGAGCAGGCCGTTCAGGAGGCGGAGAAGGGTGGTCTTTCCCGCACCGTTTGGCCCGTGCAGGAGGACGGCAGTGCCTGTTTCTATTTCCGCATTCACATGATTGAGGATGGTTGTATTTTCATAGGAAAAGCAGATATCCGAGAGACTGATCATGGAAGAACCCTTTCTGTCACAAGGAAGAGGACGATATAAAGAAGGACGAATGCCAGAAGGATACAGGTGGGAAGTTTCGATTTTTTCTCTGGCGGCAGTGGCTTCGGGTAGTCACCGGTAAAACCACGGCACCACATGGCATCGTACATATCCTTTGAGCATTTCATGGATTTCTGGAAGACTACGCCCATGACTCCTCCCATGGCTTTTGCCTTGTCCGGATTTTTCCCCACGCTCCGTAATTTCAGGGCAGTCAGCAGTGTGGCGGCCGTATCTCCCAGAAGGACGATGTAACGGAGCGTCGTATCCAGGATGAAAACGATGAGGGAAGGCACGTGGAGCCGGTGAAGGGCGGAGGTGATCTCATTCCAGGGGAAATTTTCCTGGAGGAGCGAAAGGGCGGTGACGGTGAGGAAGGTCTTTGCCGGAAGAAGCACCATGTGACGCCCGTTTCCAAGGAAAAAGGAGGGGGCCACGATTAAAGCGCAGAAAAATGCGGCAGAAAGGGAAGCTTTCATTATTTTCTTCAGAAGCTCTGCCGGCATGACTGCCAGAAGCACAAGCTCTCCTGCCAGGAGGGCCCACAGGAAGAAAGTGGACCTGGTGGAAACGGTGAGGATGATGAGCACCAAAAGGACAGTAAGCGCAGAGAGCGCATCTACCGGCGCCCGCCGGCCCGATGAGGCTCGAAGGCCTGAAAGGATGGGAAGAAGGGTGAGAAGGGAGTGGGAAATAAAGAAGTCCCGGTCATTCCTGGGACTGTATTTCTCTGCTTTCTGCGCCCAGACAGGAAGTTCCATGAAGGCTCCTTTCTATTAAAAAATAAGGATGGAAAAGGGGAAATCCTTTTTCCATCCTTTAGTATTTTTGAAAACCATGTTTCGACGATGAGAGCTAATGGGTAACGGCTATTCACTCACTCTTTTCGGCAGGAAGGTCGAGCCAATTTTGAAAATAATGACGAGGAGCGCCACTCCCACGATGGCGGATACGATATAGCCTGCTTCATCGGGAAGGCCGGCTACGGTATAGTCCGGCATGAGGGCTTCAAATTCAAATCCGTCAATCATGCCCTGAGGCGTATAGCCGAGGGCGCTTCCCAGATCTTGCGTTTCCGCCAGTTCTTCTACGTCCCATTCGCCCCAGGCCGTGCCGGCTGCCAGAAGGCCCAGCGGAGTGGCCAGAATGAGGACTGCCAGAAGAGCCATGAGAGATTTAGAGGAATGACCGGAAATGTCATCGGTAAAGAGGATGGGGGAAGTTTTTCTCACATAAGCGAGAATCGCCACAGTGAAGACGACTTCTGCCAGCCCGAAGAGGGTGAGATGGCCGATGCCCATGGCAGGGATGGAAATCCAGAACGGATAGGGGCAGTAGAGCGCCTGTCCCGCAGCGTCGGTGAAGAGAAGAGGCTGGATGCCGAATTCGATGGCTGCACAGAGAGAAGCGAGGTTAATTCCGATGTAGGAAGAGATGCCCGCGGAAACGAGCTCGGAAAGTCCTTTCCCTTTCAGCAGACGGTAGAAGAAATATCCGGAGAAGGGAAGGACGAAGGCCATATTGAAGCAGTTGGCCCCGATGGCAAGGATTCCTCCGTCCCCAAAGAAAACGGCCTGAATGATCAGTGCCGCACTGACGGCCAGACAGGCCGCATAGGGGCCGAAGAGGATGGCGATGAGCGTACCTCCGACCGCATGGCCTGTGGTTCCTCCGGGAAGGGGCACGTTGAACATCATGGAAAGGAAGGAAAGAGCCGCCGCAATGCCAAGGAAGGGCAGTTTTTCGCGGGGCATTTCCTCTTTCACTTTCTTGATGGCCGTCACCCATACAGGAATCATGACAAGCCCCATGACTCCGCAGGTGGAGGGAGAGAGATAATTTTCCGGAATATGCATAGAATCATCCTTTCTTGAAAAAGAAATTTTATTGTGCCGTTAGTATAGCACGGTAAAAATCCACATTTAAGCGGGGGTGGGGGATGTTTCTACAGGAAACCGGAAGAAATCTTTGGGGAAAGATCATGGAAATATTTCTTGTCCTTTTCTCTTGACAATTCTGATACCCGGTGTTAAAGTATTCACAACTAAAGACAGTGAAGAAAAGAGTAGGCTCCTGAAGCTCACAAAGCGAGTCCGGAAGGTGAAAGCGGACAGGGATAGGGAACTGAAGTGCATTTCTGAGTCTGGCGGGCCGAAACAGCAGTAGGTCTTCCCGGGAGCGCCCGATACAGTGCCAGGGTATACGGATTATTTCCAAGTACTTCATGAGGCATACATGGAAGTGTATGCGAAATCAGGTGGAACCACGAGTCTCTCGTCCTGTTGGACGGGAGATTTTTTTATTTCCAAAAAGGAGGAGCTTTCGATGGGCAGGCTGATTGCTAAGGAATTCAGAAATTTCAGATGGAGCCTGGCAGGCTGCCTTTTGTACCTCGGGTTTGCAGCTCCCGCTTTTTCGGAATTTTACAACGAAGAAAATCTGGACGATCTCGTCCGGAAGGACTGAGTTTTTAAGTTAAATGACTTGATCACGGCAAGGATGAAAGAAGGTACCTTTCCTGCAATGGCACAGAGAGCCCCCGGTGGTGTGAAGGGGCGCAGGAGGGAAGGGGAAGTGCCTTTCAGAGCCTGACGGCTGAATGAAAGTAAGCCTCACGGGAGACGCCCGTTACAGTGCAGAGGTACAGACGTACCTTCAGAGCCGGCCTCAGCGATGGCGCTGGAAAATCAGGGTGGAACCGCGGAAATGTTTTTCCCGTCCCTTCTATACCCGTATTCTGTCTAATCAGATGCGGAGGAAGGGACGGGAATTTTTTTATGGAGGAAAAAATGAGACATATAAAAACGGGATATCTTCTGGCCGCTGTTCTGGCAGGCGCATTCCTGGCGGGAGGCTACGGAAGTGAGAAAGCTTCACCGAAACCGCCGCCGGCTCCGGCAAAGGAAAAGGAGGCGGTTACCGTCCTCATCCCTTCAGACCAGAAGCCCATCGCCTGGCAGGACGGCAGGGAGCTCCAAGGCTATGAATACGAAGTGATGAAAGCGGTTTCCGAAAAGCTTCCGGACTATAGGCTCACATTTGAGGCCGTGCCGAAGGACTCGGTTGAAGCAAAGCTCAAAGCAGGAGATGCGCTCCTCGCCGTGGGCGGCTTCCACAGGACAAAGGAGAGGGAAGAAAATTTCTTCATTCCGGAAAATCCCACCGGCGTCTCGGCCCTTGCGGTATACGTCAGAAAGGGTGCGGCAGGGGATCTGAAAAATCTGGAGGATGCGGCGAGGGCAGGACTTAAGATAGCTCCTCTTAAAGGAATGAACCTTCACGCAGTCCATGAATGGAATGAAAAGCATGGAAATATCCTTTCCTCCGTTCCGGAAGGAAATATCAGCGAAGAGGATGCGCTGAAAGGTCTTTCGGAAAAGAAATGGGACCTTCTCATTGCACTGGATAATGAGGGAATTACGGAAAGAGCCGAAAAGGCCGGTATTTCCATTGAACCCCTGAAGGAACCGGTCCGCATCCACTCCACCTATGCACTGGTATCGAAAAAAGATACCCGCCTCGTGGTGGAACTGGCGGAAACGCTTGGGAACCTTCAGAAAGACGGGACCCTCTCAAAGATTTTAAAGAAATGGTATAAAGAAGATTTGATCGCCCTTCTTCCCATGAAGAAAGACTGCTGCACTTAAAAGGAGGATACCATGGAAAAAATTTCAAATGCCCTGGCGGCACCTCTCATCAGTGATGTAAAAGAAAAGGAAACTATTGTGAAAAAGATCCGGAAAGACTGTTTTTTATCTTGTGTTTCCCCTATTTATAGTAAAAAGATTCCTTTAATGAAACAATGAGAAATACCCACAGGACTTTGTGTCACTGTGGGTATTTTTCGTTTGAATCATGATCTTTTAAATGGCGGTCTCAGATTAGTAACATCAGATTGGATACCGCAACATTCAAATGATATATAAAATCCGAATCTCTTAACGCCCGATCGTATTCTTCATCTATAACGTCCATATTATCCTTCATGCATTTCCGATAATCTTTTTCTTCAAAAGCGGGTCTATCTCTCCTCAGCTGTTTATCGCAGAGTAATACAAAAGTTTCATAACTTAATCTTCCGCGCTTCATTTTATCAGTCCTTTCCCATATCTTTCCTATATTATAAAGCATGGTTTTTGGACAGGATACACGCACGAAAAGACATAAAAATGAGAAAAATCGGTACATTTTCAGATGATACGATAGGTTTTACGGATGTCCTTGGGAACACGCTGCATAAATTCGGTGGTTTCATGGGTCCCGATGAATTTGAAAAGCATTTCCTGCGGAGTAACAGTTCCATCTTTGGAATTATAGGCTTTAAAAATGAATTCCGCATAGCTCGCGGGTAATTCAGCCTGGAAAAGGTCCCTTCTGATGCTCTCGATTTTTTCCACTGCCTCTTTCGACAACCCGGGGACGGGAACTATTTCACTGGAGGCGTCAAACCGGGATACGGAATACCCTTTTTTAGAAAGATAATCGGCACACACGTCAAACCCGGTATCCGCAGATAAAATGACAAATTTGGAAAAAGGATTCTTCGCGGCGAGCAGCCCCAGCTCTGCGACAATCTGGAAATCGAGCCCCGATTTCTGCGGCTCTCCGGCGTAACAGTCATAAACCCTTATTTTGCAGGAATGACGGCAGATGTTTTCCACGTCCTCCGGCGCTGCACACCATATACTGACAGGCGTATGCTCCGTGCAGAACAGAATAAGCTCATCCTCCGGTTCCGCATGCCGGAGAACATCAATAAAATTTCTTCCTCCCGGGTTTTCCGTATCAAAAAGATAAAATGTCATAGGATTCCCTTCTCCTTTCTGAAAATAAAAAAATACATATTTTATTTTCTATATTATAATCTGCTGCCAAAGAGGCTGATAGAAAAGAAATCCGAAGAACGGGTCGTCAGGATAGCCAAATAAAAAAGAAGGGAGTAAAGAGGGGAGTAGTAAAGAAAAATAAAAATCTACGTTATCCTGGTAACCGATGAAGCAGGTAAAAAGCACGATAAAAGCGAGCACCCTGCGATACCCGCTCCTGGTGGAGACGAAGAGGATTGAACTCTCGACCTTCTGCATGCGAAGCAGACGCTCTCCCGGCTGAGCTACGCCCCCATGACGATATTATTATAGCACGGTTCGTAAATTTCTTACATAATAAAACCGGGGACGGCATTCATCATGTCATCCCCGTAAAATGGTAGAGCCATTTTTTCTTGTAAATTTATTTTAGTGCATAAGAAATAAAGATTCAATGCTTTTAGAATGGAGCATTATAATCTTTTTTTTTATTCCCGAATTTGATATAATTTAAATAAAGAGAGCAACTCGTGAAGGAAATTGGCTGGGTTCCCGAATGGGAGTAGGCGTTATGCTTAGAATTCCTTTGCCCCTGGGGTTAGCTCTTTTTTAATTTGCCTTTTATGGTTTCGATGATATGTGCAGGATCCTTTTTTATTTCATCCATTATGAAATCCAATGCTGAGTCACTATATGTATATAATGTTTGGGAACTTCCGGTATATTTATAACAATATTTTGGATTTTCCTTGATTTGAAAGAATTTAACAATTAAATCGAAATGATTTGTATTGAAAGTATGGTATTTCTCATCATCTGGATTTTTGGATGGATTTATAAAATTAATATTGTTATTTTTAATACGTTTATTAATCAGGGTGATGCATTTTTTCCTCTGATAGGGACATGTTAACTGCAATATCATTAACTTAGCAGCGTATAAAATACCTCTAAATCGAAGTTCTTCTATCATATATAGGGGAAATAAGCCTTTATTCACCCTGCCAGAAGTAA